>JAEUHG010000262.1 GCA_016795425.1 Verrucomicrobiales bacterium
GGTCTTGGTGCTGGCTCGTCGACGGTGGCGGGGGCATTGTCCACCCATGATTCTGAGCGCCGCGGAACTCGAAGCGCTGGTGTCCGTCCGGCATGCGTCTCCCCACGATTTGCTGGGCATGCATCCGCTGGGACATCGGCCCGGACTCGTGGTGCGTGCCTACCAACCGGGTGCGGTGAAAGTTGAGGCGGTGCCGGTACATGAGACTCGGCGATCCCCGCTGATCCTGAAGCGCGTTCACGAAACCGGCGTGTTCGAGGGGGTCAGCCACGATCCCGGGCCGGTTTACGCCTATGATCTGGTGGTAACATGGCCGGACGGCCATACGAGCCGGTCGCGGGATGCCTATTCCTTTTTGCCCGCGGTGGGGGAGACGGATCTTTTTCTTTTTGCCCAGGGCAATGAGCGCCGCATCTATGAGAAGCTGGGGGCGCATTTGCGACAATACGATGGCGTGGCGGGCACCGCTTTTGCCGTCTGGGCGCCGCACGCCCAACGAGTGAGCGTAGTGGGGGATTTCAAGCATTGGGATGGCCGGCGGCATATGCTGCGCCGGCTGGGTTCATCCGGGGTCTGGGAGATTTTTGTTCCCGGCGTGGGCGAGGGCGCGCTTTACAAGTTCGAACTTCGGGATGCCCACGGAAACGTGGTCCTCAAGACGGATCCCTACGGCGCCTTCTTCGAACCGGCGCCGAAGAATGCGTCCATCGTTTGGAACAACCGCAAGTTCGGCTGGAGCGATGCGGCCTGGTTGGAGACCCGGCGTCTCGCCAACCCGCTGCAGGCGCCCCTGTCGATCTACGAACTGCACCTGGGCTCGTGGCGGAAGAAGACGATGACGGAATCGTTCAGCTACCGCGAATTGGCGGGACCCTTGATCGACCACCTGCGTCGTACCGGCTTCACCCACGTGGAGTTCCTGCCGGTCAGTGAGCACGCCTTTTATCCGAGTTGGGGTTACCAGGTGACCGGCTTCTATTCACCCACGTGCCGCTATGGCACTCCGGACGACTTTCAGTATCTCGTCAACGCCCTGCACGACGCGGGCATCGGAGTGATCATCGATTGGGTGCCGGCGCATTTTCCCAGGGACGAATGGGCATTGGCCCGGTTCGACGGCACCTGTCTTTACGAGCACGAGGATCCGCGGCGGGGGGCCCACATGGATTGGGGAACCCTGATCTTCAACTACGAGCGGCATGAGGTTCGGAATTTTCTGACCGCCAACGCGCTGTTCTGGTGTGACCGTTATCATATCGACGGCCTGCGCGTGGATGCGGTGGCATCCATGCTCTACCTGGATTATTCGAAGAAGGCAGGGGAATGGCTGCCCAACCGTTACGGGGGCAAAGAGAACCTCGACGCCATCGAGTTGCTGCGGGAGTTCAATCATCTCGTGCACACGGAATATCCCGGGGTTTCGACGATTGCGGAGGAGTCAACGTCCTGGGGCATGGTCTCGCGCCCGCCTTATCTCGGCGGGCTGGGATTCAGTCTCAAGTGGAACATGGGCTGGATGCACGACACGCTGGGCTACTTCAAGCGAGAGCCGGTGCATCGCAAGTACCATCACAATGAGCTGACCTTCGCGATGCTCTACCACTATCACGAGAATTTCGTCCTGCCGCTGTCGCACGACGAAGTGGTGCATGGGAAGGGAACCCTGCTGGGTCGAATGCCCGGTGACGACTGGCAGCGTTTCGCGAGTCTCCGGTGTCTGTTGGCTTATCAATGGCTCTTCCCCGGCAAGAAGCTGCTCTTCATGGGTGGCGAATTCGGCCAGAGCCGGGAGTGGAATCATAACACCGAACTCGATTGGTGGCTGCTCGGCCAGGGGCCCTATCACGCGGGGGTGCTGCGCCTCGTCGGCGATCTCAACGCCTTGTACAAGGAGCATCCGCCGCTGTGGGAAGCCGATTTTGATCCGGTCGGATTCCGCTGGGTCGATTGTTCCGACCACCAGCAGAGCGTCTTGAGTTTCCTGCGCTTTCGCGCGGATGGCACGGATCCGATGCTGGTGATCCTCAATCTCACTCCGGTGTTGCGCAATGGATACCGAGTCGGGGTTCCGCTGGATGGCCGATGGATCGAGGTTTTGAACACGGACGCGGAAACCTATGGCGGCAGCAACCAGGGAAACCTGGGTGGCATTGAGTCCGAGCCCATTCCTTGCCACGGGCAGCCGCATTCGGCGGCGTTCACGCTTCCGCCCATGTCGGCGGTGGTGTTTGAGTTCCCGGTGGAGACTCCCGTCGAATAGCCGCGGCAACCGGCGGTGAAATTCGGCCAAGGGTTGGTTGGTGCGTGATCCGGGGGCCGGGTGAGCTGATGCTGCACCCATGAGCACCGAGTACCGGCCTTCGATGGGCCGCGGCGGGACGTCAGGCCGCGGCAGGTTCCTGTTTGTTCTCGGTCTGGCCGTCCTGGCTACGTCCCTATCCGCCATCGCGGCTGATCCGGCGCGTCGACTGCGCCGATTATTCGCCGATCCCCCGCGCGAATACGCGTCGGCGCCTCTGTGGGTTTGGAACGACCTGCTCACCGAGGACCAGATCCGCAGCACCCTTCGCGACCTGGCGGGACAGTCGGTCAAACAAGTGTTCGTGCATCCGCGGCCCGGCCTCATGACGCCCTACCTGGGTGAGGATTGGTTTCGGCTCTGGAACCTCGCTCTGCGCGAGGCTGAGCGATTGGACATGAATGTCTGGATCTACGACGAGAATTCCTATCCCAGCGGATTCGCGGGCGGCTTTGTGCCGGAACAAATGCCCGAATCCCGCGGACTCGGGTTGTCCATTGCCGACGAAAAGGGCGTTCCCAAACTCGATGAGAATCTGGTGGGGCTGTTTCGGGTGGCAGACGGTCGGGCGGACGACCTGACCTCCGAACTGAAGGCCGGGCGCGCGTTGCCCGGGGAAGGAACCTACCTGGGGGCGCGTTTGATTCGGGCCGGAAACTCGCCGTGGCACGGGAATCGGTGCTACGTGAATCTGCTCACCTTGGGCGTCACCGAGAAATTCCTCGAGACCACGCTGGGTGCGTACGACCGCGGGATTTCGAAAAAGGGATGGGAACGCATTCCGGGCGTTTTCACCGACGAGCCCAACATCCGGCCGGCCGGTGGATTCCCTTGGTGCCCGGATCTGCCCGAGCAATTCAAGAAGCAGTGGGGCTATGACTTGGTTCCGCAGCTGGCATCTTTGGCGCGGGAGGTCGGTGATTGGCGGCGCGTGCGGCACAATTATTACTCGACCTTGAACCAACTCTTCATCGAGCGGTGGGCCAAGCCCTATTACGAGGCGTGCGAGAAGCGTGGACTCGAGTTCACGGGGCATTATTGGGACCATGAATGGCCCCATTGTGTTGGCGTGCCGGACAACATGGCGATGGCGGCCTGGCAGCATCGACCCGGGATCGACACGTTGATGAACCAGTACGCCGAGAATACGCACGCTCAGTTCGGCAACGTCCGTTACTGCCGCGAAATCTCCAGCGTCGCCAACCAGCTCGGGCGCGAGCGCACGCTGGTCGAACTTTACGGCGCCGGCGGATGGGATCTGCGCTTCGAGGACATGAAGCGCATTGCGGATTGGCTGCAGGTGCTTGGGATCAACACCATGGATGAGCATCTGAGTTACGTGACGCTGCGTGGGGCGCGGAAGCGAGATCACCCCCAGTCATTCTCGTACCATGAACCGTGGTGGCCCGCCTATCACGTGCATGCCCGCTACATGACCCGGCTCTCGGCGGCGCTCTCCCAGGGAGGGCAATTCCATCGGATCCTTGTTCTGGAACCCACCACCACCGCCTGGATGTACCAAGGTAACGAATCCAAGCTGAAAGAACTGGGCGACGGATTCTTTCAACTCCTCATGTCCTTGGAATCGGCCCAGATTGAGTACGACTTGGGTTGCGAGGACATCCTGGCCCGACACGGCAGCATCGGCGGCGCGCCTCCCATCCGGCATTCCTGGTCGTCAGCCGGAACGCTGCGGGTGGGTCAGCGTGCTTACGAAATCGTGGTCCTGCCGCCACACCTGGAAAACCTCGACGGCCGGACGTGGTCGTTGTTGCGCGATTTTGCCGTGGGTGGCGGACGCATCGTCGCTTGTGTGGATGCTCCGGATCGTGTGGATGGACAACCCCGCCCGGCTGGTGGTGACGAAACCACCTGGCGTCGCCGTTGGGAAAAGGTGGCCCCCGGGGCGGTGGCCGAGTTGCTGAGGAACGAAGCGGAGAAGGGCGACGTGGTGGTGCGGCGTGCCGATGGCGACCGCGGCATTCTGTTCCACCATCGGCGGGTGGTGGACGGAGGTCAGATCCTGTTCCTCGTGAACACCAGCATCGAGCATCCCTCTCGTGGGGAAGTTCGCGCTTCCTTGCCTGGCGCCGAACGTTGGGATCCCTATACCGGTCGGATCGAAGCCTATCCAGCAACGGAGACCCAGGGAGGCATCCTGGCGCCGTTTGAGTTGGTACCGTCCGGCAGTCTTCTTTTGTTCCTGCCCAAAAAGGCCCCGCGCGAAGGGCCGGCCCTTTCGAAGCCGCCAAAAATCGTCGAGTTCGCATCGGGGCCGGTGGCGGCGCGGCGGATCGGACCCAACGTGCTCACGTTGGATTATGTCGATGTTTCCGTCGGCGGGGAGTTGGTGCGCGACCAGTACTTCTATGCCG
>JAEUHG010000299.1 GCA_016795425.1 Verrucomicrobiales bacterium
CCCCGCAGCCTGATCTACCATGCCGGCCGCATGTTCCGGGTGGAGCGCGCCAAACTGAACATCACCAGCGCGGATGCCATTTCAGCCGACTCGACCCTGCCCACCACCAGCGCGCGGGTCTGCGGACAATGCGGCTACGGCCATCTCGGCGAACCCGGGCAGTCCGAACCCTTGGCCAACGTCTGCGAGCATTGCGGCGAGTTGCTCACCGATACCAACCGGATCAACACGCTCTACAAGGTCGAGAACGTTGAAACCGTTCCGCAGGAGCGAATTTCCGTAAACGAAGAGGAACGCCAGCGTCAGGGGTACGAACTCCAAACCACGTACCGCTTCATGCCGGGCTCCGGCGGTCAGATCGAGTGCCACCTCTCCGAAGCCATCCCGGTGGGAGAATCCGATCCGGTGGCCAGTCTGACGTATTCTCCCTCGGCCAAGATTTGGCGCATCAACAAGGGGTGGCGACGCCGGAAGGACAAGCGCCAGCTCGGCTTCTTCATCAACCCGCTCAACGGACGCTGGAGCAAGCAGGACAGCCCGGAGGAAGACGCACCCGAGGGAGAGGAGAACCCCGGGGCTCGGCCGTCCAAGGAACCCAGTCAAAGGATCGTCCCGTTCGTCGAGGATCACCGAAACATCCTCATCCTGACCCCCACGAAGCCCCTGTCGGAGGCAGGCATGACCACCCTCCAGGCCGCACTGAAGCGGGGAATCACCCAGAGCTTCCAGATCGAGGAGTCCGAATTGGTGGTCGAGCCGCTGCCGGATTCTAACTGCCGGAAATCCATTCTGTTCTACGAGGCCGCGGAAGGAGGAGCCGGTGTGCTGAGCCGGCTCGGCCAAAGCCCGGATCAACTCGCCTTGGTGGCCCGCGAAGCCCTTCGCCTCCTGCACTTCGACACGTCGCGACTGCCCACTCCATTCTCCGTCGAGGATTTGGCTCCGCTCGAAATCAAGCGCCCCGACGGCACCCACGTGTGCGAAGCCGGGTGCTACCAGTGCCTGCTGTCCTACTACAACCAGCCTGACCACGAGTTGATCAACCGCCGTGATCAGGAGGTCCTGGGATTCCTGGTCCGCATGGCTCAGGCAACCGTGGGGCCTGCCCGAATTCGGGCATCTTCTGGAGCAGGTTCCGACTCCGACCCAGCTCCCATGCTCGCGACCTGGCAGCAGGCCCTCACCCAGCGCGGTCTTCGCGCCCCGGATTCCGTCGCGCAACTGCTTCCGGATGACCTCGGCACCGCGGATGCCCTCTACCGCGCCGCACGTGCCTTGGTGATGCTGCGGCCGGTGTCCGAAGCCTTGCGTGCCTTTGCCGCCGACCGGGGCTATTCGATCATCGAGTTCCCACCGGACGAACGCGCCTGGCCCGAGATCTTCGTGGCCCACGCCGACATCTTCGGGCCTTCTAGTGCCTCTAACGCATGAGTTCCGTCGCCTTCAGCCCCGGTGCCCTGGTCAAAGCCCGAGAGCGGGAATGGGTGGTCCAACCCGGCTCCTCCGATTCGCTGCTCCGACTCCGGCCGCTGGGTGGTTCGGAGGAGGACATCACCACCCTCATTCCCGATCTCGAATTCGACTCGCCCACCCCCGCGACATTCCCCGAGCCGGACCCGTCCATGCCCGGCAACCACACCGCGGCGCAGCTCCTTCGCGACGCTTTGCAGCTCAAGTTGCGGTCGGGCGCGGGTCCGTTCCGGTCGTTTGCCAACATCGCGGTCGAACCCCGCGCCTATCAACTGGTGCCACTGCTGATGGCCCTGCGGCAGGCGACGGTCCGCCTGCTGATTGCCGACGACGTGGGTATCGGCAAGACCATCGAGGCCGGGCTCATCGCCCGTGAACTGTGGGATCGGGGGGAGATCGCGCGCTTCGCCGTGCTTTGTCCGCCGCATCTGGTCGAACAATGGCAGACCGAGCTGAGCCGGCATTTCCACTTCCAGGCGGCGGCGCTCACCGCCTCCAGCGTAGGCAGACTGGAACGGAACCTCCCTCCCGGTGTCTCGCTCTTCGAGCATCACCCGGTCGTGGTGGTCAGCCTCGACTACATCAAGAGCGAACGGCACTGCGACCACTTCCTCGCCATCGCACCGGAGTTCATCATCGTGGACGAAGCCCATACCTGCGCCGCCAGCGGCCAGGGCAAACAGCTTCGCTTTGCGCTTCTCCAGAAACTCGCCGCCGAGGCCGACCGCCACCTCCTCCTGCTCACGGCCACGCCACATTCCGGCGACGACACCGCCTTCCACAATCTGCTTTCCCTGCTCGGGCCCCGGTTTGCGGGCCTTCTGGATGCCCCGGAAGCCGAACAGCAAAAGCTGCGGGAGGAACTCGCCGCCCATTTCGTCCAGCGTCGCCGCAAGGACATCGAGGAATGGCAGGACACCAGCGTCTTCCCCCGTCGCCTGACCGCCGAGGTGACCTACCGTCTCAACGGGGAATGGGGCGAGTTCTTCGACGCGGTCCAGGATTACTGCCTGAACCTCGCCACGCGCTCCGAGGCCGAGATCGGCGCATCCGGCCGCCACATGATCTGGTACGCGACCCTGGCGCTGCTCCGGTGCGTGGGATCGTCGCCCGCCGCCGCTGAGCGGGCCCTCACGACCCGCCTGCAAGGCACGCTCGAAGAAATGGCCGCGCTGGCGGACGACGGGAAACTCCAGGACGGCGATGGAACCGAGCTGGGCACCGCCACCGATGTCGAGCCTCCCGGTGCGCTGGCCGAAACCGAACAACTCAAACAGCTGATCGAGCAGGCACGAGCCCTGGGTGGGCGGCGCGGGGACCCGAAGCTGAAAACCCTGACGGAACACCTCGGCGAGCTGATCAAGCTTCAGTCCCGGCCCGTCATCTTCTGTCGTTACATCGCCACTGCCCATTACGTTGCCCAGCACCTGCGGACGATCTTCCCCAAGGCTACCGTGGACGCCATCACGGGCGAGCTGACCCCGGAGGAACGGGAGGCGCGCGTGCTCGCGCTCTCCGAGGCCGATCTGCCGATCCTGGTGGCCACCGACTGCCTGTCTGAAGGCATCAACCTCCAGCACGGATTCACGGCGGTGGTGCACTACGACCTCGCCTGGAACCCCACCCGACACGAACAACGGGAGGGCCGCGTGGATCGCTTCGGACAAAAGGCCAAGGAGGTCCGCTGCACGATGCTCTACGGCCAGGACAACCCCGTGGACGGGTTCATTCTGAAAGTCATCGTCCGCAAGGCCGAGACCATCCGCAAAGACCTGGGAATCCTCGTCCCGGTCCCCCAGGACAGCGAGCGCATGAATCACGCGATGATTAAGGCCGCTCTGTTGAAGCGCAGCCGCGCCACGAACAAGTCCGGGCAGCTGGATTTCGGCTTCGAGGAGTTGATGGGTCAGGAACTCAAGACGTTGGAGACCTCCTGGAAAGACGCGCTCGAAAAGGCCAAGTCCAACCGCACCGTCTTCGCCCAGCGTCGTCTGCGGCCCGAGGAGGTCCTGCCGGAATGGCGGCGACAGCTCGATGTGATCGGCGATGAGGCGTCCATCGCGCGGTTCGTCCAGACGGCTTGCCAGCGGCTCGACTCCCCGTTGGAGCCTTCGCGTCACGCCTGGCGCTTCATCCCGAGGAATCTTCCTCAGCCCCTGCGCGAGCGGCTGGCTCAGGAGAACCTGGACCGGGAAATGGCGGTGGACTTCCACTATCCGCCCTCGCCCAGTGCCCACTTCATCCATCGAACGCATCCCCTGGTCGCGCTGCTGGCGGATCATCTGCTGGAAGGTGCGCTTCAAGGCAGCTTGACCCTGGCGGCCCGTTGCGCGGTGACCGAGACCGACGAGGTGTCGATGGTGACGACGCTCTTCCTCCTGCGTCTGCGACATCAGCTCACCGTCACTCGCAGAGGCAACACCCGGACGCTCATGGCCGAGGAGACCGTGCCACTCGCCCTGGAAGGACGAACGAATCCTCGCTGGGTTCAGGATGGCCAGGTGCTCCGACTGCTGGAGGTGAAGCCCAGCGGCAACCTTCAGGCGTCCATCGTCGCCAAGGAAATCACCCGGGCCCTCGCACTCCTCCGGGAGAACCGCGAACGTCTGGAATCGCTCGCCCGACAGCGTGCCGACGCCCTGTTGGCGGATCACCGGCGGGTTCGCGAAGCGGCTCGCGACCTTGGCTCCTACACGGTGACACCGTCGTTGCCGGTCGATGTCATCGGGACCTACGTCCTGCTGCCCAAAATGTTGTGAACGGCGAAGGGCGAGAGAATTGCAAAATGGCCACGCTGATTCCATTATGAGTCGCAAAATGGAATTGACGCCTCGCTTTTTCAGGTCGCCCACCGGGCATTTTTTCCTGCTCGGGCCACGGGGCACCGGCAAGACATCCTGGGTCAATGCGCTCTTCCCCAACGCCTTGCGATTGGATTTGCTCGATCCGGCCACCGCGCGGGATTTGTCGGCCCGTCCTGAACGATTGCGGGAAAGGATTGAAGGGCAGTCCTGCCCCCGACAGGTGCTGATCGACGAAGTTCAGAAGGTCCCCGAACTGCTGGAGGTGGTCCACTTGCTCATCGAGGAAAAGCGCGATCTGCAATTCATCCTCACCGGATCGAGCGCCCGGAAACTCCGCCGAGCCGGGGTCAATCTCCTGGGTGGACGCGCCGCGCAGAAGCGCCTGCACCCCTACATGGCGGCGGAACTCGGCGAACGCTTCCGCCTCGCCGACGCCCTCCGGTTTGGGCTTCTGCCCGTGGTCCTGGGTGCCCCCGATCCGCAGGAGACCTTGCGAGCCTACAACGGCCTGTATCTCCGGGAGGAGGTTCAGACCGAAGGGTTGGTGCGGAACATCGGCAGTTTCGCCCGCTTCCTGGAGGCCATCAGTTTCTCGCACGCCTCGACGCTCAACCTCGCCAACGTCGCCCGCGAATGCCAGGTCAACCGCAAGACCGCGGAAGGCTACCTG
>JAEUHG010000032.1 GCA_016795425.1 Verrucomicrobiales bacterium
AACTCCCGACACGAGCACCCCAAAGGCGGTGGCGAAGCGGCCGACGTTATAGGCGATGCCGCTGCCAACGGCCCGAACCCGGGTCGGAAACAATTCGGGCAGATACAAAGGCAACCATCCGAAAAACAGCGTGGCCACGAATCCCTGCGCGAAGACCACCGGCAGAAAGGCCGTCTCCAACGGCGCCGTTCCCAGGAACATCAACAACGTCAGCGTGGTGGCCCCCAGGCTAATCGCCGCGTAGGAAAGGCGGCGTCCGAGTCGGACGGCAATTTGGGCTCCGCAGAAGCTGCCCAACACCGCCCCCAACGCCCACCAACCTTGCGTCACCGCCTTGTACCCTGCGGCCGCAGCCCCTCCCACCTGGTCCGACCACGGAATCATCCACTTGCTCGCCGCCCACGCCCCGACCAACGGAATCGATCCCATCAGGATGCCGATCCCCAATCGCTTTCGCAGAGGGGGGCGCAACAGTTCGCCGACCGGCGAGATCTTCGGCATCCTGGCCTTTGCGGCGCTCAATGAAACGGCACCGGCCTTCGCGCGGGTGGCCAGCCACAACGGCGACTCGGGCAGCCATAGCAACACGGCAACCCCCAGCAACGCCGGTGCGGCGGCCAAATGGAAGATCCAGCGCCAGGCATCGGGCAGCACATGCCACGTCCGGGCAATCTGCGACAGCATCAGGATGCCGGCATTCAACGCCGCGCCCATCAACCCCGCCACCACCGGACGCGATTTCTCCGGCCAGCACTCCGACGCCAAAGCCACCGCGTTCGGCCAAACGCCACCCACGCCCAGGCCGACCAGGAACCGCAAAACCAGCATCTGCTCCTGCGTTCGCACCCACGCTCCGAGGCCAGCAAAGACGGAATAAAAGAGAATGCTCCAACCCAGGGCGCGGGTCCGGCCGATCCGATCGCCGAGGTTGCCAAGCAGGATGCCGCCCACGGCCGCGCCCAGCATGAGGGCGGCGGTGAATCGGGCGAACCAATCCCCACCCAGCGCCGGCGTATACGCGGCCCCCAGCAAATCCTTGGAGACCGACAGCGAGGCCACCGGCATCAAGCCCAACTCGACACCGTCGAACAGCAACCCGCCCACGGCCGCAGCCAATACCCAGTACCGGGCCCTCGGTGTCATCTCCGATCTCATGACTTCGATGGTCCTGATGCTCCCTGCCGACCCGCCCCCAGCCGCAACATCTCGAGAATCGCGCTGTTGTCCGCCTCACCCCATCCCTCGGATTCCGCCCGCTCCAGGAGACCCCGGTGGACCTCGGAAAACGGCAACGACAATCCCACCTCGGCTGCCGACATCAGGATCAGGCGCACATCCTTCAGATGCTGGGACAATCGCGCCTGCACCGCATAGTCCCGATCCACCATCTTCCGTCCCTTCACATCCATGGCACGCGAATACGCCATGCTGGCCGACAATACCTCCAGAGCAGCGGCCGGCGTTACCCCCAGGGCCTCCGCATAGGCCAACCCTTCCGCCAGCACGGCTCGGTTCAGGCCCAGAACCAAATTGGTGATGAGCTTCATCCGCGACGCGCTGCCAACCGGTCCCGTCCGAATCACCTTCGCGCCCATCAGTTCCCAAACCTTTCTCCATCGCTCGAACGCTTCACACGAACTCCCCACCATCACCGTCGCCTCCCCTCGCCGCGTCTGCACACTCGAACCCGAAATCGGCGCCTCCAGGTACTCGATCCCCTGCCCCGTAAGGCGGGTGGCCAAGGCTTCGACCTTTCCCGGCTCGCCCGTTGTGGTATCGATCAGCGTCAACCCCGGACGCCAGGCATGGGCAAAGCCCTCGAGCACGTCCTTCACCACGTCTGTGGTGTAGAGACTGACCACCACGCAATCGACGTCCTGCAACGGGCACCCACTCCAGTTCGCCCCCTGGGCCAGCAAACGTTCCGCCTTGTCACGTGTTCGATTCCAAACGCGCACCGCGTAGCCGGCCTCCAGGAACCGCTCGGCGAGAGCCGTCCCCATCAGGCCCAACCCAATGACGCCAATCGAACGTGCGCGCATGCCGGATTCCATGGGATTGCCGCGCAGGTTGCCGGGCGGTGAACCAACCTCAAAGTGAAAAGCCACGATCGCCGCACAGATCTTCGACGTTTTAACGCCATCCCACCGTGGCGCGATCTTCGCCGGCACTCCGTCTGAGCTGCATCGAGGGTCGACACGATCCCCCAGTTGAAGTTCTTCAGGAGTGCTCCATGGTTCCGCGCCATGCCGGACGCCGCCCCGTCGTTGCCCGCGACCCCGAACCGGGAGTCCTTGTTTCAACGTCTGCTTTCCGGCGTGGAACGCGCCGGCAATGCGCTGCCCCATCCCGCCACCTTGTTCGTATTGCTTTCCTTCCTCGTCATCCTGGCGTCGGCAGCCGCCGCTGGGTTGGGACTCGAGGTCCGGCACCCGGCCACCGGCCAACCCGTCGCCGCGGTGAACCTGGTGTCGGTCGAGGGTGTGCAACGCATCCTCACCGAGGTTGTTCGCAACTTCCTGGCTTATCCCCCCCTCGGCATTTCGTTGGCCTGTTTGATGGGAATCGGACTCGCGGAACATTCCGGCCTTCTCGGGGCCGCCCTTCGATGGGTCGTCCTGAGTGCCCCGCGACGCTGGGTCACCCCCATGGTGGTCTTCGCCTCCGTGATGTCGAATGCCGGGAGTGAGGTCGGGTACGTTCTCCTGATCCCCCTGGCCGCCGCGCTTTACCACGCCCTGGGCCGTCATCCCCTGCTCGGCCTCGCCGCTTCCTTCGCCGGCGTCTCCGGCGGCTACAGCGCCAACCTGCTCATCGGTTCCGTGGACGTCCTTCTCGCCGGCCTCACCCAGGCGGCGGCCCAAATCGTGGAACCCAACCGGCAGGTCCACGCGACCGCCAATTTCTACTTCATGTTCGTCTCCACTTTCGTGATCACGGCCGCGGGTACCTGGGTCACCGAACGCGTCGTCGCGCCGCGTCTCGGAGATTATGGAGGGACGTCGGTGCGGTCCGAGCTCACGCCGTTGTCGGACCAGGAACGGCGCGGACTCCTGGCGGCGGCCGCAAGCCTCGTGCTCCTGACCGTCGTCGTTCTGGTGGGTCTCCTGCCGGACGACGGTTTCCTGGTCAACCGCGCCGCCCGCACCTTTGCCCAATCGGCATTCATGTCCGGACTGGCGACGTTCATCTTCCTTTTCGGACTGGTGCCCGGTCTGGCCTACGGATTTGCCGCCGGCACGTTGCGCAACGACCACGACGTGGTGGACGGCATGGTGGCCACCATGAAATCCATGGCTTCCTTTATCGTGCTGGCCTTCTTCGCGTCCCAGTTCATCGCCTACTTCACCTGGACCAACCTGGGCATCATCACTGCGGTCAGTGGGGCCCAATTCATCGAGCACTTGGGTATCCGGGACCGGCCGATGGTGCTCATGGTGGCCGTGGTGATCTTCGCCGCGCTGGTCAACCTCGCCATATCGAGCGCGTCCGCCAAATGGGCACTGCTCGCGCCCGTCTTCATCCCGATGTTTCTGCTGCTCGGCTATTCCCCGGAACTGGTGCAGGGCGCGTTTCGCGTTGGTGACAGCGTCACCAATATCATCACTCCCTTGATGAGCTACTTCCCCCTGATCCTGACGTTCGCCCAAAAGTATGCCCCCTCGGCCGGCGTCGGAACCATGATCGCCCTGATGCTTCCCTACTCATTGGCTTTTGCCGTCGTATGGGTCGTTCAGCTCCTGGCATGGATCGCCCTGGACCTGCCGATGGGTCCTGACGCCCCGTTGCGGAATTAGAAACGCATCCCCGTCGCCACTAGGTCCTGCACGTGCCGACGGCTCATCTCCGGGTTCTCGGCTTGTGCCAACGCCACATAGGCGGCGCGCATCTTGAGCTGGTAGCGCGTCCCCGCGCGAGGGCTCGGGATATACCATTGAAAATCCCAGGCCGGACATTCCTTGCCGCCGCCCGATGGTGATTGTGAGAGCCAGACCTGATCATCGGCGCGGAACACCTGGACGAACGCCATGCCCCGGCAGACTCCGAAGTACCAGGGTTCCACGTAGCGTTGCCGGGAAAATCCGAAGGGAAGCTCCAAGGGAAAGGTCGGCTGATGGGGGAACACCCGGGCGTCGGCCACGGACCGATGGGTGGCCAGGGTTCCGTGAGCCGGCGTCACTCCGCGCTGCCAGGTCGCCGGGCCGGTCTCGCCTTCCGCGACTCCGCGAAAATGAATGTCCAGCGATTCGGGCCGATCGATGTAGCTCGCCCAAAACAATCCCATGTACCCGTTCGTAAAGGTGTTCCGGCGAGGGATGCATTCGAACGTCATCTCGATCACGCCATCGGATCGCAGTTCGTAGCGTTGGCAGCTTTCCAGCCCCCAGAAGGGTGTCGGCGGCTGGTAAAGTTCCACGATGGATTCGCTCACCACCCGCAGTTCCATCGGCGCTTTCCGCGGTTCAAAGAGAATGTCCCGCGGCTTCTCGGTGCCGTCGTGGATGTGCTCGAAGTTCAGGCCGGCATAACTCGGAACGAAAAGACTGCGCGACTGCCTGGCATGCCGCAGCGCTGCGATCCCATGGTAACCCGCCCCATGCTTCGGAAGCACCGCATCGTCGACCGACCGATTGTCCACCACCACGGCCTCCACGTCGCCCCGACGCAGGATCACATACCCTTTTTCCGGCACGGTGTACGTGACTTGAGGATTCTCCAACGAGGTCGCCGCCTTGGTGCCCGAAGCACGGTGGGGCTGGTGCTCCGGGAAGTCCTTGGCGTAGCGCTCGACCAGCGTCGCGATGTCATTGGGCACAAGGTAAATCTTGCCGCGAATCGTCTTGGTCTCGCCGGGCTGGAGTCCTCCCAGACGGAAATCCGAGTGCAAGCAACGGATAATGCCCTGAAACAGCTCCTGGTACGGTTCCCAGGCGGTCGCGAAGATCCATTTCTCGTCGGCACTGAAGGCCCCGATCAATCCGTTGCTCGGCACCAACGGACTCAGCGGACGCGGATTCACGTCGGTTCGCGGAACCCCGATCGGACACCACGTCTGACCGGGCACATAACGGGCCGTCTTCGCCCAAGGCTTCACGTCGGAGAGCCGTGTCAGTTTGCCATCGAGAAAGATGAAGCCTTTGGGCAAGTAGTCGTCGAGATTCGGGCCCTTGGGATCAAATCCCATGAAAGCCGCCAGGCGCACGCACGGCTGGGCCCAGTGCGCCTCCGACCGCTTTGTTCCCGGATTTCGTGCCACCAACCTGAAATCCACTTCACCGTCCGAGGCGGTGACCGTGTGTTCCACCATCACGCCATCTTCGAGGGTGTCGCGCAGTCGCAGCACCCGTCGGTCGCCGCTGATCGACAACAACTCCACGCGGTGGGGCACCACGGTGTGCTTCACCCAATCCGCGTCCGTTGAGCCCGCGCGACAATAGGCTTCCAGATAATTGATGCGAATCTCTCGACCGGGAAGATGGGGTCCCCGGATGACCAGGTAATGTCCATCCTCGTAGGCGAGTTCGAGGGGCATGCGCGCCACCGCAGGAACCTCGGCGGCGAAAGATGCTCTTGAGTGCAGGAAACTCGTGAGCAGGACGCTCGTGAAAAGAACGACGATCCAGACGCTACCGGCGCGCCAACCGAAATGGGCTCGTGGATTCAGGGCGTTGGGGTGCACGGAGCCAAGCTACCTCGCAATCGTGATAACGGAAGTCGATTGAAGACCTCCCGTCTTGCACCGGGCGCACCACCGAGGGGTCGACCGATCGCAGCACGCTGCGAACGCTCTTCTTTGTCTTCTTCTGATGGGCGGACCCTCCCCGGCGACGGGCCCAAGCTAGCCTTGCTTGAAAGTTCAATTTCGCGCGTTGACCATCGAGGCATGTTCCTTCGCCTGGCGTGGCTGTCCCTTGGACTCTGGCTTTGCGTGGTGTCAACAAGCGCGCCCGTTCGGGCGCAGGAGTCAGCGATCCCTTCGCCAAAACCACTCCGTGTGGCGATCGCGCAGATGGCCGTCACGCGGGACATCGCCACCAACCGCGAAGCCCTCCTTCGTGCCATCGACCATGCCTCCCGTGATAAGGCGGCCATTCTCATCACCCCGGAAGGTTCACTCTCCGGATACACCGCCAAGTTCGACGCCGAAGCGACCGACCGCGCGATTCAGGTGGTGGTTCGGCGCGCGAAGGACCTGGGCGTCGCACTGGTGCTGGGCACCTGCTTCATGTCCCCCGAGGGACACCGCTACGATGCGCAGCAGTTCTACGATCCCACCGGGCGTTATCTCGGATTCCACGCCAAGACGCTGCTCTGCCAGCATGTGAGCGAACCGGGTCGCCGCGGCGAGGTCGATGACTTCCAAACCGCGCCGCTTCGAACCTTCGAGCTTTGCGGAACCCGTGTGGGAGGGCTGGTCTGCAATGATCTGTGGGCCAATCCCGAGTGGACGCCAATGCCCGACCCCTTCCTCGTTCGTCAACTCGCCAGGCTGGGGGCCCGCGTCATTCTGCATTCGGTGAACAGCGGCTTTGCCGAGGGCGAGGATCCCTCGCTGAATCGCGCCTTCCACGAATCGAATCTGAAGCTTCGGGCGCGGAGCGCCGGGGTATGGATCGTGGTGGCGAACGCGGCGGATCCGACCGGTCGCTTGGAGGTCTCGTGCCCTTCTGGGGTCGTTTCACCGCAGGGTCGTTGGACCGCCCAGGTCAACGTGCGAGGCGAGCAACTGCTCGTCCATGAATTCATCCCGTGAATTCGCCGGCCGCTTAATTCGTTCGGTCAGACCCGAATCCGGCGCGATTCAACCGCGGTATGCCCCACAGGGAGCCATTCGCTCATCGCGTCACCTCGCAGACCTCCTGCACCTGGCGGCGCAGCCAGCGATGCGCCGGATCGGCATCCAGCCGCGGATGCCAGAGCAACGACACCGTGAATTCAGGAAGGGAGATCGGAAGGGGGAAGCGATGCATTCCGGCGCGCAGATTGCCGGTGTGTCGTTCGGGGACAGTCGCGATCAGGTCCGATGCGCGCGCCAGACCCAGCGCGGTCGAAAAACCACCGACGATGGTGACGACGTTACGTTCCAGGCCCAGGACTTTCAGGGCTTCATCCATGGGGCCTTGGTCGAGCCCATCCCGCGAGACATGAATGTGCCGGCCAGCGGCATAGCGTTCGGGTGTCATCCTGGCTTTGCTCATCGGGTGCCCGTGGCGCACGACGCCGATGTAACGGTCCCGGAACAGGGCGATCACCCGCAGTTCCGGTGCTGTCGACTTTTCCACAACGCCAGTTTCTAAATCGACGGTCCCGTCGCGAAGCGGCGCGCTGTCCTTGTCCGGCTTCTGCATGAACCGCAATCGCACGCCCGGCGCCGCCGCCCCGATACGCGTCATCAGATCCGGTCCGAAGGTCTCCGCAAATCCGTCGCTGGTCCGCAGCGAGAAAGTCCGAACCAGCCGCTGGAGGTCCAGCTTTGCCGTCGGACGCAAAACCTCGGATCCGTCCTGGACGAGCTGATGGACTCGATCGCGGAGTTCGATCGCCCGGGGCGTGGGCACCAGGCCTCGTCCCGCCCTCACCAATAACGGATCGCCCGTCGCCTCGCGCAGTCTCGCCAACGCCCGGCTCATCGCCGACGCGCTCAACCGCAGCCTTCGACCCGCGCGCGCCACACTGCCTTCCGCCAGCAACACATCCAGGGTGACCAACAGGTTGAGGTCGGGACTCGCCATGCCTCGACCCTAGCAAGGTCGGAGGGCGATGTGGCGTCAAACGCACGAATAGAGTGCAAACCACGCGCCTACCGCGCGATCCGTCAGCATGCCAGGGTGGCTCATGTTGAAAACCATCAGGGTTGCCGGCGATGGATCACTCGACGAACGCGCGGAACAACCCCAGTCGGGGTCGGGAGCCCTCGCCGGCCTCTCGCTCTCGATGTTGCTCTCCTCGCTCGGCACCAGCATCGCCAACGTGGGCTTGCCCACGATGGCCCAGGCATTCGACGCCTCCTTCCAGGAAGTTCAATGGATCGTCATCGCCTATCTTCTCACCATCACCGCCCTGATCGTGAGTGTCGGACGTCTCGGCGACCTCATCGGTCGTCGCCGCCTGTTCCTCGCCGGGATCGCCCTGTTCACGGGGGCTTCAGTCGCCTGCGGTCTCGCACCCGCGCTCCCTTCGCTCATCGCCGCGCGCGCGCTTCAGGGCATTGGCGCCGCGGTCATGATGGCCCTCACGATGGCGTTCGTCGGCGAAACGGTGCCCAAGGAAAAGACCGGCACCGCCATGGGTATGTTGGGAACGATGTCCGCCATCGGCACGGCTCTCGGTCCGTCGCTGGGTGGTGTTCTGATCGATGGCTTCGGCTGGCGGGCCATCTTCCTGCTCCTGGTGCCGCTCGGCATCCTGACTCTCCATCTCGCCCACCGCTACCTGCCGGTGGATCGTCGAGAGCCTGGAGCTGCGCGACCCCGATTCGCCATGCCGGGCACACTGTTGTTGGTGCTGACGCTCGCCGCTTATGCGCTGGCCATGACCCTCGATCACGGCCGCCTCGGTCCGCTCAATGTCGCGTTGTTATTGGGGAGTGCCGCCGGAGGCATTCTGTTCGTGGCTGTCGAGTCGAGATCGGCCTCGCCATTGGTTCGATGGACGATGCTGCGCGATCCCGTCCTGGGCGCGGGCTATGCCATGAGTGCGCTCGTCTCGACGGTAATGATGACGACCTTGGTCGTTGGACCGTTCTATCTTTCGCAGGGACTCGGGCTGCCTGCCGCCGTTGCAGGTCTGGTTCTCGCGGCAGGTCCCGTCGCTGCCGCGTTGACGGGCGTGCCCGCCGGTCGTTGGACGGACCGTTACGGCGCCCAACGGATGACACGCGTTGGGCTCTTGGGAATCGCGGCGGCGTCAGTCGCGCTTGCCACCCTGCCAGCGACACTCGGCGTTCCCGGGTACCTCGCTCCCATCGTCCTCATGACCGCTGGCTATGCCCTGTTTCAGACCGCGAACAACACCACGGTGATGACCGATGTCCGCGCCGACCAACGGGGGGTGATCTCCGGCATGCTGAACTTGTCGCGCAATCTGGGGCTCATGACCGGCGCCAGCGTCATGGGCGCGGTCTTCGTTCGAGGATCGGCCGCGATCGACCTTACCAAGGCGAATCCGGAGCAGATCGCGGCCGGGATGCGACTCTCCTTCGCCGTCGCGACGGTCCTGATCGTCCTCACGTTCGCCCTCTCCATCACCTTGGGAACCCGCAACCGTACCCAGCCACAACCGGCCGCGCGGTGGGCTGCTGCATCGAGACGCCAGTCCGGCGCCTCGCCTTCGCACCCACTTCCCACCGTTGGGTCGCGATCCGATTCCTGGGTTGGACGGTCCCCAGACCACGGCCCAGATCTCATCGCCCGGCAACCTGCATTGCAGGATGGCGTCGCTGCACCTCGGACATGAGATAAAACATCTCGCGCGCGATCTCCCGGCAACGCTCGTTATAAGCCGCTGTTTCCGTCGGCGTATCGTCACAGAGCCGGGGATCCGCGTAATGAATGGCATGCCGGGCGATGGCGCCTCGAACGTTCGGGCAGGAGCGATCGGCGGAACTGCAGGTCATCAACGCGATGAAGCCCGTCCTGGGATTGCCACGGGCATCATAGAGCTTCGAATAGGCCCGCACCGGGGAGCGATCGTCGGCGTAGTGGACGAGATACAGAGGGTTGTCGCCCGTGGTGGCGTCTTCGATGGTGAACCCGGCGCGGCGCATGGCGGTCACGGTTCGGCAATTGCACTCGGTCACTTGCGTTCCGCCGGAATAGGCGTGCACGCGATCCAACCCATAGTAGTAGGCTGCCGTCTGTGCCCAGATCTGGGACATGTGGCTGCGCCGGGAATTATGGGTGCAAATGTAAGTGAGCTTCGCCGGTTTCCCTTGTTCGAGTTGCGCCGCAAGATCGGCCGCGATCGCTTCCAGCACGGCTCTTCGCTCCGGGCCGACCTTATCCAGCTCACCCGCCACCGAGGCGACGTAAGGCTCCAGGGCCGGCAAGAGATGTCGTTGGGTTCGGTCAGGCGTTGAGGTCGTGCAACTCGCGCACGCGACGCCGACAACGAGGAACGCTAACCGTCTGATAATCCTTGTGGAGAGCAGACACAGAGCGGCGCTTGCGTATTGGGACCATGAACCAGGACGGGAAAGCCCTGTCGCAGTGCGACGGAGCCCACCTGGATGGGAATTGGATCCAGTCAGATAGCCCTCGTCGCGCTGCGAGGAGGTGTGCTGGGTCCAACGGTTCACAGGTAGTGTTTCCAAGGTCAGGCTCCCTTGAGAAGAATCGGAGGATCAGGCGCCGCCCAGATCCAGACACACCACTTGGGACCCGCCCCGCAGGAAGAGGCGCTCCCCCACGAGCGCGGGATGGCTGTACACCTCCGAGTCGTCCTTAAACACCGGCAAACGCGAAAGCACCTCGGCATGGTCCGCCGTCGTCTTCAGCAACACCAACTCGCCACCGATCGTAATGACCAACGCCCGGTCATCATCCGCCACGACGGTGGCGTAGTCGCCCAGCGCGTCGTCGTCCCATCGCCATACCCGCCTGAGTCCCTGGCCAAGGTCCAGGCAATGGACGCCCTGGTGGACACCGATCAACCGGCCCCCTGAGACCACCGGACTCGAGGTGTCCGGGGCGAGGTCGGCGTATTCACCCGCCGGTTTCGGCACGATTCGTCCCGAAGAATCAAACCGATACAACCGTGTCCCGTTGTTCTCCGAGGTCACCACGATGCCGTTCGCCACCGGAACCGGAGTTGGCACATTGAAATCCCCTTCCTTCTCCGGCACCAACCGCCAGAGGCGCTCGCCAGTCTTCACATCCCATCCGCCCAGGCTCACTCGGTCATATCCAATAACCTGCCGACGACCGCCGAATTCACCGCAAATGAACGCCGCATACGCGGAGGGGGATCCCGGCGAGGCCCAGCGCGTGGCGCCCGTGGCCAATTCCAGCGCCACCACCGAGGCTTTTTCAGCGCCAGGGTTGACGATGAGCAGGTCGTCCACCAACAGGGGCGTCGCCGTCCATCCCCACGTCGGCAGCGCTCCGCGAAAGTCGTTCGGCAGATGACGCTCCCACAGCACCGACCCATCCGCCATTTTTACACAGCGCAATCCCCCGAAGGCGCCCAACAAATACGCCCGGTCCTCGTGCAGTACCGGAGACGCCCGGGGAGATTGTCCAAAATCGAGTCTTCCGGACGCCTGGAACTCGCGGCGCCACAACAATTCCCCGGTGTCGGCATGCAGACACCGATACACATCCCGCGTGTCAGCGAAATCGCGTTCCGCAACCAGGACGCGTCCGTCGAGGACGCTCAACCCGGCAAGCCCGCCCGGCATGGCGCCCTTCTTCCAGACGATTTTGGCAGTGCCTGGCAGCCGCTCGGGAAGCCGCGCCACCCGTCCGTCGCGCCGCGGCCCACGCCAGTCGGGCCAACCTGTCTCCACCGAGCCCGCCGGCCGGCCCGCGTCGGCCCGAGGCGCCTCGGGCGCTGATTCCGCTTCCACGGGGCGAAAGCCGTCCCGACTTTCCATGAGCCGCAGGAGTTTGGGGTCGCTGCGCAGATCCAGCAGGGAACGCAGGATCTTCTGCCCGGTTTCACCGGCGAGGCTGGAACTCAGGTAGACCGTGATGAATGGACTTTCTGCGGTTTGTCCCACCACGCGCAGGTCACCCTTTCGAAGGGTCCCGCAGCCTTCGAGCAGCGGTAGTGCGTAATCGGAAATCAAGGCCACCGGCAGTGGGCTCGCCGTGCTGTCCATCACGTCCAACGCCGCCTGGTTCCCCTCCGGCCGGTCCTCCCACGAAATCGACGATTGAAGATTCGCCGCGCTCAACGTGGCACGGGCAGCGGCATATCGGGCGTCCTCTTTTCTGGGCGCGAGGAAAATGGTGCGTCCACCCAAGTCCGCCAACGACCTCGCCGGGTCGTCGCGACGTACGACAAACAGTCCCCGGGCAGAAGAACGCCCCTCGCGGTCGGTCAACTCGCAGACCGGCCGAAAGTTCACCGGGGTCCGACGGCCGGCGTCCGCCACCAGGGCCCGGTCGCCGATCACAATGACTTCTGAGTCGGGTTTGACGCCGGAAAGCGTTTCGACCAAGTCATCGGAAAACTCGATGGCCATGCGCTTTTGGACGGCCTTCTCCAGGCGAGCGGCGAGTTTGCGGTAATCGCGCTGGCCATGGCCCTGGACGCACGCACAGGCCAATTCCTTCGCCAGGGGATCCAACACCACCATTCGCACCGGGTCCGACCGCTTCTCCGCGGCAACCGCTCCTGGCGAACTCACGCCGATGAGGATCAGGCACGCCACGCCGATCCAACCGGAGATCGACGACCTCGACCTCCTCTCAACCATCCGTCCATAGGCTTCGCCCGGCCGTGGATTCCCGACAGGAACAAGATGCATGTTCTCTTTCGGCTCGGTTTCGCGCAGGGACCTGGTCCGAACCTTGGATCAGTTCTTAGCCCCGAACACCCGAATCGCATCCCGTTCCGTGTCGAGCAGGTAATACCGACTGCCATCGGAACTCGCCTGAACCGTGACGCGCACGCATTCGCCCTTGGAATCCGCCAATGCCACGACTCCCAGGAACTTGCCCGAGGCCGAGAATCGTTTGATGCACGTCGGGGGCCCGGATTCCGCCACCAGGATGTCCCCGCTGGACAGCACCCGCATGTTCTTGGGCTCGCAGCACCCGCCGAAATCCTGGGCCTTCACCCGGCCTGCCTTGCCGAACTTGGAGAGTTGTTTGCCATCGCGATCCCGGCATTCGACCTGGTGACGAGCGTTGTGGGGAATCCACAAATTGCCGGCGTGGGCCTGGATGTCCATTTGACCGCAGCAACCCCGCAGCTTTTCGACCACGAGCTTGGGATTCTGGAGGGCGTGGTCGAAGCGATACACACGGAAGGTGAAGTCGTTGGGGGACGGCACCGCCAGGAAGACGTCCTGCTCGGTCACGGCCACGCCGGTGACATCCGAGAGCCGCCGTTGCAGGCCCTCCTTCATCTCTTTGCGAATCCCAACGACAGGTCGCTGCTGGTCCTTCGCCATCTCCTGGATCATCTCGTCCATGTCCGGACCAATTTCGACCGCTTCACCAGCCACCGGCGATGGCGCCGAAGCCAGGATGTTCCCGGCCGAGTCCAGCTTTAAGAGTTTACCCCCACCGCCCACGAAAAGGACGCCGTCCTGTGTCACGGCGATGGCGCCGGGCTTGATGGGCAACGGCAGGGTGCGCAGTAGTTTGCCGGCGGTGGAGTAGACTCGAACGGCGGGCGCCGGCTCGGTCGCTTCCGGTTCACCGGGTTCCACGGGCGGTGGTGCCACACACGCCAGGATATTTCCCTCCGGGCTTAGAGCGAAATTGCGCAACCCACCCGCCCGTTTTCCATCGCCCACCCGGATCAGGTCCAACTGGGTGCAGGAGGCTTTCCAGGCCGGGTCTTTGGCCCTGGCTGCGGCCGCTTCCCGCTCTTGTGCTTGGAAATCCGCCGCCGGATCCCCTGCCGCGACCTCCTCTTCGGCCGACCGAAGGCTAATTCCGTTCCCACCAAAGGTGGCGACCACCACCGCCACCGTCATGACCCATCGCGCGTTCAATTTCATGTCGAGTCCTGTTCTTCCATTAAGGCGATAGAAAGTTACAGCACGCCCAGCCACGGCGGACGATGCCATAACCGTTGGACCTGGCTACTTGGAATTACGCACAAAGAATTTTCAGTTTGTTGGAACAGGTGCGCCGCGGTGATCCGGCAACGACCCTATCGATGA
>JAEUHG010000044.1 GCA_016795425.1 Verrucomicrobiales bacterium
TCAGGTCGAGAGTGGCGCGACGCAGGAGTTCCGGGCGATCGGCCTCGGGACTGGGATCCAGGCCCTCAGCATCGAGTCGGGCGGCGACAAAGCGATCGATGGGTTGTCGAACCCAAGCCGGGTTTTTGACTTCCGGCTCGGCGGGCCGTCGCGGCGTGACGAAAGCCCAATGCTCGTTCCACGTGGCCCCCGATTGGATCCAGCGTTGGATCAATGTGATCTGGGCTTCGGTGAGGGTTTTGCCCGATTTGACGGGCGGCATGTGATCGTCTTCGTCCTGGGTCGTCAGGCGCTCGAGGAAATCACTCGCTTCCGGCTGCCCGGGAACGATCAGCGGTTCGCCCTTAGCCGATTTGAACGCGCCTTCCTTGGTATCGACCCGGTACTTGCCTTTTCGCTTCTGGTCGTCGGGCCCGTGGCAAGTGAAGCAGTTCTCCGAGAGAATGGGTCGGATATCGCGGGTGAAATCGATGGCTTTCTCGGCGGCGTGGGTGCGGCACGCGACGGCACCGAGCCATGCGGCGACGAGTAATTCGCCGACCCTCCAGCGATCAAACCGGAAGGTCAGGGG
Source organism: Verrucomicrobiales bacterium (assembly GCA_016795425.1). Taxonomy (GTDB): domain Bacteria; phylum Verrucomicrobiota; class Verrucomicrobiia; order Limisphaerales; family CAIMTB01; genus CAIMTB01. The sequence continues at coordinate 572 of JAEUHG010000044.1, forward strand.
CACGGACAAGTCGGGGGGACGCAACAAGGTGCCGAGTCGGGTGACGAACCGGTGCATAAGCGAAAGCAAATCGCAGGATTACCAAAGCCCTTGCTCACCATGGGTTGTCGAACGATGGCTGTTTTTTGTCCGGCTCGTCTTTACCCCGACTCGGATTCGGTTGTGAACCGGACTCCGAGGGTGACAGGCGGACGAGGGCGGTGCGAGGGGTGCATACGGCGGACTTGCACGCGCCGCCGCCAGGCTCCCCGGTTGGGGTTTCACTGCTGCCGGCGGGATCGGGCCTGGGCGAGCAGAGTTTGCAGCCGGTTGTCGAAGCGGAAAGGTTGGGGTGTGTTCACCCAGCTCCAGTCCCAGTCCGGGTGGTGTGTATTCAGCAAGAGATTGAACTCTCCACGGGTCACGGCGCTGGGAACGCGCAACGCCGGTGAGTCCTGTCGATCGCACCAGGCGTTGCCGAGGGCTTGAGCCGCGGGCAGGAGATCCGTGCCGTCCCAGCCCGCCGGCACCTCGCCAAGCGACCGAACGGCGGTGCCCGGAAGATCGATGGAGCACACCACATGCGCCTGCAGGTCATTGAAGCGCTTGTAATGGACCAGTCGTTCGAGCACAGCCAGCGAGAGGCTCTCGGCGGCGTAATCGAGTCGTCGGCCGCTGGAATGCCAACGTCCATCGACGGTGAATCCGCTCCATCCGCTTAGAATCTCCCGTGCGGTTCGTCCGTGGGATTCCAGCGCAATGCGAAAGCCCCTCACAGCGGGATCCCGTGAATCATGGCCTTCAGCAAGTGGTCGACCCTCGCGGCGCCGAGGTCGGTCGAGAGCATGGCCAGCGGTGTCCGTCCATCGAGGGCCGGATCGGGTGCGGTCAGCCATGCGGCCACACTTTCGTCGGAGGCAAAGATCTCGCGGGCGGCTTTGCGGAGGCGGATGAGTCGGAGGAGGCGTTCGGACTCGGACGACGAGAAGGCCTGGCGCCGGCTGGAACGGAGGGCGACGGTCCGCGGGGCGAAGCCGAGCGCCTCGATAACGGCCTTTTGGGAAACGCCGAGCGCTTCGACAATCTGCCGCAGCGTTGAAGCGGGCAACCCGCGTTCGATGGCGGCGATCTGCTCGGTGACGGGACGGTCGGCGAGGGCGAGAACGCTCATAGCATTTATGCCAAATTGCAGATGCAATATTGCAGTCATTGGAGGAAACGTCAACGGGCGCGTGTTGGGGGGGCGGGGCAATTCCTGGGTCGCTTTTATGCGGGTCGCCTGCCACGCTTCGCCGGTCCCATGGCGCTTCCACCCAGGCGTCGTGGTCGGCGGGTGGTGCCAAGGCAATGAGCGCACCCGCGGCCAGCGATTTGTTGCGCCGCTTCCCGGCATCGAAGCGGGTGGGGAATCGCGTCGACTTCGAGGCGGCCTACCCGGGCATTCTTTTCCTGGACCCTGCGGAACCGCAGGCGATGGACGCGTACCTGAGAGAGGCAGGAGTGTTGGAAGCGGGAGAAATGGTGGTGCGCGCTGCCAAGGCTGGCGAGGCGACGATGAATTGCACGGTGCGTGTGACCACCAATCGGCGGACGATGATCGCGAAGCAATCGCGTCCATGGGTGGAGAAGCATCCTCAGTTTTCGGCGCCGCGGGACCGCGCCCTTCGGGAGATCATGTTTTATGAGTTGGTGGCGAACGACCCGGTGGTGTCGCGGTTGATGCCGGAACTGATCCTGGGGGATCGTCGGGCCCGGATCCTGGTATTGGAGGACGTGGCAAGCGGGGTGGATTACACGGGCATCTATCGTGGGGAAACTTTGGATGAGCGGGCGGTGGATCAGTTGGCGGATTATCTCACCGCGCTGCACGCCATCCTGGGCGGTCGGGTGGCAATCGGGGAACTGGCCAATCGGGAGATGCGCGCGTTGACCCGAGCGCACATGTTTTTCATACCGTTACAGCCGGAGAACGGCTTGGATCTCGAAGGCATCGAGCCGGGTTTGACGGGGGGCGCTCGAACGCTGAGAGAGGATGAGGCGTTTGTGACCATGGTGGCCCGGTTGGGGCACGAGGTTTACATGGCGGAAGGCACGAACCTGGTCCACGGAGACTTCTTTCCCGGCAGTTTTCTTCGGGCACGCCAGGGGCCGCGGATCATCGATGCGGAATGCTGTTTCGCGGGACGGTCGGAGTTTGATGTGGGAGTCCTGCTGGCGCACCTGCTGTTGGGGCGCCTGCCCGGTCAGCTTTCCGATCGATTCCTGGAGCGATACCAGCCATCGGGTCGATGGGACGAGGTGCTGGTTCTTCGGTTGGCGGGAGTGGAGATCATGCGGCGGCTGATTGGGTACGATCAGTTGCCTCTGGGGTATGGGATCGAGCCGCGACTCGAGCTCTTGAAGCTTGCGCGGCGCTTGGTGATGGACCCGCAGCGGGACCTCATTTATGGCCCGTAGGGGGACGAATGCCCCAGCGGAACGGATCCGAGGGTTCGAGCAGCAGGGTGGATTCCGCGGTGAGATGTGCGGTGCCGGTGATGGTCGGTTCGATGATGCCGGCGGAGCGGTCCAACCACCGATACCGGCCGGCGAAGGTGCTGCCGAGAATGCTTTCCTGAATCCAGCGGTCGCCTTCCGCCAATTTCTGATCCGCAGCCAGGCACGCGAGTTTGGCACTGGTGCCAGTGCCACACGGTGAGCGGTCATAGGCGCGTCCGGGGCAGAGGACAAAGTTGCGGGCGTGTCCGCCGGCCTGGGGCGGCCCAAACAGTTCGACGTGATCGACCTCGGGAAAGCCATGGGCGTTGATGGCCTGCCGAATTTTCCAGGAGACCTCGGTCAATAATTCCACTTCATCCAGTCGCAAGTTCCAGGGGTGGTGGCCCACGAGGTAAAACCAGTTTCCGCCCCAGGCGACGTCGCCTTCTATCGGGCCGAGGTCCGGTACTTGAAGGGTGACCCCCTTCGCCTTGCGATGGCTGGGAACATTTTCGATGGAGACAGAACCGTCGTCGTGGAGCGTGGCGGTGACGACGCCCACCGGTGTCTCCACGCGGTGCCGCCCGGCTTGAATTCGACCGAGATGCGCCAGGGTCACGACCACGCCGATCATGCCATGTCCGCACATGCCGAGGTAACCGACGTTGTTGAAGAAGATGACGCCAGCGGCGCAGGTGGCATCCACCGGGTCGGTGAGCAACGCGCCGACGAGGACATCGGATCCGCGAGGCTCGTTGACGACAGCGGATCGAAAGGTGTCGTGGTCTGTGCGTAGCCGAGCCAGGCGTTCTTCCATGGAACCGCGCCCAAGGTCGGGAGCGCCGTCGATCACGGTACGGGTGGGTTCACCGCCGGTGTGGGAGTCGATGATGGGGATGCGTTGCATAGCGAGAGATGCTGTGCCCTGTCGCAGCGCGACAGGGCTGGCAGGGCCGACAAGGGCCCACCTGGATTGGAGATGGATTCAGTCAGGTGGCCCTCGTCGCGCTGCGACGAGGTGTGCAGGGTCCACCGGGTCATGGGAAACGGTGGCGCAGGAAGGATGTCGCCGGGAATGAGATCCATCATCGAGGGCGGAACGCCTTATCCGGGTATTTGGGTGTGGGCGGAACCGGGCGGGGATCGCGGGCGATGAGTTCCTGGAGGTGTTTGACCGCGGCTTCGAGTTGGGCGTCGCCGCCCTTGAAGGTGGCGTGGGGCGGATTATCGACGACGATGTCCGGGTCGACGCCATGGCCTTCAATCAGCCAGGCGCCTTCGGGTCCGTAGACACCGATCTCGGCGGCGGTGGCCATGCCGCTATCGACGAGCCAGCGTTGGGCGGAGAGCCAGATTTCGCCGCCCCAGGTGCGGGTACCGATGACTTTGCCGAGGCCGAGTCGACGGAAGCCTTCGGTGAAGGCCTCGCCGTCGCTGGCGGTTTTCTCGTTGCAGATAACCACCACATGACCGCGGAAGGCGTACTGCATGTTCCAGGTGGGATCGCCCACGCGGGGTTGCCAGTAGAACCAGGCTTTGCGCAGGAGCTTGCCGAGGATCCAGGAATCGATGTTGCCGCCGCGATTGTGTCTGACATCGATGATGAGTCCTTGGCGTTGGAAGACGGGATAGAAGTCGCGGGCCCATTCCGCGATATTGCCACCGCCCATGGCGCGGAGGTGGACGTAACCAATGGAGCCCTTGCCAAGTTCTTCGACGCGCTGGCGGCGGGTGAATTCCCATTCATCATAGCGCAACTCGGCTTCCTGTTCCGCCGTGATGGGTGTGACGATCACGGGGCGCGGGGAATCGGCGGTGGGCGACTTCACTTCGATGCGGACCTGTTGTCCGGCCTGACGTCGCAACAGGAGGTTGGGATGGGGAAGGTCGAGGGTGGAACGGCCGTTGATGGAGCGGAGGATGTCTCCGTCACGAATCTCGATTCCGGGTTTGGCGAGCGGCGACAGGTCTTCGGGATAATCCGGATCCGATTGGTAAATATGTTCGACACGCCATCCTGAGGCGGCCGGGTCGCGAACCAGTCGGGCGCCGAGCGACGCGGTAGGGATTTGGTCGGGGCCATCCCGCTCATCGCCGAATCGAACAAAGATGTGCAGGGCGGAAAGTTCGCCGGCCATTTCGGCCATGACGGCGTTCAGTTCGCTGCGGTCGCTGACCCGGTCGACCAACGGGAGATACTTTTGCAGCACCGCAGGCCAGTCGACCTGGTGCATGCCGCGGTCGTAGAAGAAGTCGCGGAGCATGCGCCACGCCTCGGTGAAAATCTGCCGCCATTCTTCGCGCGGCTGGATGGAAAAGCTCCAGCTGTCGAGCTTCACCTTGTCTTCCAATTTGGCCGGGGCCGATGCATCGCTGGCGATGACGTAGAAGTCGTCGCCTTTGCGGATCAGCAGTTTCTTGCGGTCCGCGGAAAGCTCATAGGAACGGACGTCTTCGACCAGGGTTTTGGGTTTGGGATCCTTGGAGGTGATCTCCAGTTGGCGCAGGTTGTTCTTGGCGTCGAAACCAGTATCGCGTGCCGTCCAATAAAGATGCTTGGAGGTGGCGGCAAGGGCCTCGTAGTTGCCGGCGGGAACGGGAACTTGGTGCAGTCGGTTCGCCAGGCCATCCAAGTCAATGACCACCGCGGGGGAATTGGGAGCAGCATTGGTGACCGAGGCGGCGACTGGTGCAGGAGAGGCTGCTGTTGCGGCTCCGGTTGCGGCGTCGGGAGCTCCGTCTACGGTCTTTTTCTCGGGGGTAGTGGTTTCCTTCTTCTCTGGTTCCGATGGCGACAACTCATCTTTCGGCGCGAAGGGGGATCGGAGATCCTTGCGAAGGGCGAGTTGGTAGATCCTCGTGGTTTCAGTGAAGAACGGATCGGGTTGGCGGGGTCCCCATGGGCTGGGCACCAGCGAACGCAACTGCCGGTCGGTCAGGAAATAGAGCCATTTGCCGTCAGGCGACCATACCGGCCGACGACTGTCGGTACGATCGCTGGTGACGGCGGTCAGCAGCCCGTCGGTAACCCGGTAGAGGTGAATCTGAGGATAGCTGTTGGTGGCCGATTGGGTGAAAGCCAACCACTGGCTGTCGGGCGACCACGCGAGATCGCCAGGTTCATCCGTTCGATTCTCGCAGACCATCTTGGTTTCGCGCCGTTCGAGATGATGCACCCAAAGGCGCTGATTCTTATCGACCCAGGCCAACCAGGTCCCGTCGGGAGAGGGAACTCCCTGAAAGCGGAAGATGGTGCCATTGGTGGTGAGTTGGGTGGGCTCGGACAAACCGTCAGCTGAGAGTTTCCAGAACTCCAGTTCGCGGGTGGCGTCGGAGAGGGCGACGACGGATTTGCCGTCGGGCAGAAAAACGGCCTCCCGGTACCGAACGCCGGGCGCCCGCGGGATCTCGATGAAACGCCCCTGTTCGACAGGCGCGACAAAGACCTGTCCGCGGGCCGTGAGAACGAGTCGATCGCCGTTGGGAGACAGATGGACGGCGGTGAGGTAATCCGCGGGTTTTTTGACCCATCGTTCCCGCTGCTGATCGAAGTCGGAGGCCAAACGAACCGGCACCCGCGCATCCGTCCCGGCGGCAATGTCGTAGAGCCATAGATCCGCGCCGGTCTGGTAGGCAATGCGCCCGTTGTGAAGCGACGCCGAGGCGATATCGAAGTCGTGACGTCGGGTCAGTTGTCGGACGTCCGAGCCGTCCGGCAGGCACGACCACAGGTTCATGATGCCGTCGCGGTCGCTGATGAAATAGACCCGACCGCGCCACCACATCGGGTTTCTGCGAGTTCCCTTGAAGTCCGTGGGAATCGGCATGGCTTCCGCGTCGCCGGGATGGAAGCGCCACAGATTTTGGATCCAGCCGCCTTCGTAACGCTTGGTGCTGCTCCCTTGCTTGGGCAGTCGGGTGAAGAAGAGGGCGCCGTTTTCGGGGGAGTAGACGCCTTCGCTGGCTTGTGCCAAGGGAACAGCCTGTCGGTGACCGGTTGCCAGGTCGATGGTGCTCAATTGGTCATCGGGCAACGTGGACTGAACGGTGGAGCGCACCAGGATTCGACCCTCGGGCGTCCAGCCGGCGACCGTGCTGTTGGCGCCGTCGAAGGTCCGGCGTGTTGGCAGACCGCCGTCGAGCGGCATGGTGTAGACCTCGGTGGGGCCTTCGTATTCCGCGGAAAAGGCGAGCGTGGTGCCGTCGGGTGAAATGGCCGGATGACTCTCGGCGCCCGGATGCGAGGTGAGACGCTGCGCGACGCCGCCGGAGACTGGGACTCGCCAAAGGTCGCTTTCGCTGACGAATACCAGGGTGTCGCCGTGCAGTGCCGGCGTGCGGAAGAAGCCGTTGGGAGTGTCCGCCCCATGCACCAGGACCGATACAATCAGGGCGACACCGAACCATCCGGGAGCGGCGTGCCATCGTCGACGTGAACGACAGGACGTGGGGAACGAGGCGGTCGACATGCCGACATGAAATCCGGATCCGGCCGCAATGCCAATCTTCCGAGAAGACGCGCCCGGCGGGACGGGTGGCGTCAGTTCAGCCGAATGGCGCGCTGGATACGGACCGGTTCGCGGAGGAGTTGGCCGTCACAGGGGCGTTGATGAATGGCGCGCACCACTTCCTTGCCTTTTACCACCTGGCCAAACGCGGCGAAGCCTTGGCCATCAGGATTGCGTCGACCTCCGAAATCCAACTCTGGTTGATCGCCGACGCAGATGAAGAAGTGATCCTGGGCGGTATCGGGGCCATCGCGGGCCATGGAGATCGTGCCGTCGCGATGGCTGAGTTGGGTGTCGCGAGTTCTTTCCAGGCGGATGGCGGCCGGGAAATCATTGGTGAGCCTCGGGTTTGCCTGGGCCTGGATCACAGCGATCCTGACGTGGTTGGTCGGCTGATTGTCGGGGGTCACGGAGCGAAAGAAGACGCCGTCGGCGTAGAAGCCCGAGTGGACGTAGTGCAGAAAGTTGCGGGTGGTCTCAGGGGCGTGGCGGGCGTCCAATTCCACCTCGACGTCGCCGATGCTGGTTTGAATGAGCACACGCGGACGATCGGGAACAGGCTCCTGGCGCCAACGGAACCGGGGTGCCTGCGATGGATCGAATCCCGCGAGGTGCCGACGGTCAGCTTCCGGACGAAGGGCGGGTTTGCGATAGCGCCAGGAAAGGTCGCCGAACACTTCCCGGCACAGGTCGGCGACGGCGGGATCGTAGGCGCGCAGTTCGATGCGGGTATTGACGTGATTATGCAGGGCGTCGTTTTCGCGGTTGTCGTCGAACCAGGATTGCACGGCTTCGGCCCAGTATTCCTCCTTGTTGACGGCGGCATAGGTTCCGCGCCAAAGGCCGCTATTGGTGGCGCTGTGGAAAGACCGGGCGAGGCGAGCGTCAAAGGTGGGGTCGACGGTATTCATGCCTGTCTCGTGGATGGCATGGGCGAATTCGTGAATGAGGATGTTTTCGGTCGAGTAGGGATCTCCGGGAAAGCACAGGAGATTCTCTTCCGCACAGCTTACCGCGGGTGCCGAGGGCGTTGCCCCAAGTCCACGTGCCCGGCGGTCCCAAAACACCCGAGGTTCGAGCGACGCATGCTCCGGAACATCCGTGGTGTATTCCGTGGCAGCCATGACCGCGAGGCGCACTTTGTTCGTGGCCAATGTTTTCAGGACATCGGGGCGGTGGCTCATCATTTGCTCAACGATCCAAGCCGCTTCGAGCAGGGCAAAATCAGAGACCTTCGCCGAACCGAGAATCGGGAATCCATTCACCTGAGTGGATTTTTGGTAGAAATCGCGGAGCCCAAGTCGTTGGCGAAGTTCAGGAGATATGGATTGAACGCGGGCGGCATTCTGAGCGTTGGCGGAAACCGTCAGCCACAGGGCGACGGCGGTGACCGCAGCGACGCGGAGGAGGATGCGGGCGGACCGGGGTTTCATTGGACGCCCTCCATCAGGCGGCGGATTGGCCGGGTGAAGAGCATCAGAATGAGGCCGGTGCCACCAGCCGTCAGGACCACCTGGAAGAATCGCCAGGGCATGGCCTGAGTGTTGTCGCCACTGACCTCGGCGGCGAATTGGCCGGCGATAAGATTGCCCAGAGAGGTGGCGAGGAACCAGATGCCCATCATCTGTCCCACCAGCCGCGGAGGGGCGAGTTTCGTAACGGAACTGAGGCCCACCGGACTGAGGAAGAGTTCGCCAAAGGTGTGCAGGAGGTAAGTCGCAATGAGCCATGTCGGCCAGACGGGTCCGGTTTGGATGGCAGCCTTTGCGCCAATCGCCAGGACCAGGAATCCGGCGGCGAGCAGGAGGAGGCCCCAGGACACTTTGATGGTCAGACTGGGATTTCGGCCACGCTGATTCAGGCGGATCCACAGGGCCGCCGCAGCTGGGGCCAGGAGGATGATGAAAGCGGCATTCAAGGACTGGAACCAGCCTGCGGGGACTTCGAACCCGGCGAGGACGCGCTGGGTGTGGCGTTCCGCGAAGAGGTTCAACGACGAACCTGCCTGTTCGAAACCCGACCAAAACATCGCCGAAGCCACGAAGAGGATGGCGATGACGGTGAGGCGTCGTTTCTCGAGGCCAGTGAGGCCGGCACCGAGGAAGGCCCAGGCGAAGAAGGCCACGGCAATGGAGACAATCACCACGGTGGTGTTGCGCGCGAGTTTCACCGGATCGATCACCAGGACGCCACTGATGGCCAGGATCACCGTGACCGCCACGGCGCCGATGCCGGCCCAGGCCAGAATGCTGTCACGTCGAACGTCGCTTGCCGGGAACTGGGGGCGCATGCCGATGGCGCCCAGGTGATGGCGGGTCAGTTTGAATTGGATCAGGCCCAGCACCATACCGACCCCGGCGGCGGTGAAGCCGTAGTGCCAGTTCAGTTTCTCGCCGAGGGTACTGCAAACGAGGGGCCCCAGGGCGGCGCCGAGGTTGATCCCCATGTAGAACAGGGTGAACCCGGCGTCCCGGCGCGCGCCGCCTTCCGGGTACAATTGACCCACCAGCGTGCTGATGTTGGGTTTCAACAGGCCGGTGCCCAACACAACCAGGACCAGGCCGAGAAAAAAGGTCTCGGTTCGTGGAATGCCGAGTGAGAAGTGCCCCGCGGCAATGAGAATGCCGCCATACGCAATGGCGCGTTGGGCGCCGAGCAGGCGGTCGGCGAGCCAGCCGCCCGGCAGCGCCGCCAGGTACACGCCGGCGGTGTAAAGACCGTAGATCGCCGTCGCAACCGGATCGGTGAGACCCAGCCCGCCATTCCGGACTTGGTCCACCATGAAAAGAACCAGCAGAGCCCGCATGCCGTAGTAACTCAGCCGCTCCCACATCTCGGTGAAGAACAGGGTGTAGAGTCCGGCGGGATGCCGGGTCGATCCTGTCTCGGCAGCAGAAGGCGCGATCATGGGGCAGGGATGGCGACGGAAATGGGTCAGCGGGATGGGGAAGAGCGCTTCGCGGTCCCGCGCCGCGGCAATTTGGGTCGATGCTTCATGCCGTCGTGGATCACTTTCAGCACTTGCTGGCGTTCGGTTCCTGTCAGGGGCAGGCGCGGGGCCCGGACCCATTCCTTGCCGAGGCCGCATTCTTGAACGGCGAGTTTGATGTACTGGACGAATTTGGGGTGGGTATCGAGGTGGGCAAGCGGGGTGAACCAGCGATTGAATTCGCGGGCTTCCTCCCATTTCCCGGCGCGGGTGAGGTCCCAGAGGTGTTGGTTCTCGGGGGGAAAGGCGATGCCAGCTCCGGCGACCCAACCATCGATGCCGAGAATGGCACTTTCGAGAACGAGGTCATCGACACCGGTGAACAGGGCATAGCGATCACCGACCGTATGGTGCAGGTCCGTGATGCGCCGCGGGTTTCCCGAACTTTCCTTCAACGCCACGAAGTTCTTTTGGGTGGCCAATCGAGCGAACATCTCGGGTGTGATGTCGTGTCCATAGCTGATCGGGTTGTTGTAGATCATGATCGGCAACCCGGTCGCCTTGGCCACCGTTCGAAAGTGGTGCAGCGACTCCGCCGGGTCGGGCGATTTATAGACCATCGGAGGCATCAGCATGAAACCGTCGACACCGAGTCGCTCACCATCGGCAACGTACCGGCAGGCCTCGGCGACGCTGGTCTCGGCGACGCCGCTCAGGACGGGGATTCGTCCGTCGACCGCTTCCACCATGGCAGCCATAACGTCGCGCTTGTCCTCGGCGGTCATAGATTGGTTTTCGCCGAGCGAACCCAGGATGACGAGGCCACTGATGCCGCTTTGGATCAGGACTTCGGCGTGAGCCGCGGTGGCGGCCAGATCCAGCGAACCATCGCGGTGCATCTGAGTGGTGTGGGCGGGAAAGACTCCGGACCAGAACGGTTTCATGCGGGCGGAGGATGGGATGGGGAAGGGGCGTTGGGGAAGAGGGAAGGGAGCGTTGGGGAAGTGGGAAGTGCGATTGAAGACCAACAGGAACAAGGGGCCTGGCTGCCTGCTGGAAAATTTGACCACTGGCTGCCGTCAACCACTTCCCACTTCCCCAACCCCTCTTCCCTCTGGAAGGAGAGATTGAAGGTCGGCGACGAAGGCGTTCAGGTCGTCCTCGGTGGTGTCCCACGAGCACATCAGACGGCAGCCTGTCTCGCCTTCAAAGACGTAGAAGTGCCATCCGCGGGCGTGGAGGGCGCGGATGGCGGGGCCGGGCAATTCGACAAACACACCGTTGGCCTCCGTGGGATGCAGGAGACGAGTTCCGGGTAATCGCGAGAGGCGCTCGGAAAGGCGCCGGGCCATGGTGTTCGCATGCGTGGCATATCGAAGCCAGGCGCCATCGGCGAGCAATCCGATCCAGGGAGCCGCCAGGAATCGCATCTTTGATGCCAGTTGTCCGGACTGTTTGATTCGGTAGTCGAGCTCCCGACCTAGCTCGCGGTCAAACACCACAATGGCCTCGCCGAAGAGTCCTCCATTCTTGGTGGCGCCGAGACTAAGGATGTCGATGCCGGCGCGCCAGGTGATGTCCTTGGGCGGGACACCCAGGGAGGCTACGGCATTGGCCAGCCGGGCACCGTCGAGGTGCACGCGCAGTCCATGGGCATGGGCGGTTTCCGATAATTCCGACAATTCCGCGGGGGTGTAGACCGTGCCGCATTCGGTGGCCTGGGTAAGGCTGAGAGCCGCGGGTTTTGAGGAGTGAAGGGGGAAATGGGAGGTCGCCGTTTTGGCGATGACCTCAGGTCGGAGTTTGCCGTGATCACCGGGCAACGGGAGCAGCTTGGCGCCGCCGCTGAAGAATTCGGGTGCTCCGCATTCGTCGTGCTGAATGTGGGCGAATTCGTGGCAGAGGACGGCATGGTACGGGCGGCAGGCGGCGGACAGGGAGAGAGCATTGGCGGCGGTGCCGTTGAAGACGAAGAAGACCTGGGCATCCGTCTCGAGCAGGTCGCGAATCAACCTGCACGCCTGGGTGGTCCAAGGGTCATCGCCATAACCGGTGATGTGTCCGGAGTTCGCCGTGAGGACGGCGTTGAGGGCTTCGGGACAAATGCCGGAGTTGTTGTCGCTGGCGAAATGTCGCGGGCGTCGTGGCGAGGAATCGGTCACGTCCCGATGCAAGGGGCCGAGGCCGGGTTTGGGCAAGACGGAAGGGGGAAACCGGCACTTTCGGGAACGTGGAGCCCGTGATAGGATGGAGCGCGATGATGCAGGGGCGAAGACGCAACCTCCGGGCGACCGCGCTCTGGCCGATGGACCGGGGCGGGCGGGGTTTCAGCCTGGTGGAATTGCTCGTGGTCATTGCCATCATCGCCATTCTGGCGTCCTTTTTGCTGACCAGTCTTTCTCGGGCCAAGGAGACCGCCCGCCGCATCAAGTGCACGAACAACCTGCGGCAGTTGGCCATCACCTGGCAGTTGTACGCGGACGATCACGAGGATCGAATGGTTCCGAACGGGGCGGGGAGTGCTGCGGACCTGGACGGAAAGCGGTTATGGGTGGTGGGCAACACGCACCAGGACGTCCCGGCCTTTACCAATCGGGAATACCTGTTGAATCCCAAATACGCGGCGTTTGCCGACTACTTGAAATCGCCGGAGATCTACAAGTGTCCGTCGGATCATCTGACCGTTCCGATCGGCGGCAAAGAGCATCCAACGACCCGCAGTTATGCCCTGAACGGATACCTGGCTTGGGAGGAGGCCCAGGGCCAGGCGTCACTGCTTTCCCCGGATTTCTACGTGTTCCAGAAGACCTCCGAACTCAGCGCCGGCAGCCCGTCGTCGATCCTGCAATTCGTGGACACCGCGCCGGGCAACCTTTGTCATTCGGCGTTCGTCATCTACCTCGATCACGGATTGGAGGGCCTTTACTACCATCTGCCTTCGGTGCAGCACGGCGGCGGTGGCACCGCAAGTTTTGCGGATGGCCACGTGGACTTTCACGAGTGGCGGGATCCCGAGACGACCCGCACCGCCCGGGACAAATGGATTCCCAACCATTTCACGATTCAGGTTCCGCGGAACCAGGATCTGCGATGGTTGAAAGACCGCGCTTCGGCGCGGAAATTGGAACCCTGAATCGCGAGCGTTTGCCTCGAATCGGCGCCCGACGGGCGGGGCGCGCCGTGTGCGCGGAAATCGATCCGATCGCAAATCAACGCCCACCCCAGGGGGGCCATGACTTCCGCAGAGCGGTTGCGGGTGAGGCTGCCAGGATGTGTCGCACCTGGATGCGGTTTATCGGCGCACGGCTTCCGGTGGCGCGGCGACCGGGATGGCGGCGTCGACCGGAAGGAACTCGAAATAGGCGAAGTTATTGCCCTTGGTGTAGTGGAAGGTGAGGAGTTGTCGGCCAGTTGTGGGGAACCGAATGGTGCCAATGTCGGCAAGGTCCCAGTGGTGGTAGCTTGCCGTGGCGACGGGCAGGCGACACTCGGCGGCGGGCACGCCGTTCAAGTCGAAACGCACCACATTGGTCTGAAAGGCATAAAGGCAGCGGATGCGGTAGGTGCCGGCGTGGAGGACGTTGACCGTGTAGTTGCACCACTCGCCGTTCTCGGTCCATCCGATGTAGAACTGATTGATGTGCGGGCTGACACGATTGGTGTGGTTAAGGTCGGCCCAGTCTTTCACGAACGAGAGGTCGACGCCTTCGTCCCTGCGGAAATGCCAGATATATGGCGCGGCGTGTGACCGTTGATGTCCGGGTTCGAGATTAAGTTTTCCGCTTCCATTATTGAGGGCGTCGGTGTCGTGGTAGCTGATCCCCTCGCCACCTTGGTCATACAACGCGCATTGCACGATGCCTGGAATGTTGGGTGGCCCCATTTTGTGGAAAGGGTCGGTAAAGGGACGGCCCTGGTATTCGGAAGGCTCCGCGGCACCGACGCCCAGTAGGGCGAACAGCATCCAGGGGGCGGCGAAGAGCAGGCTTGGGCGGAATCGAAGGAATGGCATGGTGGCGGTGGTGGGACGGACGGGAATCTTTGATGAATCAGCGAGTGGTACCCAGGAATGTCAGGTAACTGGCGGTCGGCAACCGGCAATGGGCGACACCCTTTTCTACAGGAACTTGAGGCAATTCGAGCATTCCCCGGGTGGCGTCGGTAACCAGCGGTTGGAGTGAGGCCAGGGCATCGGGAAGTCCGGTAATGGTGACGTCGCGATCGGCGCCGCGATTGACAACATGGATGGCGAATTGACCGAGAACGAGTTGGCCGAAGGCGGCGCAGGTCAGGTCCGCGCGATTTTTTGAAATCGGCAGGGCAAAGGCGCCCGGCGGGGTGCGCCCCAACTGACAAAGGTTCCAGAAGCGTTGCGTCGGCCGGATGGGGCCGTCGCTGCCGTAGACACCCGCACCCCAGAGAACTGAGTAGTCCGCGGTGAGTTGCCAATGCATCACGGTGGCCGGCTGGGCGACTGAACAGACGCGCAGGTACAAATCGATCTCCTGAAGCGCAAACCATGGCTCCAGCATGATCGACGGATACTCGTGCAGGTGGGCGTCCGGACCTGCCTCCGTGGCCAACAGCGGCACGCGCAGGGACCGGGCGGCATCGGACCATTGGTGCAAATCGGTATCCGTGCAACCACGCCACGTATGAAACGCGATGGCCCCGATATGCCGGTGGGTAGCGGGGTCATCCATGGATGGTTTCAAAAACGCCAAGGCGGACGGGATGGCATGGGCCGTGTCACCCAGGAGCAATCGGGTCGCCAGGCCGCGATCGGCCAGCTCTGCTCCCATGGCTTTCAGGTAGGCGCAGTGTTCGTCCGGCGTCTGGCGCACCTCGACCCCGATCTCGGGTTCGTTCAATGAAAAGAAATCCGCCTCCACGCCGTGGCTGGTCTTGAGCCACGCGAGGTAGGCGCCAATGCCACGGCAAAGACGCTGGAGTTTGGCGGGATTCAGGGCGGTGCCGCGAAGTCCCTGCGGTTGATGAAGGGCGCGGCCCCAGGAAGGCGGCGACCAGGCGCTGACGATGACCGGCATGCCTCGTCGGGCGAGCGTGCGCGCCATGGACATCGCATCGGCAACGCGGCGATCGACAGTGCGATGGCGAGCGCTTTCGAGTGGATCGACATCTTCGTTGGGGTCCCATTCAGCCCACGGCATGGCCACGCGACCCCAGGCGACCCGGAGATGATCGAGGTTGTATTCAATGACCGCCGGGTCCGTCTCCGGAAACTGAAGGCGAAAGTTGCCGCCGATGCCATCGAAACGCGCCCCCGGGCGATGGAGATCGACCGCGATCGTCGCCGGACTGTCATCGCGTTTCGGATCCACGGTGAATCGGAGTTCGGTCTCGGTTTCCTGACCGGGCACGGCGTTGCCAGGGAGGAGGCGGAAATAGACCTGCAGACCGTCCGGCGGCCGCGCGGTCCCCGTGGGCAAAAACTTCTGCAGCGCTTGTGGATTGTTCAGACGAGTTGGGCGCTCCGACGCATCCTGGCGGAGTCGTACTTCCGTCGCTGGCGAACATTGGATTTCGAGGGTGAGGCCATGGCCCTGCAGTCGAAGGCCGTGAGCGGCGGATTCGCGGATCTCGTGATCGAAGGGGCCATTGGGAAGTGAGGTGATGCCGCGGGTGGCTGCGGATCCGATCCATTCCAGGCCGGCACCTGCTGCGATCGGCATCGGAAGTTCCAGACAGAAATACGCACCTGACATGGGATCCGGCTGCAGCGCCTTGGTCCGAATACGGAGCGTGAAGCGACCCGGCGCCACGTCCTCCAAGATGTGGCGGACTTCGAGGCCGGCCAATTTCGTGTCGACCGTCGCGTGTTGATTCGTTCGGGTGAATTGCGGGCGCTGAAGGTATTTCACCGTGGTGTGGAATCCCGATTCGTCGGGGAGCAACGCGCGTGTGCTCCCCTCGAACTCCACCAGATGACCGTGTACTCGAACGCCAAGCAGGTTTCCCCAGGGTGCCAGGATCGCCTGGCCGATGGCCGGGCTAGATGCCGAAAGGCAGATCAGGACGCCCAGGAAGACGCTGCCGCGTCGCGAAAGATCTGAGGTTCGTTCTGAACCGCGCCGTGCACCGCGAAGCGGTTGTGCCGGGCCGAGGCTTCCGCGAGTCAAATCGTCGGAAGGGTTCACGCCGACTTGCGAAACGCGGCCCTGATGCGAGGTGGGGGCGACGGATCGCTGGCGGAGGTCAGCGAAGCGGTTGGATTTCACGGTAAGACCGCGACATTAGGGATCAACATCGCCGCCACAAGTCACAAGCCGTGGTTGCGGCCGGGCCCGTCGATGGGTGCGTTACGTTCCCCTTTGGGGGCATTGGCCATGAGAAATCGCTGAGGCACTTTGTGACCGATGTCGATCCGGAAAGCTCTCCATGGTTTGGGTGTGGCCCTTTCATTGGGTCTCTCGAGTTTCTCGCAAAGCGATGGGGCCCCGAGTTCAATGCCGCTGCGTACCTTTGGATTGGGTGAGGTTCGGTTGCTTGCAGTTTCAGCCGACCTCCGCTTCCTGGCATCGGCAGGACAGGCCGGTGCCTATCTCTGGAACACCGACGGTTCCCGCCTCCGGCATCGACTCACCAGTGCCGGGCCGGTCTCCGCATTGGCGTTTTCTCCCGACGGAGGCGTGTTACTGACCGCGCATACCACCGTCATTCTGGCGTGGGACACGGAGTCAGGGACGCTCCTGAAGGAATTTCGCGGACATGGGCGCGGGATCGCCCGTCTGCAGTTTGCACCCGACGGGATGTCGTTCGCCTCCGCGGGCGAGGACAACACGGCCCGGGTGTGGTCGTGGGCGACCGGTGCCGAGATGCATTCCTTTGAGATACGCGGGTCACCCATCGGCGACGTGGCGATCGCACCGGACGGCTTGCGACTGGTGACGGTCGACACCTTTCTGACGAACAGCGTGAAGATTTGGGACCTGCGGTCGGACTCGCTGATTCGCGCCCTGCCGATGACTAATCAAACGGCGCAACGCTGTGCGTTCTCTCCAGCCGGCGACCTTCTGACCGTCGCGGCCGATCGCCAGATCGTGCGGTGGAACGCGGAGAGTGGCGAGATCCTCAAGAAGTATGAAGGCATCGTGGGGCAGACCACGATGATCCACGAAATTTGGTTCCCGAATGACTTCACACTCGCGGCGACGTGCAATGACGGCAGTGTCTATCTGTGGAACCTCGAGCAATCGGCCCCGGTGAAGGTGGTCGCGGGCGAGGCCAACGTGTTCTCCTCCGGCGTCCGGGGCGACTTCCTGGTGGCGGTGGCCAATCTCGATAGCGTGATCCGCATCCGGCAGTTGCCGTCCGGTGACACGCTGCGTGAGTTTGTCGGGCACACCACCTCCACCCATGCGGCCGTGGCCTTCTCGCCGGACGGTCGTTTCGTCCTGAGTGGTGGCACGGAGGCGGCGACGCGGCTTTGGGATCGGAACACCGGCGGATTGGTGAGGACTTTCACGGGATCGCCCGCGGGAACGATGGCCGCGACATTCTCGACGGATGGCAGTCGAATCCTGACCACGGTGGGTTTGCCGAATCCCGGCGCACGACTGTGGAAGACCGAGACCGGCGAGATCGAACGGGACTTCCGGTGGACAGGGAGTTGGCCCAGCAGCGCGGCGATTTCCAAGGATGGTACGCGCGTTGCCGCCGGGGCACAGGACGGTCGTATTCGCCTCTTTGACGCGGGCACGGGCGCTTTGGTGCGGACGATGGTGGGGGAGGGGTGGATGACGCGGTTGGCCTTTTCGCCCACGGCTCCGTTGTTGGCCAGCGGCGAAGGTGGTCTTGAGTACCGGGCGGCCTTGTATAATTACGAATCCGGACAGCGCCTTCATGACTTTCCCCTCGATGCCGGCCCCGTGACGGCGGTGGCATTCTCGCCTGCGGGCGACCTGTTGATGGTGGGTTGGCAGGACGGAGTCATTCGCCTTTACAACGCCGTGAACCTGGAACTGCGCCAGGAATGGGTGACCAAGACGGGCTTTTTGGATGCCGCAGCGTTTTCGCCGGATGGACGCACGGTGATCACCGGGGAGAGTTTTCCAAACTTTGTCGCGACATTGTGGGACGTGAGGACCGGTCACGTCCTGCGATCATTCCGCGATCACTACTGGGTCATCGGTGCGGTTGCCTTTGATCCCTCCGGAACCCGGATTCTCACCGGAGCGGAGGTGGTTCGTGAATGGTCGGTGGCAGATCTGGCGGCACAACTCCGCATCGACCGGTTTGCCGATCATTCCCTGGTCCATTGGTCCCGGGGACAATTGCAGCACGCCGCCACACTGGCAGGGCCATGGATGACGTTGACGAATGCCGTCAGTCCGCACCGCGAGGCGTCGGATAAGCCGGCCGGCTATTATCGCGTCCAAGTCGAGTGATGGCGCGGGGAGTCGAGTCCGGAAGGATCAAGGTTGCTTTGGGCGAAGTTCGTAAGCCGCCATTTCTTCGCTGTTGCGAACCAGGAGCACATTTCCCGCAAGCGCGGGATGGTTCCACGTTTTCCCGCTGATCGCCGGATGCCGGGCCAATTCCTCGAATCCGTCCGGCTTGGCGGCGACGAGCGCCACATGGCCTTGTTCCGCCACGACCAACATGAGGTCCTGATCCGGCAAGAGCAGGAGTTGGCCGTGGCCGTAACGTCCGTCCTTCCATTGGCGCTCGCCGTCCTCGAGTTGGATGCAGGCGAGAATGCTGCCGTCGAAGCCGTAGACGTGGGACTTGTGCACCGCGAAGTCGTTGAAGTAAGGCTTGAGGCCTTTGGAGGTCCATTCTTCGCGGACGACCCAGCCGTCGGTGCTGTGGGCGACGGCAAGACGTCGCAACCCGACACCGCCCGAAGCGCTTCCGGTGGCGATCAGGAGGTCGCCATCGGGAAGAAGCGCCGGTTGGATGATGGTGGCACCTGCCCACGAGTGTTCCCACAGGATCTCACCGGAGGAAGGTACGGCGCTGAACACGCCTTTTCCGGTTTGGAACAGGACCTGAGGGATGCCATGTAGTTCGGCGAAATGCGGTGAGCTGTAACTGCCACCCTGGTTCGTGCTGGTCCATCGCGACGCCCCGGAAGTGGCGTCATACGCAGCCAGCACGCCGGAAGCGGCCACGACGACCAGATCACCGGTGACAAGGGGAGAGCCGGAGAATCCCCATAGGGGCGTCTTCGTTTGAGTTTCGGCGGCCACATTCCGAGTCCATAGAACGGTGCCGTTGGTGGCATTCAGTGCGTTCAGGATGCCGGTGCCGCCGAGGGCGTAGAGTCGACCGTTCGCCAATGTGGGTGTTGCCCTGGGGCCAGCACCGGCGTTCGATTCCCAGAAGCGGGCATGGTCGGCGTGGTGCCATCGTTCCTGGCCGGTGCGAATGGAGCAACAGGTGACCCATTCTTCTTCTCCCCGCTGTTCCTGCGTGAAGAAGTCGTCGCCTGCGACGGCGAAGGAAGACCATGCCGGGCCCACTGGCCGGCGCCATAGCTGGACTGGCGGGAACTGGTTCCAATTGGTTTCGAGTCGAGTGCCTCGAACCACACCGTCGCGCTTTGGTCCGCGGAACCCCGACCAGAGCACAGGTCGAGGGGTGGGGTCCGCTGCCGGAATTGCATTCGTCGATTCAGACGTGGGGGGCGTGGGTGGGTGTGCTGCCTTTCCTTCGCGTTCCGGCACGGAAACGCGCGGTGGCCCACCGAGGAGGCGTTCTTCATGAGTGGGACTCCAACGCCACTTCAGTTCCGAACCGCCGTCACCATCGATCCCGTCGGTGCGAATCAGCGCCATCACCCCAGCGACCAACCCCGGTAGGATGATCATGGATGCCGCCCGTCGAAGACCGGTCCAGTGCCGGAACAAGACGGCCCAGGCGACCCAGCCGAGGCAAAAGATCGGCAGACCGTGGACCACCAGCATCCATCCCATCATGCCGGTGGCGATCGATTCGTGGACGAGATGGTAGGAGGCGTAGACTGCCGTCGCGATCAGAGCAAGACCGCCGAGGCGCTCGCGCCAAGGTGCCCGGCTGAAGAACAGCCACCACAGGATGATAAGGATTCCAAAGGCGAAACCTCCCAGAATCGCGGCACCGTGGGAGTCGGGACGAAACAGTGGCAACCCAAGTTTGAAGGTGATGACTCCGGCGGCGCCCAGGATCCCGGGCCACAGTCGCAGTTCGCGGGGCACGGTCGAAGGGTCGGGGGTGGGCGACGTTGTTGCCATGAAATCGGGAATAGCCATACGCTGGTGAGCTCACGGCAACAAGGCTGGGAGTTTCAGCGAAGTTCAGATTGGTGGGAGGGAGATTCGCCGCTTCCCTGGGCATGGCGGCCCCGGCTACCATTCGGCATTCATGATCGTTCCAGCGCGCCCAGGTTCGCCGCCTCGTTGGTTGATGTTTGCAGCGTGCTGGGTGATCTCCATCGGTACGGGTTTTGGCGAGGACGCCGGAGGATTGATGTCGCTCGAGATGGCATCCAGCACCCAGGCCCTGTCGGCCGGTGAGTCCACTTCGGTGATCGGTGAAATTCAGAACCGGACGGGAGCCACGGTTCCACTCCTGGATCTGGCTATTTTCGTCCGAACTTCGACCGGACGATCGACCAGCCTGTTTGTCGATTTGGCGGCGCCCTTCCTGGCGGCAATCGGGCCGGATTGGGCGATCCCATCCGCCGGGTATCGCGGTCCACTCCTCACGGTGGTGGCGAGCCCATCGACTGCGCCGCCGCCGGCATCATCGATCCGCTTGGAATTGACGGCCGGCGGGTCGTCGGCGGGAGTCGCGGTCTTGCGAGGGGACACGCAGATCAATTTTCCGAGGTTGGAATCCTCAACTTCAGACGGTGCGCTGGTCCTCTCCTGGTCGCCGCCCGATGTCCGATTCGAACTGCTCGGTCGAGCGACCTCGGAGAACCGGGTGCCGTGGCGACCGGTGACCAACGGGGTTGCGACGCTGGCGGGACGGAATGAGATGCGGTTGGCTCCCACCGGCGAGGCGAAGTTCTTCCGATTGCAGATGCGATGAAGCGAATCTCCCCAGGCACGGCGTGGTTCAATCCCATTCGGCCCGCCCTGTGGGCGATGATTCTGGGACTTCCTTCGGGGCATGCCTATGAAGTGAACACTCACGGGGCGATTTCGATTGTCGCTGCGCGACATCATCCTGAGTCCAAGGTTCAAGAGGTTTTGATCGGCGATTTGGGCCAGGCCGCCGGCCTGGAGGAGGAGGGGCGACTGGGATTCGACGCGCGACCGAGGTCGTTGCTGGAATGGTTGTCGATTGGGGCCGTCAACGAGGATTCCTACTATCTCGCACGGTTTGTGAATCATTTCTACAACCCGATCAACAAGGAGGGACTCAGTGACATCGCCCTGTATCGCTATCAGTTGTCGGTGACGGGAATGAACGCTTTGGATTGGGCTTGGGAGAACCGCGGAAGCCTGCTGAACCAGGACCACGGATGGAAACATGCCCGTGAAGTCTACCTTGCCTCGGTCCTGTCCCCTGGCCGGGAGACGCGCCGGTCACGACTGGCAGAGGCATTCTTCGATTTGGGCCACGTGATCCACCTGTTGCAGGACATGGCTCAGCCCCAACACACCCGGAACGATGCTCATGCGCCCGCGGGGGCACCTCTCTTCGGCGAGACGGCGCCCTACGAGGTCTTTTGTTCCCACCAATATGGCTCGCCGGAAGCGGTGTTGGCTTTGGGAGGTCCGGTGCCGGTTCCGCGGTTTAGCCGACTTCCCCCGTCTCACCTGCTCAACGGGAAGCCACCGGAGTTCGTGGCGTTTTGGGATACCTATCAACTGGCGCGTCACG
The DNA here is from genome assembly GCA_016795425.1 of Verrucomicrobiales bacterium. Taxonomy (GTDB): domain Bacteria; phylum Verrucomicrobiota; class Verrucomicrobiia; order Limisphaerales; family CAIMTB01; genus CAIMTB01. Next base: position 22,301 of record JAEUHG010000044.1, read on the forward strand.
CGGACGACGTGACGGATGTCTATTTTGGCACGGGCCATCCGTTGGGAATGGCGGAGATCTCCAACGCCTTTTTCGTTACGGACGACACGATGTTCACTGGCGAAGGGGAGACGGTCACGATATTCCAACGGGAGAATGCCAGGCGTTATGAGTTCCGGTTCGATAACCGCGATCTGCAGCCCTTCCATCGGTTCGTCTTCCCGCGCCTGGCGAATATGGCCGGTTTGACAGCGTTGATTGGGAATGTGGATCGGACCGGGGATCGGGCGTTGTCGGTTATCCGGTTGGGAGAACCGATCGCCGAGGGATTACCACTGGCGGTCGCGGAGCAGTTGTTCGCACGAGGGGGACCACTCGCGTTGCGTGGAATGAACCTGGGAGAAGCGTGTGCCGCGGCTTATTCACCGAATGAAGTCGCGGTCCTGAATATGTTCGTAGTCGGTTTGCGTGATGCCACTCGTAAGGACTACGCGACCCAATTGATTCCAAGGGCGGTCGCGTACTGCACCGGGCTCCTCAACTACTTTTTTCGCGGACGGCTGTCGTGCAGTTGGTCGAGCAGTGTGACCGGGGAAGGGAAGGTGCGCGTCGTCAATTCGGGCCCCGACCCCCTTCGGGAGGGATCCATCCATGTGATGACCGACCTTGGCTCAGGCGAGACCCAGATTCGCAGACTCCTGTCGACGGTGGATTCCTCGGCGGCCTTTGGGGACGGTGTTTTGGAGCCCGGGGAGTCCTTCGAGGTATCGGTGGATCCAGCGATGCGCGGTCAACCCATCACGGTGGTATTTGAAGGGACGTTGGGATCCGAGGTCGACGTGGGTGTGGCGGTCGGGCGCACTTGCGTGCCGCCGTTGGCGGCCGCCGACGCTCGATTTCGAGTGGTGGACCTGGGCGTGGTGCCGGGGATCTTTGAGAACGACGTTGGCAACTGGGGTTTGAATCACCGCGGTGCGGTGGTGGGCTGGCACGGGCGGTTCTCTGGGGTGCCGGTCCCGACGGGTGGAGGTGCCGTCTTCTGGCAGGATCTGAACGATGATCTTCAGATTCAACCGGCGGAAACACAGTCGATAGGAGTTCCGGTTGGTCAGCCTGGGGTTCGGGTGATGGACATCAACGATGCCGGGGTCGTGGTGGGAGTGGCGCTTGGATCCGATTTCGTCAACCGCCTCGCCCTATGGGTCCCCGACAACGAGGGGCGTTATCCGGCATCGCCGGTCTTAGGATCGCAAGCCGCCGGAGGATTGGTGGTGAACGGGGCGGGAACCGTGCTGGATCCGTTGGTGGGGCGCCTTTGGCCGCTGGGCCGTGGGGTCGTGAATCTCTCCGAGGTGTTCAAACAGGAATTCGATCCTGGTCAGTTGCGGTTTGTGGCAGCCGTCGATCTCGATGACAGGGATCGACTCCTGACCATCGCCAGCGTGCAGGAGGCCGACGAGGGCGGGCGCGTGAACTGGGTTTCGAAATTTATTCTCTGGTCGCCTGGACGGGGCAAGGTGGATACGGGGGTGCGCGCCCTGGGCATCGGCGTGCTGAATAACGTTGGTCAGGCGGTGCTGATGTCTCCCAAGCGGCGATTGGTGAATGGAGTGGAGTTGGATCTTCCGAACGTCGTGGTTTGGCGCGAGCGGGACGGGCGTGTGGCCGATCTCGATATCACCGCCAGCGGCCTCGATTTCAATGATTGCGGGGTGGTATGCGGCTACTCCACCGGAGTCGCCAATGCGCGGGTTTGGATATGGGAGGAAGATCGCGGCATTCGAGATCTGGCGCCGCTGGCGACGCTGCCGCAGGGAGTCGCGCTCACCCACGCGCTTCGCATCAACAACCAAGGCAGCGTTCTGGCTGCCGGTTTGGTCAACGGCCAGCGGCACGCCTACCTGTTGGTCCCGTGATCGGGCGAGCCGTCAGGGTTTGCGCAATCGATAGAACCGATTCACCGGGCTGGCCTGCATGTCCTCGGTGAATGGCGAAGTTGGCGCCGGGTTGACGCCGGTCCACGGTCCGGTGATCGCGGGTGCCCATTCGAGGTTTCCAGTTCCGCTCCAAGTCAGCGTGATCTTGCGATTGGCCGCGGAAGTGGAAAGGAACTTGGGCGGTTCGCCGGAGTCGCCGGCGGCGTGGATGCGAACGTAATCGATGCCCATCCAGTTGCCGCCACCCTCGGCGCTGTAGTTCACACCGCGAAGCGAAACAATGTTGTCCGTGCCCGTCCCAATGGCCGCGTTGACGCTGGCGAGGGTGAATGGCGGGGTGGTGATGGCCGTACCGAGTTGGTTGGTGCGGATCACGATCTCGTTCTGGACCTTCACGTTGTTGAAATAGACCTCCACGCCGTAGTGCGGGTCTTCGACGCTGTCGTCGAGGTTGTAGGGATCCAAGGTGATGGCCACCTGGTCCGAAGGTTTCAAAGTGGAGGGCAAGTTGAAGTGGTAGCGCAGGTCGTTGTCGGACCCGGCGAAGGCGCGTTCGGCAGCTTCTTCGTTCCGGGGCAGGATGCCGATGGGCGTGTAATCACCATTTGCCGCGATGATATTGGTGTAGGACCCGGCGAAGTAATAGTCGTTGTCAGCCTGCTGATTGACCTCGGCGTTGTGGGCCGAGCCGGGCAGCTCGTTGATCGAACCATTCTCCTGCACGAAGCTGGCGTTGGCTCCGCCCCCGTTGCCGAGCGGCCAGCCGTCGTCGTTCATTCCGATTTCGAGAGGGAAGACCGGCGTCGGCATGGGATTGAGCTGGAGGTAATCGATGCCCATCCATTGTCCGCCGCCATCGGCGCTGTAGTTCACGCCCTTGAGGGTGATGATGTTGTCGAATCCGGGGCCGATGCCCGCGTTGACACTGGCGAGGGTGAACGGCGCGGTGGTGTAGTCCACGTCAAGTTCCGCATTGCCGATGCGCAACTCGGGTTGGATGAGAACGCCGTTGAAATAGATCTCGACGCCGTAGTGCGGATCGGTGCCGCTGGTGTCGAGGTTGGTGGCATCGAAGGTGACGAGCAGCTGGTCGCTGGCCGTGAGCGTCGACGGAAGGTTGAAGTGATAGCGCTTGGTATTGTCCGATCCGGCGAAAGCGCGTTCGGCGGCCTCTTCATTGACGAGGACGGTGCCGACGGGCGTGTAGTCGCCATTGCCAGCGATGATCTTGCTGTACTCGCCCGCGAAGTAATAATCGTCGTCGGCCTGTTGATCGATTTCGGGACTGGCCGGGCTGCCCGGCAGATCGTTGACCCCGGCTTCTTGGACGAAGCTGGCGGCGGCGCCACCACCGTCGCCGGCTGGCCATCCGTTATCGTCCCGGCCGACGTCCCAAGGGAAGGGTGCCGCGGCGACCACGTTGAACTGAAAATAATCGAAGCCCATCCAATTGCCGCCGCCCTCGGCACTATAGTTGATGCCGCGAAGACTGACGATGTTGTCGTAACCGGCGCCGACCTGCCCATTGACTTGAGCGAGCGTGAAGGGTGCGGTGTTGATCGTGACATTCAGCTGCTCGGGACGAATGAGGATTTGGTCCTGAACCTTGACGTTATTGACGTAGACCTCGACGCCGTATCGCGGCTCCGCCGCGCTGTCATCGAGGTTCATCGGGTCGAATGCGATTGAGAATTGGCTGTCGGATTTGAGCGTGGTGGGCAGGTTAAAGTGAAATCGCAGTTCATTGGCGGAACCGGCGAAGGCGCGTTCCGCGGCTTCCTCGTGGACCAGGACCTCGCCGACCGGCGTGTAATCTCCGTTGCCCGGGATGACCGTGCTGTAAACACCGGCGAAGTAGTAGTCGTTGTCGGCTTGTTGATCGACCTCGGGACTGTTTGGAACGCCCGGCAACGGATTGGTCGTGCCGTTTTCCTGGACGAAGCTCGTGTTGGGTCCGCCACCATTGCCACTCGGCCAGCCATTGTCGTTTCGCCCGACCGACCATGGAACGACTGGTGGCGGGATGGGTTTGGCGACGGGAATAAGTGCGACGTAATCAATGCCTAACGAATTGCCGCCCCCTTCGGCGGCATGGCTGATACCGCGGAGGGTGACGATGTTATCGTGGCCGGAACCGACGAGGGCGTTCACGCTGGCGAGGGTGAACTGGGGGGTGGTGATGGGGGTATCCAACTGCGCCGCGCGGATCAGGCTCTCAGGCATGACGCGCACCCCGTTGACCCACACTTCGACGCCATACCGAGGATCGGCTCCGCTGGTATCGAGACCGGTGGCATCGAAGCGAACCGCGAGTAAGTCCGAAGGTTGAAGCGAATTAGGAAGGTTGAAATGGAAGCGCAGCTCGTTTTCGGCGCCAGCGAAACCGCGTTCCGCCGCTTCCTCATTGGCGGGAACGATGCCAACCGGTTCGTAGGTGCCATTGGCGGTGATGACGTTGGTGTAGACACCCGCAAAGTAGTAGTCGTTGTCCGCTCCACCCGCGGTCTCGGTGCTGGTGGCTTTTCCGGGGAGGGTGTTCACCGACCCGTTGCCTTCAACGAAGGTCGTATTGGTGCCGCCACCATTGCCGACCGGCCAACCGTCATCGTCGATGCCAACCGACCATGGAAAGGTGGGCGGAGGAATGCGGGTGGTCTCGAGGTTCAACTGGACATAGTCGATACCCAGCCAGGCGCCGCCGCCTTCCGAATTGTAGCTGGTGCCCCGCAGGCTGACGATGTTGTCGGCGCCAGGACCAACCTCGGCCTGGACGCTTTCCACGGTAAACTGAGGCGTCGTGTAATCGGTATCGAGCTGGGCTGGGCGAATAAGGATCTGCGGCTGAACCAAAACTCCATTGACGAACACCTCGACGCCGAAGCGCGGATCAGAACCGCTGGTGTCAATTTCATTGGCGTCGAACGTGACGGACAGCAGGCTCGAGGGCGTCAGGGTATCGGGTAGATTGAAATGATAGCGAAGATCGAGATCCCGCCCGGCGAAGGCGCGTTCGGCAGCCTCTTCGTTCACATCGACCACGCCAACCGGATCGTATTCCCCATTGCCGGGGATGATCCGCGAATAGTCGCCTGCGAAATAATAGTCATTGTCCGCACCACCCGAAGTCGACGTGCTGAACGGGCTGCCGGGGAGCGGGTTGATGCCGCCGTTTTCCTGGACAAAGCTGGCCTCCTCACCACCGGCGGTGCCGGCCGGCCAGCCATTGTCATCCAAGCCGACCGTCCAAAGGAGTTGAGCAGAGGAGGGCAGGCTCAAGGCCGAAATCGCCGCCACGGTACAAAACGCCGCCCGCAAAGAAGAAACGCCGGCTTGCATGGGAAAGGACCCTTGCAACTGGATGGAAAAGGTGTCAACCGGGAAGACCTCACATTTGGAATCCGATGCGATGCCAATGGAAGATGCCTTGTGCCGTCCTAGGTCTGCGACCCGTGAACCGTCCGATGGACAGAGTACTCGCGTGCCAGAGCGACCAACCCACGCGAGACCGGCGCGGACTTTCTAGAATCGCAGGATGGATGCGAGGTCTGGGGTCCACGCTCCTCGTCCTCTTGGGTGGCGCCATCGCCCACGGACAGATCTCCCCCGGAACGCCGACTCCCGCCACGAAAGCCAGGGAATCGGAGGACGACCGTTTGGTCCGTTCGATCGTGACTTCCGAGGAAACGCAATTGGTCCTGACACGTCGCCTCGAGGAACTGGTTCGGGCGGTCGAGGATTTGCGACTGCCCAGCGCGCGGTCCGAAGCCGCGAACCTCTTTGCCCCCCAGGTGGCGACGGTGGATCTGGGGCCGGCACCGGACCTGAAGTCAACGAATTCGAGCCCCGGTCCTGGGTTCGACGCATTCTCCTGGCCTCTGGCAAGCCCGTCAGTATCTGCCGCGCCGGTGGAGCTTTGGCGGTCGTTCCTCGATTCGTTGGCCTACGTGGATCACGCGCGTTTTCGGGTCTTGGATGGAGTGCACCCCGACGGTGACTTATTGCGATTCGACGCAGAGTTGGGTTTTGAAGGATCGGTGCGAGCCCGATCGGGCGAATGGCGGGACGTTTCAGCCCTGATCGAAACGCGCTGGGAGCGGCGGCAGGCAACGGATGGTACCGTCGGCGAATGGCAGGTGGCGGCTTGGAACACGCGAGAACTGCGATGTCTCACCAGTCCGCGACGATTCTTTACCGAGGTGTTGGACCAAGTCCTCCGATCGCCCGCGGATCCGGGACTGCTGCGCCGTTCCCAGCATTACGAGGCGACCGTGAAGTACTATCGGGAGGGAATGAAGAAGCTCCCGCATCCGTACTTCGCGCCGATTTCCGTGAACCAAAAGGAAGGTGTGGCGGTGGCGGACGTCAACGGGGACGGCTTCGACGACCTCTACATCACGGTGCGCCTGGGAAAGAATCTGCTCCTCATCAATCACGGCGACGGAACCTTTTCGGAGCAGGCTGCGGCCTATCATCTTGACCTGCCAGGACACACGACATGCGCGTTGTTCGCCGACTTTGACAATGACGGCGATCTCGACGTGATGTTGGGGAGAAGCCTGCTTCGAGCCACCTATCTCGAGAATCGTGACGGCGTTTACCATCAGCATCCCATCCCCAAGTTCATGCCGATGGCGGTCATCTCCATGGCGGCGGCGGATTACAATGGTGACGGTCTGTTGGATGTTTATCTCTGCACCTACCGTCCCGCCGCGCCGGCAGGATCGGGCACTGGCGGTGGCTACGGCATGGTGGCCAAGGAAGGGGATTTCGATTGGCCGGACGAGTTCTTTTCTCCCGAGCAGGCGCGCGAGTTCCGCCAGCGCCTGGCCGAGCATCGCCAACGTGTCGGGGCGTCGGCACTCGACCAACTAGGGCCACCGAACGTCCTGCTGGTGAATCGGGGCGGTGGGAAATTCGAACCGGCTCCCGAGAACAGTACGGTCGGTTTGTGGCGTAACTCGCTGCAGGCCACCTGGTGCGATTACAACCTGGACGGACGGCCGGATCTCTACATTCCGAACGATTGGGGGATGAACGTGCTGTTTCGAAATGACGGTCCGGCCGGGTTCAAGGATGTGACCGTCGAGGCTGGGTTGACCTTCTATGGATTTTCCATGGGCGCATCGTTTGGCGACTACGACAACGATGGTCGCGACGATCTCTACGTCTCCAACATGTCCAGCGACGCCGGCCGGCGGATGACCTCCAAGGTTCCAGGTCTCGACCGAATGCTGATCGAATCCGCACTTGGAAACTGGCTGTACCATGGACGTGAGGATGGGCGGTTCGTCCAGGTGTCGGGCCTGCGGCCACCGGCGGTACCGGTGATGAAGGCCGGTTGGTCCTGGGGCGGATGCTTTGGCGATTTCAACAATGACACCTTTCTTGATCTCTATGTGGTCAACGGGTACTTCACCGCGCCTGCTGAATTGGCGTCGGGCCTCGACCTGGAGAGCAACCTGTGGCGCACGATGCTCAGGGCCGACGCGAAGTTGACGCGCAACAGTTTCCGGGCATCGCCCGAGTGGCGTCGCACGCCACCGCCGGACCGGCTAGGCCCGCAAATCGACGCGAGGCTGAGCGGCGTCGAGCGCACCGGCGATCGTTTGCTGGTGCATTCGCTTCATGGACAGGAGCGCAATCGGTTTTTTGCCAACCACGGCGGGCGACAGTTCGTGGATGCTTCTGGGATCTCCGGATTGGACAACCCGGCGGATGGTCGTGGTTTTGGAATTTTGGACATGAATCGGGACGGTTGGTTGGATCTGGCGCTGGTCAATGCGAACCAACCGCTCTTCAACCTTTACCGAAATGACATGGCATCCGCGGGCTTCGCCGGAGGCGTGATCGCCCTTCGATTCCGAGGTGCCAACCGAACTGCCGAGGCGTCCACCAAGAAGGCCTGTCGGGACGGATTTGGCGCTCGGGTCGAACTGGATCTGGGGGATCAACGCATCGTCCGGGAGCACCGTTGCGGAGAGGGATGGTCCGCCCAGCACTCGGCCACGATGGTCGTCGGCATTGGCGTCCGAAACCAAGTCCCCGCCGTAACCGTGCGCTGGCCGTCCGGACGATCGAGCACGACACGGCAGGTGCCCGAAGGCACGTTGTTGACGGTGTATGAGGATCCAACAGAAGCGGCGGCAACCGAAGGCTGGACGCGTGAATCGTATCGGATTCCTCCCCCCGCGGCGCCGGCTGTCGAGGTCCGAAAGCGCCCCGCGTTTGCGGTACGTTCCCTCGATACGGCGGCGAAGCCATCGAGGTTGCGCCTCTACACCGCCTTCGCGACGTCCTGGCCCGGTTCGGTGGAGTTATTGGGATCGATGCGCCAGGTGCAGGAGGAACTGCGGCGCGACGGTGTCGACTGCGTTCTGGTGACCCTGGACCCCTTGGATGACGACGTTCGTCTGGGAGCGTTTCATCGCCAATGGAAGCCAACCTGGCGCCTGGCGAACATCCCTGTGGCGCGACGACCGGAGGTGAGCGCCGCGTTTGCCGCGGTCACAGCTCGAGTGCCGACTGGCCCCGTGACGGTGGTGACCGACGACACTGGCGGCATGGTGGCGGTCGAGATGGGTGTCCCGACGGTGTCTTCCGCGAGGCGGGCGCTGGAGGGCATCGACCGTCGCTAACGGGCGGATACCGGCTGCTGGCGAGGGGTTGGCTGAGGACATGACCTGCATCAGCGCCGGGCGGTCCGTTTCAAAGCCGAGCCGTCCACCCAGCGGGTGTTGTACTTCAGGTGCAAGGCGTCGCTGGGAAAGGGCGGCCGTGCTTCGCTGCCGTAGCGTTGGGCATCCATCCCGTGGAACGGCAAGGGCCCGACCGTGGTGCCGGCGGCAATATGGAAATCGGAGTCCTTGTCCCAGCCGTCCACGTAGAGGAAGAATTCGCGCGCGCTGCCGGGAACTCGGTTGGGCAGGGCCGCCTCGGCAAATTCCAGCACCAACTCGTCGCCGCTGTGGATCAGGACCAGGGCTTCGTCGCGACGGGCCACCAACTCCAATACATCGCCGTGGCGGGTGGTCCATCCCTCGGGAATGATGGTCCAGAGAGAGTCAGGAGTCGCGCCATCATAATCCGGGGTGGCGGGCCAATCAGGAGGCAACGATTGGAGCGGCCCGAAGCCGTGAGGTCGCAACTGCGCGGTTGCCGGCGCGACCCAGGCGATGCGAGTGGAGGTGCGGGGTGATTTTTCGAGCAGCGCAATGCGGTCCCAATGGATCTCGAAGGCGTGCCGGATGCGCAGGCGGCGAGATCCGTGGGGGAGTCGGCCTTCGAGATCCACGAGGATCGTCTTCGTCTTACCGGCGGGTGCTCCGACCACCACATCGATCCTTCGCCATTCGCCCGTTGCCGATTCGGCTTCGAGCTCCGGGAAGGGGAACGGAAGGTTCGGGTCATGTGAGGCGGCCATGTTCGCCATGCCACCGCCAAATCGAAGCCACCCGTTCATGACCAGCACGTACGGTCGGTCCGAGTCCAGCGGCCCGAAATCGAGGATATAGCCGTGGGGCTCGGCCAGGCCACGCAGCTGAGGGATTCGCAGCTGGGGAGGGGACGCCCGCCGGGCATCGACGGCGCGCAGCAGGTCGGTGACGTCCCGGCCCTCGAGGGTCTCGGCGTGCTGCAGTGCGTGCTCGTTCTCCAACGTCCACAGGCTTCCCGGCGGGTAGGGGCCTGCTGGAAGCAGCTTGTCGGTGGCGTGGACTTCGACATCGGGTTCACGATCGACGACCACGAGTTTGGCGTCGTCGAGGTAGAGCACTTCGCGGAGTTCCTCGGTGATGGAAATCACACGATGCCCCTGGCGCGGCGGAAAGGAGGCCTCGTTGCCAATGCGCACGAGTTCTTCGGGATCCGGTTCGATATATCGACCTTCGGCGACCGGCAGACCGAGGGGTGCGGCCCCGAGAATGTCGGTGATAAATCGAAACGTCGTTCCATCCCAGGCGTAGAGATACGGGCAGGACCCTTCCTGGATGGTGGCCTCGACGGCGAGAATCGGTTCCTCGCAGCGCACCGGCGTCTCGGTGGTGCCTTGCGGCCAGTTGAGCCAGTGGACCAGCAGGGCATCGAGTCTCTGATGCCGTCCGACGCCGATTTCGACGGGCCATTGTCTCACGGTTCGCAGCAAGCGTAGGCCTCCCGCTTCGATCTCGACCTTGCAGCCCAGTCCACTGGCATTCGAGCGATTGCCGAGCAGATGAACCTTCACCATCTGATGTGCGTTGCCGCCTTCGTTTCGCAGGAACCGCAGTCCACCGCTGGCCAGAGCGACCACCAGGTCGGGGTCGCAGTCGGAATCAAAATCGGCGACATGAATCGACGCGACCGCACCCACTGAAAGCCGGTCCAGGCCCAGTGCCCTGGAGCATTCCTGGAAACCGGACAGTCCACCATTGCGCCAAGCGCGGAGTCCCTCGCCCACCGCCCATAGGTCGAGCCATCCATCATTGTCGTGATCCAAGGCAACCAGGCGTCGCACGGGGGCTTGGGTCGGCAGGTCGATTTCTCTTCGGCCGCCGGCGGCAAGGCACACCACCAGTTTCGAGCCATTGAGAACGGCCAGGTCGGGACGGAGATCGTTGTCGAAGTCGCCGCTGCAGGCCACCGATCCGGAGACCCAATCGCTCGGGGTGCGCAGAGTGAGCGGACCGCCACGAATCTTTTCGAACAACATCGGGACGCCGTCGGTCCGGCTCACCGTGAGATCCGCGAGGCCGTCGCTGTTCCAATCGTCCATATGAACCTCGCGAACGTCGCGGAGGGTCTGCGGGATGCCGGCGGCTTCGGTGGTCTCGGCGAAGCGGAACGGTCCCAATTGTCGGAAGATTCGAACGGAGCCGGAGGGCGAGACAACGGAGACCAGATCGAGTTTGCCGGTGAAATCCAGATCGACGAGCAGTCCGTCGGAGGCGCGCAACGTGGCGAGCGCGGTTTGCGACGTCACTTCTCGCAGTGCGCCGTTCGTCGTGAATTGAAAGACCTGCGATCCCTGGTCTCCGAGCGCGATGACATCCTCGAAGCGGTCGTTCTGGAGGTCACCCACGAGCAACACGCGATGCGGTACTCCTGTTTGCGCGGGAAATGTTGGTTCCTGGGCGACGAACGCGCCGTGGTCGTTGCGGAGCCAGCGAAAACCAACTCCTCGTTCCAGGACAAACAGGCTGGGGGAACCGGATTTGTCGGGTTCGACCAATCCGACGGGACCGAGATAGCGATCGGCCTCGGTCCCGAGAGCTTCGGCGGTGGCATCGATGAATTGTACGGCGATACCGGAACCGTCCGGCTGTTCGAGTCGGAATGGAACGCGGGCTTGGGTGTAACGGCTGCGCTCAAAGGTGGCAACGGATACCGCGGCGCCATCGGTTTCCCGTCCCATCTGATGTTGGGCCAACTCCTCGCGTGCCTCGTCGGCGCGTCCGGCGCGCAGGAGCGCCTGGCCGACGAGGAAATGGATGGGGGCATGGAGGCGATTGGGATCCAGCGCCAACCCCTCACGGAAGGCAGTGACGGCCTCATTCCACTGCTTGAGTTCCATACGGGCGCGGCCGAGTTGGAAGTAAGTCGCAATCTCGCCCGGATCGATGGTGCGGGCGTTTTCCAAGGCCTTCACCGCGGCTTCGGCTTGACCCAGCCGGAGATGTGCCGAACCGATAATAAAATAGGCGGCCGCCGAATTGGGGGCGGCCTGACGTGCTTTCTCTCCTTCGCGGATGGCCGCGGCGGCATCGCCGGCAAGCAGGTGTGAGGTGGCCAGGTTCAGCCGTGCGTCGGCATTCTGGGGAGCCGCGGAAACGGCCTTCTCATACGTACGAATGGCATTCGTCGAGTCGCCCTGGTCCAGATATCCCTTCCCGACATTCATGAGCGCCAGGAATTGTTCGGTCGGGGCCGGGTCGGCGCCAGCAGAAGGAGCCGTGTTTGATGGCGCCCCGTCCTGGGATCCGCGACCGCAGCTGACCAGGATCGCAGGCAGCACCAGAAGCAGTGGGTTGAGCCAGCCCTTCGAGGACAGTCCAAGGCGGGGGATGATCCAGTGGATGAAATGCATCGGTAACGTAGTCTTATCTCATTCGAACCTGCAGACGCAGAAACAAGGGCGGGGAGGGTTTCGATGGGGGATTAAAGCGCCAAGTCACTTGCGACCGGCCGTCACCGAGGTCTTCGATCGCGCGCTCAGTCAAAAGGTGAGTTGCGTCCTGCCAACGGATGAGGTCTTCCGTGTACACCAGGGTGATCACCGCTCGATCGGCTCCGATTTGAATCGGATGGCTGACGAAGCACCCGGATGAGCCAGGGTCGGGAAGGATCCGATATTCAATCTCCAACGAACGGAAGTCGTGGTCCGCGTCATTCCCCAAGGCGTAGTCGACAAGGTCCGGTTCCCCATTTTCGTTCGCATCACCCATGGGCTGCAAGGGCAACGGCACGGTGTCCGAGGTGCCTGGATTGCCGCGCGTGGCAACGCTGGGACGCCATTGGGAGGGCAGGGAAGGATCGGGTCGCGTCTCGGGAGCAATGAGAACCAAGCTGTGTCCATGGAGGGCCGCTTCGGCGGGCCATGGAGGCAAGTCCCCGTAGGCAAATTCGGCGATCGTGCCGTTCTCGGCATCCTCGAGTTTGAGCCATTCACCATCGTTGGCGAGCGCGGTACCACTCGCAAACGCGCCGGCAACGGGCAGGTTGGTGCCATACACGGCAGCGAAGGCGGCGAGATCGCGGACCACGACGATCCGGCCGCCGGGAGGCAGTTGGGTGATGGCGGCGCCTGTGAAGTCGAAGAGAACGCCTTCGGTGAACCGCATGCCGGTGAGGTCCAGGGTGACGGTGCTGCTGATATTGAGCAGTTCGATGAATTCGCTGCCGGGTTCGGTGGCCGGGCGGTAGAGGATTTCGTCGATGACGAGGAAACGTTGGGCGTCCGAAAGTTGTGCCGGGTAAGTCGTGGTTTGATTGGTGGCACCGGCGGCATCCAGGAGCACCAGCGTCTCGCCGGCATTCGAGAGGTGTCCGCGATAACCGCCCTGGACCAGCAGTCCTTCGCCTCCTTTCGGCGAGGTGGCTCGGGCTCGGAAGGCGGCGACCGAGGGACTGACATAGAGGGTGCCGTTGGGAGGGAGAACGGTGCCGCCTCGGAAGGTATGCTGGACCGCTCCGCTGAGGCGCCAGCCGGAGATGTCGACGGCAATGGGCGCCGGGTTGAGGAGTTGGATGAACTCCTCATCCTGGTTTCCGGACGCGGGGCGGACCTCAATGGCACCGAACTGAAGGCGTGGTTCCTGGGCGGCGGCTGGAACGAACCGGCCGCCGTGCAGTTCCGGCACTTGAATCATGTCGCTGCTGGTGACGGCATCGTTCAGTCCCTGGATCGCGAGCAGGTTGCGGCCGGGCCTTAGCAGCGCGAGGCGATGCGACACATCAAACGCGGTGAAGGCGTTGGGATTGGCCTCCCGGGAGGAGAGGGCGGCGGAATTCCATTGCGGCGAGGCGGGGGCATTGGCGGAGAAGAGGGGCGAACCGTTGAGGAAGGCGACGAAACCATCGTCGTATTTCATGCGCAGTTCGAGGCGATCAAAGGCGGCGGGATCCGCGACTTCGAATTCGATGCGGAGATAAACGCTGTTGTTCACGCGCATCGGAGTCTCCACGTTGAGGCCGATCAATGATTGGTAGCCGGTGCCGCGCTCGTAGCCCACGCCGGTGGTGCCGGTGAGCCATCCGCCGGTATTGAAAGGCTCGAGTGCCGGGTCGCCAGTCCAGCGCAGTCCAAGGCTGGCATTGGTGGGTACCAGCACTTTTACCGCCGCGCCGCTTCGAACCAGGGCGGTGAAGTTGGTGATGGCGGGTGTCTGGTCCTGGGGCAACGGAATCTCGCCACCACGTCCGACGATCTGAGTATCGTAGATGTATCGGCGGCGGGCGGGCAGATACTCGGATTTCCAGCGGCGGATCGCTTCGGCCATGGTTTCGACCGCGGGAGCCGTGTTCGTGTAGCTCACGACCGCGCCGCCCTGGAGCCACGAACCCCATTTCTCAAAATCCAGGCGGGCATCGGACGGCGTGATGTCCGAAGGATCGATCTGTGCCGACATCTCGTTCAGCCGTCGTTCGTAGTAGAGTTCCGTTTCGGGAGTGCCCAACGCCGGTGGCGATTGGAGGAAACGATCCGTGAGGGTGCGGATGCGGCGAAAGATCATCGCTCGGATCCGGGAATTATTGAACAGGTGATCGACCAGGCGGATGGAGTTGGCGGTCACGACAAAACCATCGGTGTACAGGGCGTTGTCGAAGTAGGTGTTCTGCTCGTTCCAGACCCGGCCGTGGGAGAGGTCGAGGTCCCAGGGGAGAATAGACCATTCACCGCTGCGTCCCGTATCGCGATAAGCGTACCAGTTCTTCTGGTGCATATCGATGTTGCGGATGACGGAGTTGGCAGCGAGGAAGTTGACGCAGGCTGGAATGTCGATGTGGTCGTACAGGTAGCGTTCGAGGGCGGTTCCGGTGAGGTCCAAGCCGTCGATCAACGCCTGGAGATCCTGGTTGTTCTCGGTGAGGCGGGTCTTCTTCTCGACGCCGGTATTGCCGGTGTTCCCAGCGTCCTTGTTGAGCAGGTTGGCGTACATCTTGTAGAGCGCGCCATCGGGGTTGAGTCCGGCGCGTTCGAGGTAGCGTTCGTCGGCGTCCTCCACGAGGTCGGCGGTACTGAAGAATCGGCCGTTCTGCTGCACGCGCACGGTGAAGGCGAAGTGCGCGGCGACGCCGGCCTCGCGCATCACTTCATAGGCGAGAACATGGCGCGCCTTCGATTTGTCGGCCCAGTTGGTGAGCAGATCGATGTCCGCGACGCGCGGTGCGTTCGTGCTCCATTGGAAGCGGTGATCGCGATTGAAATCGATGTTGTAGCTCTTCTTGGGGAAGCCCGCCGAGGATTGGCCGTGCAACGTGAAGAGGACGTTGTCGTAGAACTCGTCGTTGAACGAAAGCGATCCGCGGGCGCCAGTCGCGGTGCCGGCACCGCCGGTGCTGTTGATGAACCAATGCAACACGGGGAGTTTCGACAGGATGCGCGGATCGGCCGTGACCGTCCCGTAATAGCGCGCCGAATCGACGGGGTTGGGATAGGGAGGATCCTGAGTTTCAATCCCGGCGGCGTCCGTCGCCACAAAGCGCCAGCGGGTCATTTCGCCCGGGACAAAGACCGAGGCGGGAAGGCTTGCGCTCCAGATCCCGTCACCGGCCACGGCATCGGGCCCGGTCCCATTATCGACCATGAGCACCCTCGATTCAGCGACGTACATGCGACGGTAGTACGCGACGACGCCGGTGACGTGATCGTTGATGGGCAGGACTTGGGCGGTGACCGTCAGGGGTCCCGACGTTGGCGGGCGCCGGTTGCGGGTCTGGGGCAGGAGGATCGGTCCCGCGCGGCGACCCGGCAAATTGGCGGCACCTGGGGATGGGGTGGTGAAGAAACTCCAGACCATCGGGAATCCTGCGGGATCGAGTCCGAAGGATTGATCCTCGGTCTGAGGCGGGTATCTCACCGACCACAGACTCGTGTTCGTACCACCCGTTGGGGGCAGGAGGGCCAAGAACTCACCCTCCGCTGAGAGCTGGAAATCGGTGTGGAGCGGTTGGGACGGATCGCGGCGATCCTTGCCCGAAGCAAAGACCACGAGGTACGCGCCGGGGCTCAGGGTGAGATCGGGAAACGTCCAACCGTTGTGGTCGTCGGTCTTGTCGGTGAGGCGAAAGCCGGCAAGGGGTTGCGGAAGACTGTCGGGATTGAAGATCTCGATCCAATCGGAGAAATCACCGTCCTCGTCGGCGAGGCCGGTCCGATGCGTGGCGCAGAATTCGGTGATGACCGGCGATCCGAGGGTGCTGCGCGGGCCAAGGCAGGCCAGGCCGGCGATCAGGATTCTGAAAAGCACCCAGGGTGACAACTTCCGCACGCGGATCCCTACCGCTGGAACCCGGGCAAAGCAAGATTCCGGGGTTTCTTCGAATTGGCCGTTGGGCGGGCGGAATGCGCCTCACCCAAAGGAATCTTGACGGATCTCGGAGTCTGGCCGAGGAGAGTGGGGACTTCACCAAGGCGAATTTCCCAATGAGTTACCGGGCATGTGGCACGGGCTGGCGAATGGCGGCGCTGACGTTGTTGACCGGGATGTTCCTGAGCTGGCGTTGCCACGGAGCGATCGAGTGGGTTGGACGTCTCGAGGATTTTAGGACCGGTGAACCGCTCGCCGGATTTCCGGTCATGGCAGGAGACGCGGCGAATGCCGCAAGGACGGGGGTGCGTTTGACGGACGCCAGCGGCCTCTTTCGACTCGAGTATCCAGAGGATTACCACCTGCCGAACAAGTCCTTCTACCAGCTGATCGCTTCGCCACCGGAATCGGAAGGCGCGGGGACATGGTTTCAGCATTCCCGGATCGATCGTGCCAGGCCTTCTTTCACCAAGATCGGGATGCTGCCGGTCAAAGGTTTCATCCGCGGGATCGTAAGATCGTTGGCGACAGGTGAGCCCATCCCCAGCGCGAAAGTGGAGGCCCAGTTCCCAACCGAGTATCACAACCTGGCCATCGTGAGCTCTGGGACGGATGCCGCCGGACGCTTTGAAATCCAGGCCATGGCTTATGACAGTGACAGTCGGCCGAACTACCTGGACGGTATCCCTCCGGAGGCGGTGGATCCGATGGTTCAGTTTTTTGGGCCATCTCCCAGGCCGCGGAAGGATGTCGTCCTGGTGGTTCGCGCCGCGGGGTTTCAGGAGTTCGACACCCGTTCCCGGTATTTCATCCCCATGCTGTCGTGTCAGGTCGCGGACCTGATTCACACGGCGGTCGAGATCGGTCTCCCGACTGTCGATTCGGCCACGACGGCCACATTTCGGGCGGCCATCGACGATTCTGGATTGTTGAAGCGCTGGATGAGTCGGTTCCTGATTCCCGAGGCGCTCGAGGATCCTGGCATCGCGGGTCCGAACGCCGACCCGGATCAAGACGGCGTGGTGAACCGTGTCGAGTGCGCCTACTTAAGCAATCCTGCAGACCGCAAGTCTGTGCCGATAGACCTGTTGACGGTGCGACGGGAGAATCAAACGGTACGGGTCGATTCGCGGCGTCAACTGATTTACCGCCTGGAACGCTCAGGCTCCCTCGGAGAGACCGCAGTTTGGTCGTACATCAGCGAATTTGCCGGAGACGATCAATTTCATGAGGTCCCGCTGGAGCCTTCGACCGCCGGGACGGCGTTTTACCGGCTGGCGGTTTCGCCAGCGGCTGCGGCTGCTTTTTCGACTTTCACCTCGGCGTCCTCCACCAGCACGGCGAAGCGATAGCCGGCGCCAAAGTCGCGGTCGCGATGAAGCTTTCCACGGGCAGTGACGAGGTCCCCAGGGGCGGCTTCCTGTTTCGTGGTGATGACCACATCGCTGGAACCGTCGGGTCCCGAGCCATCACGGACGTGGAGCCAGTTCCGTCCGAGGATGTGCTCGGAATACTTCACCACCACCCCACGAATCGCCACCATTCGTCCGGTGTACTTCTTGGGATCCTTGAGGTACTCCGCGACCTTCTGTCCGCCCTGAGGTGGCTGAAGATTCTTCGGGATCGCGACAGGTGCCGACGCGATGCTGGGGTGTTGATAGGCGCCACCGATGGAGCCGTCGTCGGACAGTGGTGGATGACCCGACGGCAGGGCGGGGGTTCCGGAGGTGGAGGCGACCTGGGTTTCGGCAGGGGCGACCGTGGGTCGGTTGGGATTGGCGACTCTCGGAGCGAATAGGATCCACTCGAATTTCCGATCGAGCGTGGTGCTTTGAAAGTCCTTCATCACCCAACCTCCCGGGACTTGAACCTCATCGCCGGCGTTGACCGTGAAGGCGCGACTGGCGACCCAGGTCTTCTCCTGGCCGTGTTCGACGAGCACGTAGGTGTAGCCGCCGGCGTCCATGGTTTCGACAACTCGACCGGAGAAAGGTTTGGCATCGGGAGGGGGCGAAGCGGCAGAGGTGGATGGAGACGATGGGGCCAGCAGGGTGGTGAGAAGGAAGGCGAGACGTAGGGGGTTCATGAGTGTGGGATCGGTTCGGCAGGTGTTGAGTTCGCAGGCGATGGAAGGCGCGGGAAATTGGGTCCCGACCAGGAGGCGAGGGCTGGGGGTACGACGACTGTTCACGGTCAGTAACTTTCTGCGTTATGGGATTCGCCATGGCAAACCAGGGTGCAGTTGCCATTGAAACGGCCGGTTTTTACGAACTCGATGCGGCCGTTGCGGGGCGTGACGTAATTGAGGTTGAAATTGATGAGCTGGGTTTGGCCCGCAACTCCGTGCGGATCGTGACAAGTGGTGCAGGCGCTGCGCTCCTCCTGAACGTGCTTCTTATGTGGAAAACTGCGATCCGCCAGGATGCTGGTCCTGGAATGACACTTGTAACAAAGGGCGTAGGCGGTCGCGCTCTCCGCCTGGTTGTCCGTCAGGACGAGGTTGCGTTCCAGGATCGGGGCGAACGCGGACCCATGGGGTCCGGCGGGTCCTGTGCCTCCCGCGTTGGGTCCCTGATCGTTGTTATGGCAGTCGGTGCAATACATCATGCTGGAGGTCGTCCATGGCGCGAGGAGACTCGGCACATCGGGATTCTTCCCGACGGCAGCCACGGGGTGGAACGAGGCGCTGGTAGGCGAAAACTCGACCCGCGTGTTGGTCTCGGGGAACTGTCGATTAATCAGCGACGGCCCGCGGGAGAGGCTGTCGCCATGGCAACGGAAGCACAGTTCGAACTCCTTCTGCAGCGGCCGGGTGACGGTTCCGTCCACGGTGATACCGGTGACACCATCCAGGGCGCCACTCGCATTCGGTGCCGACGCTGGTCGCCCGTTGGAAGCGTGAGGATTGTGGCAATCCACGCATTCAACATGTCGGGCGGCGTTCACGGGATCCTCGGTGGGATCATGAACATGGGTCGTGAGGTGGATCGGATGGACGCTCGATTTATTGAACACCGCTTCAACGTTCTTCGATGCCACGTTGCCGTTGTGACAGGCAGTGCAGTTGTCCTCTTCAGTGGCGAAATTGAGTAGGCGTTCCGGAGTGCCAGCCGAATGGGGACGGTGACAGTTCTCGCACGCGTTGTCGGAGACGGTCGTCAACGCGGTGTGCGGCCATGGATCGGGGGTCGAACCATTCCAGGTTCGCGAGGATGTCGCGTGCGAGGAACCGGCCCACTGATTGGGCGCATGACATTCGAGGCAGAGGGCGGAGGCCGTGTTGGGCATCACCAGGAAGGAGCCATTGGCATCGTCATGCGGATCATGGCAGGTCGTGCATTGCAGCTGGCCGTTCTCGAGACGGACGCGCCCGGAAAGCGCCGACGGGTCGCGCAATTGGCCATTCGCCGCGGCAAGGCTGCTGCTGTAGACGAAGCTGATGGGGTGATCATCCGACAGGTCGGTTCCGAGATGGGCTGGGTGCCCGTTCGGCATCGTGGTGATGCCGCCCGACATGGGGATGGGTTCGGTGCGACTCTGCACCATGCCGAGCGCGATGGTGCCGTCGTGGCAGCTCAGGCAGAGGCGTGAGGAGCCGGTGGGCTGCCCGATGGCGGCCTTGGTGGTGCTACTCAGGTACGTGGTGTAATTCGCGCCCGAACTGGTTCGATTCCAGAGCGGGGCTTCCCCGCTCGCCCCGTGCGGTGTGTGGCAGAAGATGCAGACCTCGGTCTCCGTCGAGGCTCGAACGGGCCCGGGACCGGAGGCGGACAAATTGTGGCGGCTGTTGACGATACTGTCCGCAACGGCTGACGTCCCCGACCAGGCGATCAGGATCGCCACGCACAACGCGCCCCAGGCTCGCTCGCGGGTTTCACCGGGCGCACCGAGCGGATTCAGCCTGGAAGAGAACGTCGGACGCTCTTGCAGGAGCCCCGTCGTCCCGAACGACGAGCAGTCGGGAGAACCACGAGGCGTCGCGCCGATGGCGACCCATTCCCAGGCGGAGGTTGGATCACAGGGGCGTGGCGACATACTCAAACACCTGCACCCGCTGGTTGTAGGAATCGGCGACGAGAATCTGGTGTCCGGAGGCCGCGACACCGCTGGGCAGCCAGAATTCGCCCGGACGCCGACCCGTGTGACCGACCGGCAGAAGAAATCGCCCGTCACCATCGAAGATCTGGAAATTGTCGAACAAGGCGTCCGCCACGTAGACGTGACCGAACGAATCCGCCGCGACTCCTTTGGGCCGGCTGAGTTGTCCGGAGCTATCTCCCAGTCGCCCGATCACACGGAGCGCGGCGCCATCGCGACCGAGAACCTGAATCCTGCCGTTCAGGGCATCCGTGACCAGCAGCCGGCCCGATGGGTCGATGGCGATGTGGGTAGGAAAATTGAACTCGCCGGGTTGAACGCCGCGGCGGCCCAGTCGACGCAAAGGGCGGCCATCCAATCCGAAGACCTCGATGCGGTGGTTGGCCGAATCGACGACAAACAGTTCGTCGTGGTCGATGGCGAGGCCGGAAGGACGAACCAGTGGATCCGCAAGATCCAGGCGGATCTTGAGATCGTCCGTAAACGCCAGGACACGGCCGAGGCTGGAGTCGGCGAGGTAGTTCACCCCTTGCCAACGGGCGATGCCGACCGGGGACCGGAGTTGGTAAGAGCCGACCTTGTCCCAGATGTGGAACTCCTTCTTGGCGCGGTCCAGGCACCACACCTTGCCGGAGCCCGTGTCGGTGACGCAGATGACGCCTTGATCGTCCATGGCGAGACCGCAAGGGCGGACGAGGCGTTCCTGGTCGGGTTGATTTCCGGTGAACCAGCCGGCGAGCCGCCGCAAGGCCGAGGAGCGTAACCCAAGATCAGCCGGCGATCCGAAGGTGAGCCGGAGCCCGATGCGGGCGGGTTCCGGGGCGGAAGGCCAGCGTTCCTGGAAGGCATGGGGATTCGCCGGGTCGCGCAGCGGGTCCTGGGCCGGACCGTGTCCATGGCAACCGGTCAGGACGACCAGGAGTCCGATAGACAGCGTTCGTGGGATGATTCCCTGGCGTGCTTGCAGGACGGAATGGAACGGCGTCATGGGAGGCGTCAGAAGGTTCGGCGCACCTTCAGGTAGAGGTAATGCTTGTGGTACACGTCAGCGAAATAGGCCTCGTCGTGGTACTCATAGCCGAGCAGGGCCGCGAAGCGTCCCAGGGTGTAGGAAATGTCCGCCCGCGCGGTGAAGATCGTTTGGTCGACGCCGTCGCCCTGCTCGATTCGATAGCCACCTTCCAGCTTGATGCTGACGGACCGCACCGGACGAATCTCGCAGCGTGCGATGAAATCCTGGTAGTTGACGCGGCGGTCGGTGTCTGGGAAGGCGGTGAAGGTCTGACTCAGGTTGATGCCCAGATTGGCATAAGTGAGGGGAGCCCAGTTGTAGCCTTCGCGGAATCGATAGGCTGTGTAGGGGGTCAGCGTGGAGTCGTAGTTTTCGTACTCGGCACCCAGTTGGAGGCCGCGCCATTCCGATTCCACGCCGACGACCGTATCAACGAACTCATTTAGGGTGGCCGAGGAGCCGCCGGGCTTCTCGTCGATGGTCATGCGCGCATAAAGACTGAGCAGACGCCCGAAGAGATCGAGACGCCACTGAAACGACTGGATCAGGTTGGTGTATTGGTCTGACTCCTGGTTGCGGGCGACGTAGCTGACCAACACCTCGCCGCCGTTGGGGATGTGGCCGCCGGAAACGCGTCGGATTTCGGTCACCTCGCCGCGGGCGAAGAGGACGTAGTCCAGATTCGGGAGGTAGAGAATTGTTCCGGTGCTGTCGGTGACGCGGAGGGTAGCCGGATCGGCGTTGGGCAAGGCGAGCAGGGTGACGTCGGTGTCTCGCAACGTGTGAGGTTCATCCAGAATCTGAATGTCGCCGCCGGTGAAGGTGCGTTCTTCGGGTTGGATTCCGAAGGAGTAACCCAGGTGAAGGCGTCCCCACGAACCCAGCTTCTTCGTGTAGTTCTCCGACAGCGTGGCGCCGTAGCGAAAGACGTCGAGGGAACCCGAGGCACCGCGGCTGGTCTGGTCGTCGCCCCGAAACTCGAGGGAGGACGTCAGGCTTTCGTAGAGTTGATGCTGGATGCCAGCCCCGCCGGTGTGTCCTGTGTTCTCCGTTCCGCCGGACGTGCGCCGGTTGAAGGAATAGTCATAGAAGGTTTGCAGTGCTGAGGAGTGGCGCAGGAGCACGTTCTCATTGAACTGAAAGTCCTCGTCGCTGCGTCCGGTGGAATCGACGCGGCCATAGCGCAGCAGTGACCGCAGAAGAATCCAATCGGCCGTGCCCAGTTTCTCGGAATCGGTGAGATCGGCACGGTGTGACTGACCGGAATCAGAGGCGAAGCCACGGTTGAGGCGGTCGAATGTGTTGTGAGTGTAGGTGAATTGGGTTTCACCGCCGTAGGCCCGCGAATTTCGCGCGTCCGCGGTCAGGATCTCCTCGTCGGTGGAACTGGGCCGGGCCATCCCCGACTCCGATTCGCTGCGCCGGTCGTAAGAGACGGTGACCGGGATCAGGCCGGCGCGATAACCGGCGCTTCCACCATAGCTCTCGGAATCGACGACGGTGCGGGTGAAGAAGTCGAGGTCCCGGAAGGCGCGACCGCGAGAGGCGTGGAAGATCGGCGAGTAGGGCTTGTCCTTCAGGATGCGGCCGTTCAGGTGGTAGCGGATCAAGGGATCCCAGCTGCTCTCGCTCCCATTGCTGGCCGGATCGGGTGATCCCGAGAGGTCGAACTGCTCGTAGGCCACCAGATTCTCGCCGAAGAGGTCATACTCAAACAGGTTCGGGTGGTAGATGGACCCGCGCCCGCCCACTTCCACGACGGGCGCGACGTACAGCCTGTCCCGGGTGTTGGGAGTGTCGGAGAAGCCACCGCGCCATTCCTGGGATTCGGCCTCTACATCGAGTCCCGCGGCGAGACGTTCGAGCCGGAATCGCATCCAGCGGGGAGGCAGAGGTTCGGTGGCTTCCGCACCCGCCGTCCGTGTGGTCAGGGAACGATGACCGATCATGAGAAATCCCAAGGCCATCCAGCGGCGCCAATTGCATCCAGGCGTGCACCGAGGAACCCTCATGACTTCGGTGCCGGAGTGAGTCCGGCCAGGTTCCGGAGCAGGTACTCCCGGGATCCACGGTGCGGATCGTGACAAGTGATGCAGTCGGAACGCGCGGCGTCCTGGTGGCCGTCGACCCGGCTCAGCAGATCGGCGTCGTGACACTGGAGGCACAGTTCCGCGGCCTTCTTGACGAGGAGATGGGGAGATTCGGTGGTGTGTGGATGATGACAGGCGAGGCATTCACCGTTGCGAACCGGGCTGTGAACGAAGGCGCCTTCGGCGACCGTCTTGGCGTGACATCCCTGGCAGAGTTGATCGCGAGGGGCGCGCAGGGCATGGGAGAATCGGGCGCTGTGGCACTCCTGGCACTGGCGGTCGCCGTACGGTGCGTGAATGCTGACCACCAATGAAGTTGGCGGCTCGCCCGAGGAGGTGCGCAGAAAGCGATTCGATAACGCGTTGGTCGGCGGATGGGGTGTTCCCGCAAGGACCGCGGCATGGTTGGTGCGAGAATTGGGAACGCCATCCAGGAAATGGGAAAGCAGTGCCCGTCGACGCTCTGGCGTGCCGCATCCGGAAGCCGCGAGCAAAAGCGGCAGACCGCAGGCAAGGCCCATCGTCAGTCCGCGCACCCAGGGGGAGCGTGTCCACCTGGGACGGGTGAACTCTGGATGACTTCCGATCATGGAGACTTCGCCGAGGCAGTCGCGGACGGTGCTGATTTCTGCTCCGTCACGGGCCCGCGGGCGGGTGGTGGGGTGGACTCGCCGCGCCGGTGGCCGAAGCCGAAGACCGACACCTTGTTGGGTCCGTACTGGCTGGTGACGAAGAGGAGATATTCGACCTCGAAGTCCGGCGCGGCATAGCGCTGGAAGTGCTCGAGGTGATCGTAATCGATGACCACCTTGGCGGGCAGGACGAGGCCACCGCGGCTGCCCGCGGACTCGCCAAAGAAGACGAGGAGGCGTCCCTCGGCGTCAAAGACCTGCACAACCTCGGTGGCCGCGTCGACGACATAGACGCGGCCATCACGGTCGACGGCGACACCCTTGGGGCGGACCATGCCGCCGACGTGATCACCAAGTTCGCCGAGCCGGCGGAGGAATCGTCCGTCGGGTGCGTAGATCTTCACGTTGAACGAACCCATGTCGGAGACGTAGACCTTCCCGTCGGCGCCCACCGCGATGTTGGCGGGCGAGAAGATCTGGCCTTCCTCCGATTCGCCCTCTTTTGGGATCCGGTAGAGTTCCTGGCGCGAGTCTTTGTCGAGGACTTTGACGCCATGCTCGAGGAGGTCGGCAATGTAGAGACGGTTGCCTTGCACCACGACGTCGCTGGGTTTGGTGGTGCCGCGGGCGCCGATCGAACCGAGAAATCGGTCGTCCTTGCCGTAGATTAGAACCACGCCCCAGGCCGTGTCGGCGATGTACCGCGTGCCATCCGCGTCGATGGCGAGATTGATCGGTTTTCCGAGCCGTCCCGGACCTTCGGGGCGGAAGTAGTGGAGTTTTCCGGTGCGAAGGTCCACCTGGTCGACGGCGAAGGCGATGGTGTCGCAGAGGTGAACGGTGTGGTCCTGGACTGCGATGCCGTACGGTTTGATGATGGCTTGGGACGTCGGATCCTCACCGACAACGAACGATGCGAATCCGCCCTTATCGCCGCGCAGATCCTTTTCCTCGCCGAACCCGACGAGGAACTGGTACCGCGGACTGGCGGGTGGGCCAGGGTAGAAGACGTGGTTTGGGGAACCCTGGGCCTTGGATTTGCCGGGTGCCCGGCAGCTGGCGGTGACAAGGGCCAGGGCGGCCAGAGAAGCGAAGGCGAAGTGATGGAGGTGGGGCACGTCGGGAGATCGGGGCTGCGGAGGGAAGAGATGCGTTGGGAGGCTCGAATCCCTTCCCTCCCGGTGACTGATTGGCGACGAAGCGCGAGGTTTCGCCTACTTGTTATGACAAGTCAGGCAGAGTGCGCTTCCTTCGTTGCTCTTCAGGAGCATTTTGCCGATTCCGGCGGTGTTGTGCACATCGTGACACGACGAGCACTGCATCTTGTGGCTGATGAGCATCTTGGCGTCGACGGTCCCGCCAAGCCCTGAGTCGCGACTCGTCGGGCTGTGGAGGCCGCCATCGGTCGACGCGAGGCTGTCGTCATAGACGAACGAGACCGGGTGGTCATTCCTCAGGTCGGTGCCGATCAGCGCGTTTCCTGTCATGATGGTCGTACCATTGGCTCCACCGTAGCTGTCGACCGCGACCGTGCCGTCGTGGCAGCTGAGGCAGAGTTTTGATGCCCCATCCGGAGCGCCGGGGGTCGCGTTCATCGTTCCACTGGCGTAGACGGTGAACGATGCGGCAGTCATGGTGTGATTCCACAACGGCGCATCGGCGATACTGGTGTTCGCGTTGTGCGGTGTGTGGCACACGATGCAGATTTCGTTCTTGGCCCAGGCTTGCGAACTAAAGTCGTGCTTGGACCCGACGATGCCCGCGGCTCCGTAGGCGGAGTTGAGGGCGCTTAGCATCCCGGCCGCGAGCACCAGGATGATCCGATAGGATTTGTTGTTCATTACGGTCTGCCTTCCTTTTCTGTTGTCGGTATTGGGGTTGTTCCATCCACCCGACCCACAGGGTCGCGGTGGCGTTCTCTCGGCTGTCGCGGTTCGGTGGCAGACAGTCACCGCTCCGGTCGCAGCGGGGAGAATGGGGGCGGGGTGGCGGGTGGCCGGGGGTTCGGCGCCCTTCGTTGGAGTGGTGGCAACCCTCATGGCAGGCCTGATTCCCCGGGCGGCCGAACGGATCGCCGAGTCACCAGAGAGGCGGCGGCCAGGGTCAGTCCGGCGCCCGCGACGACCCAACCGGCTCCCCCTGGATGGGTGACCTTTAGCGAGGGAGGGCCGCTTCGATGCAGTGTTTCCGCCAACGCTTCAAAAATGTAACCGTCGACGACCAGCGGACGGTGCGATTCGAGGCGATTGGTCCAACACGGTTGGCCCTTTCGTACAATGATGACGGACGCGTGGTTGAAATCGGCGGCCGATCCCCCTTTTAGAGCCCAGGCCGCCAGCGCTGCGGTGGCAGGATCGGTCTCTGCCTCGCCGCTCCCCTCGGCGGTCGTGCCGGATAAAGGCGTGGAGGCGAGGCTGTCGGGTGGCGTCGGTTCTTCGAGCGCATCGGCTTCGTAACGCAGGCGCAGCGGACTGGTCTTGGCGGCCTGTTCGGCCTCCTGGTGCATGGCGAGTTCGGGGAAGCGCGCAAAGAGCCATCGCTCGAGCGTGTATCCCGGCCCGATCTCCCGGACCAAGAGCGCGGGGTTGGCGGGCTTGTCCGATCGTGCCGTGACCTCGTGCGTCGTCGGATCCATGACGAAGTCAGGAACGAGTCGGAGGAAGACCATGCGGAAGGCGTTGGAAGGCGTCGGACTCTCTCCCGGGGGAACGAGGAGCGGTGTGTCACCTATATGCACCGGCAATCGAACGCTCAAGGAACGCGCCGGCCATTGGACGAGGAGTTGACCGGGGAATGGACGAAGTCCCATTGGACGTCGAACTTCGGGTGCGGAAGGAGACTTGCGCGCGGGAAGGGGCACCGCGGTTACGATCGGCTGTGGCTGCAATACCAAATCGAAGGGCAGCCTCCGAGGCCCGGATGCGGAGTCAAATTGGTGGACAGGTTGTCCGGGCTTGAGCACCAAGGTACCCGCATCATGGCGAATAGCGCCGGCCACACTGCCGAAGACAACGACCAGAAGTCCCAGGTGAAAGAAGGCCTGCGGCATCAGTGGCGGCCGACTGAACCCGAACGCGAAGGAAGCCAGCACCAGGCAGCCCGCCGTCGACAGCAACCAAGGCGCATGAAGGCGGGCGATCCAGCCAGGCCCGGGACTCATCGGGCTCGGTACTACGACCGGAAGGGCCGTCAAGACCGCGAAAAGGATCGCGGCAGAAGTCACGCCGGCTCGAAGTCGATCGCCCGCGAGTGCGCGAGAACGCACCAGGGCTTGAGTCCGTGTCGGGTCATTGCCGCTGGGATCGGCAGCCCTTTCACACTGACGTTCCGAATGCGTCAGGACGGATGATGCAGTTGGGGACATGTTGAAGTTTCGGCGCGCCCCGCTTCGGTTGCACGAGTCATGCCACTCCCTCCGCATCGGCAGGCGTCGGACCAGGGAGGTGCCAACTAACCATGAAATCGCAGGGATCAGACCCTGAGACGGCATCGCGTGCCCGGGGTCGTTCCGGCGAAGGCGGTGGCGGTTGGTCCCGATGAGGACCGGCGAAAAGTGGGCCGGTCCCGCTCAGGACCGGCACGGTGAATCGCCGGCTATCTCAGAAGATCTGCGGATGACAATCCCGGCAGGAGGACTTGAGGGGTTTCCATTGTCCCTTTTCGTGGCACTTGGCGCAGGCCACCGTGGCGTGATTCTCGTCGAGGCGGAATCGCGCCATGGTGTTGTGCTGAAATCGAAGGTCCTCGCCGACCCAGGACTGGTTGCCATGGCAGCGGCCGCAGGCAAAGCCGAGTACGCCCTGATGCGGTTCATCGGCGCGATGGCACGAGACGCACTCACCCTTTCCCGACGGGAACGCGTGAGGACCGTTCACCTTCGCGGCAATGTGACAAGCCTGGCACTCCGCCTTGAGATGTCGGCCACTGAGACGTTCGCCGTCCATGAGCAGTCGCTGGAAGTGTTGGGGACCCGGGCGTACGGTTGGCCAGGGAGTCTGAGTGTCGTGGCAGGACAGACAGTCGTTGCCGTAGGATTCGGGATGATGCGGCTCATGGCAGGGTGCGCAGGTCGTCGGTAATCCCTTGAACCTGGCCGAAGCGAGCGTCGCCTGGCCCGCGCTCGGCTGGTGACATCGGCGGCACTCAACGCTGGAGTGCCGGCCAGTCAGCGGGAAACGAGAATCAAGATCGTGCGAGAACCGGAGGTCGCCGCCGGTCCACTGCGTCGGCTGGGTATGGCAACGCGTGCAGTTCCGCTCGAACTGGCCGTTGTGTGGATCGCGATGGCAGTCGGCGCACTCGGATGGCAGGCCGCGGAACGCGGCATGGGCGAGCTTGGTTTCGGGTGGGGGCGGGATATGGCACTTCAGGCAATCGGTTTGGGCATGCTTCTGAACGAGGCTGAATTTGGAATCCTGATTGTGATCGAAGGTGA
Organism: Verrucomicrobiales bacterium; assembly: GCA_016795425.1. Classification (GTDB taxonomy): domain Bacteria; phylum Verrucomicrobiota; class Verrucomicrobiia; order Limisphaerales; family CAIMTB01; genus CAIMTB01. The sequence continues at coordinate 50,487 of JAEUHG010000044.1, forward strand.
GTTGGGCCTTGTCCCACCCGCGCGTGGAATGGCACTGCGTGCAGTTTCGTTCGAATTGCCCGCGGTGCGGATCGCGATGGCAATCGGCGCAATCCGTCTTGGTTCCGCGAAAGCCGGCTGTGGCCAGGGCCTGGCCGGGGCCCGAGGTTTTGTGACATTGGAGACATGTCACCGTTGCGTGGCGATCGTGGAGTGGAAACTGCGTGTTGCGATTGTGGTCGAAGGTCAGGTGATCCAGTTTCCAGCCCGCCGGGGTATGGCATGCGGTGCAATGATCCGCCAGCGGTTGGAGATGAGGATCCTTGTGGCAATCGGCGCAGTCCGTGGCCAAACCCTTGAATTGAGCCGTCGCCAGGGAGGCGCCCGGTTCGGCCGGGGCATGGCATTTCTCACAGGTCACCTGCTGATGCCGACCCACCAGCGGAAACTTCGAGTCTTCCAGGTGTGAGAATTCCAGGTGCGTGCCGGTCCAGCCATGCGGCGTGTGGCAGGCCGTGCAGTTCGCAGTGAACTGGCCTTGATGCGGCTCCTGGTGGCAGTCGGTGCAGGACTGGTGGGCGAGTCCGATGAAATGAATGCCGGCCTCCGGCGCGCGTGGACGGTCGTGGCATTCCTGGCAATTCACCTTGGAATGAGCGCCGACGAGGGGAAACGTGGTTTGATCGTGGGTGAAGGTGGCCGGCAGGGGTGGCATGAGGGTGCGGTTGGGCGCCGGATGTTCCTTGTGGCACTGCGTGCAATGACCTTGCAACGTGCCGTGGAAGCCAACGCGCTGGGTGCGGCGATCCTCCACGACCTGATGGCAGTCGGTGCAGCGCGAGTCCGGAATGCCACCGGTGAAGGTGTGACATCGGGTGCAATTGTCGGCTGCCGGACCGAAACGGTGCTTGAGGGAGAGTCGAGTGGGATTGATGGCGCTGGCGAAGCTGGAGGCGAACTGTTTTTTGACGGCCGCCACTTGGGTTCGCTGGAACGTGGCGGCACCGATGGATGCCATCACCGCCATGGCCACGAGCATGATGACCTCGACCTTCTTGAGCACGAGTTCCTCGCGCAGCGTGCGAGCGCTCGGCGGTGGCAGATGGGATCGGCGCGACGGCGGCAGACTGAGGGGATGATGGTGTTCGACATACCTCATCGGCGACCAGCCATGGAAGATCGCCGGAAGCGAAATGCGTGTGCCGGGATTGATCAGTGCGAGGTAGAGGTGTCCTCCCACCGAGGCGAGGGCCGAGAAGTACAACGCGGTGTGGACATACCAGGGGAGGAGGCTGGCGCCGCGAAAATGCATGAGCGCGCCCGTGACCCCGAAGAAGACAAAGTAGAATGGCACCAGTCCCGCATTGGTCTTTTGCCCGGTGTTGAATCGCGGGGCAGGCGGCACCACCGCGCCGCGAAAGTAGAGACTGCGGAAGGACTGAATCATCCAGAGCAGGTCCACCGGGCCCCACCGAAGGAGCACACGGAGGTGCTGCCAATGGGCTCGCGGCCGTGACAGCACCACGAGGGGAACGGATATCAGCCACCCAACGGCAAAGGTCTTGTGCGCCAGGACTGCGAAGGCGAGCCAGGCCTGTTCGGTGGAGGCGAAACGGGCCACCAGCATCAGGCCGCCGCTGATCATGAGCAGCAGGAATGGGATCGCGTTGACCCAGTGCAGCACGATCTCCGGCTTCACGAAGCGGCGGAAGCGTTCAAAGTGAAACCCGTACCTGCCAGTCGTATCGTCGAGGAAAAGAAACCCGTCCTTGTCTGCTTCGCGAATCGCCTGGAGCGCCTGCGCCATCCATTGGCGGGGCGTGCGCGGCGACGAATGGCCGGGTAGCCCGACGTCGGCGGAAGGCTCCTGAGTTGATTCCTCGGACGTGCCCGTGGCCGGAGAGACCGAAGGTTCTGCGAGGGAAGTGAGAGACTCCACCGATGCCGGATCGGCCGCGTGCCATGGGCCCAGCATGGAGTGGAGTTCATCCACCGTGATACCCAGCGGCGAGTAGATCGACGCCGTGGTCAGACGATGCACGGCCAGAGCGCGAATCAGGCGCCGGGCGAGGGGGCGAAGGTCGGGTTCCAGGCGCGGGCAGGACCGACGTTCCAGGCGTCGACCGGCCGCCACCACACCCTCTATCTCCAATCGGTGCCTCAGCCGTGGGTCCTTGGTGATCTCATACCAGTAGTCATCCAGGGTCAGGAATCCCGGGTGATCTTCCGGGACCGGGGTGCGCAGCACACGGTGAACCGCGCCGCGCAGGACGTCCCAGACGCAGCGTTCCGCCTTCACTGAGAGCCGGCCAAGTACCCTGAGGTAGTCGGGATGGATCGGATAGAGATCGATGAACGTCTCGAGGCGTGAGTCAAAAGCGCCATCGCTGGCGGTGAACTTCGACAGGTGACGTCCGATCCTTTCGCGTTGTTCGGGTGTCTTGGGCAGAAGGTGGCGCGCCACCACCTCGAAAAGATCTTCGCCTTCCAGCGTGAACTGGCAGTACCGATCCGCCAGCCGATCCCGCAGTGCGTGGGAGATCTCGACTTCCGGGCCGTCGAGGACACCGGATCGTGCATCCGCGAGCAGATGGAATCCGGATGTTTCCCCAACTTCGGCAAGAAGCAGCAGATCCTCGGCATCGCGGGCAACATCCGCCGGGTCACGGCAGGCATGGCGCAACGCCAATCCGTCGATGACGAACAGCAGGGACTGCTCCGGAGCCTGGCCGCGGAATGCGGCGGCCAGGTCCTGAAGTTGGCCCCGCAGGATTTCACGATTCCGGCGCCAGGAAAACCGCCGGCCACTTCCAGCGATGCTCAGTCTCGAGGCGAGACGCGAAACGATTCCCGGGAGGAGTTCCAGGGAAGGACCCGGGGCCTCGAGCTGGATGACCTGGAACCGTCCGGCCAGGGGTAGTGTGGCTCTCTCCAGCGCCGGATGGGGTGATCGGGCCTCCGCACCGTCCTGTCGAAGAACGGCAGAGATGGCGGCCAGGAGATGCGATTTTCCGAAGCCGGCATTGCCGGAAACAAGAAGGCTCGGAGCCCGGCAACCCGAGTCGGGATCGAGCATGGCCTCCAATCGCGGAAAGAATTCGCGGGCCAGTCGTTCCGAGAAGCCGGCGGAGACCGTCCAGGATGCCACCAGCGCTGGCGCGTCCCCTTGGGCCTTCGCACGCGATGCTGGAAAGTCCGTGATCTGAATCAGGTCGCAGTAGTCCATTTGCGGGCGGCGTGAACCTCTTCCCGGGTGCCGGAGCGGGCGCGGGATTCAGGGAGGGCGAATACGAGTCGAGGAGAGTCCGACCCGCAGCGCTGGACGGCATTCCATGACCGGATGAAAACGGAGACCGGAACCACTCGAATTCGTTGCAACGACCGATGCCTAAAGCACAAACCGCGCCACGATCCGGTGAGGCTCGAAGGCGGGTCAAAGGCCCGGGTTTCACAAGCTCCCGGCGCTTGATGGTACGCGAACCCCTGGAATCTGGTCCTCGGTGGTCCTGCCGGGGACCGAGAACCGGAGAGGTGTTGCTCGGACACGGTGGAAATGGCGGACCGTGGGCGGCGGTGCCGCCGAACGGTTCGGGCGCATCTCCGAGTTGTCGAGTGGGCGGCACCACCGTTCCGGCCGGGAATCGCCGTGCTGGGAAAGCGGCAGGGGACTGCCGCAGTCCACGACGCTTCGCGCCAGTCCGCACCCGGGGGCCAGGCAAGCGCTGGCCGTCCTGGAGTGCGGGAGCCCTCTCCCGCTTTTCGTCCCGACAATTCGGAGACGCGCCCGAACGGTTCTGGGGCTGCAAACGCTTAATGACGGCTTCATGCGTTCCCGGTTAGGGTGACCGCGAGCCATCGATCGCCAGTGGTTATCGGAAAGTCGGCGAAGGCGTGGGCATGTCTAAAGAAATACTGGAGCGCATCCCCAATCCGCGCGGGCACGGGCTTCTCATGCTGCGACAGCGCGTGCTGCCGGCGGCTGTCTTCGCGCTGGCCTTGTTGATGGTGGGGCACCTGTGGCATCGGCGGTTGGGAGTTCCGGTCGACGGATCGGCGAATGAGTCGGTTCGACACGGGACTGCCGGGTCCACGGGCGGTGTTGCGGCTTGCCGGGAGAGTCGGGGTGGCGAAGCGGCGCCACGCATGGTCTCGGACGCGCGTTGAAGATCGTTTTGCGCGGAGCCGCCGCGGCTGCCCATGGCCGGAGATCCTGGAGTCACACGGCGTGTCAGGGGCCGCCAGATGGGGTTGCCCAAGGGGGATCACACCGTGCGAGACTCCGGCGGGCATTCGTGCTAGGGTCACTGCGTACCACGTTGTTGCACGAACGTTTACATGCCATGAGCCAACCGAACTCGTCCTATCCCAGCCGCCGAACCTCAAGCCCCACCTTCGCAGGGTTCAATGTCAGCCGGCGGAATTTCCTCAAGACAGCATCCACGGCCCTCGCACTGTCCTCGTTGGGCGGTTTTGGAGCGGACCTGGTCAACGGCAAGACTCGGCGCGTTGGCCTGATCGGCGCAGGTTGGTACGGAAAGAGCGACCTTTGGCGACTGGTCCAGGTGGCCCCCGTGGAAATCGTGTCCATCTGCGATCCCGACAAGAAGATGTTGGCGGGTGCGGTGGAGATCGCGAGCCAGCGACAGAAGTCGAAAAAGGCGCCGCGCACCTACGCGGATTATCGGGACATGCTGAAGGAAAAGGATCTCGACCTCGTGCTGATCGGTTCGCCGGACCATTGGCATTCCCTGCAAGCCATAGCCGCCATCGAGGCCGGTGCGGATGTTTACCTGCAGAAGCCCATCAGCGTCGATGTGATGGAAGGCGAGGCGATTCTGGCCGCCGCTCGCAAGCATCGGCGAGTGGTCCAAATCGGCACCCAACGCAAGAGCACGCCCCATCTCATCGATGCCAAGAAGCAGGTCGTTGAAGGTGGTTTGTTGGGTAAGATTGCCCACGTCGACATGTGCTGTTACTTCCACATGCGCGCCAATGGAAATCCTCCGTTGGAACCGGTTCCGGACCACCTGGATTACGAGCTTTGGACCGGGCCGGCGCCGCTGCGGCCCTATGACGGCATACCGCACCTGCGTTGGTGGCGCACCTTCATGGAGTACGGCAACGGCATCATGGGCGACATGTGCGTCCACATGCTCGACACCGCGCGTTGGATGCTCGGGCTCGGCTGGCCGAAACGCATCAGTTCCAGCGGCGGCATCTACGTTCAGAAGGATGGCAAATCGAACATCGCCGACACGCAGAGCGCCATTTTCGAGTACGACGGCATCACGGCGTCCTGGGAACATCGGACCTGGGGAAGTCCGAATGATCCTGACTACCCCTGGGCTCTGTTCATCCACGGCGAGAAAGGAGTGCTCAAGGCGAGCACCATGCGGGCCGACTTCGTCCCGCTCGACAAGAACCAGAAACCGATTCACTTCGAATGCCTGTACGAGCGTGAGAAGTACCCCGAGGATGTCACCGAAAAGGACATCGAGTTGAACGCAGCACCCGCCACCCGACGCCACATGCTCGATTTCCTCGCGGCGGTCGAGAATCGCAGTCGGCCGGTCGCCGACATTGAAGAAGGCCATATTTCCACTGCGAGCTGCATCCTGGCGAATCTGTCGATGCAACTCGGGCGAACCCTCAGCTACGATCCGAAGAAGCGTGAAGTGATTGGCGACCGGGAGGCGACCAAGTTGCTGAAGCGCGACTATCGGGCTCCCTGGAAGCATCCGATGCCGAGGACCGTCTGAAGATCCTTCCGGCGGGTCACGCGGTTTCGGCCGTTCTCAAGCCCCGGTGAGCCGATGGTGGCTCCCGGGGCCGATTGCCTGACGGAACCTCCATGGCCGCGCCTTGGTCCAGCCCAAGGTCAGGGTCGCCAAAGCCAGCAGTTGAAACGCCGACGGTTCGGGAATTCCGGTAAGTACCAGCGGTCGGAGACCGGTGAGCGACGCCGGCAACGTGGGAGGATGAGTTCCATTTCCGGTGTCTCCGCCGAGCACGATCGGCAAGACGTCAAAGGTGCCGTGGTACCCACCGCGAGCCACCACTTGGTCGTAATTTCCAGCACCCGCCATGAAGGCCCGAATCTGGATGTAGGCCGTTTCGCCGGGGTTGAAGTTATCGAAAGTGTAGATCTGCGGAGTCCAATAGCCTTCCAGGGACAGGTAGAGATTGACGGGCACGGGGGCGAGATTTGACGAATCACGTCCGGCGAACACCTCGAGGAGGAGGGGGGGCTGGAAGAGAGTGACGCCCCCTGGGTAATAGATGGGGGCGTCAATGCCCGCGCGGGCATCGCGGTTGGCGAACCACACCGTTCCCTGAGCCCAGCTTGCAGGGCAGCCCAGGAGAGTAAGCAACGTGGAACAGAGGAGGCGGAGGAGTGGCATGGCGAGGAAGATCGGGGACGTTAGGGCTGAACGGAGAGGAATACGGTTTCGTTCGCGGAAATTTGCGGCTCACCGCGGTCCCACGCGCCGAAGGAGTAGGAGTTCACCTCCCACCGGCCGTCCCGGTAGCGGAACAGGACGTCACCTTCGACGGGGACCAGACCGGTCAACTCGAGCCAGGAGACACTTCTTCCAAACGTATTGCCCCGGCATTCGAATCGCGCCTGTCCCTTCGGTCGGCTCAGCGCTCGGAGCGGACCATGGGCGCCGGGAAAGAGCAGGGTGACGGGTTGTGGCGATGGATTGAAAAGGAAGAATCCCTCGCCTGGGGCGAAGAAGGACGACGCGTTGGCGTACCACGCTCGATGGCGCACCGCGAATTGGTAAGACTGAAGTTCGGCGTCGAATTGGAAGATCAGCAGCCCGGAGGGAAGGTCCGAGAACAAATCGTCCCACGCGTAGGACGTTCCAAGGTGGTTGGTGGTCGGATTCGAAAACAACCCCATCCCTGGTGGCACTGTGATCGGCCACTTCCGGGGAATCATGGTGACGGGTTGGAGGTGAACGGTGCTGGGGGCACTCGACAGCCTGGGGAACGCGACGAAGACTCGACTAGAATCCCAATCGGTGGCCGTCGCGAAACCGACCTGCCCGCCCGTGCGGAGACTTTCCTCGTAGTTTGACCCAGCGGCTCCGTCCCAGACGCGAAACTGCACCTGAAAGAGGTTCTCGGGTGCTCCATCGTCCTTGGCCGGGCGGACGGGGATGCCGGGGATGATTTGGTGCTCATCCACCTCCCACCGTCCAGCATTGGCGGCTTCGTGGCCCACCCGAGCCACCGGTCCCACGGGAACGCCCCCTCGTCCCGACTGGAAAGCGGCGTCATTGATATTGGTTTGCAGGTACAACTGACCCAAGAACCCAGGCTGGGAGAGCGGCGTGCCGGAGTATTCACCGGTTTGAACCCAAACCGTGGCCGTCGCCGGTTGGGTCACCGTCAAGGCCGGTGCTTCGTAATCCTGCAAGGTGATCAATCCCAGCTTCGGAAGGGTCCGCACCTGACCGTCTCGAAAGAACCTCAGGAGCTTCGAAACGGCCCGCCGTCCCCCCGCGGCTTGCGCGAAGTTCGTTCCGGCCCGCGAATCCCATACGCGGACCTGAACCACGGCACAACACCCCACCGAAACCGTGAGCCGCACTTGAGGATCGGCGTCGGGAATCCAATAACCCGAGTCGGCCCCGGTTCCGAACGGCCTTGGCGACCCGACGGGCGTCGCCTTGGCGAGCCCGCCAACCTCCGGTACCCGATAGAGCTGGGCCATGTAGAAAGGCCCGGCGAGTCGAGAGCCGAATTCGTCAAAGACCGGCTGATCCACCACCGGCTGGAGCGGGTCGATTCCGGGAATAAAATTCCGGAAATCGACGATCACCGGTGAACTGACAATCTGAAGAGATTCGGACGGCGGCTGCGTTCGATCCTCATCGGCCGCGCGATTCGATGGTGCAGCGGCGACGGCCAAACCCAGTAGGAGTCCAGGAGTGCAGATCCGACGGAACGTTTCCCACCAAGGAGCGATCACCTGGAATAGGTCACACTTCTGAGTAAGTTCGGCAACCGAATTGTGGGAGTAGTCATGCGTTGCACCGTCCTGGGCTTTGGTGGCGATGACGATCAAATCAGTGGTGACTTGGCTCGCCTGGATCGGGCTCGCCAAATGAATTCGATGAACCACACGAAACCCGTGGCGCTCAAGCGTTGCCAACAGGTCTGTTTCGGTATGGTAGGTGACATGGAACTCCTCTCCGCTGGAGTGACGGTGAACTCCAGAGGCCGAGGGGTCGCCGAGCACGGTGCTGAGGTAAAGCACGCCGCCCGGCAGTAGGCGTTCACTGGCCTCGGCAATGAACGTTCGGGCGGAATCTGTCGTGAGGTACGGAAGGCCAAAGGCGCAAACAATGCCGTCGAAGCGTTCTTCCAATCGGCCAAGGTGGCGGACGTCAAAGTGCCTGAATCGAGCGCCCGGGACCGCCGAGGTTGCCAACTCGACCATCCGCGGGGCCAGATCGAGGCCGAGCACCTCCAGATCCGGGCGGTATCCTAGTAGGAAGCGCGCCACGTTTCCGGGACCGCAGGCGGCGTCCAGCACGCTGGACTTTGGCCGTGGCAAATGATCACAGAAGATCCGGTAGGAATCATGATACAGCGTGAGATCCATGAATTTCTCGCGGTAAAGATCTGCGAGTCGATGGAATGACTCTGCCGATGAATGCCCGGGGTCCATAAGTGCCATCGCTTGGGTTGGAAGAGTACAGGATGGACGCGGCTAGGAAACGTCGAAGTCTGACGCCGCCATTGCGTAGGGTGAGGTCGACGAAAGTCGAATGTCGAAGATGGAGATTTTGGTGGCCGACGCCGGAGTGATGCCGATGATGAACCGGTGCACCGAGTTGGCGCCGTCCTGACGATTCTGATTGGCGGGTTTCTGGCACTCTCCGGACTGGAGAGAGCGGTGCTTGGGAGGATTTCGGCAACCTGGCCGTCGACCCAAGGCACGGTCCTGGCTTCGGAAGTCGAGGCGGAGATGGTTGCCGACGCGTCCTCGGTGACTTCCGGCGGCCAGAAGGTGGAGTATCGACCACGCATCACGTACATTTACACCGTGGCGGGGCGAGTACTGACCAACAACCAGTATTCGGTGGATGAGTTGACGTACTCGCAGCATTCCGCGCATGCCGTGGTTCGGAATCACCGGCCCGGATCGAAGGTCACGGTCCACTATCGCCGGGGACAACCGGATCAGGCGGTCCTGGTGGTGGGGTCCTCGGTCCGGGCGTGGCTGCTTGCGGGCGCCGGAGGCTATGCCGTGGTGTGGGGGATGAATCGTCTTCTGTCCAAGAAACGCAGCGGGGATCCCGAGCCTGACGCTGATCAATCCTGAATGGCGTACCGTTCCTTGGCAGGAGAGCAGCCTCCTGTTATGGATTCATCTCATGAACCGCCGCGATTTTCTTCGGGCCACCTCTTTGGCATTGGCGTCTGCCTCGCCGCTGGCGCGCGCGCTGGAGGCCGACAACGCGTATCGACGCAATATCGGTCTGCAACTCTACACCCTGCGCAATGAACTGGCCTCCGACACCCCGGGAACGATCAAGGCCATCGCCAAAGCGGGTTACAAACAGGCCGAGATGTTCGGGTTCCCGGACTGCGACCCTGTCATCACCGCCTGTAAGGAGTCCGGCCTCGCTTTGAATTCGACGCACTTCCAATGGGACACGGTCGTGAGTCCAAAAGATGACCGTTACTCTGACTTCCAGCGGATCCTCGAGAAGGCCAACAAGATCGGGCTGAAGCACCTGGTCATTCCCTACCTGACCGACCAGCAGCGCAAGACCCTCGACGATTTCAAGAAAGTGGCGGCGCACGCGAACAAGGCGGCGGAGCTCTCCAGGAAGGCCGGGATTCAGCTCTCTTACCACAATCACGCCTTCGAGTTTCAGCCGCGGGAGGGCGGGCAAACCGGGTTTGAGATCTTCATGAAGGAGTTCACCCCTGAAGTTCAGTTCGAACTCGATGTCTTTTGGGTGAAAGTGGGCGGTGTGGAGCCTGTGTCATTGATGCGGAAGCTCTCAGGTCGCGTTTCGCAGCTGCACCTCAAGGACCTCAAGGACGGTTTGAAGTTGCCGGAGTTTGGCAGCGTTCCCAATGACGCGTTTCAGGAGCTCGGCGATGGCATCATTCCGATGGAACCGATCATCGTGGCTGGCAAGGCGATCGGAGTGAAGCACTGCCACGTGGAACAGGATCAGTCGCCGAACCCGCTTGAAAGTGTGCGCCAGAGTCTGGCGTACCTTCAGAAACTCTGAAAGCGGGTTCATACGAGGCTGTCCTCTTCGGCCTTCCTATGGGCCTCGAGACCCTGCCCACCTCGTCGCAGCGCGACGAGATCCGCCTGACTGGAACCCTATTCGACTCAGGCAGGCTCTGTCGCGCTGCGACAGGGAAGTCCCGGCCTCTTGGTGGCTCCGCATGATCAGAGTCTTGTTAACGTGGATCGGCCTGTTCTCCTTGCTGGGTGCGACTCGGGCTGATCCGGTGGTCATTCAGACCGCGGGATTCGAGTACCGAATCGCGACCAACGGCGCCAACCTGGCTTTCATCGATCGGGCCACCGGCGTCGACTACCTTCGCCATGAGGCTTCGACGTCCTGCATTTGGGTTCGCGCCAACGGCACCACCGGAACGCCCACCGCAGCTGCTGTTTCTGACGGCCGACTATTGTTGCGATTCGCCCCATCGGAACTCGAGGTGGCCTTAAAGGTTGAGGTGCGGACGAACTACGTCGTCTTCACGGTGGACTCCGTCCGGGGCGGCGAGATTCAGGAACTGAAGTTTCTCAATGTGCCGTTGACCTTGCAGGGCCTGCCGTCGGAGCCATTCGGAGCCTGTGTGCATGCGCTCAATCTGAGGACGCGCGTCGACGCTTTGCCCGCGTTGCAGCGGGACCTGGGAGCGGCGTGTGAAACGAAGTTCGGGTTGTTGGGAGCCAAGGCGGCGCTGGTCGCCGTTCCCACTTCGAGGATGCTATCGGTGCTTCAGGAGGTCCTGTCCAAGGAGAGCGAACTGCCGGTGTGCAAGGTGGCGGGTCCCTGGGCCCGGGAAACTCCCTTTGCCCATGGCTCTTATCTTTTCAACTTTGGAGCGCTGGAGACCTCCAACGTTGACGGCTGGATCGAGACGGTACGGTCGTTGGGTTTCTCCCAGACCGATCATCACGGCGGAAGTCCGGGGTTCTTTCGATTCGGCGATTTCGAGTTGAATCGGGAGAAGTGGCCGGAAGGTTGGTCATCCTTTCGACGCGTGGTCGATCGCCTCCACCAAGCAGGCATCGGCTCAATCTTCCACACCTACGCCTTCTTTATCGACAAGAAGTCCAAGTACGTCACGCCGGTTCCGGACCGTCGACTCGACGCATTTCGTGTGTTCACGCTGGCCGCGCCGCTGACCAAGTCGGCGACGGAGTTGGTGGTCAACGAGCCGACTGCCGGGATTCAAACCACGACGGGATTCTTCGAGGCGAACAGCGTGGTGCTTCACGTGGGCGACGAACTGGTCACCTTCGGCGGCGCCAGCAAACAGGCGCCGTGGACTTTCACCGGCTTGACGCGTGGCGCGCTGGGCACCAAGGCAGCGGAACATCAACCCGGGACCCAGGCGCGACACTTGAAAGAGATGTTCGGCCTTTTCGTGCCGGATGTGGCATCGACGTTGTTTGAGGAAATCGCGGCGAATCATGCGCAGGTGGTGAATGACTGCGGTTTCGACGGTCTCTACCTGGATGCCATCGATGGCAGTGGCATCCTGAGAGGTAATGACGAATTCTGGTACTGGTCGCAGAAGTTCGTGATCGAAATCCAAAAGCGACTGAACAAGCCGGTGGGCATGGAGATGAGCGCGATGGCGCATCATTTCTGGCAGTACCGCACCCGCTGGCAGGCTTGGGACTACCCGCGCCGCGGACATAAGCGCTTTATCGACCTCCATGCGGCTGGTGTGGACGCTGGTCTCCTGCTGCCTCTGCATCTGGGTTGGTGGAATCTTCAGGCATTCGAACCGCCGCAATGCGAGCCGACCTACCCGGATGTCATGGAACATCTCGGCGCGCGAATGATTGGCTGGGATGCGGGCGTTTCCCTGACCGCTGCCGTCAATCGAGGCGCCTTGCGGGAGACGCCGTTGTTCCGTCGGGCGGTGGAGATTCTCCAGACTTGTGAGCAGTTGCGCGCTTCGAAAGCGTATGACGACGCGGCGCGAGCCGAGCTGCGCGAGTCGGGCAATGAATTTCGACTGGGAAAAGATCCCACGGGTCGTCCCCGATTCCTGAGGGTCCATTCGGCGTCACAGGTGGTCGCCCGCGACGAACCATGGTCCGAACGATGGACGGTGACGAATCGGGGTCCTGTTAGGCCGATTCGGCTTCGCATCGAAGCGCTGATGTCGGCGGACACTCGCCAAGGTAGTGCAGAAATCCTTGTGGACCCAGCCGACATGGACGCGAGTTCGTGGACTCGGTCGACAGCCAACGGGGTGCGATGCGACGTACAACGCCGGCCGGACGAACAAGGCGGCGGGCGGCTGCTGGTAGCCACCAACGCCGGGGTGGTTCCGAGAAATGCGGCGTGGGCGAAAGCCGTTCGGCTGCTGGCACCGACGCGGAACCTGAAGGAGCGACAGGGCTTGCACGTGGAAATTAACGGTGACGGATCGGGTGCCTGGATCGCCATTCGTCTGGAAAGTCCCAGCCATCTATCCTTTGGCGGTTTTGCGGATCGTTATGTGGTCGTTGATTTCGTCGGGCGGCGCCAGCTGACGCTGGTGGAGACGGAGTCCGCGCGTTGGAGCGACTTCGTGTGGAACGACGCCAAAGGGCTCTACCACGCCTATCGGGAGTCCGCGCATTGGGAAGCCGTCGAATCCGTCGGCGTTTGGCTTCAGAATCTGGCACCGGGTCGAGAGACCCGGATAGGAATTGGCCCGGTGCAGGCGGTGCGCTTGCGCACCAATAAGGTGGTTAATCCAAGAATTTCGATCGGAGGAAAGACCATCGAGTGGGTCGGGGGTATAGGGTCCGGCGGTTGGATAGAGGCGAACGGCCCCGACGATTGTACTGCATTCGGGCCGAAGGGCGAAAACTTGGGGAAGATCGAAGCCCGCGGCGAGTGGCCGTTGATTCAACCAGGAGTGTCCGAATTGCGATTCACTTGTGACGCTGGGCCCGGTGAATCCCCGCGCGTGCGTTTGGTTACCACGTTGGACGGTGAGTTCCTGTAGATCGGCCAGCTCAGGCCGTTACCACTTCATCGCAGACTCGGAAGAAGGCCTCGATATCGGAGGGTCGGCAGTGAATGTGAGTCGAGAGCCGCGTGCGCGTTCCCACGATGGCATTGATGTTGGCGGCTTTCATGGCTTTCCCGAGCGTTTCGCCAGGATCCCTCCTGAACCGAAACGAGATCATGGCGTGAAAGAGGCGGTCATCGTCAGGAGTTACGGCCTCCAAATAGGGCCGACGGTGGACTTCGGCCAAGGCGAGCCGGGCGAGGTGATGGATGCGGCGATAGACCTGGTCCGGTCCCAATCGCTGGAGAAAGCGCAATCCCTCCATCATGCCGTCGATGGTGCAGCGATTGTTGGTGCCAATCATCATGAATCGCGCGGCATGGGCTCCGGTCTTGTCGTCCCAACCGGCGTTCACCACGCACGGCCACAGCTGGTCCAGGCGATCGCCACGCCCATAGAGCAGGCCGCAGCCTGGCGGGGCGAACATCCACTTGTGCGGGCTACCAGCGAAATAGTCGCAACCGAGGTCCTGCAGGTCGACGTGCACCTGACCGTCCATGTGAGCGCCGTCCACCACGGAAATCACATCCTTCTCCCTGGCGGCCTGGCAGAGCTGGCGCACCGGCAGGTGCAGCCCTGTAGGACTGGTGATTCCGCTGAAGCTCAGCACGCGCGTCCGCGGCTTGATCTCCGAGAGCAGTCGGTCGAGGAGTTCTTCCGGGGATTTCGGGGTGGTGGGAATCTCGATTTCACGGACGGACACGCCGGTGCGCGCGGCCCGCAATCGCCAGCAGGCGGAACCGCCGCCATGCTCCTGGTTGGTGGTCAGGATTTCGTCGCCGGGTCGCAGGTGATCGAGCCCGTTGGCGATGATGCTCATCGCCTCGGTGCAGTTGTGTGTGAACGCAAGTTCCTCCGTCCGGCACCCCAGAAACGCCGCCATGGTGCCGCGTTCGGATTCCAGGCGTTCGTACCCCCATCGAACGACATCGTCGGAGGAGTACTCGGCACCGCGTGTGAGGGTCTCCATGACCCTGTTCAATACGACGCGCGGCATGACCCCCAGGCTGCCCGGATTCAGAAACACCCGGTCATCCGCCAGCAGGAATTGATCAGTCCGGAGTTGGGCCCAGTACCGATCCGGATCCTTGGCGAGAAGGTCCGCATCGGGTGTTGAGACTGGGGAGGCACCCTCCGCCTCGAAGGCGAGGTCGCCCGCGAGCCCGAACACAGCCAAACCGCGCAGCCAATCTCGGCGGGTCACACGGCTGGAATCGGAGGGAGGGAAGGTTTCAAATCTGGATCCTGGCATGGTGAAAGCCTCCTTCGGGTGAATTCATCCTGCGTTGTGCCGGAAGTTCGAAACCGGAAAGGTACCGAGTCCCGTTCGAAGTATCGGCGGAAGTGCCGTCATTGATCTCCGGGCGGCGCCTTGGGGGACACGATTTTCTCGAATGCCGCGATGGTCGCAGGCAGATCCAGCGTGCGGCAGGTGACCACGATTCGGTGGTCCTCTATCGAATATTGCCAGATTAATCCGGTTTCCATGCTGGCCCGCAGGATCCTCATGCTCACTTCACCGGATGAACTCGTCTGGTTCTCGGCCGGAATGACAAGATTGGTGATGTAGCCGGAGTCATAAAGGCTTCGTCCTAGTTGATAATATCGGTGATTGAGCCATGCCGTCAGCTTGGGTAGACCGAGAACCCTCGAGACCCGAGGTGAAAGGTGTTTTTTAAAGCCTTCGACGAGAATGAGAGTGGTCGGCCCTTCCATCCACTCCTGATATCGGGCCTCGTGGCTGGGCGACAGAGAACTTCGCACCACCACCCAAAGAGTGAACACGAGGGCCAGGACGCAGACCCCGATGATGATTCGGCGTCGCTTCAAGGCTTACCCTCCGAATACCAGCGCAGGACTCGCAGGGCACGAAGTGTGTTCCATCGGCTGGGTTGACCCTGGGGTGGATCGATTTCGAGCAGCATGGGGCCCGGGTACCTGACCTCGAGCAGCCAGCGACCTTCAGCGTCCCGTTTCGAACGCACCCAGTCCATCGCCTCCGCCATTCGCTCCTCGGGCGCGGCACCGGCCTTGCGGAAATACTCCAAACCGCGCAGCAGGTCGTAGTGCCACCAGGTCGGGAAGGCGAAACGCGTCCAAGCGGGCTGGTCCGATGTGCTACCGGGGCCGGTCTTGCGATCGAAGTCGATGGTGGACCCGGTGGATTTGCGCCGGAATAGGCGGCGCTCCAGCAGGTAGGCCTCGCCTTGGCGACGGGCGGCGGAGACGTCGCGGCGGTGGCCATTGCGTTCCTCGAATTCCAGTAGTGCTTCGAGAACGCAAATGGTGGTGTTAAAGGAAGATCGGCCCGAGCCGTTCTCGACCTCGCAGTTCCAACCGCCATCAGGAAGTTGTTCGCGCAGCAATCGCTCAATGATTCTCCGCACATCCTGAGCGAAGTAGGCGCCTGCGACGGCAACTTGCCCGTTGATGCAGGGTTCCACCTCTCCGTCGAAGAATGGATGATTCGCGCATTCGTTCGGACCACAACCTCGCCAGGTCACTTGTTCGCGGACCCGGTCCAGGGCGCGACGGGTCGGATCGGCTTGAGGATCGAGGCCAAACTCATAGAGAAGGGTCAGGGCATGCAGGGTGGAGGTCCAACCACGATTCCACGCCGTGCCACCCCAGGTTCCGTCGCGGGCTTGCATTCCCAGCAGTTGAGCCCCTCGACCCTGCGTGGCGACGTTGGCGCGTTCGGCGGCGACCTCGTTCTCGGGGGCGTCCGTCAGGTCGCGCATGACCTGCCAACGGATCGAAGGGTCGGAATCCATCAACCACTGCGTCAATGCGTCTGAGGTTTGAAGGGGAAACTTCGGCGGCGGGTCATGAGCCATGGTCGGATCCCTATCTGGGATCCAGGATGCCATGCGGCCCCAGGATGCGTCACCTGGAGAAGCGCGGACGGATCGGTTCATCCCAGGGATTCGAAATGCCGGTGCCGTCCTTGCCGGAAGGACGATATCCGCCCCTTTTGCGTTTCCGTCAGAGGATCCGTGTAAGAAGGGCCATCGGTTTCGTAGTCTACAAGCGATCCGTGGATTCGCGTTTTAAGGACGTCAATCGTCGCCTGGCGGGTGTTGCCTGGATGATTGGGCTCGGAGTGGGTTCATCGCTGTCGGCCCAGGACGCCAAGCTCGCCTACCACAGTGGTCGAAGGCACCGAACGGATCGGAACCGGAGATCCGATGCCGATTCTGGTGTCGCTGCAGCGTCCCGAGACGCAACGTTTCTACCGGGTGCAGGTCGGACCGTGATGGAAGGTTGGAGCTGCGGGAATTCTCGGGAGCAAGGGGCCTTCGGAATGGACCGAACCGGCGACCGCCGGATGCACGAGAGACGGGTGCTTTGGAACCTCGTTCCCTGAGGTTCACGGAGGGAAGTATGTCGCCGACAAAGGGCACGGCCCCGGAAGACCGGGGCCGTGTTCGAAGGAATGCCGAATGCTTGGGGCGCGTCGTGACGACCGATGCTATTGGCGCACGCGATAGAATTTCGCCCCGGCGGAGGGCGACGGTTGGTAGGGCGAGGTGGCGTTGGCCACGGTGGTAAAGGGTCCGGTCACCGCGGCGGCTTCCTGGAGTGTTCCGCCCGAGTAGGTGATGGTGAGTTGCGCGCCATTGCGGCTGATCGCCAGCGTGGGCGTCGCCACGCCCGATCCCGTGGCCGCGTCGAAGTGCGCTTTCACGCGCTCGGCACTCAATGCCTTCCGGTAAATGGCCACTTCATCGACCGCTCCCGCAAAGGCGCGGCCGGTGCCACTGCCGCGTTGACCGATGGCCCAATCGGCTGCGACCGGGATGGCACCGACACTGTCTGCCTGGGAGGCAATTTGGGTTCCGTTCCGGTAGAGCACCCATTGTGTGCCGTCGTATGTGCCGACGAGATGGACCCAGGCATTTCCAGCCAAATCGGTCGCCGGAATGTCGGCGACGGCGTCGTGATCGGTGCCGTCAAAGACTCCCACGGCATATTTGGTGCCGTCGAGGATGCGGAGTCCGAGACCGGCGGTATCATCGACGGTCGGGCCGTGGCCGATGATGAAGGCCGGCGTGCCTTGGGCTGCTGCAGGTTGCACCCAGGCTTCGAGTGTGATGGGCCCGGTGAAATTGAGTCCGTCCGGGTTGTTCAGGTTGATGTAACTCTTCGTTCCATCCAGGGCGATGCCGTTATTGTCCGCTTCGAAGCCACCAAATGAGGATGGCCTGGGGCCGGCTTGTCCGTAATCGGCAAAGACCAGCGATGCATCGGCAGCCCGGCCGAGCGAGCCGCTGTTGGCGAGGGGCGAATAGGCGGGTTCATTGAGTCGGAGGTAGCCAACGGGTTGATCTGCCAGCACAACGGCCGCGTAGCCGGAAGTGCGGAGGGTGTTGGTTCCGGCCGCATAATGATTGGCAATTTGCTCGGCCGTCAGGGCGGCACGGTAGAGGGCCACCTCGGCGACGGAACCGTCGAAGGGGTTTTCGCCAAGCTGGGTGTTGTTGTACGAACCAATGGCGAGACCGGACGGACCGTTGACAGCTTCGGCGGGATCATGGTCGTCGGTATTGGCGGCATAGCCACCGGATCCCTCGGCCACCAACTCACCATTGACATACAGTGTGGCGGAGCCGTTGGCGCCATCCCAAACCGCCACCAAGTGATTCCAGGTTCCGGGCTTTCCGGCATCCGGAGTGGTGGCTTGGCCGGTGATATTGACACCGGTGGCGCTGCCTTCACCGGTGTACGTTCGGAAATTCCAGCCGGTCGCGGGAGAGCGTTGGAAGAAGACCCATCCCTGGCGATTGGCCCCAGGGTAGGAATAACGGTTCATGAGCGGCGCCGGTCCTGGCGCATCGGTGACTTCGAGGTGGGGTTGCAGCCAAGCTTCAATAGTGAAGGATTCCGAAGCAGGCGGATTCATTTCGGCGCTCCAAGGAATCAACGTCTGCACACCGCCGCCACCGCCATTCTTGGATTGATAGCTCGAAGCGGTGTCCGCGGTACCGAGAATCGGGCCGGGGACAGGGTGGCGCACACCCACCGAGTGGACGCCGTTGCCGGCGGCTCCAAGGCTTCCGAGGTTCACGGCCACATCGGCGCCTGGCGAAGGTTCGTCAAACCGAAGGTACGCCACCGGTTTGTCGGCAAGGACCAGTGCTGCGTAATCGGTGGTGCGCTGGGCATTGGTGCCGCTTTGAAAGTGCGCGAGGATCTGGGCGTCACTCAGTTTCGCGGCATAGAGGGCCACCTCGTCGACGGCGCCATGAAACGGGTTCGCGCCGGGTTCGGTGTTGTTGTAAGAACCGATGCTGAGGCCTGCCGGGCCGCGGACGGCTTCGGCGGGATCGTGGTCGTCGGTGTTGGCCGCATAAGCGCCCGAGGCTTCAGCCACCTTTTCACCGTTGACGAAGAGGGACGCGGTGCTGGCGGGGCCGTCCCAGACGGCGACGAGGTGATTCCACGTGCCGGCTTTTCCGGCACCGGGATTGGACGCCTGCCCGGTGATGTTGATCCCTGTCGAGCTTCCTTCTCCGGTGTAGGTGCGGAAGTTCCATCCGGTCTCGGGCGATCGCTGAAAGAAGACCCAACCCTGACGGTTTGCCCCGGAGTAGGAGTACCGATTCATGAGCGGGGCAGGGCCAGGGGCGTCGGTGACTTCCACCCCGGGCTGGATCCAGGCCTCAATGGTGAACGACTCCGTGGCGGGCGGATTGAGAGCCGGGTGGAACGGGATGATGTTTCGAGCGCCAGCACCGTCATGGTACCCGGCTGGATTCGCATCGCCGGCAAGCGCGCCTCCCGTCGGATAGACATTGAAATTGGTGGCGTTGCCCGACGCTCCCGCGCTGCCCAGATTGTAGGCAATGTTGGTCCGGACAATGACGTCGTTGAGTCGATAGTAGGCGACTGGTCCGTCAGCCTTTACCGCCGAGGAGTAGTCGGCCGTGGCTGGCATGGACAAGGTCACGCCGCCGGCCAGAGTGGCCGCGGCCAGCATAGGCAGTACGCCGCGATGTGGATGGGTTTGCATCATGTTCGAGTCAATGGAATGACCGGCTCCGACCGTTGGAAAGGGGACGCGCCTTTATCGCGGCGACGATGCACCGTAAGAAAGTCGATCCCAGCTCAACCGTGGTGCGCCGGGGTCGGAGGCATTTGGGACGCCCGCCGTAGAAACGTCAAGCCGTTGACTGACCGTCCGGCGGCGGCCAGACCGTCCCGGCGAGTTCTTTCGGCAGTTGCTTTGGATCAGTCGGCCAAAAGAGGTTGATGTCGAATTTCTCTCCCGGACCGAACTCCTGCTCCGGTGCCCCAATCATGAGCCAGAGTACCTCGTGATCGGTGTCGTTGAAGACCTGGCGCATCATTCCCGGTCCCACGAGCACGCCGCCATACCGGGGGATCGTAAGGGTTTCCTCGCCGACTCGCATCCGGCCGGTGCCTTCGAGGACAAAATAGAATTCCTCGGCTTTGACATGCTTATGCCACGTGTTGGCGCTCTTCGGTGGAAATCGCCAGATTCGCGCTCCGAGGATTTCGCTCCGGGTGTGCTCGAGCAGGTCCGTGAACGGAATCTTCATCGGGTTGGCGACCTTCCAGACCTGGTCCTTCGGTTGAATGAGCGAATATCCAGAGATAGGTGGCATGGTTGAGCAGGGGATGGTTTTCGAGAAAGGCGCGACCTCAGAGGCGCGGCACCTCTCCGGGTTCATGGGTTTAAATCGCGATCCGGTCTCAAACGGACGTGCATCGCAATCTTCCCATGCCTGACGTCATGTGCAAGCGAAGCGGCGACGACTGCAGCAGGGCCACCCGACCTGTCGGCCGCGCCCGTTTCTGAACCGCTGGAGAGGGGAGCGGGCCCGACACCTTCCAACTCGGGTTCTGGCAGCCCGACCCGGTCACGGCACGCCGTTCACGACCGGACTGACAAAGATGTAGAGGCGCTTGCGAACCGACTGGGTGGAACTGTGACGGAAAAGACGTCCCAGCAGCGGCACATCTCCCAGCACCGCCACTTTGTCCACCGTGCGCTGGGTTTCGGTCACCAGCGGTCCGCGGAGAACGATCGTCTCGCCCGGTCCCGCGATCGCCTGCTGCGCACCGGCGATGCCATCCGCCACGGTTTGCCGCACACGCACGCGGGGCAGGGGCTCCTGGTAGGTGAACGGGGCCGCGCCCGGGGCTGTCACCGCGCTGGGCTTTTGGGGCGCATCATAACCGAGGAACTCGGTGACGCTGGCGGTGATCTTGAGCTGCACCACATCGCCGGCGAGCCTTGGGACGACCTCCACCGACTGGCCGACAAAGAGTTTCTCGGTCTGATAGTTGACGAAGGGTGCCGTGTTGGTGGGGGTCGGTTGCACAACCTTTACATCGGTCACCAGCGTGCGCGCTTCCTTGATTTCGATCCGAGCTTCCCGGCCCGAAACGGTGGTCACCTTCGGCGCCGCGAGAAGCTCCATTCCGCCGCGGCCTTCGAGGCGATCCAGCAAGGCGGCGAATTGACCGGCGCCCAGCCGGACGGCCTGTCCTTCCGTCCGAAGAAGATCGACGCGCAAGCCCCGGCCGGTCGGCGAATCGTCCTGCGCCGGAAGATTCGTCGCACTGCCCGTCACGAGCGGGGCGTTGTTGGTGGGGGACTGACCGAAGAGCCAATCCAGGCCAAGATCGTCGCCGCTCCGCTCCGTGATTTCCGCGAACTTCACCTCCAGGGTGATGGGGCGATCCGTGGCGGTTGTTCCTGTCGTTGCCACGGTGGGATGGCCCGCAGAGTTGGCTGGCGTAGCGGTGGCATCGGCGGTGGCGCCGGTGTGCTCCAACGACGCCGCCACACTGCGAAACTGTGGGTCCTGTAAGAGCGACGACAGGGTTGCAGGGGCCATACGCCGGACTTCGGTGGCGGACACCCCCGGAGAGTGGACCGCTGCCGGGAGTGTCGCCTGCAGGGCGTTCCGCAGCCCAAGGGCCGGTGCCGCGGGCCAAGGCGTCGCGAGGCAAACCCATGCGGCGGCCAGCATCGCGCCCGCCACCGGCCAGGAACGGAAGCGCGAAGGAGATCCCGTCACCTCCACGTCCTGGGCGTCGAGCAGTTGTACCACGCGATGGGCCAGCTGGGATCGGAATCCACTGCCCACAACGCCCAATCCGCGCAAACCCGGAGCCGATACCAGGTCCCGTCCGAGGGCCACCAACGCCTCCGCCAAGGCAACGTGGCCGCCGGCAATTTTTGTCGCCGCCGCGGCATCGGCTGCTGATTCCGCCGCGGCTCGAAAACGACTCCGTGTCCACCAAACGGCGGGATGCCACCACGCGATCGCACAGAGCAGATCCGCAACCAGGCACCAGGCGGGGTCGTGCTGTTTAAGGTGGACCAGTTCGTGGGCCACCATGGCTTCGCATTGCTGGGGAGAGAAACGGTTGGTGAAGTCCGTCGGCAGGGCCACGGTGGGCTTCCAAATGCCAAAGGCAACCGGGCCGGCAACCTCAGACGTCACCAGGATCCGTACGGACGATTGACCCAGGCGGTCGCGCAGTGCGGTGAATTCGCCACCGCCGGACGAAACGGCGTCCTCCGAATCGCGGGCTTCACGGCGTCGAAGAGAGCGCATCCACAGGATCAGGCGCACCCGACGAAACAGGATGCTGCCCAGCACGAATAACGTGCCGACGAGCCACAGCGCCCCCGGCCAGAACGCGGGAGGATTTGGCGCGGGCTCCGTTGGAGATCCGGACCCAGCCCCGGATCCGGATCCGGATTTCTCGTTGGCGGTGGCCGGGGGGACGTCGGTGACGGAAGGCGGGGTTGCGGGGGGGACCAAGGTCGGCGCCGATCGAACCTCGACACGAGACGCTTGTCCGGCGGCGACGCGGTGCCGGGCCTCGATCGGCCAGCGGGGACGCAGATCGAGCACTTCGGCGGCCCAAAGCGTCGCGATCGCCAACAGGGCGGATTGCCAGATGGATCGTCGCGATGAGGGCGAGCCCACGAAGCGGGCTACCCCAGCCGCCAGCCCGACGAGCAGGAGGGTTGCGATGGCGAGTCGACCGGTGAAGAGGCCCCAGGTGACGAGGTCGACATTCATCGCGCCCTCCGTTTCGCGGCGCGGATCAGTTTCTCGAGTTGGTCGAGTTCGGCCCGACTCACCTCCCGCGTGGTGAGGAGGTGGTTAACGGCGTCGGTCAGGTTACCTTCGAAGAGTCGCTCCACGAAGTGCTGGCCGACGCTGCGGTTGACTTCCTCGGCTCTGACCACGGCGCGGTAGTAATAAGTTCGGCCATTCTCGGTGTGGCTGACTAATCCGCGCGTCTCCATCTTGCGGAGCATCGTGGCGACGGTGGTGTAGGCGAGATCGCGCTCGGGGAGGAGTTCGGCGTGGACATCGGCGACGGAAGCGTCGGGGCGAGCCCAGAGGGATTGCAGGATGCGCAGCTGCAAATCGCCGAGGCGATGGGAGGGCGTGCTTGGGGTGCTCAAAACGACCGTGTTAATACTAACAAGGTAGTATAGGCGTCAAGACGGCGTTGGGGTGAGCAGGAGGGTCAGGGGTCCGGCGAGAAGAACGTGCGGTCCTGCAGCCACTGAATGTCCCGGTTGATTGGGGATTCGGTTTCGGCGAGATCATTCCGACCGGAGGCGGGAACTCGCGTTTTGGCCTCGCGAGGCTGATGGCCGAGGGCAGAGCCGGGAGGAGGAGGCCCCGGAGCAAGGCGATGACGGCGATGACGGCCAGCATTTCCACCAGGGTGAATCCCCTCGCGGTCGAACGCACCGGATGCCGCCGCGAAGGCTTGGTGGGGAGGCGAGTGATCATGGGCGGCGCAACCGAAACATCCCCATGACCGAGGCATCGAGGGGGATCGGCGTTCCGGCGCCCGAGGCGGCCGGGAAGGGCTCCCAGCTGAGCGGGGATAACGACGGCGTGAATTCCAGAATGTCGGCCGGCTCGGCGGACGACCAGGACAGGCTCAACCCACCATTGGGGGTTCGTTCGACGAGGAGTCGGGGAGGGGTTTGCTCGACGACCGTCAGGGCTTGGCGGGCCGGGATATTTCGCAACTCCTGAACCCCGCCAGAGGGCCATTCGATGTGGACGACCTCGGCCATGGGGGCGTTGCCGAGTCCGAAAATCGCCTCGAGTGCATTGAAGGAGAGCCAGCCTTCGCTGCCGGCGATTTGGCGCAGCTGCCACACCTCGTGGCCGCTGATCGTTGCCTTGACGCGGATCCTGGTACCAATGGCCGAGCGATTCGACTGGGTCCCGACGCATTTCAGCTTGAGCCAGCCATTGGTATTTCCGTTGTTGCGGTACAACCCGTTCCGTTGAGCGGAGTGAATCGTGCCATTGGCTACTATGACGTCCGGAAACCCATCGTTGTTGTAGTCGCCCCAGGCGCAGCCGCCGGCATTGGCGGCATCCGTCACGAGGGCCCCGCCGGTGATTCGAACGAAATTGCCGCTGCCGAGATTCCGGTACAGCCGGTTGTAACCAGGGCCTGGGGAGGAATCGACCGCCACAAAGAGATCGAGCAGTCCGTCGTTGTCAAAGTCGAC
This sequence comes from Verrucomicrobiales bacterium, assembly GCA_016795425.1. GTDB lineage: Bacteria > Verrucomicrobiota > Verrucomicrobiia > Limisphaerales > CAIMTB01 > CAIMTB01. Next base: position 74,299 of record JAEUHG010000044.1, read on the forward strand.
CCAGGTGCCGCTGGTGAAGTGCCCCGTATCGGCGGTGAGCACGTTGTTGGTGAGGCGTTGGAAGGTTCCGTTGCCTTGGTTGTGAAAGAGGTAATTGCGAGTGGCGGCCTGGCCCAACCTTATGTTGGTCACGAACAAGTCCAGGTGGCCGTCATTGTCGTAGTCCCCCCAGGCGGCTCCACTGCTATCGCCACGAAAACCGACCCCGGCCGCGGCGGCCACTTGGATGAATCCCTGCGGTCCATCGTTGCGAAACAGGCTGTTGCCTTCGTCCTGCGAGTGCGTGACGAAGAGGTCCGGATCGCCGTCGTTGTCGTAGTCCGCCCAGGAGCCTTGGGTGGAACTGAGTTGTGGCTTGGCAATTGGCGATTGCAGGACGCGCTCGAATCGCCCGTTTCCCAAATTGCGGAAGAGAAAATCCGCTTGGTCGTACACCAGCGCCCCGTTGGGCACGAAGAGATCGAGATGGCCGTCACGATCCCAGTCCGCCCATGACGCCCCTACCGAATTGCCGACATCCGAAGCCAGGACGCCAATGTCCTCCTCCGTCATCAGGGTGAATCCACCGTGGCCGTCGCCGCGGTACAGACGGTTGGGCACGCTGGTGAGGGTGGCGACAAAGAGGTCCAGGGCGCCGTCGTTGTTGTAGTCGATCCAGGCGGACGCGTGGGTTTGGCCGGCAAGGGATTCGGAGACCACCGTGGAGGTCACCCGTTGAAACGTGCCGTCCCGATGGTTGTGGTAGAGGACATCGGTTTCTTCGGCACCGTTATGTCCCACAAAGAGGTCAAGCCAGCCGTCGTTGTCATAATCGCCCCAGGCCGCGGTATTCGATCGCGCCTCGTCGGTGGCGATGGCCCCGTCCGAGACGCGGGTAAATGGCGCCTCGAGGTTTTCCTGACCGAGCCCCGCAAGGGTTGCGACGGTCCACATGAGGAGGAGGATCAGGCGAGGGAGCGCATGGGAGAGAGGGGATGAACGGTGATGCATCATGTTCCTTCGACCTTCTTCAAAGAATTCCGCCTTCGAGGTTACAGACATTCCGATCAGAGGTGCGGGGAGGTGTTTGAGCCCTGTGGCGCCGCCCGCTAGGCGACCGAGCGGGTGAACCTTGCATTTGGCTCTGGCCCTCGCGCGGTCGTCATTGGAGGGTGCCGCCACCGGCCCACGAGCGTGGAAATTCATTCCGAGTCGAAGATGTGCCCTGGGAACTTAGCCCGTTCATGGGTCCAATTATTGATCGTCTTTCTGTCAGGACCCGTCCGCGCAGCGGCGCCGGCCTTCGATTACGTCCCCTTGGATTCCACCTATGTCGCCTACGAACGCGACGTGGGAGATCTCGACGGGGACGGCCGAAACGATCTGGTCGCGGTCCAGGAGGGAGATACCACGCTGGAAATGTTTCGGGCGCCGAAGTGGATTCGCTCGACCCTGGTGCGTTTCGCCGGTCCACACCGGTTTCCGCGGGCCGATGAGTTGAAGGTTGCGGACATCGACGGCGACGGTGATCTGGATGTCATCACCCGGTTGGGTGACGGTCCGTCCGACGATGGCGCGGGGATCGCGGTTTGGTGCGAGAACCTCGGGCGCGGGTCCGGATTTGCCCAGCATCTCATCGGGAAAAGTCTCGAGTACGTCAAAGATATCGTGGTCGCGGACTTCGATCGTGACCATCGACTCGATGTCGCCATGCGGATGAACCAGTCCACCCAACTGTGGCTGCAGGAACCCGGGAGGCGGTGGACCGAAGTCTTGTTGTCTCACCCCCCGCATGAAGGCCTGGAGGTCGGAGACTTGGATCACGATGGGGATCCCGACCTGGTCATGAACGGGTTTTGGTTCGCGACCCCGGACACGTCAGCTGCGGCTCGGCGCCCGGAGCATTATCGACGGCACGACATCGACGCGCGCTGGTATCGACAAACCGGGGATTGGACGGCGAATTCCTGCAAAGTCGTGATCGGCGACTTCGATTCCGACGGCACCAACGACGTAGCGTTCTCGCAATCGGAACGACCGGGATACCCGATCACATGGTATGGGACATCCCATCCACGCGGGGACGGCACATGGCGGAAACACGAAGTCGGTGAGGTCGATTACTGCCACACGTTGCTGGCGGCCGATTTCGATCTCGATGGCGATATCGATCTGATCGCGGGCGGAATGACGCAGTCCCGACAGCGAGGGCTTCGCCAGTTCATCAATGAGGGAAAAGGCAAACGGTGGCGCGTCGTGGTCATTCAACACGACGGTAGTTACAGCACCGAGCTCGGTGACATCGATAACGACGGAGACCCGGACCTGACGGGTATTCGCAATTGGGACGCGGCACCCAGCTGGATCTATCGCAACACCGCCCGCGGTCAACGGTCGGATCGCTGAAACCGCACCGCGTTGGCCCTCGCCCGCCCCCCAACTCCATTTCGCAAGAAGGCTCTGGTGTTGCCTGGAGTCCGTGGAGTATGGAGGGAACGTGTTTCCCCTGACGCCCAAGACTTCCGCCACGAGTCGCTTGAGCGGTCAACCATCGCTTGAGTCCCATGACCGCTGAGCGCTCCTGGCTGGCGCGCCTCTCGACCTCGCGCCGGTGGCTGATCTGCGCGTTACTGTTCTTCGCGGCGACGATCAACTATGTCGACCGGCAGATCATTGGAATTCTGAAACCGACATTGGTGAAGGAGTTTCAGTGGTCGGACGAACGGATCTACGCGGCGATCGTGTTCAGTTTTCAGTTGGCCTACGCGATCGGGTTGCTGGTCGCCGGGCGGGTGATCGATCGCATTGGTGTTCGGACCGGATTCGCCGTGGCCGTGGTGGTTTGGAGTCTTGCGGCGGTGGGTCACGCGGCCGCCGACTGGTTTCCGGGGCTGGCGCTGCCGACCTTGAATCTGGACGCCTCGACTGGGGCGTCGGTCGTGATGATGACCGGCGCCGCCGCCGGGTTTGCTTTGGCGCGGTTCCTGCTGGGATTGGGAGAGGCCGGCAACTTTCCGGCGTGCATCAAAGCGGTGGCGGAATGGTTCCCGAGAAGAGAGCGCGCGCTGGCCACCGGCATCTTCAATTCGGGAACGAACGTGGGTGCATTGGCCACGCCATTGATCGTTCCCTGGGTCGCCGGGCACTGGGGTTGGAAATGGGCCTTCGTGGTAACGGGGCTCACGGGGTTCTTATGGGTGATCCTTTGGTGGAGCTATTACCGCGCCCCGGAGGAGCATCCTGCCCTGTCACCCGCCGAATTGGCTCACATTCGCAGCGACCCTTCGGAGTCGACCGCATCCGTTCGATGGCGGGACGTCGTTCCGTGGCGACAGACCTGGGCCTTCGCCATCGGCAAATTCCTGACCGACCCCATCTGGTGGCTCTATCTTTTTTGGGTGCCTGATTTCCTGAATCGCAACCATGGACTCGACCTGAAGTCGCTGGGCCCGCCGTTGGTGGTGATCTATCTCGTGGCCGATTTCGGGAGCATCGGGGGTGGGTGGCTGTCGTCGTGGCTCATCCAGCGCGGCTGGAGCGTGAACGCTGCCCGGAAGGTGACGATGTTGCTGTGCGCGTTGTCGGTGTTGCCAATCCTGTTGGCGGCTCGAACCTCCAGCCTTTGGGTTGCCGTGGGATTGGTTTCCCTGGCTGCGGCGGCCCATCAGGGATGGTCGGCGAATCTGTTCACGCTGGCTTCGGACATGTTTCCCCGACGCGCGGTGGGTTCGGTTGTGGGCATTGGCGGAATGAGTGGTGCGGTGGGCGGCATGTTGATCGCCCTGGTGGTCGGCGAGATTCTCCAGCGCACCGGGAGTTACGTTCCCATCTTCGTGATCGCCGGAACCGCCTACCTCGTCGCGCTGCTGATCATACAGTTGCTGGCTCCCGGCGCTCAACCTGTCGAGTTGCGGGAAAATGCTCCCGTGAATGGCTGAAGCACCCAGGGCGATGGCGAGCGAGTGGCTGGCGGGTAACCCGTCGGATCACTGTTCCTGCGAAAAGTAAGTTCGCTCCTGAAGCCACTGAATGTCGGCATGGTTGGGGGAATCCGCTATCCGCAAGGTTGCCTTCGCCGGTCGCAGGAGGTCGCGTGCGGGAGTCGCTCCAGACGTGCCATTCGACGTGACCATCTGCGAAGGACGGCGTGCCACCTCTCGCGTGATGGAAAGCAGGGTAGCTGAGGAACCTGGACGCGGCGCCTCGGGCGGGACTGGTCCAGAGCGAATCTTGGTGCCGATCGCCGAGCGATAGGAGGTGGTCCCAACGCACTTGTGCTTGAGCCAGCCATTGGTATTGCCGTTGTTTCGGTGCAAACCATTTGGTTGGGCGGAATGCACGGTTCCATTGGCCACCATGACATCCGGGAACCCGTCGTTGTTGTAGTCGATCCCGCCCCCTTCAAGGCGTGTTGGACCAACCCGAACGCTGGATGACGATGCGGTATCCGTCCGGGTCCTGGAACGTACGACCTTGGCGTGCCCAGTACGGGTTGAACGACGAGACCTCGGTGAAACCCGCGGCACTTAATCGAGCACAGCGCTCCTCCCAGGCCTGTGGATCGGCGATATAGAAAACCAGAAGATCCTCCGCTGTCGGGGCGGGAGTCACCGGATGATGGCGGCAATAAGTGATCTCGAAGTGAAACGGACCCTCCGGGTCCCCGAGCATGACGCCGTCGAATCCATCGTGATTTGAGAAGCGAGCGAGTTCGGTCAGCGACAAGCCCTGCAGGTACATCTCGACGGATCGCGCGAGATTGGAGGCCGGGCGGGCGATACGGAGATGGGCGTTCATGTTAGGAAGACTGGAAAATCGAAACGCGACCTGTCTCGCGCAGGTTAATCAGAGTTCCTTGTTGGTACATGGGAACGTAACTGGTGTGGGATCTGGTTCCGGCGAAGGAAAGGGCTCAAAGCGTATGTTGGACGCAGCGGCGTCCTGCAGAGCCTTTCGAATCGCCGCACTGCCGACGATGGCTCCGTTAACGAGGACCAAGTGACGATCGCCCATCCAGCGAGCCAGGGCGCGCCGATCCAGGCGTGCCCAGGCGCGCTTCTCGGATTGGTACACTTCATTCCAATGTTGTCCCCCCAAATCCCGGTAGACGCGTTCTCCGCACTGTCGACACCGCGGACACGAGATGACTCCCGGCGGATCAAGCCACTCGTCCAGGAAGACCACCTCGGAATAGGTTGGTGACTTGCGATGTGTTCTGACTTTGTTTCCACCCGAGCGGATCAAATCCTCCGGTTCCCCGGATTTCGGCACGCGAAAAGGTCCGCAGGGGCGCCGACGTCCCATTCGGCGTAGTATGACGGGGCAGGTGCGGATTCCGGAATCCAACATCGGTTTTAACAGGTCCCGGAGACGCGTGGATATCAGGAGGCTTCCCGGGCTTGGCCAGAGGACGTCGGATTCGGGGGTCGATGGAAGATCCAGGAAGCAGGAGGTCGCGCCGTCGATCACGGGTGGGCCAATGGGCGGCCAGTCTCTCGATGAGGTGCCGAAACTCGGACGTGGAGAGATCGCCGTCGTAGTCCCGCAGAAATCGGCTTCGGCGAAAGGGGACCGGGCATTCGTACGGAAGCCGGCGAAGGCTGACGGAACGCTGGCCGCAAAGTTCGCATCGGACGGTGGGAAGAGAAAAAGGGTGTTCGATGCGACCATTGACCACGCTGTTTCGGTAGTCGCTGGAATAAAGCGGAGGCAACCATTGCCAAAAGGATTTCACGGGCTTCAGCCCTAAGGGTGAAGCTTGGCTGGGAAAAGGGTCAAGGTGTCGATGAATTTGGCCCCAACCTCGTATCGACGAATGAATCTGCGATCCTGCGTTGGAGAGCGGAGCCTGCCTCGAGTTCGCCTGGGCCGATTCTGGCCCGTTCGTCCCGTTGGCGCAGATTCTATTGGAACGCCAAGGGGTTTCGGGGGCGTCTGGACCAGGCGTCCCCTGTTGAGATGCGGACCCAAGCCAAGTCCGAGGTCTCTGGATGGGTGGTGCGGGGGACGAGTCGCCGCAACGGCTAGGGAGTCGCCAGGATGCGGTAGAAGCCGACTGATCCGGAGGTGCCGAGATCGACGGTTTGGGAGGACCCATCCCCGGTCAGGGTTTGTTGGGTGCTCCAGCCCACGGTCGGCCCTGCGGCATCACTCAGGGAGCCGAGGAATTGTACTGTGTAGATCCTGCCGCGTTCGGTCGGGATTTGGAACTGGATCCGGCCGTTGACGAATCGTGGAGTTTCGAGTCGGACTTGGCCGAAGGCGGTGCCTCCGTTGTGAAGGCGGAAGAGCCAGCGCCCGCCCGGGACGGAAAACCCGATGCCATCGTCGAAGGCGAAACCGGCCAGGAGCGCGCGACCGTCGGTGCCGAAGAACCAGTAGGGTTCGTAGGCCGGGGCTGAGACGCCGCCCGGTGAAGCCATCGTGTCCCAGGACGCGTCGGGAGTGCCGTTGGAATTGAGACGCGCGGACAAAGTCCCTGCGGTACCGGCAATGACCAGGCGGTTGTCCGGTTGGACGCCAGGAGCGCCGGCGATGGTTCCGCCGACGGGATAGTCGGGGTGGTAATCGGCATCGCGCTCGCCGTTGGCGAGGAAGCGCATGATGCGAAGTTCGGATCCGCTGGTGTCGGTGCTGGCACGGTAACCCGTGGCAAATACTGAACCGTCCAGGCCGACGGCCATTCGAATCAAATTCTCGCCCACGGTCACCAGTGACCAGGCAGGATCCGGTTGGCCATTGGGCTGATAGCGAAACACGCCATGCGCGGTGAGCAGATAGATGCGGTCCTTGGCATCCACGATCATGCGTCGCACCTCCGCCGAAGTGTCGATGCCCGGGCTATGGGAGCTATTAATCGCGCCGCCGAACGTGGTGTCTTTTGCGCCATCGGGCAGCAGTCGGTACACCACGCTTTGACGAACGATCAGAATGCGCCCGTCGGTTTGTCCGGCGATCTGATTGCCGCCCGAGCCGTCGAGTCCGAGTTCGGAGGTTTGGAAGGTGGGATCAGGGGTTCCATTGGCATCGTACCGTGCGAAACCTGGTGCGGCGGACGGGCCGGGATCGGTTTGGCCCGAGATGCCACGGAAATTTCCGGCGATGACGATCTTGCCGGAGGGTTGGTGGACGAGGCCGACCGATGTGCCCATGGCCGCGGTGACGGGCGCGAAGGTCGGATCCAGGGTTCCATTCGCGTTCAAGCGCGCCAACACGGTGAGCGGGGAACATCCCACGAGCGGATTGCCAAAGGATCCGGTGACGTAGACTCGCCCATCGGACAGGAACTCAACGCCGTTCAGGGCAAACATCTCGCCGAGCGCCAGGTAGTCCCAGCCGAAATCAACGCGGCCCGGGCGGGTATCGTTCTCGACTAATCGCACGCGCATTGCACCTGCCTGGGCCACGATGTCGACGAGGCTGGTTCCGAATTCATTGCGGACCTCGCAAAGGTAATCGCCCACATCGGTCGCGGTGGGTGAGGCAAGGGTGAGGGTGGAGGACGTGGCCCCGGGGATGGGCACGAACGACGACAGTGGCTCGACCTGACCGACTTGGGCCGGGCCGCGGCGCCACTGATAGGTCAACGTGCCGAACCCGAGGGCATCGACGCCAAGGACGATGGGCAGCGGATTCTCGCGGTAGCGGAAGATCGAGGCGACCGGGCCGGGGCAGAGGTTCGCTTGCGGTGTTCCGGTGGGGACAGCCGCGTTGCTGGTGAGCGTTTGGATTCCGTCGGAGACGACGACGTCGAGGCGGACCCCCACATCGCTGATTGTGGGCGGGTCGAGTCGCAGGACGCGATTGGTGGCGCCGGGAATAACGACGCCGTTTCGACGCCATTGATAGGTTAGGGGTCGAACCAGGTCGTTGCGCGTCTCCACCGAGAAACTCACGGGCTGGTTCGGAAGCAGATTGAGGGAGGTCGGGTGTTCGATGATGGCGAAAACCGGCGGGACCACGGAGAGCACCGCTTCGCGTGACTCGGCCCGGCCCTGGTCGTTGATGACGATCAGACGGTAGCGTCCGGCATCCGCGTCGGTAATGGAGTTCAGACAGAGTGAAACGGTGGTGGCTCCCGGCACATCGACGCCATTCTTCTGCCATTGAAACCGAAGCGGAGAACTGCCGGCGACGCCCACTTCGAAACAGGTGGATCCCACCACGGCGATGACGGTGCGATCGGCGGGTTCATGGATAATGGAAGGCGGTCGGGGAGGTTCCGTGACCTTCACGTCGGCGACCGTGCTGATGACCGAACCCGCGGTGTTCGTGATGCGCACGGAATACCCACCTTCCTGGGTGAGTTGGAGATCCGTGAGAACCAGCGTGGCGGCGTTGGCGCCGGGAAGGTCGATGCCGTTGCGTCGCCATTGATAGCTCAGCGGGGCGGTCCCGGTGGCTTCGACACTCAGGGTCACCGTGGTGCCGACGAGCACGTTGGTCCTAAAGAGGGGCTGAGTGAGAATCGACGGTGGGAAGTCATTTCCCAAGGTGGCCGGATCGCTGACGGTACTTTGGCCACCGCCCGTGACCACGACGTCATAGACGCCTAGCGACGCGGGGGTGATCGGGGCGACATTCCAGACGTCCGCCGTCGCCCCGGGAATGGGCGCGCCATTGAAACGCCATTGATAGGTCAAGGGACGAACCCCATCGGCGACGACGCGGAAGGAGGCGACCTGTAGTCCGGAGGCAGCGATGCTGCGCGGCGGTCGTACGATGACAGGCGGCGCCGGCGGGACATAGTCGTCGTTCTGCAAGCGAGTCGCGCCAGGGTGGTCGGCCGAGATGACCCAGACCTTGCCGTTGGCGGCCGACAGCATGTTGCGAACAAAAGCGATGGGAGGCGCGTTGGTGTAGAACGGATCGCGCGCGCCGCCTGCGAGATGGCGGCTGACACTGCTGGGAGGGAGCGGCGTTCCCGTATCAGCGCTGACCAGCCACGCACCGTCCGGGCGTTGGAGCAGCGCTTCGCCGGCGCCATGAACGATGCCGGCGTCGAAGAAACGATCGTGCACTCCCGAGGTGTCGAGGCGGAAGGGGTTCGACAAGGTGTTGCCTCCAAGAACGGCGTTGCCACTTCGCAGGACAATGACGCCGCCGGCGGGAGCGAGCTCCAGATCGGTGACTCCAATGACCCCCGGGAACGGAGTGAAGGCGGTGTCTTGGGTTCCATCCGGGTTGAGCCGCAGCACGCTGGCTTCAACCGTGGCGCCCGAAAGCGAAAACGAGCCGCCGAGGTAAATGTCACCGTCGGGAGCGATAACGATCGCCGAAACGCGCGAACTCAGGGGAAGGGCGGGGAAGGTCGTGTCCAGCGTGCCATCCGCGTGCAGTCGGAGCAGGCCAGGGCGCACCGCATTCTGGACGCGCGCGAAGCCGCCTCCGACGAGGATGCCGCCGTTGGTTTGGAGAGTGACGATGCGGGCTCCGGCCTGCTGGGTGCCCTCGAAGAGTCGAAGTCCGGCGAAGGAAGGGTCGCGGGAACCATCGGGAAGGAGACGGACGACGCCATCCCGGATTTCCGTGCCCGAGACGAACAAAGCACCGAGCACAAGGCGTTCATCCGATTGGAGCGCGCCACCTCCGGCGTCGCGTACGAGATCGCCAGGATGGAAATCCGGCCTTGCGTTGCCCTCGGCATCGAGGCGGACCAGGCCGGTTTCAATGGTGTTGGTGGCTCGGCGGAACGCGAAGTTCCCCCAGAGATAGAGCCCGCCGTCCGCGGTGGGAGCGCCTCCCCAGAACAGTGGGTTGACGATGGTGGGAACAAACCCCTCGCTCCCGGCGGGTGGGTTCAAGGGTGGGGATTCGAAGGTGACATCCGGCGAGCCTGGGCGGCGCGCGCCGGGGTCCAGATGGACGGTGGCCGGGGAACTGGCGACGACCGCGATGCGATTGCTGGCGATCAGTTGGTAGGAACCGGCGTCGGAGGCCTGGAAATTGGCGAGCGTCAGTGATGCGGAGGTGGCATTGCGGATGGGCGAACCATCATGGAGCCACTGGAAATTGGGCGACGGTTCGCCAGTCACCACGGCGCTCAGAGTCACGGTGGCGCCAGGGGTGGCGACGGTGGTGGCCGCGGGTTGGGTGGTGAAGAGAGGGGCCTTGGGCACCGGACCGGTCTCATCACCCGCCAGCCGGTAAATGGGGTGGGACTGTAGCGGGCCTTCAAGATTGCCGAGGACGTACACGGCGCCTTGTCCGTCGGCGACCAATTCACGAACCACGACCGTGGGGGCTGGGTCGGTCCAGGTTGGATCCACCAGGCCGGACGCTAGGAAGCGTTGAATTCCGCCTGTGGATTGGCCGACGACGAGTCTGCCGTCGGCAAGCACCGCGACGGGGCGATGACATCCGGCGCTGTCGTACGCCGCGTCGAAAACGCCGGCAAAATTAAAGGTCGAGTCCAGAACGCCCGAGGCGCTCACCCGAATCAGCGACTTGACGGGTGTGCCGTTGAAGCTGCGCATCGCGCCGCCACCCAGGAGGAAATCTCCTGAGGGAAGGCGCCGAAGGAGTTCGACATTGGCGACATTCCAAGGGGTGAAACTTGCATCCGGGGTGCCGTCGGCCAGGAAACGGCGGACATCGGTGCGCGCGGCGAGGAAGGAACCATCGGGCAGCACGGCGATGTCGGTGCTGGTGCCGACGCCGATCCGACCGAAAAAATCGACATCCCGGGAACCGCTTGGGGCGATGCGCACCGGCGTGTTCCTAAGGCCGCGATCGGTTCCCCAGTCGAGTTGGGAGCCGGTGGGCCCACTCCCGGCGATCAGGATTCCGCCATTCGGCTGAAAGGCAACGGCCCATGGATCGCTCGAGCGCCAGCCGAGACCGGGAGCGAAGGTCGCGTCGACCTCCGTTGCCGGGGGCAGGAAGCGGTAGGCGGTGTTGTCGCCGCCCGCGAAGATCTCGCCATTCCATCCGGCAGCGACGGTCTGGGCCGGGACGCTGAGTTGAGCGCTTTTCCACTCGATCGAACCATCAGCAGAGAGTCGGACGAGGAAGGCACCGCTGGGAGAGTTGGTGAAGACGCCGACCAGCAGGACTTTTCCGTCTGGTTGGACGCCGAGCGTCCGGGAGGTCCGCATTCCAGGGACGGTGAATCCGCGTTCAATCTGGCCGGGTTGAGCGTGGGCATGCTGGGACAGCGACGCCGCGAGAAGCAGGGCGATGATTCCCGCGGACGTCGATCGGGAATGAGTGTGATTAATTCTGTGCATCAAACTGATAGACAACATGTTGGGTGGTGGTGAGCTCCTCGTGCTCTGCGGCTGCCTTGCGTACCCGACAGCGGGTAATCTCGCAATGGCAGAGGTATCCGTTGACGACGCGGGTCAAACACGCCTCGCGAGCACCACAAAGCAAAGCGCTTGGAGATTTCTGCGTTAGGAACGGCGCGGAACCGATCATCAACTGCGTGTCTACGTGCACTTACGTATGGGGCCGCGATTCAAAATGGCCCACATCCCCCCTGGGGGGAACCTTCGCGCGTCGGATCCTTCACCGCTCCAAAGTCGGGACCGCTTTCGTCATGGGGCCTGCCAACCGGACCGCACCGTGGGTGCGGTCGGAATTGTCTGGCCTGACGGCGGCAGGGTAGGGGCTATGCACCGCCTGAGTGGGACGTTCGGAGGGTTTGGCAGATTCGCTGATAGCGGGACCAGGGTTGGGGATGCGTCATCAGGGCAGGGTTCTCTCGATGGTGCGGATGCGATAGAACCGCTGAGGGGTAGCCGGCTTGATCGAGAGGTTCACCGTCTGAATTCCGCCTGCACCCTGGTGAGTTGTCACCGGGGTCCACACCGATTCGGGTCCCAATTCGCCCGTTGTTTCAACCACGTACGTCCGACCGGCGATCGTCTGGAATCGAAGACTGATCGCCGACGAGCCGACTCGTCGCACAGGAAGGACGACTGGGGGACTCAGGATGATCCGCAGCGACCCATCGACGGACAGGCTGCGCGTGTCCCATTCGAGTCCGGGCGGGAGCGGCGGGAGGTCCACCGAGGCGAAAGCTCCAGTGAGTTGATCCGCTCGAAAGAGCTCGAAAGCATCGCCTGGAGACAATGTGCGGGAGTTTGTCGTCAACTGAACCACAAGGCGTCCACCCAATTGAAGCTTGTCGAGAACTCGCACCGGAGGCGCGCTCCATGGCCCTGACGTCGAGCGGGCGTTAACCACGACCTCACCCGCTAGCGTGAGTTGATTGCTGAAGGTGAGACTGGTGGTGACGGCCGGACTCGTGAGCTGCAGTCGTCCCTGGATCAGTAGCGGGCCTGTCACACGTCCCGCTCCCTGGAGTTCCTGTTCGAGGCCAAGGGTGAATAGAGACTCGGTTTTGCGGACGTCGAGGATCCCGGTCGATTCAACGGTCAGGCTGGTGCTGGGGCGAATGGAGGCGGGTCCTTCGAGAGCGAGGCTTCCCGCCTTGACGACCGTTGGGCCGGTGTACCGGTTCGACGTGGTCATGACCAATTGACCGAAGCCTGTCTTGATCAGGCGACCCGATCCTGACAGGGCACCGTGGAGGCGCATCATTTGGTTCACTTCCAAGGTGAGATCATGGCCGTTGCCATTGATGGATCCGAACCAGTTCAAAGCGCGTGCAAAGTTGGTGAAGGACTGGTTGGCATCGAGCCGGCAGTCAATGGCCCAGGTATTTTCGCCATTGCTGAACAGGCCCGCACTTAAAGTCACAGGGTTCCCTCGAATCTCGAAGCCGCCGGCGTGGAACTGGACCAAACCCACGCGCTGGAGCAGATCATTGTGGTTGGTCCGTTGACTCAACCCAACGAACGTGATCCGGCCTCCTTCGACGGGTCCGTTGGGAATCCAGTTCGCCGAGGTGCTCCAGCGGTTGTCCATGCCACGGCCCACCCAAGACGTCGGGGGTGTCCTGTCGATGATACGCACCGTGATGGTGGCCTGGACGAGGCGTCGTGGATACCGATCCTCGAACCCTGAGTCCTGAACTTGAACTTCAAGGACGCAGTTGGTGCCCGCCCAGGCAGGCAAGGCCTCGGCTTGGGAGACAGTGATGTCTCCCGTTTGTGGATTGAGCTCGAAGAGCCCGGGCGGACTTGCGGCGAGGAGACGGAACGTCAGTGTGTCAACGGGGCTGTCGGACGCCCTCAGTTGGACAATCAAGGTCCCATTGGTCGCCAAACTGGAGACAACGACGTTGGTCGAGTTCAGGGCGGGCGGCTGATTCAGGTCGAGCGGTCGTAGTACCGTCCGTGGAATGGGATTCGTGCCATTCAAACCGGGACCGCTCCAGCCAACCTCGAAATGTCCCAGAGTGGCACCCGACCGGATGAGGGTCTCGACGTAGTAGCTTGAGCCTGCGAGGAGCCATAGGCCGCCGGAGGCCTGGCTCGCCTTTCGCGTCCATTGGAAGGGTTCGTCGCCTCCGGAGGTCCACGCGATGATGGACGAGTGTGCGGGTTGGTCATCGAAACTGAACTTCAATTGGCCTTCTCCGGAGGCGGAGAGAAAGAACTGGTAGAGGCCGGTCTCATTCGGGACGAGTAGCGCTCGCGTTCGCGTGCCCCAATCCAACCCGAGCAATCCACCGTCGAAGGTGAAATCGTTAGCAGCCTGAAGACGGTCCGGTTGGCTTGGAAAGCGCTCGAGACTTTGGAGGTTCCCGACGCCGGGACCATTGGTGATCCCACCCCAAAACTCGTGAAACAGGCTGGAAACGGTGATCGCGTCCTTTGGGACCACGGTCACCACCGCGGTCGCGGAGGTTGAGAGGGCCGGGTCGCCGTTGTCGACCACAGCGACTTGGAGTTCGTAGCGAGATTGAGGGGTGAGCGGGAGGGGGTCGATGCCCTGCAGATGGATGATTCCAGTATTTTGATCGATGTCGAAGAGTCCGGCGTCGGCCCCTCCGACCAAACGGAACAGGTGACGATCGGATGCGTTGACGTCCGTGACCGCGATCCGGCCAATTCGCGATCCGGCGAGCGCATCCTCGTGGAGCACGGTTTCAAATCCAACCGCTCGAGGGCGATAATTGATGGAGCGCGGGGCCAGATAGCGTCCGAGGATGACATCCCGCGCGATGCCGCATTCGGCGCACTCCCACGCAACGCTGAGATGGCCGCTACCCTGATCGACTTTCAGGAGCGCCTCGATGGCATAAGCGTAACCTGCGGCGAGCTGGATGGGGACGGATTGTTGCCCGGGCTGTCGATCCCACTCCCGCGGATCCAAGGGGATGCCGTTATTGGTGACGAACGCGACGGGCGCCATGCGGGCGGGGTCCGTGGTGTCGCTGATCCAGAATTCGCTGTCGTCCTGGCTGGTGATCCAGAATCGGTAGTGCCCAGTGACGGGTGGAAGCAAATAACCCCGGAGGGCCATTCCAAAATGGTTGGTGGGTCGACTCATCCCCAGGGAGAACAAACCCCCGCCACCAGGGGTTTCCCACCAAATGATACCAGACCCGGGAAGGAACAGGCCGCCGGTCCCATCGTTGACAAGGGAGTCTCGCCCGCTGGCAAGCTGGAGAACCGCAGATGCGCTGTCGAGACCGGGCCCCACGATGTCCGGAAGCTGCCAGTCAATGAGCCCAATGCCGGGAGGAATTTCGAAGCTGGCAACCCTCGATTCGATGGAAGGATCGAGCGAAAACTCGGGAGCTAGCCTGAGGTCATTGACCGAGGTGCCTTCGACATTTGGATACACTGCGGTGGCCATGGTTCCCCGGGGGTAAGGCAATTCCACCGACACGTGGACAATCGAGGTCGCCGACAGCGAAACGGGCTGGGTTCGGTCGGAAACCCGGAGCACCAGATCATAACGATTCCTGACCGCCGCCACCAATTCGCCGTTCACCCGAAGCTCCCCGGAAAGGGAGTCGACTTCAAAGGGAACGTCTTCGCCCCCGACGAGGGAATAGGAAAGAAATGAATAGCGGTCAGGATCTTCCCCTTTGGCGGTTCCGACGATTGTGCCGAGGGGTGAGTGTTCGAGCACGGACGCCGAGAATTCGCAGTTCTCGGAGAAGCAGCCCTGTGTGGTGAGTCCGGTCGAAAACCGCCTCAGGGTCGGCGGTTCGGGAACATCGGTCACAATCACCACCACTCGTCGGTTGGATTCCCGGCGAAGCGCATCCGAATGGTCGACGATCTCCACTCCAATCTCGAGGTTGTTGGCGTTGCGATTGGTGAATTGCAGTCCTTCGAAATCGAGCGCCTGAGACTTGGCTACGGACAGGACTCCCTGGTCGTTGATGGCGAAGACGCCATTCGAATTGCCACGGACGATCCGATATTGGAGCGATCCTTGATCGGTGAATCGTGGTGTCAGGACACCCAACACCGTTCCCGCCGGCGCGTTTTCCGAGATCTGGAATCGGTCCGCCGGCTGGGCGCGAGCGACGGTGCCCGTCACTTGGTAGGAGCCCAGGCTGCCATAGGATGAAAAGCCGTCGGTCAGCGGATTCCCACGTCCGGCTGCCGTGACTCTCAAGAGGAAGGTCCCGTCGGGGAGATCCGCCGAAACCGTCGCCGAGAGCGTATTGCTTGGCTGATGGGATGCGATCGGTTGGCCTCCCGAGTCGAGCAATTCGAGATCCAAGGCCAGGTTGGGCCCAGGAACCAGTGGGCTGACAGTCAGGGTGGCCTGGCCTCCTTGGGTGGTGAAGACGAAGGCATCGGCATCGCCCGCCCGTTCCATGATGCCGTTCGCGCCACAATGCCCGTCGTCATAGACCTCGAGGAATCGAGCGTCGGGAAGGGCGGCCGGGCTATCATCGGCCCGCCAGGACATCCTGTTCTGGGAGACTATGACGCGCAATTGGTCCTGCAATTGATTGGCGTTCTCGTACTCGCCTTGGCTCCACTGGGTCACGTTCCGGTAGTACGGAAGTCCCATAATCGGCGCCCAACCGGTTTCGCCGGATCCGTGTCCCGAGAAGTACTCGGTGAGCGTTCCATTCGCCCAAAGCCCAGAATGGGACAGACCGAGCGTGTGACCGACCTCGTGCGAGATCGCCTCGGCGCAGTAGCGCGCGTTGTTGGTCACGAAGACCCAGCAGGGAAGGTCCTCCGTCGAATTGAAGGATCCCGTGTACGCCACTCCTCCTGCACCGGGTGACGCGTCGTCGGTTGGCGTGATAATGACTCGCTGCCGACTATTGGCCGGTGCTCGATCATAGGCCGCCCGGTCGGTCACCACATTGAGTTTGAAGGGACGATAATCCTCCGATACCCGCCACCAGATTTCGTGAATCGCCTGATTCTGAAACGCCGCCGGACCGTATTGGATTCCACCCCAACTCGCTGTTTCTCCGCCGTGGAAATCCAGGTAGATCACCGGTCCCGCGCCGGGCAGGCTTTCGAATAGGGCGACGCCGTCCAGGTCCTCAACCCAGGACTCGTGCGAGTCCGCGTCGAACAAGGTCGATTGTTTCAAGGCGGTAGATCCGGCGCCGGTCCCACCCAGAGGCCTGGGAAGGCCGACGCACAAGACCTCTTCCAGCGAGCGGCTGACCAATTCGGAAGCGCCGCTCAGTCCGTTGGGTTCGATGCGGAAGGCGCGTCGACTGATCGGCAGCTCGAAGATCCCAAAATAATCTCCGGCAACCCCACCCAGGCTCTGGGCATGCACGAAAAACCTCCCGGATTCCGGTCCGGTCAACCTTCCCGAGACCGCGATGACCGGGCCGCTTGCCCGTTTAATCCGGTCCAGAATGCCGATGGCGGTTTGGCCTCCGGGGAGTTGGATGCGAACGGTTTCGCCCGTCGTCGCCATTCGAAGGGCGTTGAGGAAGTTGGTGTCCCAAGGGCATTTCAAGGGCGCGGTCGTCGCCGGTTGGGGTGCCGATGCCGTGAGGTTGCCAGGAAGCGAATCAGGGGGGCCGGCCGCTGCGCGGTTCGAGCTCGAACCTGGGGACAAGGTCTGGGAACCCGCGAGAGGCTGGGTTCTTGGCGGATCAGCGAGTGCCAGCGAAGCGGCAACACGCGGTTCAGCGAGGTTCGCCTGGGGACTCCTGCCTCCGGCATGCCGTGCCGCCGGGCGTCCCATGAGCAGGCAAAAAATCATGCATGCTAATCCAACAAGGAAACCCGCAAAGCCTAGGGTTCGCCTCATAGAACGGCACCATGGTGGTTACAGCCCAGTCAACACTGTTGGTCATAGGATGCACCAGGTCGCTGGAATTGGGAGCACGAAACCGAGCGCGAAGTTCGGTCCGTGAAACCATAATGACGCGGCGCGATACGTCGCCGGTCATGGCGGCGTTTCTTGAGAGGGCATGGCGGTGGGGCCCTGCCCATCGAGTGCGGTCCCTGGCAGGGATGCTTGGTGGGCCGACTGACCACGTGGGTATTGTGCGTTCTCGCGACCGCAACGTAGGGTCCACCTACCGCTCCGCCGGGCTTTAACCACGCGATGAATACGAGCTTTCGTCGATCGGCGCTTCTTCTGGCCCTCCTTCTTCAATTCGCCATTGGCGCTTGTGCCCGCGCTCAAGATCGCCCGTCGGGTACCCCCACTCCGTCCGGGGAAGCGCCCCTCAAGTTGCTGTTTTCCCGCGGGCAGGATCTCTTCGACACCTGGGGGACGTTGCATATCGGTGTAAGCCCGGTGCGTTTGATCCGGGAAGTCGAGGCGCCGGAGTTTGCAGTGATCAGCGCCTTTCCCATGGCGGACGGTCGATGGGAGGTTTTTGGGCAGCAATTCCAATCCCTGGGCCGAGGGAGGGCCACCCACGAGGAGACGAATGCGTGGAAGATCCTGCGTTCGACAACACGGGATGGGATCGCATTTGAGAAACCGGAGGTCGTCGTCGAAGAAGCCGCCGGTCCGTGGACCCAACATGCGGTCGTGGCCTACAACCCCGAAGCGAAGGAGTATCTGCTGCTGAAACTGAAGATGGATTCCTACGGCTTCGCTTATACGGCGTACTTCAGCAACAATGGGAAGTCGTGGACCGCGCATCCCGGCAATCCGCTGTTTTACGAAGGGGACGCCATGAGCCTCTTCTGGAGCCCGGTGCTGAAACGATTCGTCGTGGTCAGCAAGAGCCTCCAACCGCATCGCAAACGACTGCGCGACCATGGCGGCGCCACCCGGGCGCTGGGCGACGACACACTTCGCGACCGCCGCGTGTTGATGATCCGATCGAGCCCCGATGGTCGTCATTGGGAACCCTCTGTCTCCTTGCCGGATGTGTGGGATCGCCATGGACAGAAGGCAGCGCATCCGCCGGGATACCTGACGGTTCCCGACTCGGACGATCCTCCCGACCTGGAGTTCTATAGCGGGAACGGTTTTTGGTACCACGACCGCGCCTACATGATGGTGTTGAACTACGCCGCCAGTCCGCTCACCGCGAGCAAGCACGCCCCGCACCTCGACAATGAATGGTGGACCAGTCCGGACGGCCTGCGATGGGAGCGGCCGGCCCGTGGCGTGAATGCTTTGGAAGTCTTCCCGCAGATTCCGCGCCTCGAAACACCGCCCCTGATGATGGATGGCAAGATCATCTTTCCGCGAGGCCAGATGCTGCTTGGCCTGCCGGAGGATCGCATCAGCTACGTGGGGTCACGGGCCAATGCGGAATTCTCGACCCGTTCCTTCGTCATGCCGGACGCGGACTTGTTGCTCAATGCGTCGGTGCCGTCGGGCGAACGTCTTTTCGCCAAGGACCAGGCCTACGTGATGGCGGCGATCCAGGAGCCCTCGGGCGTGGTGGTTCCGGGTTTCGAAGCGGAGAAGTGCGTTGTTCGGGATCAGGATCGAAAGGATATCACCCTTCGCTGGGGCGATGCATCGCCGCGCTCGCTCGCGGGGCGCACGGTGCGAATCAGGTTCTCTCTACGCAGCGCCAATGTCTACGCGGTGACCAGCGGCATAGGGGACAGTCGATGAACCTGGCGTGGCTGAGGAGTCTGCTCGCGCGGGACGGGCGACGACCGGGTGGTGGTCGATGGATCGCACCGGTCTGGTTCGAACCCTAACGTGCCATGCCGGGCACCCGGTTGGACCGCGAGCCTGCGGGCTGGCTACTGACACCGAGCGGCACGCCAGACGCGCTGCTTGACCTACCAGTCCCTGCCGGCTCCGCCATGAACGGGCAGGTTGGGTGCCGTCAGTGGAGGATCGCGTTCAATGGGTCCTCACCGTTTCGCGGCTGCCGCGCCGCTGGCGTAACTGGTGATGAGGCAGCGATAGGACGGTAGATGGTTGGAGAACAGGGCTGCCAGTCCGTCGATGTCGTTGCGCCAGTCGCGGTGGAGTTCGCAGGCGACACCGAACCAGGTCATGAGCTGGGCGCCGGCTGCCTGCATCCGCGACCAGGCGGCGTCCCGCGTGGTTTTATTGAAGGTACCCGATGCATCGGTGACCACGAAGACTTCATAGCCTTCCTCCAACGCCGAGAGCGCCGGGAAAGCCACGCACACTTCGGTGACGATGCCGGCAATCAGGAGCTGCTTCTTTCCCGTCGCCCTGACCGCCTTCACAAAATCCTCGTTGTCCCAGGCGTTGATGTTTCCGGGACGTGCGATGTAAGGCGCGTCCGGGAACTGGGCCTTGAGTTCCGGAACCAACGGACCGTTCGGCCCTGACTCGAAGCTCGTGGTTAGAATGGTGGGTAATTTGAAGTACTTGGCGCAATCGGCCAGGGCGAGGACGTTGTTCTTGAAGTCGTCCGGCGAAAAATCCTGGACGAGGTTGGTCAGTCCGGATTGGTGATCCACCAATAGGACGGCGACGTTGGTCTTGTCGAGACGACGGTATTTGAAGGTGCTCATGGCAGTTTGGTGATGAACCCGATCATTGAATCAGGACCCCGGCACCTTAACGCAACTCCGCGGCGAGTGTTGCATACCATGTTGCTTGGCTGACCATGCGGCCCAGGTATGGTTGGCTGGTCATGGAACTCCGTCACTTGCGATACTTCGTGGCGGTCGCCGAGGAACAGAACGTGACGCGAGCCGCCGCTCGGCTCAGCGTCTCCCAACCACCCTTGAGCCGCCAGATGAGAGGTTTGGAGGAGGAGGTGAATGTCGCCCACTTCGAGGCGCAAGTTGTGCGGCCGACGATTTCAGAGGAACATGACAGCGCAACCAGCCTCATCGCTGCCGTCGATGCCGGCCGGGGAATCGCGCTGGTGCAGCAGGGCTTTGAATGCCTGTCCGGACCCCGCCTGACGCTGTGTCGGGTGGCGCCGCCTCCGGCCCCCTTTGTGGTGGGTGTGGTCTTCCGCCCCAGGGAGCATTCCGCCGCGGCAAAGGCCTTTATCGAATCGGTGAAACTCTGATGTTCCATGCCTGGAAGGCCAGGACAGCAGTCGATGGGCACGGGCCTTCCTAATGGTTCTTCGGACGTTCTCCAAATCTCGAAGCCAGTTCGTTGAACTCGCGGGTGCGATCGTTCAATTCATGGACCAACTCGTTCTGGCGTTTTGCCAACTCGTTGACTCGCTCAACGAGTTGGTTGCGTTCCTCCACCACCGAACGCAGCTTGGTCGCCTCCCGTTCGAGGTGCCGGTCCCGTTCTTGCACAGCCGTCACCCATTGGGTCAGCGCGCTTTGAGCCCGGTCACGCTCGGTCATCAAGGTCTCCCGTTCGCGTTCCAACGTCGCCAGTCGGGCTTGGTTGGTGCGCACCGTGACACCGAAGTCCGCGGCGTGCCGCCGGAAGAACTCCAAGTCGCCCTGCTGCGCTTCAAGTCGCTTCGACTGATCGCGCAGCCGTGCCTCCTGTTCCTGGCGCAGTTGTTCCAACTGCCGGCGGTCGAGTTCGGCGCGGCGCAGACGGGTCCATTGCCAGGCGCTCAACACAGCGAGCAAGACTACGCCGGCGAGATTCACCCATTGAAGGCGGCTGTTCATGGCGATCGATCCGCGATGGACGAGGTTTCCTGGACCTCAAACGCCACCTGGTCGATGCCGCATGCCCTCACGATGTCGAGAGCCCGGATGACATCTCCGTGGCGGGCGTCGCGGTCGCCATGGATGAACACGCGGGCGCCTGGGTTGGCGCGTCGCGCCTCCGAAAGTCGGGCGGCTAGTTCGCCTGGACCGACCGGTGTCCGATCAAGATAAAGCAGGCCGGCGCGGTCGACCGAAACGCTGAGGAAGTCGGCGGGCGAATCAGAAGTCGCCTGGGTGGCCGTCGGCAGGTTCACCTTAACACTCTTGAGATTGACCATGCTCAAGCTCACCAGCATGAAGGCGGCGAGCAGAAAGAACATGATGTCGATGAGGGGAATGATCTCGATGCGCGCCTCGGATTCAGCGGGCAAACGGGATCCCAATTTGACGGGCATGGTGGTTTAGTGTTGGAGCACGACTTCCTCCGCCCGGGGCGCATCGTTCGGACGACTGACGGCGTCGGCACGCGCCCGGGCAAAGTTTTCGAGGTCCCAGCCGCGGTGGCGCGCCGATTCGACCCGCAACTCCGCGTGATGAATGGTGCGTTCGAGGCGCGACCGGAACTGGGTCAACAGCCGGTTGAAGAAGTTGAAGGGCAGTAGCGCCAGAATGGCGATGCCGAGTCCGCAGGCCGTGGCGATAAGCGCCTCCGCGATGCCGCCGCTCACCTTGGTGGGCGCCAGTTGATCGTCTCCAACAAAATGAAACGAGTGCATGATTCCGGTCACGGTGCCAAGCAACCCGAGCAAGGGCGCCAGCGTGATGAAGGTTGAGAGAATCCACAGGCGTTGCTCCGCGTGGTCGAGCTCCTCGGTGGCTCGCACCTGCATCGCTCCCAGGAAAGAGGTGTGCGCGTGCGACAAGCCTTCGTGCAGAGTGGCGAGATAAGGGTCGTCGGCGGAGGCCGTGGCTTCGACGGCTTCGGCGAACCGACCTTGGGACACCAGGTCGAAGGCTCGCTCCAGCTGCCCGCGCTGCGCGCGCCGGGCCAGCCGCCACCACCACAAAGACCGTTCGATCACCACGGCCGCCGCAGCGATCAGACAGATCAGGATGGGCCACATGACCGGGCCGCCTTTGATGAAAAAGTCCACTACGACGTTCGCGAAAATGGGAGGGCCAGCCATCATGGGAATTGGAGTTGCAGGACAATACGGGACACGGACGTTGATCAGGAGTTGGTCAGTTCGAAACGAATGGGGACTTCGTAGAGGCGCACGGGGCCGGGCCGGAACCTCCACCGTTCGCGCACGGTGCGGAGAGCGGCGGCGTTCAACAGGGGCCACGGGCTGGGCGAGGCCGCTTCGGCGACGATGACATGGCCGTCTTCGTCTACTGTAAGGCGCACCACCACCGTGCCTTCCTGTCTCTCCCGCACGGCCTGCCGCGGGTAGTCTGGTGCCGGCTGCCGGGCTTCCCCACGTCCAAAGGCGAGCGTTTGCACGATGAGCCCATGGCTCCCAGGGACCCCGCCGGTCGCGGAGCCCGCCGTCGCGCCGGTATCGGCTGCCGCCGGCGCCGCAGGGCGCGCCTGCTGTTGAAAGGTCGCTTCCGCGGCGGGCCCGGTGCGGACGGGTGCATCGACGGGTAATTCGAACGCGATCTTCGGGTTCGGCTCGGCGACGGCGAGAAGCGGGGGCGCGGGAGTGACTGGAGGCGGTTCCGGCACGGGCGACGGCAATGCGTCTGCGGCGGTCGGTGCGGGAGCCTCGTCTTCCGCGGCGAACGGCTGGGCCGTCAGTTCAATCTTAAGCAGGGTGGCAACGATTGCCTGGGGATCTGCGCAGCGCGGCGGAGGGTGCTGATACGGAAGAAGAGCGCCCAGGATGCCCACCGTCGCACAACCGGTCCAAATCACCAGCGTCAGCACCGGTATCATGGACGCAGGTACCTGCTTCGACGATGACTCGGGTCGTGACCGAACGGTCCCCGGTGGCGGGAGCGGCAAGGTTCGGTGCGGCGATTGAGGAAGCGCGCTCGTCATTCCGGGAGGCGAGTGGGGAGCGACGAGGCGGCGGTTTCGATCGGCATGGAGTTTGACTCACGGGCCGGGACCGAGGTCGAAGTCGCGGGTCCACGACGCTTCCCCAAGAATCGGCGCCAGCTCAGGGCAAAGCCGGTGTACACGAGCACCAGGCCACCGAGACACGCGGCGAACGCAAGGCACTGGCCGACCCAACCGCCAGCCTCGCCGGTGTGCAGTGGGCGATTCAAACCACGAAGCGCGCGGCGCCACCCGACTTCCGATACTTGCGTGGAGAAGGTGGAGCGTCGCAGCACCTCCCCGGTGTACGCATGAACCTGGAGTTGGATGGGTTGAACGGACCAACGGCCGGTTTCCCGCACCATCACCGACACGGGCGGTGTGCCGTGCCCACCCGGACCGCCGCGTCCCTGGCCATCCCCGGACCGCGTCTCGCCCGCTTCGACCGCTTCGCGTTGACTTGGGGCGCCCACTCCGGTTCGTGCCTGGGCCATCCCTTCTCTCGCCGCGGCGGTCGAGCGAGGCCCATCCTCGCGTCGGAAACCTGCCTCACCCCCGAAACGGGCACCGCGGGGACCCCGCTGACGACCGCCCGCGCGCAAGGTGATTTCCTCCCAATGGGGCACCTCGCGCCGAGCGATGGCGAACAGGCGATCGGGGCCGAGTGGGAGCATCCCCGGTTCCGGCGCCGCGAACGACGGCGAGTGGGTGGAGTTGAGCCCGGCTTCGGGGCCCCCGATGGGTGCGCCGTAGATAACATTGCCGACCGGCCGGAACGCCATCACGACACCCGTGAGGCTGAGGACCATCAGGATCGGTGCCGACCAAATGCCGACGGCGTTGTGCCAATTCCAGTCCCGCGGTTTGCCCCGCAGTCGGAAGTTGGGCAGGACTCCAATTCGCAGAGACGTCCAACGCCAATGTCGTGGCCACCACAAGTAGATTCCGCTCAGGCAAAGCAGGGTGAAGAGGCATGCCGAGACGCCGACCACCGTGCTCGCGATCGCTCGGGCGCCGACCGGCCCGTGGCGACGAGGTTCCTCTGCGTTGTGCATTCCGTTGGTGCCGCCCTGCGCTGAGCTTCGGTGGGCCCCAGAACCTCCCGACTGCGTTGCTATGGCGTCATTGATACGGGCCGAGGGACCTTCCGCGCCGGATTCAGGTTGGGGCACACCCAGCCAACGATGCCATCGGAGCATGCATTGAAAGAAGGCCCGCAGCACGGTGGGGCTTTGCACGCGAAGCTCCCCCGTGTACGGATTCGCATGGATGGTTTGGGTGCGTCCGAATGTCAGGGTGACGGCGGCGGCGGGATCCGACCGGACGGTGATCCCGGTCCACGCCGCACCTGATGCCAACTCGCGCGCTTTGGCGACGAGTTGGTCCAGGTCCCAGCCCGCGACGCTCGAATCCGGAGGTGTCACTCGGCGCACCTCGCGCTCCGCCCAGGCGAGCACCTGCTTCTCGAACGCCAGGCACGCGCCGGTGAACACCGTGATGGCGATCACTCCACCCGTCAGCAGACCGATCACCATGTGCAGCCAGAAAAGCGCCCTTCGGAACGTCTTCATGGTCAGACCTCGGCCCATTGCCGTATCAGATTGTGATAAACGCCGGTCAACTGGACGCTGGACGGATGATCGGGGTGATCTCGATTCAAGCGCTGCAATCCGACATCGAGATCAAACAGCATCGAGCGCCGCATATCATCGCGGACCATGCTTTGGATCCAAAAGAAGGCGCACAACCGAGCGCCGCGCGTGACCGGCTTCACATGATGCAGGCTGGTCGCGGGATACAGAATCATGTGACCCGCGGGCAGTTTGACCTCTTGCACGCCGTAGGTGTCCTCGACGGTCAATTCTCCGCCGTCGTATTCCTGAGGTTCGGCGAAGAAGAGGGTGGCCGAAAGGTCCGTGCGGATTCGCATGGGCGTGCCCGGCACCTGGCGGATCGCATTGTCGACATGCGTGCCGAAGCTGTGCCCTGCGGAGTACCGATTGAACAGCGGTGGGAAGACATGCCTGGGAAGTGCCGCGGCGATGAACAACGGATTCTGGCCGAGTGCCTGGAGAATCAACTCGCCGACCTGACGCGCGACCGGGTGGTGTTCCGGTATCTGCTGGTTGTTCTTGGCCCGTGCGGACTGGTAGCCGGCGGTGATTTTGCCATCGATCCACTCGACGGATTCCAGCAGGCGCCGTGTTTCGGCAACCTGTTCGGGCGTTAGAACGTTGGGAAGATGGAGCAACATAGGACGGGGGCTGGGGGGCAGGTTTTCGGAGCGTGATCAGAATTTGAGGGAAGCCGTCAGCATGGCGGACAAGGGCGGTCCCGGGTTGAAGCGGTTGCCGTTGTTGTTGAGGCTGATCGGATAGAACTCGTCGAGCAGGTTGTAGACATTGAGACGCAGGGTGAGGTGCCGGCTGACTTCGTATTGGGCCATGGCGTCGATCACCCAGTAGTCGGGCGTCTCAGGATTCACGGCTCCGGGCGTGGTGGTGGTTTGTCTCGCCACCGTGCTGACATAGCGCGCGCCGCCGCCGATGGTCAGTCGAAACGGGAAGCGGTAGGTCGTCCAGAGGCTCGTGGAAAAGGACGGCGTCCACTGCAATCGAGCCCCGTCCTGCGTTGGATTGGCGGATTCCGCAAAAGTGGCATCGAGGTACGAGAGATTGGCGAAGACCTGCCAGCTTTCGGTGAGGTTGCCGGTGGCGCCGAACTCCACGCCATCCACCCGGCGTTCGCTGTCATACAGGTAGGTTGGAGGCGAGGTGGTGTTGTCGGTGGTGATTTCGTTTTCGTTCAGCGTCCGAAAGAGGGCGGCCGTAAGGCTCAGGCGGGTGTCCAGCAGGTCCCACTTGGCGCCGAGTTCGAAGTTGGTGGAGGTCTGTGGTTCCAGGGCGGGATGGTTGGCGTTGTTGACGTTGGTGCTCAGGTTGAAGTTCGCGGTGCCGGGCGGGGTGAGGGTCCGGCCGTAGGAGAAATAGACCGTGCCTTCCGGGCGGGGTTTGAAGGCGATGCCGGCCTTGGCGCTGAGCAGCTGATCCGACGCCTCGAGGGGAGTGCCGGCATTCGCGACGCCCGTGGCGTCGACACTGCGGTATTCGGTGGTGAAGGCGTCCCAACGCAATCCTCCGCTCAGCTTCCATCGCTCGACGACATCGATGGTGTCGTTGGCGAAGAGGCTGAATGTGTCGGTTTTGCCTTCCGTGAATGCACCGGTTCGCCGCGGCGCATATCCAGTCACGGGGTCGTGGGGATTGGGCTGGAATGCGTCGGCGGCGGGCGCGGTCCCGGCGCCGCTGACCGTCGGCGTGTCTTGCTCTTCTCGGAGATACTCCAATCCTCCGACCACCGAGTGCGCGAGCGGTCCGGTCTCAAACGATGCGGTGCCCGTGGTTTGATTGGAGAGGATTTTGTTGATGCGTTCGTTGGCCTGTCGACTGCGGGCCACGGTGTTGGTGGCGGTCACATTTCCTGGGCTGGTGATGACGGCGAACCGGTCGGTCTGATTGAAATGGGTCTGATTCCTTAAGGTGGAGCTTTCCGAGAGATCATGCTCCAACCGAGCGGTGAAGGTGTCCTGTGAGACCTCCTCGAAATCGAATGCGGCGCTCCCGTAGAAGTTTTCCCGGTCGATCTCGGCGGATAAGGCATTGGTTCCGACCATGCCGGTCAACGCCGAACCGGGCAGGCCGTAGTCTGGCAGGTTTTCCTGTCGCGTGTGTTGGGAGGACAGGAGGATTCGGGTGGAGGTGCCGAGTCCAAGAGCTGCCGCGGGGGCGATGGACCAGCTGGAGCGCTCCACTTCATCGCGGCCGGGAACCCCGCCGTCTTGCCACATCGCATTGAGCCGCGCCGCGGTGCCTTGCCCCCACGTTCCTTCCCCACCCAACCGCATCGGCTGATTGACATCCACCGTGACCCGTTTCTGTTCCGCCGACCCGTAGCCCAGTGTGCCGCCGTAAAGCGGCTTCAACTGCGGGGACTTGGTGGAGAGATTGAGGTATCCGGCCCCGGTTCCCCGCCCAACATCAGCGCCGGTCGGACCCTTGAACACCTCGACCTGTTCGAGATTGAAAACATCGCGCGTGATGAGGCCCTGGCTGCGGACGCCGTCGACGAAGATGCTGTTGCTGGCGTCGAATCCTCGCATGAAGAACGCGTCGCCGGCCGTGTTCGAGGCACCGCCGCCTTCGCCCGCGAGCAAGGTGACACCGGGGACGTTCCGAAGGACTTCGCTGAGGGTGGTGGCGCCCTGTTCGTCGATCACCGCCCTGGGAATCACCGTGATGGTCTGCGGCACATTCAGCAGCGGTTCGGTGTAGCGAGGTGACGAGACGGCTCCCGGCTGATAGCCGGCATCCTCGCGCTGACGAACCAGGACTTCGGCCAACGGGGTCGGTGCGTCGGGCCATGCGTTCGTTGCAGGGGAGGGTAGCGGTGACTGCGCCGAGGCTGCCAATCCGTGAGCGACAATGAGGGTGGTCAGCGCGGCAGCGGAGGACACGCCGGGCGCGGGCGATACGCCGGGAGATGGATCATGCGGATCAGGGCGTTGGGTCATTGGACGATGGACAAAGGGTGTTGGACGTTCGGCGTTTTGCTCGTTCGGCAACGCGCGAGTCCCGTTCCACTGGACCTCGCGGGGTGAACCGGCCTGGGTCGGGATCGGGCCGCACTCGCAGCACGTCCCAGGATTAAGGAATCACAGAACCCGGCGCTTCCGCTCGCTTGCCAAACGGTGATGCCTCCTTGTCATCGGCTGCCGATAAACCGCATGGGCAGGACAACCGTCTGCCCGGGGGGAAGCAGGGTGACGAGCCCCCGTACTCGGCCACCGACCGATTGCAATCGAAACGGTGACCGCACGCTGGAGGCGCGGCGGAGTGGTAGCGACCGGGTCAGCCCGGTGCAGTGGCGAATCGTTGTCGAAGCTGTCCGCAGGCGGCGTCGATGTCAGGTCCTCTCGAACGACGAAAATGGGCGACGACCCCGCGGTCTTTCAAAACGCCCGCGAAATGGGTGGCCGCCTGATCGGTCGAGGGTTGGTAGGCGGATCCTCGCAATCCCATTCCGGTGGGGTTGTAGCGAAGGAGGTTGACGTGCATGCGCCGACGTCCCACCAGGTCGGCCAACTGTTGCGCCTGGCCGGGCGCGTCGTTCACCCCGGCGAGCAGGCAGTATTGGAGGATGACCGGACGTCCCCGCCGCACCTGGAAACGGTCCGCCGCCGCCAGAATTTCATCCAACCCATAGCGCCGGCCGCTGGGGAGAAGTCGAGCCCGCGTGGAATCGTCAGGCGCATGAATGGAAACCGCGAGGTGGAGGTTCCATCCCGTGGCTGTGAGGGCGTCGATGCCTGGAACGATGCCCACCGTCGAGACCGTGATCTGACGCCACCCCAGTCCGCCCAGATCGTTGGCTCCGATGCGTTCGATGGCCGGCAGGAGGTGATCGAGGTTGAGCAGCGGTTCGCCCATGCCCATGAAGACGATCGTTCGCAGTTCCCTGCCAATCGATTTCGCCTCGCCTCGGAGATTCAGGAACTGCTCCACGATTTCGCCCGAGGTGAGATTCCGTTGGAACCCACCCTGGGCCGTGGCACAGAAATCGCAACTCATCGCGCAGCCGACCTGGGATGACAGGCAGCCCGCGGAGCGGTCGGGTCTAAAGTCCGGCATGAGGACCGATTCAACGGTGTGACCGTCGGCGAGGCGTAGGAGGATCTTGGTCGTGCCATCGGATGCGACCTGTCGCGTCGCCAGCGTCGTGGATCGAAGGGGCAGTTCAGACCGCACCCGTTCGAGCAAGACGGCAGGAAAGCGCGCCGCATCGCTGGCCTGAACCAACTCGTTCGTCCGGTAGAATGTCCGAAGCAGTCGTCGCGCGTGGGTGTCTGAGATCCCCCACGCGGACAGGCGTCTCGCCAGTTCTGCAACGGTCAATTCACTGAGGGCGTTCACGGAGTACGAGACGGGTGTCGTTTGTTTCTGGCGATGGATGGAACGCTGCCACGGTCCGGGTCAAATCTAGCCACATCTCTCGGGAACTACGACGACAACCATTCGGACGAGGAGTCATGGGGTCCAGTTATCACGAGGGAAGCAGGCCCCCGGACCGGCAGAGTCGCCTCAGGCGGATGTCCGATCCCAGGCCCGGGCCTATCGGGTTCCGTCCTTCCACCTAGTCCTCACGTCATTCGGTCCAGAATGGCCATGAGATTCTCGGCATCCGTGGGCTGCGGTGGAGGTGCCGGAGCTTCCGTCGGTGCCGACCGCCGTTGAGCCTGGAGCGCGTGAGCCTGGGCCAAGGCGATGGTATCCGGCGACGTGCCTGGACCGGCATTGATCCAAGCCATGGCGGTGGCCAGACAAAGTTCCTTCAAATAGGCATACGAGAATTCCTCGGTTGCGGCGGTGATTGCCTCAATGCCGGGCTGGCTGATCTGGAGTTCTCGTGATTGCTGACTCGACCAACGTTCCAGGTACGCCCGGCGTCCAGCCTGTGTCGGTAGGTCGAAAGTGTATTTCCGATCGAATCGTGAGGGTCGATCCAGAATGGAGGGGTCGAGACGTTCCGGATAGTTGGTGGTCGCGACGACGCAGAGTCCGGTGTTCTGAGCGAAGCCATCCAACTCATTCAAGAACACGGAGCGATTGTTGGGCTTGATCAGGGAATCGAGGTCCTCGAGGACGAGCAGGCAGGGCGCGGTTCGGCGGGCCAGGTCGAACACCTGGGAAACATTCGCATGCTCGCCTGAGGAGAACATGCCCGCCGACTCGAGGCTGCGCACGTAAAGGACCGGTTTTCCCGCCACATGACAAATGGCTTTCACGGCGTGGGTCTTTCCGTTCCCGGGCGGCCCCAGGAAGAGAAGTCCCCGTTTCCAAGGAACACCGTGTCGGACGTAGATCTCTCGTCGGGCAAAAAATTGGGCCACATCCTCGAAGATCTGCTCCTTGAACCCTGGTGGAAGAACCAGGTCATCGGCGATCGTCGCGCGTATGGATTCGAATAGGTTCGGATCCTTGCGCCAGTTCCCTTGTTCGAAGACCAGCACTTCCCCGTGGGGCGTGCTCGTCCATCGGGTGACCGCCTCGAAGAAGGCGTCGACGGGTCCGCGGTCAGGTCCGAGGATGAAGAACAGTCGTTGCTCGCGCATCAACTCCCGCCAGGAAAGACACAACACCTCGAAGGTGGTGCCCTGCCATTCGAGGGTCAGAAAGGCGTTGAGAGCGCGACGGCGTATTCCGGTTTCCTGAGTCCAACAGGCCCCCATGGGTCCGTTCTCATTGCACCCCTTCCACGTCGTCAAAACTTCGTTGAAGACACCATCCTCCCGGTATCGGCAGAGGGCATGTCCCGCTTCCACAAAGCCATCCAGATCAAAGCTGCAGGCCGAGCATTGGAGAATGTATTTCCCAGGGAACCCGTCCCGCAATCGAAGGCCGGCATGATAGGCGATGGCGTGGAACGGGAGCGACAGGATGGACTGGAAAAGACCATCCACAGGTCGCGCACCGGGGAAGGTCGAGGGGGCATTCTGCATACAGAACAAAAACTTGAGCCCTATCGGGGTTGGATTGTCACTCTCGAATGTTCAATGGAAGTGTGTGGGAGGAGGGTTGATATCGGCAATTCTGTGAAGGCGGCGGATTCCAAGCCTCGGTAAAGGTCAGGTGGGACCTTGTGGGCGAGGCGAGAGTTCCGAGTGAGTTGCTCTAAGCGCGAAACGCTCCGAATAGCGCCCGCATCTCCTCATCCGCTTGCGCTGGGTCGGCTAACGTCTGCGCAATCTCGTCGCGCAGCAACTGGCGGTAGCGCTTCCGCAGGCGATGCACGGCCACGCGAACCGCGGTTTCCTCCATACGCAGCTTTCGCGCCGTCTCGGCGTGTGACTGCGCGCCTTTGCCGACGGTAAGAGACTCCTTCAGTTCATCGAACAATGGGGCGCGCCCTTCCGCCTCGCACTCGGATCGCAGGCGCTCAATCACCTGGGCCAGCAACGCCACCGCCCATTCGCGGTCGAACGCCTTGTCCGGGCTCGGCTCGGCTGTGGCGGCAACCTGAAACCGGGTGTCGGCGGTCTGCCAGTCGAGCGAGAGGTGCGGAACGGCGCCGCCGCGCTTCTGGCGTTGGGAATGGTCCCATTCGTTGGCGAGGAAATGTTTCAGGGACGCCAACAGGAACGCCCGGAACCGCCCGCGCTCGGCGCTCAAGCCTTCGAGGTAGTTCTTGGCGAGGAATCGTGCAAAGAACGCCTGCGTCAAATCTTCCGCGTCCTCCCTCGCATATCCGCGGCGGCGAACATAGGCGTAGAGCGGAAACCAGTAGCTGCGGCACAGTTCCTCCAGTGCATGGTCGGATCGCGGTGTGGACCGCTGGCCGGCCGCGATCACCACGGTCCAATGCGTGGTGGCGAAGTTGTCGCCGGGCGCGCCTGAAGACGGATTGGAGGGGTCGGAGGTCAAGTCACTTCGGCGACGCGCTTGTTCCCACCTCCAATTGGAGATGAGTGCCCGTTTTTGTTTCCGCTTCGCTGACGGCGGACGTCAGCCGTGCATCGTCGAGCAGCGCCAGAGCTTGATCGCGGATTCGGGCTGCCACGTCGGTACGCCCGGTGGCCACGAGGATTTCGATCAGTTGCCGCGTCTGGTTGACGAAACGGTCGTTGGTCGATTTCAGCATCGCCTCCGACGCGTCGGGCAGGGGCCAGGCGTTGGTCCAGCCCCGTTTGCGGTTGTCGTCCGCGATTCGCGCGCGCTCGTCCGCCATACCCTTGATGTGGGTTCGTTCCAGCTGCAGCGCGTTTCGAATCGTTTGGAATCGCTGCTGTGGATCGCCCATGTATTTCTGGCACAGCGCGTATTCGCCTCGACGCGCGAGCCATTCCTCGACGGCAAAGTAACATTGTCGCGCCAGGGCCGGGTCACGCTGTTCGATGGATTGGAAAAGAGCGTAAGTGGACTCCTCCTCGCCGAGATAGTGGTTGATGGACTTGATATCCAGGAACAAGTTGAAATGCCCGCGGTCCTCCGCGAATTCGTGTGTCTTTGTCTTGCGAATGTCTTCCAGGGCCTGCCTTGCCTTCGGATAGCGGCGGCCCAGTTCGATCCAGTCTGAGAGGGCGAAGGAGAGTCGGACGCCGCTCAAGGCGGGGTCCTGTTCGAGCGCATGATGGTGATACCAAATCTGTCGCTGCAACGCTTCCTCGTAGCGGCCTCGGTTCATCAAGTCATTCGCCTCCTGTCTGATCTTCTCCGGGTTGGGCTTCTCCCCGGGGCGAAGGGGAGGCATCCACGCTTCGCTGGAGGCTGCTCGTGCCATTGGAGAACCGCCGGACGGACTGTCGACCTCTTGTTGGATCGCCCGACTGGAGTCCGTCCCGGCCCCTGGCGTTCTGCGATTCACCAGGATCACCATTGCCCCTGCGATGCCCAATCCCGCCAATGCTACCAGCAAGGCGCCGCGCCAATCACGTTTGCCAAACCACAGCAGACCGACCACCAGCAGGGCCGCGGCGCCCGTCATCATCGCGGCGGCGTTGCCCAACGCCGTCAACAGTACCAGAGAGACCACGGCAATGATGGCGAAGATCCAGGACTCCGGCGCGGGGCGCGTTTGCCTGGGCGGGGGAGGGGGCAAAACGGCGTTAACGGCTGGAGCCGAATGAGCTTGGGGTTGAGACGCCGCAATGGTCTCCACGCGGCTTCTCACTTCGCTGGCCTGTTGGTAGCGGCGTTCCGGCTGCTTTTCCAACGCACGCAGCACCACTTCATCCAGGCGGACATCGATTCGCACCTTGTCGGACGGAGGAAGGAGCGGCTTGCCAGGCAATTCGCCGGTGAGCATCTGGTAGAACACCACCCCGAGCGCGTAGATGTCGGCGCGATGGTCCACCTCGCCGGGATGTTCTCGTTGCTCGGGGGCCATGTAATTAGGCGTGCCCATAACGTTGCCGGCGTCCGTCATGGTGGGCCGTTCCGGCCTTATTTGCTGCGCGGCCCCTGCGGGCGGAACCGCGTACGATTCGGCGCCCACGATTCGCGCTAACCCGAAATCCGCCACCTTCACCCGGCCACGGCGGTCCAGGAGGATGTTTTCTGGTTTGATGTCGCGGTGAATGATGCCCTGGTCGTGGGCGAATTGAAGCGCGTCGCAAAGTTGCGGCACGATGGCGAGCGCCTCGCGCGGGGACACCCGGCCCTGAACGAGCAGTTGCTTCAGATTCACACCATCCACGAATTCCATCAGAAAGTAGAAGACCGTCGGCGGGACCTTGGCGTCGCGGGGTGTGGCATCACCGGACCGGCCGGATGGCGGGCTCGCTTGCCCAAACTCGTAGAGGGTGACAATGCCGGGATGATTCAATTTGGCCAGCGCCTTGGCTTCACGAGCGAAGCGTTCGGCAAACGACGGATCCTCTCCAGTGCCGGGCGGGAGAATCTTCAGCGCGACCACGCGGTCGAGTTGTTTCTGGCGCACCTTGTAGACCGCGCCCATGCCGCCTTTCCCGATGAATTCGAGAATGTCGAGTTGAGGGAACAGGGGCGCGAGTTCGGCAGGCAGCGGCGGCTGGAAGGGCGCGAGTTTTCCGTCGCTGACCGTATCGGCGGCCAAGCCGTGTTGGAGCAGGCAGGCGGGGCATAACCCGACCAACGCACCCGGAGGCAGCAACGTGCCACATTGGGGACATTCATTTCCGCCGGCCGGCTTCTCCATGGTTCGCGTGTTATCCATACTGCCCCCTCAGAAGCAAATCCCGCCCAATGTTACAGGCAATCGCACCAGAACGAAGCCGCGGTTTGCGTCGGGCAGGAAAGGAACCAAGGTGTTCAATGATATGGGGAATTACCCGCCCGTGATCCAAGGAATGGCGCGTTGAGTCGGTCCCACGTCGCTGGCCAGGCGGGTTTCGTGAGTTAGCGTGCGTGCCATCCGATTAAGCTACCCACGAACCGCCCTCACCCAAACCCTCCCTGGGGGACAGGGACCGGCGGCGTGCTGTGTCCCCAAGGCCAACCCACAACCCCTCTCCCTCGGGGAGAGGGATAGGGTGAGGGTGTCCCCATTGGCAAAATTCGTCCACCATGCCCATGAACCGCCCCCTGCATTCCGTCTCCGATGGGCAGCCTCTTCCTGGTCGAACTCCAAGGGAATCGCGTGCGCAAAATTTCGATGGATGGGCAGGTCTCGACTGTTCTGAACACTTTTCGATCGGGATACATCGATACTTCCGAGTACGCGTTGAATAGCGGGGTCGAAGCAGGAGCGCGCCGGCGGGCCTGGCGCTTCGCTGCTGAGCCGCCCGGCAAAGTCATCAACGATGGCACCGTCCGTCGCGTGTCGCAGCATGCCTCGACGCGCAGCCGCGGCGATGCTTGAAATGATGGCGGGAGCGGAACGCCAAGAGCGTCGCGCCCATGCATCCCAACGTCGCGACACCAGGTTCCGGGCAGGATCCGATAGGCACGTACATTTCAAAACCTTGGAGTCCTGTCAAAAGTGCGGCGGTTCCGTTACCTCCGCCTGTAATGACGACAATGGGACGGGACACACCGGTGGCCCCGCAATTCTCGATGGCCTCGCCGTAGGTCGGGCCGCTTTGGATGGACCAGGCAAAAACGGCGATGATCGCCGGCATCCCGGGTGCGACGCCGGGAACTTCCACCACTCCGCCGTCAAGAATGTACCCGCGAGTGCTGTCGCAAAGAAAAGGAACCGGTGTGCCAAGCGGTTTCGGGATGCTTCCCGTTGGCGCCCCATAGAGCTGCGCGACGAATCGGCAGTCGGCCAGGGTGTTGTCGCCGGCATAGGTAATCGGCGCGTTCACTCCCGGTCCGAACGTGGAGAAACGGACGGTGCCCTGGGCGAGGATTGGCAAATTCCAAAGGAGAGCGGGAGCGATCGGTGCGAGGAGGAGCAGGCGACCAAGGATGACGCGGCTCCGAAAGCATCGGCGGTGGGAGCGCATAGCCCTGGGCCTAGCACTCGATTCTGCGTAAGACAATCATCCCGGGATGAATCACCTTCGATCCGCTTGTCCCTCTGGAATCCTCGATGCCGATTGCCGCGCTGGTTGTGGGAAGTGTCAGCGGTTGCATTGGGCGGAAGAAGGTTGAACCTACAGGCTGCTCGTCGTCGCGCCTGTCTTTCGGCGGGCGGCGTTCGAAATCGACCAAGTGAGGGACGAAATGAATCGAAGCGTGTGGAGTGGCGTGATCGTGCTGGCAGTCGGGATGCTGCTGGGCCTGGCGCTCCCGAGACCGTGGGGTGACCGGCAGCCGGCGGCTGGAAACTCGTCCAGGACGAGCGCGCAGGGAACGGGCTCGGCGACAACCGATTCGACCGGAGGCGGTGTGTGGGGGGGCCGAGAGGTCTTCCGCCGGGCTCGGGGCAGTGGGGGAGCCTCGACCAGGGGGTTCGAGGATGAGCTGCGTTCTGTGATGGCGCTGAAAAACCTCCAGAAGAGGGCCATGTTACTGACGAAACTGTTGGGGAATGCCGCGCTGGCCGATCTGCCGGTGGCGGCCCGGCTCCTGGAAGGCGAGGGGAAGCCTGTCGGAGGGACGCCTGGCGTGGCGCACGAGTTGCTGGCGCGATGGGCGGAACTCGATCCGGCGGGCGCGATCGAGTACGCCCAATCAACGGGCACCAAGCAACAACAGGAGCAACGGGTGACCCAGGTCATGTGGAGCTGGGCGTCCGCAGATCCGCAGGCTGCCTTGACGTGGTGGGAGACCCTGCCGTCTGGGAGCTTGAAGGATGCCGGGCTACAGCCGCTATTGAACCACCTTGCGGCGGAGGATCCCCAGCGAGCTCTGGCGCTGTTCGAATCGCTGACCTTGGATGCGGTACGACAGAAAGAATTGGCGTCGAATCTCCTGTCCGGTTGGGCTCAATACGATCCCGCGGCGGCGGCCGCGGCCCTGACGAGCGGCAAATATCCCGTGCACGAGCATGTGCGTGGGCAGTTGGCGTCGATCTGGGCGCAACAGGATCCTGACGCGGCGCTGGCATGGGCGCGGGAACAACCCTCCAAGAACAGGTACGGGCATGGGATGGGATCGGTCGTCGGGCAAGTGATATACACGATCGCACAAACGGACCGCGCCCGGGCGCTGGAATTAAGCGGAACGCTGCCCCCGGGGCAGGAACGGCAGCAGGTAACGGCCTCGGTGGTCTCGACGTGGGCTCAGACAGACCTCGCTGGGGCGGTGGCGGCACTAAAGGCGATGCCGGACGCCAAGGAGCGAAGCAAGGTGGCCCAGCAGATGGTTTGGCCGTGGGCGGAGCAGGACCGCGAAGGCGCACTGCAGTTTGGCCAGACGCTTCCGTCGGGCCAGGAGAAGAGACAGTTCCTGAGCCAGGTGGTTTCCGGATGGGCGCGCGAGGATCCCAAGGCGGCGCTGGCGTGGGCGGAAGCGCAACCGGCGGGGCAGGATCGCATCGCCGCAATGGGCGGGGTGCTGAGTTCCTGGGCACAGTCGGATGCGGCGTCGGCAGCGGATTATGTAAAGCGGATGCCACCCGGTGCGGCGCAGCAAGCTGCGGTGTCGTCGGTGGCGATGGCGTACGCCCAGACGGATCCCAAGGTGGCGGTCGACTGGCTGGCGCAGTTGCCTTCAGGTCAGGCGCGAGCCTCGGCAGCACAATCGATAATGTGGCAACTCGCTGGCCAGGACGTGGAGGCGGCGCGGGCTCTGCTTGATTTGGTGCCGGCCGGCCGGCGAGCCGACCTCGAGGGACAATTGGTCAACCGATGGTCGGAGAGTGATCTTGATGGCGCCGTCGCGTGGTTAAAGGAAATGCCGAACGGGCGGGCGAAGGATCACGCGATCAACAGTATGTCCTGGCGTTGGATCCAGGCGGCACCGGAGCAGGCGGCCGAATTTGTCGCCGGACTGCCTGCCGGTCAGACGCGGGAAAATCTGGTCCGCAACATTGCCAGCCAATGGGCAAGTGCGGACCCGGAGGCGGCGCTGCGATGGACGGCGGGGCTGGGGGAGGGGCAGGTGCAACGCCAGGCGATGAGCTCGGTGCTCGGTGCATGGAGTGCGCAGGCACCGGAGGCGGCGGCCGCGTACGTGGCACAACTCCCGGGCGGAACACTCCAGAATGAAGCGGCGATGAACGTGGCGGGGAATTGGGCACGCGTGGATCCGCAGAGTGCGATGGACTGGGTGCAACGGTTCGGCGACGAATCGATGCGCACGCAGACCATGCAGTCGGTAGTAAGCGCCTGGGCAGAAGCCGACCCGGCCACGGCGGGTGCGTGGGTCCGGCAGCTCCCGGCTGGAGGCGAACGGGCGGCGCTTGCGAGTGGACTGGCGAGGAATCTCGCTTGGCAAAACCCGTCCGAGGCGGCGAACTGGGCGGCGTTCATCGGCACCGAAAGCCAGGAGTTCCAGTCGTTGGCCGGAAATATTGCCGGCGCGTGGGCGAACCAGGATCCCTCGGCTGCCAGTGAGTGGCTGGGGACGCTGCCCGACGGCGAGGCGCGCAACAGCGCCATAACCGCATTTCTGAGCAACGCTGCTCGGAACCAGCCGGACCTGGCGGCGGCCTGGGCTCTGAAGCTCCCCGAGGGGCCTCAGCGCCAGAGTCAGGTGCAGATGATCTACTCGCAGTGGTCCCATGACGATCCGGTGGCGGCGGCGCAATGGCTGCGGGCGGCCGACGTAGAGGATGCGCTGCGGAGTCGCCTGCTGCCACAACCTGTGCAGGAGTAGGAACGCATCGATCGCGGGCCGGCGACTGGCGTTCGTCCGTGAACGCCAGCGCGAGTTCGGTCTCGATTATATGAGTCGACCAACGCAACCAGCTTTCAAGCCCGCTTCTGAACCAGCTTGGTGTCTTCGCACAATCGGGTTCGATCCAGATACTCGCGTCGAATGGTCCAGACGAGCGGGCATGAACTCAAGGACGGCCCGGCCAAGTTCACGGCTCCCGCACCAAGCGGTAGAAATAGGGCCCGCGACCCGTGGCGGAGGTGTCGGCGTAGGTGTTCAC
Source organism: Verrucomicrobiales bacterium (assembly GCA_016795425.1). GTDB lineage: Bacteria > Verrucomicrobiota > Verrucomicrobiia > Limisphaerales > CAIMTB01 > CAIMTB01. The sequence goes on from JAEUHG010000044.1 coordinate 112,180, forward strand.
CGGTGGGGTCGCGGAAATCGATTTGGCGATTCGGGCCCACGGACCGGTGACTCGGTCGGCGCGCTCGACGGTGTACGTCGCGCCGGCGACGCTGCGCCACCGTAGATCGATTCCACCGAAGGGCGACATTTGGATGCCTCCGGGTTCGAAACCGAACGTCGAAGTCGTGCCCCCGACCAGCGGATCCGTACCCTCCGCGAACTCGATCACGTCGAGTCGGCCGTCCCGGTCGGCATCGGTCCGAGCGGAGACGAGCGGGAGACGGCTACCCAGGTTTTTCCGCCACTCCAGGTAGGTAATGGCCTTTTCCAGGACATAGTCGCGCTGGGCGGCTTCGTCGACGCTGGCGCCGGGCGGGACCGCCAGGGCGGGTGGAATGCCTCGGTCCTCGAAGGGTTGATGGTTCTCGTCGTAAGCGATCCAGGTGCTCACGGAGTATTCGAGATCCCAACCCTCCACAGTTCCCAGAGCAGGCCCGCCTGAGGCGCCGCGCGTGCGGTCGCCGATGAGGATCGCATTCGGGCAGGCCCGCATCATGAGGGTGAACCACTCGGCGGAACTCATGCACCGTTGCCCAACAAGAACCGCGACGGGTTGCGTCCGCCGCTGCCCTGCCGCGGCTGGCTCCAGAGCCTTCACGATCTCGGGTTCAAACTCGTACGGCAAGGTCCCGGCCTTGCGAAGACGCACATGACCGTAGGTCAGGGAGCGGTCGGTGAACCGCGAGGCAATCTTGCGGCCCTGGGTCTCGTCCCCGCCGTTGTTTGCGCGGATGTCGAGGATCCAGCCGTCGACCGCCGCATACTGGGCGAATACATCATCGAGATCCGCATCGGAGATCTTGGCGAAGGCATCGGTGGCGAAGGTATCGACCTGGATATGCGCCCAGTTCCCCTTCAGGCCGGCGTGATAGATCACATTGGCGTTCCGCACGTTTTGGTAGCCCTGGCCAGACGTCGTGTAGTTGAGGAATAGCTTCGTCGAGTAGTTTCGCGGGTAGTCCGCCTGGTATCCCAGGTAGGTTCCGTCGGGAAGCCGGATGGTGACATGCCAGTCGTGAAGGACCTGAAGGACTTGATTCAGCTTTTGTCCGAACTGCGTCGGATTCAGTCCCTGGAAGGCCG
>JAEUHG010000056.1 GCA_016795425.1 Verrucomicrobiales bacterium
AGTCGGGTCTGCGGTCTTGTCTTCAAGTTCATGGTCCTTCCTCTATAAGTCGCGCCTCTTCGAGCGAGTTGTCGTACACGGCCCAGGCATCAGCGATCGGCCGGTAGGTGTTGACGAAATTGTCCCAACCTCGGACAAAACGACGCCGCACATCCGCCGATGGGACCTGGTGGCCGCCCTGCCGGACTCGGTCGGCGATGCGACGAAGCGCCAGACGAACGGAAGCAAGTCGAAGAAAGACAATTTCGACACGGTAGCCAGACGCCTTCCAAGTCTTCAAGCGGGCGGCGTAGGTCAACCCGCTCAAAGTGCTCTCGAACGCGAAGTCCACACGAGCGGAGGCAAGGCGATCGATTTCGGTCAGCAGCAACCGGCCCGCAGCCAAAGCGGCCAATTCGGGCTTCAACGGCGAAAGGCCGGCGGCGATGAGGTCGGCGTTGACGAAGTTGAGGATGCCGGCTTCCCGAGGAAGGAACTCGCGCGCAAAGGTGGTTTTGCCGGCGCCGTTTGGCCCGGCAATGATCAGGCAAATCGGTGACCTCTGCAGAGTTCTCGACGGTTGGGGCATATCCTCGCAGATACGAAAAATCCGGGCCTCAGATGAGGCCCGGATTTTTCGAAATTGGTTGCGGGGCTAGGATTTGAACCTAGGACCTTCAGGTTATGAGCCTGACGAGCTACCGGGCTGCTCCACCCCGCGTCACTGTCGACGGGGAAAGGTTGGGTGGCCGGAGCCAAAGTCGCAAGAGGTTTCTCTCTCGTCTTCTTCCCAGAGCACGGCGGAACTGTCTTCGTCGACCCCAATCGCAGTCGGAGTCGGTACCGGAATCGGTGTCGGAATCGGATTCCTCCCTCCCTGCGTCTCAACCGCGAAAATGGATTGCGCACGTCGGATGGAAGCCGAGCCTGACAACCCGGGCCCCTTCCCGCTTCCCGCGCCCCCCCTTCCCCACCATCACGGTCGGACTTCGAGACGGTACAAATACGGTGCGCCGTTGGTGGGGACCGGAACCGTGACCGAATACGAACTGCTGGCGGCGCGTTGCCAGGTCGATAGGGGCATCCACGTCATGGCGTCGGCGCTGCCCTGCACCTGGTAGGCTCGACCCGCGCTGGATTCCCAGCGCAGTTGAAGATCTCCTGAACTGGTCGGTTGAGGTGGCAGCAGACTCAGGCGCGACACGGCGTTGGTCGGGTTGGTGCCGGCCAGGAATTCATCGAGGTCGGGAACGCCGTCGAAATCAGGGTCGCCGGTGCCGTCATTGCCAGGTAACGCGCCGCCCAGGTAAAGTTGTTCCCAGGCGTCGCTGATGCCGTTGGCATTGGTGTCGGTGAAGGTGTAAGCGGCGGTCACCACCAGGGTCGCGCCTTCCGCCAATGAACGGGTCTGGAGCGCCGGTTTGGTGTAGTACGGCACGTCGCCGTACTCGAACTCGAAGGTGCCCGGAGGAACGTTGGTGATGACTGCGTCCGCGCCGCGCTCGGTGCGGTTTAACGGACCGCGGATCGTGACCACGGCCTGGTGGAGGTTGTTCGAAAGCACGAGGGTGCCCGGAGTATATCGGGTCACCGTCACGTCGACGTCGTCCACGAGCCAGCCAGGATGGGCCACGCTGTCGAGGGAGAGGAGTCCGTACGCCCAGCCCAGGCGAATGACTTTTCCAAGGTACGGGCTGAGGTCGATTTCCTCCTGTTCCCAGCCGGCGGAGGCTTCCCCGTATTCGCGCAATGGGGTCCAGGCAGCCCCGTTATTGGTGGTCACGTAGACGCCGCCGACTTCGACGATGTCAAGATCCTCGGATCGCGGCAGGAAGTCGTACGTATGCCAGAATCGGAGGGTGGCGCGATTGCCGCCGGTCAACAGAATGGCGGGGCTAATCAGGGAACTGTCGGAAAAGTCATTCGCTTCACCGCGCAGATTGGTGCCCCAGCATTGGGTCGGGGAGTGCGCGGTGTCGGTGAGTTCATTGCTTGGATTGCCAAGCTCCCAGGTCGAGGACACGAGCAAGGACAGGGTCTCTTCATCGACGGAGCTGTTGCCGACGGTCCAGTTGGTGGCCCCGGTTTCGAGATTGTCGGCAAAGGGCGGGCTCAAGGGTTTCAAGGTTCGGAAGCGGTGCATCTTGCCCAGGTTATCGTCAGTGATGGTATTGCCCGCGGGATCCCGGCAGACGATGCGGAAGGCGTACTCGCGGTCGGGTTCGAGTCCGAGCAATTCGAGGTCGTGGACATCGGTGAAGTCGGCGCGGTAGGTGGTGAAGTTGGAAGGGAACCCGACATCGAAATACTGGATGAGGGCGTCGGTAGGTTCGGAGGTGGTCCAACTGACGGTGGCGCCGTTGTAATCGGGGTCGATGGTCACCCCGTCCAAGGTTGGTTCCTGGGTATCGACGACGGCGGCGACGGTGACCACTTCAGCGGGGGCAGTATCGGAGTACAACACCTCGACGAGGTCGCCGTCCTTGGTTCGCAGCTGACCAACGGCCGGGGCGTTGGTTTGCGGGACCAGAAGGATTGAGCCGCGGAAGAGACCGGGCTTTCCGGTGGCGAGAAGTTCGACCTGCTCGCCATCGGATTCCAATCCGGTACGCACAAGGACCTGGCGGGAGGTTCCATTGGCCGGACCGCTATCGCTGAGTTCGATGGTCACGACGGCCGGCAAGGCGTACTCCTCGCGATCCAATTCGACAGTTGCCCGATCGATGACGCCGGGCGCCAGGAAGCTCAGCACGCGTTGGAGGATGTCGGCGCGGCGATTGGGCGGGTCGCCATCCACGGGAATGGTATCGAAGGGAAAGGCGAAGAACACGACGCGTCCAACTCCGTCCTCGCCGGTGCGCGGATACCGCACACCCGCCGCTTTGCCGGTGGCGGCGTCCAACAGAATGGGCACGGCATTTGTCGTGACGCGGAAGGTATCGGAGACGTCCTGCGGGATGAGACCGAAGAAGTCGGGGTACTCGGAGAAATCGAGAGTGACATCGACACCGCTGGTCATGGAGAGGTTGTCACGGCCAAAGACGCCGGGGATACCCGGGTCGATGTCGTAATCCTCCACGTGCAGAACATTCCGGCGGAAATTGTCGAAGCCCCCTTCGTCCAGTCGGCTGAGAAGTTCCATGGAGGCCATGAAAAGGCTGCCTCCGGCATCGACATAATCGCGCAGCGCTTTGATGTTGGCGGGCGTAAGCGAGGAGACGAACTCGCCGTTGCGCCAGATGACGACGCGATAGTTCCGCAATTCCTCGAACACCGGCGAGCGGCCTTCCTGCGCGGAATCCCAAAGTTCGTAGGACACGCCGACGGCATCCAGAGCGTCGGTGTAAGCACCGACGGTGACGTAATCATTAAGGATCAGGTCGTCGAATTGATCGACCAGCAGAACCGTGGCGGCGGGGGCGGGTTGGGCCTGAAAGGGAGCACCCGCGTTGTCGAGGACACGCTCATTGCCGGCGGCATCCCGTGAACGGACACGGTAATAGACCGTCTGCTGGATTTGGAGGCCGTCGAGATGGATGCGGTGAGCCTCGACCAACGTGCGATTGGTCGCGAACTGGCCCAGTGCTGGAGTGGAACCAAATTCAACGATCGAATCGGAGGGTTCATCAGAGGCCCAGGCAATCTGGAGTCGACCAAATCGCGTGCCGGCACTGACCGCCGAAAGGAGCGGCGGCACGAGATCCACGTCCGCGGCCCCGATGCGTTCGTTGGCGGGCGAAGCGTCGGCATAAACAATCTCGAGACCGTCGCCATGAGCGACCTGGAGGCGTCCATCGGCGACGACTGGCCCGGTGGCCAGCGCGACCACGCCGGTGAAGACGCCGGTGGTGCCCTGGGCATTGAGCCCGATGATTTCGCCTGGCGTTTCGGTATCGCTCCGAGCCGTGACCGTGATCGACGCCTGACCGCGGAGGTCGAAGTCGATGACTTTGACCTCGACGGTGGATGGCGCGGTATAGGCGATGCGGTTCAGGGCAACGATGCCCTGCCCCGGCAAGGGCAGGTCGCCGGAGATGACCAGCGCGAAGTCCTGGGCCGGGGCGGCGGAGGCGCGGCGGAACGCGTCTTCGGCCACCCGCGAGGCGCGAATGCGAACGACGTATTCACCGGGCTGCGGAGTGGCCACGACGATACCTTCGACATTGTTGATGGCATCGGCAGCCAGGGCGTTGGGAATGGACTCGCCGGCATCGAACGCGTTGCCTCGATAAAGCGTGCCGTCGGGTGCAACCACCTCGAGATCGAGGTCATTGACGAGTGCGATGACGGCAGCGGGCAGTCCTGGCACATCGGTGTACGTCAGGGTGACCTTTAATGGCAGGCGAGGGTCTCCGACCAGGATGCGGCGTTCGTGGACTTGGAGATTGGTGAGGATGACGGACTGATCGACGAAATCATAACCGCGCTCCGAGCCGATGAGGTTGGTGAGATCGATGCGGCCCCAGCCTTCGTCATGATTGGGTACAGGCTCGGTACCGCCGAGTTCATCATCAAGGTCAACGGCCGAGTTGATCAGGGCCGCTTTGACCATGGCGGGCGATGGCGTGGCGCCCGCGTGGGTTTCCCGCCAATACTGGACGAAGATGGCCGCCGCACCCGAGGCATGAGGCCCGGATTGACTGGTGCCTCCTTGGTACTGGTAGTTGGCCGAGATCGGCGACCAGGCGTTCTCGTCGGTAGCCGACTCGGACTGCAGCGAGGCGATCCAGGTGCCGGGCGCGACGATGTCGGGCTTGATTCGGCCGTCGGCGCAAGGACCTCGGCTCGAGAAATCGGCCATGGCCTCGGTTCCATCCTCGAACAGGAAGAAGCCGTATCGATCGTTCTGGGAAGCGCCGGTGGCGATGACGTTTTTGCCGACGGCGGGGCTGCCGATGGTTTGGGGACCAGGTCCGGCGTTGCCAGCCGAGAACTCCAGAATGTACGGCTGATCACCGGGCGTCAGTTCGTCCGCATCCCGCACCAAAGCGTCGAAGGCGGCGGCGCTGAGATCGTAACCGCCTTGGGTATCATCGCCCCAACTATTCGAACCGATCACGGCGCCGGCACGGACGGCGTCGCGGGTGAGGGTTTCGTACGTGGGCGGTGCTTCGTAGTTCCCGACACCGTCAAAGATGCGCTGGGCAACGATATGGGCACCGGGAGCGACGCCGAGTCCGTAGAGATTGTTGAACCCATCGGTTTCGCCGGTGGCGCCGTTACCGGCGACGATGCCGGCGACATGAGTGCCGTGGCTATGTTCATCGGCGGCATCGGTGAGGGAACCGTAGAAGAAAAAGGCATCCACTCGTCCGGCGAGATCGGGATGCATGGATTCGGCGTCACCGTTGTGGAGACCGCTATCGGCCACCGAGACGACCACACCACGTCCGTCGAAGCCGAGTTGAGTCATGGTGGTGCGATGATCGTTGTTGGGGGCGGCGCTAGGGGCCAGGACCCGCAATCGATCGGAGGCGACGGCAAACTCCTCGTCGTCATCGCCGCCGCCAATGTCCGGGAGACCTTCACCGGCCTCGCCGGTTTCGTAGTCGCCGCCGGCCACGATCTTGGCGGAGATCTCGTCGAACATTCGGATCTTGGGGGCCGGTTCCAGCCAGAGCACGGCTGAGGACCGCGCGAGAATTGCCAATTGAGAAACGGCAACGCGGCCTTGGAGGATGGACCCGAAACGCGATTTCGACTCGTGTTCCAGACGCGACAAGGCGCGACGAACCGCGATGGCCTCGATCGGCGATGCGCCAGGAGCGATGGCGATGGCGACATCGAGCGGGCCGCCCATCGCTGCCAACTCCCGAAGCCGGGCAGCGACTTTGTAGTCAGGACGATACGGTCCGACCCAATGAACCCCGTTCAACGCACGGATGGTGGACGGTGAGGCCTGGTTGAATCGGGCAATGAAGGCGTCGTCGGGGATGTAGCGAAGGAGTTGAACTCCGAGGTTCCCCAGGGCTTCTCGAAGTTCCGGGGTTGGCAATCGATCGAATTGGACCAGGAACAATCCACTGGCAGCGGGTTCGACGCCTTGGGGCGCCATGCGGCTCTGGGAAGTGGACAGAGTCGCGTTCTTGAGACGGATGGATTTCGACTCGGCCCAGACGGCGATCTGGAAGCAGCAGACTGCGGCCAACGCCGCGACTATTCGAAGGGTGTTCGCCGGAACCACGCGAGACAGTAGACGCATCCTGGGAATCGGACAAGGGAGCCACCGCGGCCTCGTTCCCAACCGGGCCGAAGCGCCTGCCGCCAGGGCGAACCCTGCTCGCGCCCGGTCCGAGGTGGCGTTGGGCGGAATCGTCTGGGCATGTTATCCAGGCCCTAACGGCCAACCTCGAGGAAGCAGCCAGAGCAGCATGGCCACCAGCAGGAGAGTCAGCGGGACACCGACCTTGAGGAAATCCACGAAACGGTATTTGCCCGGTCCATAGACCAGCACACAGGAAGGCTCGAGAGGTGTGGCCACTGAAAAGGACCCGGACAACATGATGGCCAAGGCGACCGCCCTCGGTTCCATGCCCAGCTTTTCCGCGCTTTGAAGTGCGACTGGGAGTACGACGAGTGCCGCCGCTGCGTTCGACATGGGCTGGGTCAGCAAAACCGTGACGATACAGTAACCACCCAGGATCCAAAGGGGCCCCATTCCGCCCAGCCAACCGACGACGCCTTCGGCCAGAAGATCCGCGCCTCCCGATATCTCCATGGCTTTGCCAAACGCCAGCATGGATCCAATCAGCACCAAGAGGCGCCATTCGACGTAGTCGTAGAGCCGGATCGGCCGCAGGCACCCCGTCAGAACCATGGCCAGGGCCGCCACAAAGAACGCGGCGGGCACCGATACCCAGCCGAAACCTCCCAAAACCAGAGCTGCCACGAAAATGGCAAGAGCCACGGCCGGCTTGCGAAGGGATGGATGAGCCGCGCCACGTTCCGCCAGAACGGCGATGTCCCGTCGCCGTCGCACCGTCTCCAGAGCTTCGGGACGCCCCTGGACCAGCAGGAGATCGCCGGCCGCCAGACGGATTCGACTGATCCGATCCCGCAGCGCCCTGCCCAGTCGATAGAGCGCCAATACGGTGAGCCCGTACTCCTGCTGGAATCGGACCTCTTTCAGAGTGCGCCCCACCACAGCCGATCGCGGGCTCACCACCACCTCGGCCAATTCGAGTCCGGCGTTCTTGAGATCGGCGGGGCCCAGCTTCAATTCGGGCCGGATCTCGATGCCTTCAGTGGCTTTCACCTTGAGAAGTTCACCTATTTCGCCGGTGACCAGCAAAACGTCGCCCGACGCCAAGACGGTTTCGGCATCCGGCACGAATCCCCGCCCGCCGCGAACGATTTTCAGGATCCGGAAGTCCATCGTGGAAAGATCGGATTCCGCGACGCGGCGACCAACGATGGTGGAATGCGGTAGGAGGACGATTTCACTCAGGAATCCTCGTGAGCCAAAATCGGATGTCAGGTCCTCTTCGGCATGGCGTGGCAGGAGGTGGCGGCCGATCAGCACCATGAAGGCGATGCCGGCGCCGACGAAGGTCATCCCGAGTCCGGTCATCTCGAAGAGTCCGAAGGGTTGAAGTCCGGAGCGGGCGCTGACGAAGGCACTGACGGCCAGATTGGTGGAAGTGCCGATGAGCGTGCAGGTGCCGCCCAGGATTGAGGCGAAAGCCATGGGAAGAAGCAAACGCGACGGGCTCACCGAACTACGTTTGGCCAACCCGATGACCAACGGAACCAGCATGGCGGTGACGCTGGTATTGTTCATGAAGGCGGACAGGGCCGCGGCGACGAGCATGATTCCCAGCACCAGCCATCCTTCCCCGCGCGGCAGGATGCGCACGAGGCGTTCGCCGATGAGATCCAACACCGCGGTTTCCTGGAGTGCACCCCCGATGATGAACACGGCGCCCAGCATGACGATCACGGGGCTTCCGAACCCGGCGAAAGCCTGCTCAGGGGTGAGCACCCCAAAGACCATCAGGAGCGCAATGCCCAAGACAGCGACCAGATCAAACCGGAGTGTTTCGCGAGCGAACAGGACGACGACCAGGACCAGCAGGCCGAGCACGAGCCAGGCGTGCCAACCTGCTGCGGCGAGCAACGTCGGAAGTCCCACCATGGGCTCGCAGAATGCTCGAACCAATCGCGGCCACCAAGGGAAACGTCAAAGGAATGCAGGTAGGGTGCCATGCCGCAGTCCCATCGGCTCCTTACCGCTTTCCTTATCCCGTTTCCCTCCGGCAGTCCTGTCCATCGAACGGACAGGGAACGGCCACCGCCGCGGCCAGGCGACGGAGGTACTCGTCGCGCGGAATCTCCAACGCCCCCAGGGCGGCCGTCGCGTGCGTCACCATTTGGATGTCGAACAGCTGATACCCGCGTTCCAGGAGATGATTGTGCAGGTGAACCAGCGCAACCTTCGAGGCGTCGCTGACGCGATGGAACATGGATTCCCCGGCAAACACGGCGCCGATAGCGACGCCGTAAACGCCACCCACCAGTTCGCCGTTCTGCCAGCACTCGACGCTGTGCGCATGCCCGAGGCGGAACAACTCCGTGTAGGCGTCGATGAACTGGGGACTGATCCAGCCACCGGGACGCGGCGCCTGGGCGCAGCCCTGCATCACGGGGGCAAATGCGCGATCGCGCGTCACTTCGAACGGCTTGCGGCGCAGCGTGCGTTGAAGGCTTCGCGAGATGTGAAGGTGCCCCAGCTCCAGGATGCCCCGTGGATTCGGCGACCACCAGGTAATCGGATCTACGGTCCAAGGAAACAAACCGGATCGATAAGCAAGGAGGAGACGTTCGGGTCGAAGGTCACCCCCCACCGCGACCAGCCCCCCCAAGGGACCTTGTCGAATGGCAGTCCTGGGATCCGGGAACCACAGGCGGGAATCGATGCGTGTGGCGAAGGAGGGCATGCAGGCGGGGCCTCAGGGGGGCGAGGGAGTATTTGGAGGCGGGGGCGGCCATTCCGCCTCGAGGGCATGCAACAGGAAGATCTCGAACTGTCCCGCCAACGTCATGATGACATAGAACGGGGCTTGTCCGGGCGCGGTGGCGGCAACTTCCTCCCGCAAATCCTCGGGCGATCCCAGGCGGGTCCAGGCGCCGACGCGGAGTTCGTTGAAGACGCGAAGGAGGGCATCGACCTCGGTGAGAGTGAGAGTGAGGCGCCAGGCCGACCCGGCGCGTAGCAGGGCTTCGCCTTCGGTGAGGCGGCTGGAGATCCAGGCGGCCAATTCGACGCGCTGTTCGCGCAGGGCGTCCCCGAGCAGGGTGGCGGCGTCGGCCATGCGTTCACCGCCGCTGCGCGACAGCGTCGGGGCTCCTTCGGGGCGCAGCGGGTAGAAGGAGAGCAACCGTTCCAGGAGGGTATATTCGCGGGCCCCCAACTCGAACACCAACCGGTCCTCGATACGTTCGACGAGTTTCATCCCGCTTTTTCCATCGTGGCTTGCAGGTTGTAGGCCTGGAGCTGATGCACGTAATACTCGGCCTTCTCGAAGCCTTCGCGGGCGACCACACTGCGTCCCTTTTGATGAACCTCGAGCATGTGGACTTCCGCCTTCTGTTTGTTCCATCGAAACACCTTCATGAAGACGTGCGTGACATAGTCCATGAAGTTGACCGGGTCATTCCAGACAATCACCGCATACCCGGGATCCAGATTGTGTCCGGGTTGAGTGGCTTCTTGTGTGGGCTTCTCAGGCACCACGATTGGCTCCGCCGTCCCTGCCATGCCTTGAACCTAGGACCTGCGGGACCGGCGAGCAAGGTGCGTCGAGTGCCGGAACTGGCGAGGTCCGCTCCGGATCAGGGGGCGTCAACCCGCCCGTTCAACGGAAGCGCGGTTACGGCGCGCTTCTCGAAGCGCACGGTTTCGTCATAACCGCAGTCTCGCGCCAACTGAAGTGCGTCGGTGAAGTTCATCGCAACCTCGCCGGGCTGATGAGCGTCGGAGCCGAATGTCAGACGCACACCCCGCTTCCGGGCCAGCCGCAGAAAATTCGGGGCAGGATACATCTCCTTGCACTCCTTGCGGAGTCCGGCGGTGTTGATTTCGATCGCCACCCCATGCTGGGCGGCGGCGTGAAGAAAGGTGTCGAACAGCGGCGTGCAGTCCTCGGCGGGAACGAAGCAGAACTTTTTGGGCAGATCGGGATGGCCGATGGTCTGGAAGAGCCCGCTGGAGGCCGCGGCGGTGAGGCGGTCAAAATACTGTCTCCAAACATCAAACGCACGGCGGGATCGCCATTCTCCCAGGCGCTTGGGGTTGTCGATATCCCAACCCCCTTCGACGTAGTGCACTGAACCGATGAAATAATCCCAATCATGGCGGCCGGCGAGATCCTGGATCCAGGTTTCATAACCGGGCAGGTAGTCGACCTCCAACCCGGCGCGGATGCGCAGCTGGGGATACGCTTGCCGGGCGGCGTCGATGGCGTCCAGGTATTCGCCGAGCTTCGATGCGTACATGCGCCAGTCATCGAAATCGTCGCTGGGCATGGGGTTGTGCTCGGAGATTCCGATTTCGGTCAGGCCCAATTCGACGGCGCGGCGGGCGAGGTCCATGGGCACCCCCACCGCGTGGTGGCAGAGGTGCGTGTGCATGTGATAATCGGGCGGCAACGACACGCGGGTAGCGTAAGGACCCGGTCGCACATGTCGAGGAGGGCGATTGCCACCCGACGCCGCGGAACGCAAGCTGGGGGTGTGCACGTGCGTCCTTCAACCCGTCCCAACGCGCCCAGTTCCGGGGTACCCGGGGCGAAACTAATCCTTTGGCTGTCGTTGTTGCTGGGATTGTCCGGTTGCGAGCGATCGGCGATTCCCGCGGCGGACAAGGTGACAACTGCACCCGCACCGGCGCCGATCGGATCGCAGCCTTGGCTGAATGACGGCAAACCGCAGACGGACCTTCCGCGAATCAAACTGTACCTCGGCGCCAAGGAACTGAACACGGAACTGGCCTTGACCACGGCGGCCATTCAGAAAGGCATGATGTGGCGAACCAACGTGGCCGAAACCGAGGCCATGCTTTTTGTCTTCGCGCAACCGCACCAGACGGCGTTCTGGATGAAGAACGTCCCCATGAGCATCGACGTGGCCTACATTGACCCGGAAGGGGCGATCCTTGAGATCCACCGGCTCGAACGCCAAAATACGAACCCGGTGCCCGCCAAGGCGTCGAATGTCCAGTTCGCGTTGGAGACCGCCGAGGGTTGGTTTCAGCGCAACGGCATTGGCCCGGGGGTGGTCATTCGGACCGACCGCGGTTCGCTGAAGGAGACCTTCTTCCGACCGTCCGGTGCTCGCTGAATCCAATCCTTGCTCAATGAATCGGTCCGTCCCACGTTGCGCCGCACGCTTGGCCATTGGGCCGCGGACTGTCCCAGCCCACAGCCACGCGACTGCGATCGAGGCGGGACATGGCCATCGGCGCGCCGTTCCCGACTCAGGTGGGCCCTGCCGCGCTGCGAAATGGTACACCCACACGCTCGCCGATGCTTGACCGTCGACTTTCCATGAAACGAGACCGATCTGTTCAGCTCTTTGCCGAGGCCCTGAAAGTCATACCCGGCGGCGTCAATTCGCCAGTTCGGGCCTTTCGCGGCGTCGGTGGACAACCATTCTTTGCCCAGCGCGCTTCCGGGGCGCGGGTCTGGGACGTGGATGACAACGCTTATATCGACTACGTGGGGACCTGGGGACCGGCCATCCACGGACACGCGTTTGCGCCGATCATCCGGGCGGTGCAAGAAACGGCGGAGCGCGGAACGAGTTTCGGAATTCCGAACCCGCTGGAGGTGGAACTCGCGAAGTTGGTGCTGGCATTCGTGCCGACGGCGGAAAAGGTGCGGTTCACGAACTCGGGCACCGAGGCGTGCATGTCGGCGATTCGGCTGGCCCGAGGGGCGACCGGACGCGACGTCATCGTCAAATTTGCCGGGTGTTATCATGGACACGCGGACTCGTTGCTGGTGAAGGCTGGATCCGGCGCGTTGACGCTGGGGAATCCGGATAGCGCGGGGGTTCCGGCGGATCTTGCGCGGCACACGCTGGTCCTGCCGTTCAACGAACCGGAAGCGCTGCGGGCGGCGTTCGCGGAACATGGTGCGCGCATTGCCGGCGTCATCGTGGAACCGGTGCCGGCGAACGCGGGCCTGTATCTTCCACGGCCGGGATACCTGGAATTGCTGCGTGAACTCACGGCCCAATCCGGATCCATCCTGATTCTCGACGAAGTGATGACCGGATTCCGACTGGCCCCTGGCGGAGCCCAAGAGGTGTTCGGAATACGTCCGGACCTTTCGACGTTTGGAAAGATCATTGGCGGCGGGCTGCCAGTGGGGGCGTTGGCCGGGCGGGCCGACCTCATGGATCTGTTGGCCCCGCTGGGACCGGTGTACCAAGCCGGTACGCTGAGTGGAAATCCGCTGGCGATGGCAGCGGGCATCGCCGCCCTCAAGGCGCTGCAGGACAGGGTCGCTTACCAACGACTCGAGCAGTTGGGTGCCGCGCTCGAATCGGGGCTGCGCCGCGCGGCGAAGCAGGCGGGAATCCCCGTGCAGCTGCAACGCATTGGCTCCCTGTTTTGCGGCTACTTCACCTCGCAACCGGTATGGAATCTCGATGACGCGATGTCCTCGGACCGCGGGCGGTTTGCACAGTTCTTCCACGGCATGCTGGAACGCGGCATCTACCTGGCTCCTTCGCAGTTCGAGGCGGGCTTTATTTCGACGGCCCACACGGAACAGGACATCGAGCAAACCATTCGGGCAGCGTCCGACACGCTGGGGGACATCCAGAGTGGACGCACCCGTCCGGTGGTCTGAATTTCCGCCGATACGATCATGCGAATTCTTGCCTTGGACCACGGAACCGTCCGCATCGGTGCGGCAATCAGCGACGAACTCGGCATGCTTGCGCATCCCCTGGAGTTCCTTCCGGCCGAACCGGTGGCGGCGCTTCTCGATCGCCTGAATTCCCTGATTCGCGAACGCGAGGTAGCACTGATCATCGTCGGGATGCCACGGAACATGGATGGTTCGTACGGACCATCCGCGCAAAAGGTGGAGGCGTTCGTACATCTCCTGCGCGAGACGATCACCATTCCCGTCCGGACTTGGGACGAGCGCCTGACGACGCTGCAGGCGCATCGGATGCTCGCGGAATCGGGAAAACGCGAAAAGGACCGCCGCGGCAAGGTCGATTCATCGGCCGCCGCCGTGCTGCTCCAGAGTTACCTGGACGCCAACACCAACGGGACCGCGCCACTGGATGTCGGCACCTGACGCAGCTGCAAGGACCGTTCGAGGGCGCGTCGTCGTGGCCTACGACGGCAGCGCTTACCAGGGTTGGCAAACCCAGAAGACCGGCTGCGGGGTTCAGCAGGTGCTCGAGGCCGCCCTGAAGAGGATCTTCCCGGGAGTCGGCCCGGTGCATGGGTCGAGTCGCACCGACACGGGCGTGCATGCCCAAGGGTTGGTGGCGCATTTCGATGTACCCATTGAGGAATGGCGAATGACCTCCCGCAAACTGGTGCTGGCGGTCAACGCCCATCTCCCGGACGACGTTCGCATCATGCGCGCCGCGCGGGCCTCCCCGACCTTCCACGCACGGTTCGACGCGGCGGGAAAGGAGTATCGGTACCAGATCTGGAACGCCCCGGCCCACCATCCCCTTCTCCGCCGTACAAGCTGGCACGTCCCGCGCCCCCTTGAGGTGAAGCTCATGAGAGAAGCCGCCAGCCGGTTGGTCGGCACACATGATTTCCGCGCCTTCACCAACAATCCCGGCTATGCGCGCTCCGATTGCACGCGCACCTTGTCTGCCTGCCGGGTGAGTCGGCGGGGACCTTTGATCACGGTGTCGATAGAGGGCGATGGCTTCCTCTACAAAATGTGCCGAAACATCGCCGGCACGCTCGTGCAAGCCGGCTTGGGAAAGCTCTCGCCGACGGACATCGACGGAATCCTGGCGCAACGCGATCGGCGCGTTGCCGGAATGACGGCGCCGGCCCACGGCCTGGTACTCTGGCGCGTGCGCTACGGAAAGAAGTCCTCCCAGATTCACCTCGATTCCACGGAGGACACTGATGAATAGCGAGCCAACCCAGGTGCCGATGCGCCCGGTCCTCAACATCGTGTTGCTCGAACCGGAGATTCCGCCCAACACCGGCAACGTGGCTCGGCTTTGCGCCGCCACTCGGTCCGCCCTGCATTTGATCGAACCACTGGGATTCAAGTTGGACGACACCACCTTGCGACGGGCTGGCATGGATTATTGGCGGCACGTGGTGTGGCGGCGCTGGGCGCATTGGCAGGCGTTCGCCGCGGCCTTGCCGAGCGACGCGCGGCTGTGGTTCGTCGAGGGTGGCGGACCCTTGCGCTACGACCAGGCACCATTCTCGGTGGGAGACTACTTGGTGTTTGGGCGGGAAACCGCGGGATTGCCCTTGGCGTTGCTCGAATCCGCCCGGGACCGATGGCTGCACATCCCGATGGCCCACCCTGAGGCCCGCTCGCTCAATCTGTCGAATTGCGTGGCCTTGGTGGCGTACGAAGCGCTGCGACAACTGGGATATCCTTGAGGGAAGGTGGAAAGGGGAAGGGCCAAGAGTGAAGTGGCTATTGGGCCCAAGCTCAGGTGCACCCAAAAGAGCCAAGGAAGACTCCGACCCGCACACGGCCCCCGCCCTCCCCGCTTCCCCACCCACTCTTACCATTCCTACCCACTTCGACGGGCGCCGCGGACCTGGCGCCAGCGATCCAAGCCGACGGCGAGGACGATGACGATGCCGATGATGATCTCCTGCATGTAGGTGGGCCACCCCATCTGGTTGGATCCGTTGCGCAGGACCGCCATCATCAGCGCGCCAATCATGGAACCCGCGATGCTGCCGGTCCCTCCGCTCAGGCTGGCCCCTCCGATCACCACGGCGGCGATGATGTCGAGTTCCAAGCCGATCGCGACCGATGGGTCGCCCTGGGTCAGGCGCGAGAATTGCATCAGACCGGAGAGTCCGAAGAAGAGTCCGGCCAGTGAATAAATACCGATCTTCTGGAGTGGCACGCGAATACCGCAGAGGCGCGCGGTGGATTCATTGGAGCCAATGGCGAAGATGTAGCGCCCGAAGACGGTCTGGCGAAGCACCACCGCCATCAAGACCGCCAGCCCGATGGCGACCCAGACGCCAATGGGCAACGGGAACAACTCCTGCGGCTTCGTGAGGGCCATCAGGCGATTCACCGGATTGTCCGGAGGATTCACGGTCTGGTTGTTACCCATCCACTTCGCCGCTCCCCGGACAATTCCCATCATTCCCAGAGTGACAATGAACGGCATCATCCGAAACACCGCCACGGTGGTGCCGTTGATAAATCCAATCAGGCTGCCGACCAGAACGGTAAGAACGACAACCGCAGCCGGTGGCACGCCGGCGAGCACAAGGCGCGCGGCAAGCACGCTGGTCAGCGCCACCACGGAACCCACACTGAGGTCGATGCCGCCGCTGACAATGATGAGGGTCATTCCCAGGGCTCCAATCGCCACGATCACCGTCTGGGTCAAAACGATCTTGAAATTGCCACCGGTCAGAAAAAACGGCCGGACCTCGTCGCTCAACGAGAACAACCCGACGACAAAAAGCAGCCCGAGCAACGGGCCCATCGCCGACAAAACCTTGGAGATTCGAGGATTCATGAAACATCAACCAACCCATCGTCAGCCAGTCGGCGCCTGCCCCACCGCGGCGGCCATGATCGAGTGCTCCGTCCATTCCCGGGCCGGTCGGACGCTCACGAGATGGCCACGGCACATTACCCCAATCGTGTCACAAACACCGAGAAGTTCGGGCAGATAGGAACTGACGAAAACCACCGCGCGCCCCTGGACCGCCAGGTCCCCGATCAAACGATAGATCTGGGCCTTGCTCCCCACATCGATGCCACGCGTCGGTTCGTCGAGCAGCAGAATCTTGGCGTCGTGATGCAAGAGACGGCCGACCGCGATCTTCTGTTGATTGCCGCCGGACAACTCGCCAATCGCTTGTTCCGGTCCCTGAGCGCGGACATCCAACTTCTCCATCCACTGGCGAGTGACGTTCTGTTGCCGTCGGTCGTTGACCATTCCAAAACGCGACACCGGCCCGAGTCGGGTCAACGTCAGGTTGTCCGCCAGGCTGCGTCCTAGAAGCAACCCCTCTTCCTTGCGATCTTCGCTCAACAAACCGATGCCCTGCGCCAACCGCCGGGTCGGTCCCAGGAAGTCGGAGGACTGACCGCCAACCACCACCTCACCGGCGCGCGGTTCGTCGAGTCCGAAGAGCACCCGCAGTGTCTCTGTCCGACCGGAGCCCACCAGGCCGGCGATGCCGAGGATTTCGCCTTCGCGAAGCGTGAAGCTGACCGAGGACGGTTTTTGGCGACCGGCGATGCGGCGCAATTCGAGCACCGGCCTGCCAAGAGTATGCTCCTTTCGGGGATAGATCTCGGTGACCTCGCGGCCGACCATCAGCCGGATGATTCCACCCAAGTCGGCGTCGCTCATTCGTCCACATCCAACCGATTCACCGTCCCGCAGCACCGTAAAGCGGTCGCAGATGGCCTGGCACTCCTCAAGGAAATGGCTGATGTAGATGACACTGACCCCGCGTTCACGGAGTCGACGGACCACGGCGAACAGGTTTTCGGCATCCCGCTGGGTAAGGCTGCTGGTGGGTTCGTCGAGGATGAGAACTCGCGGTTGCCGTACCAGGGCCCGTGCGATTTCGACCACCTGCTGGACGGCGATGGAGCAACGGCCAGCCGGAAGGTCGAGGGAAAGGTCGGCATGGTGCAACTCCGCCAGGGCATCCCGGGCCAACTGCCGTCGTTTGGAGCGGTTGAGCCATCCGAACCGCGCCGGCTCGTTTCCCAGAAGGAGATTCTCCTCGATGCTGAGATCCGGGGCGAGCGTGAGTTCCTGATAGATCATCTCGATCCCACAGGCCCTGGCGTGCTGCGGATTCTCGGGAATGAACTGGGCGCCATCGAGTTGGATATCGCCAGCATCCGGTCGATAGGCGCCGCTGAGAATCTTCATCAGCGTGCTCTTGCCGGCGCCGTTTTCGCCGATCAAGGCGAGCACTTCACCGGGAGCGACCTCAAGGGAAACACCGCGCAAGGCGCGGGTGGCACCGAAACGCTTCTCGACCTGCCGCATGACCAAACGCGGATTCATTGATGCGACTCCGGGTCCGGGTTGATCCTCGAACGTCCGGGGGACGACGAAACGAGAGCACGCCGAAATGACAGGAGACGCTGGACCCCCTCCAAAAAGCGGAAGAGTCCCTCAGGGTCAAGCCTTGGGGGAAAGTAAATGCGACGGACGCCGAGGTCCGGGTGGCTTTCCGAGTCTTCGGGTAAATGCGTTCGAACCGAAGGCCGGCTCCCCCGTGTCGGCGCCCCAGGAGGTTCCCCGACATCCCGCGCGACAGGGCAACCGGGTTACGACCGATCGCGGGGCTTCTTCTTCTCGGCCGCAGGGTCGGTCACCTGGACATCGACCGCCTTGGTATCATCCGCCAGCAGCGCGGCGTGGGGCGATCCGTCTCCGGGCGTGCCATCGCCTTCCTTTAGGGCAGCGAGAAGACGAGCGCCTTCGGGTCGGTGAACCGGCCCGGAATCGCCCTCCGCCAGAGCGGGTCTCGCACCACGACCGTAGGTGTAATGGGAATAATAATAGGCCGTGTAGTAGTAGTCCGGATTAGCGACCGAGACGCCATTCAAGATCATTCCCAGGATCTTCCCACCGCGCTGGCGGACCAGATTCACCGCGAGTTTAGCGAGTTTGAGCGAGGTGACCCCCACACGATAGACAAAGATCAAACCGTCGCAATGGGTGGCGAGTGTCGGGGCGTCATCCATGCCAATGACCGGCGGTGAATCGAAGATGATGTAGTCGAATTCGCGGCGGGCTTCCTCGACCATCTTCTTCATCACCCGGGACATCAGCAGTTCACCCGGATTGGAGACGTTCTTGCCGGAGGTAATGACCAGGAGGGTGCGGTGCTTGGTCGCATTGAGTACGTCCGTCCAATTCTCGAGACCGCCCAGCACCTCGGACAGGCCCGGATGCGCGGATAGCCCGAACGCTTCCGCCACACTCCCTCGGCGGAGGTCGGCATCGATCAGAAGCACCCGATTCCCTGCCTTGGCAAGCGTGATGGCGAAGTTGACGGTGAAGGTCGACTTGCCGTCGCCCGGAACCGAACTGGTCGCCATCAGCACCTGCTTGGCGCCGCCGAGGTCGCCGAACATCACCGACGATCGGACGCCGCGGAACGCCTCGACAAAGATGTTATTCGGTTCCAGATCGTCGACGGAAACGAAGCCGCTGGCGGGGACATCGCGGCGGCTGACGAGAGGGATCTGACCGAGAATGGGTTCTTCGAGGGCCTTTTCCAAGTCCTCGGCGGAGTCGATTCGATCATCGAGCCGGTGGAGGAGGAAGATGAGTCCGATTCCAGAGAGCAGGCCGATGGCGATGCCGCTGATGATGATACGACCGCGATTGGGACCGATGGGTTTGTCGGAAGCCGCACCTTCCTCGAGGATGGTAATGACTTCGTCGCTGGCCTGGATCTGAGACAGCGCTTGGAGTTCGCGGCTGAACTGGTTCAGCAGCGCCTTCTCAGAGGTATACTCCTCGCTGAGTTTCTGGAACTGCCGGGCGACGTCCTTGAGCTTCTCCACCTCACCCCGCTTGGCCTCAATCTGGCGATCAAGGACCGCATCCTCCTGTTTCAGCGACGCGATGCGCGCTTTGCGCATCTCCTCAATAATGGCCAACTGCTCGCGAATCTGGCGCTCGGTTTCGACCTTCCCTTGATCGAGACGGATCATGTAGGGATGGAGGGGTTTGAGAAACTCCGACTGGCGCGCGAGTTCGGCCTCGAGGGTTCGCATGCGAAGCTTGAGCTCCCGGTAGGACGACTTGCCCAAGAACTTTTCCAAGGGATCGGCGGAATCCCCGAGCGAGTTGGCGGCGTCTGTGCCACCCACGGATGCAGTGCCCGCCGTCGCCGGCGTCGCAGCGGTTGCTGTGGCTGCTGCACCGGCCGCCGCGACGGCGGTCGCGGGGTTGGCAGCGGCGACTTCCAGGCCGGCGGTGCGTTCGTCGGCCAGTTCCTCCGCCGATTTCATCTCCAAGCGCTGGCGTTCGAGGATGACCCCTTGTTGCCGGCGTTGGAGGTTGACCAGGAGCTCCTGCGCGGCATTGCCGGTGTCGGCACTGGTAGCGATGCGATGTTCGCGAAGAAACTCGTCCATGCGCTGCTGCGCCTCGGCGACGCGTTCCTCCTGGCGGCTGAGATCGGCACGGGTCTTGTCCATGCTGCGACGGGCGACCGCGCTGCGCATCTCTTCCTTGAAAGCGAGGAACTCCTGGGCCCAGGTGCGGGCGAAGCGGCGGGCGTACTCCAAGTTCTCGCTCTCCACGCTCATGATGAAGGTGGATCCCTGCCCTTGGCTGACATTCAGACGCTTCTTAGGCGGTTCGGAACCATCCGGCGGGCGGTAATCCTGCATCTTCTCCTCAACCTTGCCGACCACCTGGCTGCCGCGCATGTACTCCAATTGGTCCTCGGCGAAATTGTTCTTCTCTTCGAGGACGACGGCGCGATCGCTGGAACGCTGGGAGAAGGCGATGCGAGGGGCGATCCCCAGCCGGGACGCGGCCCGGTAGGAGTCGGGAGTTGTCATGGCCCGGTAGATCCCAATGCCGCTGGAAATAGCCAGCGTCACAAGGGCGATCCACCACCGGGATCGGAACATGCGGAAAGCGCGCCGGAGCAGGGCCACCAGGTTGACGCGATCCACGACCGGGGCCCGGTGCCCGGAGTAGCGGGCTGCCGGATACGAGATTTGGCTGGGCATGTCGGTGTTTCCTCGAAATCAGTTGATCCATTTCTGCGGCACCTCAACGCGATCGCCGTCCAGGAGGACGATATCCCGGTCCCGTTGGCCGTCCTTGAGGATCGACCGAACGTCCACGGTGATTTCCTTCGACTGCTGGGTCACCGGATCGACGCGATGCACTTTGACTCGCTTGAGGTCGGCGAAGTCCGGCGTTCCCAATTGCAGGACCGCATCGCTCAACATGAGAGGTGGCGAATCGGGTGCGATCGGAATGGTGCCGCGCAATTCGCCGAAGAATTGGACCCGGCCCGGCGACATCTGCTTCTCCGCGAGAGCGAGTTCGACCGTGGCCTTGTTGTAATAGTCCGAGAGCAGCCGCTGGGAGAGTTCGTCCTTCACCTGGTCCAGCGTTTTGCCCCGAACCTGGAGGGTAAGGCGAATGTCTGATTCGCGGCTGATGGGAAAGCTCGCCTCCCCGACACCGTTGACCGCCACGATGATGGGGTCCTTTCCTTTGATGGGGTCCTCGGCGATACGGTACTGGACACGGTCGCCAGCCCGGAACACGTACTTTGCCGTCTGTTCCGCGACGGTCCCCTGTTGGGCCACTGCAACGCTGGCTGCCGCCAGAAACGCCGCCAGCGCGGACGCGCACTTCCTGCAACTTGAATCATTCACGACATTCACGAGAACACGGATTTGACCGACGACGGTTGGATTTCGAGATTCAAAACGGGTCACCAACTCAGAACTGATAGCTGAGGGTGAGCGTGACGCGATTCTCCACATAATCGCGGTCCTCCAAATCGGAGACGCGCGTATTGAGCCCATACGTCAGGCCCAGGTTGGCGCGCCGCAATACCTGATAACCGGCGCCCACCGAGAATCGATAGAGATCCGCGTCCTCCCCGGACGAGCCCGAAATGCCCGCTTTTTGGTATTGAAACGAAAAATTCGAATTCAGCCTCGCGCTGATGCTGGCGGACAATGCGTAGCGGACCGAGAAGTCGTCGGTGTAATTCGACTGAAAACCGGGATCGATGCTGCGGCTTATGGACGCGGTCTGAACCATCGAACGGTTGAGATTGTGGGTGGCCGAGAATCCATAGGTCATTCCCGAGAAATCCGACTGATCATCGATCGTGCCGGTATCGTCGTGAAACGACTTCGTATAGTGGAGGTGCCCCGCGATTCGAAGGCTATCCAAGGGCTGCCATTGAGCCGTGGGACCGACCGAAAACGACTGCCCGTCGTTCTGAATTCCCTCGGTGTAGCTGAACATCGAATACGACGCGGATACCCCGACCTTGAGAGGGTCCGTGACCGTCACCAGGGTGGAAGCATTGAACCCGTGGGTATTGCGGTCCAAGTTGGTAAACTGGTCATTTAAAGACCGGCTCATGGAAAAGGAATACCCGCCATTCACCGTCAACCGGCGAGACCCCCGCCAACTTCCGCTCAAGCTCGTGGTATTGACGATGCGGTTGAAGGAGACGTCGAGAGGATCCTTTCCGCCGGCAAATTCCGACCTCGACGACGCTTCATTGGACGTCGAGGTGTTGTTGGAAACCCTCATGTCCACGTCGCCGATTCCGAAGGCATAATCCAAATGGGAGTTGGGCGAGATATAGAGGCGGTTGTTGCGGGAGTTATTGGACCACCACTGATAACCGATGCCCAAGTCAACCTGCAGCTTCTGCCGATCATTGATCGGGTAGAATAAGCCGAGATTCAACGACGGGCGGATGCCATAGTCCGAGTTCTCGCTACCGTCGGTATTGTAGTTGCGATTGTCGGTGAAGATCGCCGACACCGAGGCGTCATACCGCAATCGGACCGGGCCGATGTGATGACCGTAGTGATCGTCCTGGAGCGACCGATACTCGGGGTACGGCATCGCCGTCGTCAGCAATTCCGAACGTTCCTGGGCCGAAACTCCCAAGGTCGCTGTTGCCACCCATCCCGACCAGGCCAACGCCCGGCCCATGGCGCCAGGTCGTGCCGGCCACGAACGCCGCCGTCCCCACCGCGACATCGACACCCTGCGCACGGCTTGATGGCCGACGCCCGCCCCTGAATCGTTCGATTGCATCGTAACTTATTAGGATTCTATCGGTCGAACGCTGCCGTAACTTTCGCAAAGCCCGCAATCGCAATCTGCGACGGGCCCGGACGACACGCGGCGCGCGATCCCGGATGCCCCGGCCTCCACACGCGGAGGGCATCGCCATTAGCCGGTGCCAATCCAGCGACGCCCACCGGGAAGAACAGCGGCGGAATACCTCGGTGAGCGGATGGACGGTGCTGATTCAGGTCGGCCTCCGGATTCGATGCCGGTTCCTTGAGACCGGCGACATACGACCTGACATCGCTGCCCCCCCCCCGGGTTCGGCAGTCAAAGGTCGCGCCCTAACGGTTCCGTCGTACTTGCAGGCGATTCTAGAAGTCCTTGGTGCCGACGGAGGGGGTCGAACCCACACACCCTTACGGGTACCAGATTTTGAGTCTAGCGCGTCTGCCAATTCCGCCACGTCGGCAATCCGGACAACACCAGCCGCGACTTCCGCTCCGAGGAGTTGAAGTTTGGTTTCGGAAGTTCCCGCCGGGAACCCGCGACGACCACTGCAACCGGCGGCGCATGCTGCCGATCCGGACCCGGACCGTCAACCCCGACCACGAGTCCTCTTCGCATGGTCGCTGGCCCCCGCGACCGGCTATGCATCCGCTCGCGATCGGAAAGAGAGTCGCCCACTGCACCGAGGGAATGCGGTCCGCCCAAGAGCTAACAAATTCAACTACACGATTGCGCTCAGGCGTTCGCCGTCCTTCATCCCTCCGAATCAAATAGCACAACTAACTATATATGAGCATTTTACAAAACTAGCCGAACTCTTCAGAAACTTGTCTAGCAATATTCATCTGAGAGAATTCACTATTTTTCAGTTGACCATCGAGGCCGAATTGTGGTTTTTTCGTAGCACATTTCAGGTGACGACGTTTGCAGCGGCTGGCGGATTAATGGATTTACTTTAGTGAAATCTACTAACAGCATCATTACGGTGCCGAATGAGCCTGCGGTTGGCCCCAAAGAGCCTGCCGCGATCGGAAGTACCGACAGCGGTTGCACGGAGCGCCACTATGCGGTTGGGCACGGACAGCACCGAGCTTTGATTCCGCTGAACGCGGCACTTCCCGCCCCTCGGAGTCGTCCCATTTCTCCGTCGGATTCGGTTGGCTCTTCGAACACCGTGAGTCCGGCGGGTCTTGGATATCCCGCAGTCACGGCGACACCAGGTTGGAAGCGGGGATTGGATCTCGCCTTGATGCTGGTTCTCATTCCCATCGCCGGTCCGATTCTCGGGCTGGCCGCGCTTTGGGTTGCGCTGGTTTCACGAGGGAGCCTCCTCTTCGTTCAGCCGCGCGTCGGTCAAGGCGGCCGGATTTTCAAATGCTACAAGCTCCGGACGATGCGGAAAGGCTGCACCGTCGCGACTCATCAGCAGCACCTCCAGCAACTGCTCAAGGAAGATCGCCCGATGCAGAAGATGGATACCCATGATCCGCGCCTGATTCCGGGCGCCCGACTCCTGCGCGCGTTGGGTATCGACGAGTTGCCGCAACTGATCAACGTGGTGCGTGGGGACATGAGTGTGGTCGGCCCCCGCCCTTGCATCCCCTACGAGGCCGAGCAATACCAACCCTGGCAGCGCCAGCGATTCGCGACGCTGCCTGGCATAACGGGACTGTGGCAGGTCCGAGGCAAGAACCGGACCACGTTCACGCGCATGATCGAGTTGGACATCGAGTACGCCCAAACGCAGTCGATGGGACTGGACCTCTGGATTTTGCTGGCAACTCCCAAGGCGATTTTTGATCAGTTCCTGCACGTGGTGGCGCGCAAAGCCCAGCGCTCCAAGGATTCCAGCTTAAGGGAACGAGCGCCCGTGCCGATGACTACGGCTGGCGAGTCCAGTGTTGTCGGATAGTTGACGCGGACCCGCCATTCAGGCGAGAAAGCGTCCAACGATCCACAACACTCATGTCCGCCAAAATCAATGTTGGAGTAGCTGGCTGCGGCTACTGGGGCCCTAATCTGATTCGAAACTTCGCGGCTCTTCCTGACTGCAACCTCAAGGCGATCTGCGATCTCAACACCGATCGCCTCAAGCACATTCAGTCCCTTTACCCCGGAGTCGAGGCCTTCACCGACTACGGCAAGTTTCTGACCGACGGACAACTCGACGCGGTCGTTGTGGCAACGTCCGTAGGTCTGCATTATCGAATGGGCAAGGCGGCGTTGGAGGCCGGAAAGCACATACTGGTTGAGAAGCCCCTGGCGACGAGTTCGGAGGAATGCCTCGACCTCGCCCAAACGGCGAAGAAGAACGGCCTGATTCTGATGGCTGGCCACACGTTCCTCTATTCGCCGGTCGTTCGGCGGATCAAGCAGATCGTCGACAAAGGCGATATTGGGGACATCCGCTACATTTCGGCCCGCCGCCTGAACCTCGGTCTCTTCCAAAAGGATATCAATGTCGCCTGGGATCTGGCGCCGCATGATCTCTCGATCATTCTCTACATCATGGGCGAGCTGCCCCAACGGGTAAACTGTTGCGGCAATTCGAGCGTATCGCCGCGAGTCCAGGACGTCACCTCGATGTGGCTCGGCTTCTCACGAAACCGATCGGCCATCGTCCAAAGCAGCTGGCTGGACCCGCGAAAAACGCGCGAAATGACTATCGTCGGCAGTCGACGGATGGTGGTCTACGACGACACCGCGAGCCTGGAGAAGATCCGGATCTTCGACGCCCGGGTCGACTCGCCACCCCATTACGATACGTTCGCTGAGTTCCATTACGCCTACCATTACGGCGACGTTTACATTCCCTATGTGAAGCAGGAGGAACCGCTTCGTATCGAGTGCCAGCATTTTCTGGACTGCATCAAGACGGGGCACCGTCCGATTAGCGACGGTGAGCAAGCCCTGCAGTTGGTGCGAATCCTCGAAGCGTCTTCGAAATCGCTGCAACTCGCCGGGGCGCCCGTCGACCTTCCGCCTGCCGACACCAAGTCCCACGGTTCGCCCGCGAAGGCGACACCGAACCATCCTGGCAACGGGGCCGTGACGGCCAAATCCGCGGTGGCGATCCCGGACGCACCGGTCAAGCGTTCGCGCGCCAAGAAATCTACCTCGGCGCCCGCCTAACGCCTTATCCCTTCATGAGTTCGCCTTCCGGGGATTTCCTCCGCATTGCGCCGGATGTTCGCCTTGGCGCGGGCGCCCGCGTTTTTGGTTTTGTCAATCTTTACGGTTGCGAGATCGGCGATGACAGCCGTATCGGCACCTTCGTCGAAATCCAGAAAGAATCTCGCATCGGCAAGCGCTGCAAGATTTCGAGCCATACCTTCATTTGCAGCGGGGTCACGATCGACGACGAGGTTTTCGTAGGACATGGCGTCATGTTCATCAACGACCTGTTTCCCCGAGCCACCAACGAGGACGGTTCATCGCAGACGGAAGCGGACTGGAAATGCGTTGCAACGCGTGTGAAGCGACGTGCTTCCATCGGCTCGAATGCCACCATCCTGGGGGGCGTCACCATCGGTGAAGGCGCGATCGTCGGAGCCGGTGCCGTGGTGACCAAGGACGTCCCGGACCGCGCGGTCGTCGCAGGAAATCCAGCGCGCATCCTACGTTACCTCGACGCTCCCAAGATCCCGCTCCAACAATGAGCCGGGTTCGCAGCCACCTCCATGAATCGTGAGTTCACCACGAAGGACACGAAGGGGGGCGTTGAGCGAGAGGATTCGCTGCGCCTTGTGACCTTGGCGGGAGAGAAAATCTTCGATTCATCGGCCAGGTGCGGTTCCAAAAGGAACAGGCGGCTGCTGATGCCCCCGCAGATCCACGACGACCCATTTCTCCGCTCGCCTCAACCACTCCGGAAGTCCTCAAAATGAACGTTCCATTCCTTGACCTGAAAGCCCAACTCGCCCCCCTTCGTTCTGAAATCAACGCGGCGATCTCGGAAGTCCTGGATACCTGCGCCTTCGCAGGGGGTCCCTTTGTTGCCAAGTTCGAAGAGGAATTCGCCGCCTTTTGCCAATGCCCCCAGGCCATAGGGGTTGGTAACGGCACCGATGCCTTGTGGTTTGCCCTGCTGGCGCTCGGAGTGGGGCCGGGTGATGAAGTCATCACCGTCCCAAGTACTTTCATGGCGACCGCGGAGGCCATCAGTTTCACCGGCGCCAAACCCGTTTTCGTCGATATCGACGAGACCACCTACACCCTCGATCCGCGTCATCTGGAGCGCGCCGTAACTCCACGGACCAAGGCCATCATCCCGGTCCACCTTTTCGGCCAGACCGCGGACATGGATCCCATTCTCGAATTCGCCGCCGCCCGCGGGCTCTATGTCGTTGAGGACGCCTGCCAAGCCCACGGCGCCGAATACAAGGGTCGACGAGCGGGTTCATTGGGACACGCCGGATGCTTCAGCTTTTATCCGGGCAAGAATCTGGGTGCCGTCGGCGAAGCCGGAGCAGTCGTGACTCGCGACGCCTCTCTCGCCGACCGCATTCGAGTGCTGCGTGACCACGGCCAAATCCGCAAGTACCAACACACCCACGTGGGCTGGAATGGGCGCATGGACGGCATTCAAGGGGCTGCCCTGCGGGTCAAACTGCGCCATCTGGCACGCTGGAACACCCAACGCCGCGCCCATGCCCGTCGTTACAACGAGCTGCTCGCCGACGTCCCTGGCCTAAAACTACCCACCGAGGCCGGCTATGCCCGCCACGTTTATCATATCTATCCGGTCCGGGTGGCACGCCGCGACGAGACCCTCGCCGCCTTGGGTAAACTTGGCGTGAACTGCGGTATCCATTATCCGATTCCGGTGCACCGCCAGGACGCCTACGCCTCGCTGAAGCTTGGACCAGGATCCTTTCCCGTTGCTGAGCGATGTTCCGATGAGTTTCTGTCATTACCGATGTTCCCGGAACTGACGCCTGAGCAGGTCGAATTTGTCGCCAAGTCCGTGCGCGAAGTGCTGGCCAGCCAATCCGTTTCCAGTTCCGCCAGTGCTGCCAAGGCTTGACCGAACCAAGGAAAGGGCACGTCTCTGGAATCTCTGAATCGTGGTGTGCCATTCACATTCGGAGTCGGCATCGGGACCGGGATCGGGATGGTCTTCCCTTCCAATGCCGGACCCCGCACACCTCGTCGCAGCGAAACGAGGGCCACCGGACCGGATCCATTTCCAAATCAGGTGGGCCCTGTTGCGCTGCGACAGGGCAATCCCCCCTTGTTCAAGGTTCCAATACGCGTCCAAATCCTGGAAAATGCCCTTTCCCATGAACCTCTGAGCGCGGCACACCGTGCTGGGAAAGCGGTATCGGGCTGCCGCAGTCCCGGACACTTCGCGCTGGTTCGCACACGAAGGTCGGCAAACGCTGGTCGTCTTGGACTGCGGGAGCCCTCTCCCGCTTTTTCAGGCGAAGCCGCCGATGCAATGCGGAAATGCGAGTCCATGGTAGACCGCTTGCTGCCGCGAGTGACACGTCCCGGTCCGATGCCGCCTCTGATCCGTCGCCAAGATGAACTATCCGTGACGATGACCCTCCCATGAACGGGGTCGCGTCATTTGAAACCCAAGGGCAGATCCGCGTACTGGATCCCCGATCGGAAGCCCCCCTTTGGGACCGGTTCGTCGATCAACACCCCGATGCCACCCCGTTTCACACCTCGCTCTGGACCCGTCTTCTGGCGGAGACGTACGGACTTCGCCCGTTCTACCTGATCCAACAACACGGCGAGATCATTCGAGACGCCCTGCCGCTCTTCGAAACCGGCGGCGGTTTGCGGAAACGCCGAGGCGTCTCCGTCCCATTCGCAGATATCTGCCGTCCGCTCAGGCCCTTCCCGCCCCCCGGATCCGACGTGGATCTGGCGGCACCGGCCAGGGAGATGATGCCGCCGATCGGTGTGGGTTCGCTCGATGCCTTGGCCGGTACGGAGCCACTCCTGGCCGCTAGCTTGGAACTTGGACGGCAAAGAGGCTGGAAATCCGTGGAGTTTCGGGATGTGGCGGATTGGTCGGCGCGGTCGGGGAGTTCAGTGGAATTCTACGGCCACACGATCGACCTCACGGGTGGGGAAACGGCAGTGCTGGGGAGGATGGCGAGCGCCACCGTGCGATCGATTCGAAAAGCGGATCGCCAGGGCATCCAAATCCGCATCGATAACGATATTCCTGCGATGCGCGCCTATTTTGAACTGCATTGCCTGACCCGGCAACGGCACGGGCAACCGCCGCAGCCTTGGCCCTTCTTCTTGGCCATCCAGCGCCATTTCCTGGCTGTGGGGCACGGGGCCATCGTTCTGGCGCTAAAGGATGAACGCCCGATTGCCGGAGCGGTCTTTCTTTTCCAGGGTGTCGGAGCACTTTACAAATTCGGCGCCTCAGACGAGAACTACCAGTCGTTACGACCGAATAACCGAGTCTTTTGGGAGGCGATTCAATTCTGTATGCAACGTGGCTGCAAATCTTTGGACCTGGGCCGAACCTCGCTGGCCAACGATGGCCTGCGAAGGTTCAAGCTGGGCTGGGGCAGTCATGAACGCCGGATTGCGTATGTCCGTTACGATCTGGCCACACGTCAGGTGATGCCCACTCCGGATGCGACGACCGGTTGGCATACGCGAATTTTTCAGATGCTCCCCATCCCTGTGGCGAAACTTCTTGGAAGAATCGCCTATCGCTTGGCTGCGTAACGACCGATATACTCACTGCGTTGAGAACCAACGAAACCATCGTGGTAAACGCCTCCGCGTCTGAGCCTGCCGCCGTGGGCTTCAAGGTTCAGGACATTTATTACGTCCTGTTCCGCCACAAGTGGAAGATTCTCATCCTGTCGACGCTCGGCGTGTTGATTGGCGTCGCCGCGCTATTTGTTCTAAAGCCGAAGTACGTGTCCGAAGCCCGGATCCTCGTGAAATACATCCGGGAAACACGCGAGGTCACGACACCTGACGGGCTCTCCATTCGATCCCCGGACTCACGCGGGGAAAACATCATCAACTCGGAAATCGATCTGCTGACGAGTCTCGACCTCATGAAGGAAGTCGTGCTTTCGGTCGGCCCGACAAACATTGCCAGAGATGTCCCGCTCCCGGACGCATTCTCAGCCGCGGTTGGGATGTTAAATAGCGGCTTGGACGCTGCCAGCCAACGCAAGAGCAGCACCCTGTACCTGAGCTACAAACATCCCGTTCCGGAAGTCGCCGGCCTGGTACTTTCCAACGTAGTCGCTTCCTATTTGAAGCTGCACGCCCGCGTACACACCGCCTCGGATGCTTTGGCGGATGCCTCTCGACAAGTGGACATGAAGCGCGCGTCCCTGGCACAGATCGAAAGTGAATTGCGCCGCCTTAAGCAGGAACTCGGCATCGTCTCCTTGGAAGAAGACAAGCGCGCCCTGTTCGATCAAATGAACCGGTTGACCGGCGACATTCTGGCCACCGAAGCGCTTTTGGCGGAGCATCGGGCTGCCCTGGGGACCATGACCAACGCTGCGGCGAGCGCATCAGCCACCACCAATCTCGCCGAAGCCACTCCTCCCGCCAAAATTCCATCATCGGCGTTGGCTGAGTACCAGGCGGTGCTATCCAAGGCGGATTCCTTGGCACGTCACGAAAGCGGCCTGCTCCTTCAATTCCGGCCGGAAAGCACTTTCGTGCGCGCCGCACGGGACCTGATTCAGGAGAACTCGGCCAAGAGAGAAAAGCTCGAGGCCGAGTACCCTGGCATCGCGATGGCGGCGAGCGCATCGAATCCTGGCGCCGCGACACCTTCTCGCGGGGTTGGCCCCGGCGTGAATTCCTTCGATCCCACAGCGGCATTTGCCATCACGCGATCGTTGGAGGCGAAACTGGCGATTCTGCAGGATCAATTCGCCAAGCTTCAAACCAATGCCGTCCGAATTTCGGCGAATGAAGCGCAAATCACGGAACTCCAACGCCGCAAGGACCTCGAAGAGAAGCAGTACACGTATCACTACAACGTCCTGGAACAGGCTCGCGTCAACGAGGCATTGGACCAGGACAAGATCAGTGGTCTCACCGTCATCGAATGGCCCACGCCGCCGGTCAAGGACATGAAGAAGACCCTGCAAATCGCAGGCGGCTTGGCGGGAGGTGGCATCGCGTTTGCCTTAGGACTGGCCTTCCTTCTCGAACTCATGCTGGACCAAAGCGTGCGCCGGCCCGCCCACGTCGAACGCGCGTTGAAGCTACCGCTGTACATTTCCGTTCCACGGCTCCCTTTGAATGGATCGCCGTTCCCTGCCCTGGCCGAACCTACCAAGACCAAAGCACTGCCGGAACGCTCGGGGCATGTCTCGCCGTCAAGTCGGAAGTCTCCCGACGAGACGGCGGGTGCCGCCAAAGAACCTCCGGATACCGAGCCGACGTTGGAAGAGAGCGATCCTAACCAGAGCGCCGTTTCCCAGTATGCCGAGGCGCTACGTGACCGGCTGATGATGTATTTCCAGCTGCATGGTCTCAATCACAAACCCAAGCTGGTTGGTGTCACTAGCTGCGGAAAAGGCGCTGGCGTTACCACCGTTGCTTCGACGCTCGCGGCATCGCTTTCTGAAACCGGCGACGGCAACGTGCTGTACGTCAACGTCAATCCTGAACGCGGCCCTTCGGCCCATCCGTTTCACCGAGGGAAGTTGCTCATGGGTATTCGTGACGCCCTTGACGAAGGAACCCGCGACGCCGCCAGGGTCCAGGACAACCTTTATGTTGTCACCTTGGCCGATCCGAACTCGGGCCGAGTCGGAGTCATTCCCAAGACGCTCGCCGGGTTGGTGCCCAAGATGAAGGCGAGTGATTACGACTATATCATCTTTGACCTGCCACCCGTCACCCAGACCAGCGCTACCTCCAAAGTCGCCGGTCTTCTGGATCTTAATTTTCTCGTTCTCGAATCCGAGAAGACGCAGACCGATCTCGCGCGCAAAGCCATCGAGCTCCTTTCGGAATCCAGGGCGAATGTGGCCGCTGTCCTCAACAAGCATGAACGGTACATGCCGAAAAAATTCGATACCGACCTTTAGGAATTGAAGGCGGATTGCCGCGGCCGGCCGCCCAACCCGCGCAGCTTGCAGATCGGGCAATCGTTATGCCGGAGGCGGAAGCAGTTCAACCGGGCCTGGGTTTCCATTTTTTCGAGCTAAGCCTTTGGCTTCCGGTTGGATCGTGGAGGGGGTCATGACGAGGCACCGCAGTTCACCAAGGTCAATCGCATCCTGCGAAGTGACCGGGACGAAGTCTGCCCGCGACCCTTCCGCCTCGCATCGATCCGTCGATTGACCTGCCCCTCCTTACCCGCGTCCTTCCTCTTCAGCCGATAGGATCACCGCTCATGCTCCTGGGGTCTCTCTACTTCTGCCTGCGCCCATTCCTCCCCTTGCCGCTTAGGGTCGAACTGCGGCGGCGCATGGTCACCCGGATATTTCGGCAGACTCCACGCTGCCAGTGGCCGATAGACAGCGTCAGCGGCCGAACGCCCGTGGGCTGGCCCGGATGGCCCAACGGCAAACGCTTCGCCGTGGTACTGACCCATGATGTGGAGTCCCTCGCCGGCATCGACCAGTCGGATGCCCTCGCGCAACTCGAGGAAAAGGCCGGATTTCGCTCCTCCTTCAATTTCGTCCCCATCGGCAATTACCAAACCCCGCCGTCGCTCCGCCAGCGACTGCAGGACCGCGGATTCGAAATCGGCGTCCATGATCTCCGCCATGATGGTCAGCTCTATCGGTCCCGAGGTGGTTTTCGGCGCAACGCCCAACAAATCAACCAATACCTCCGCGGCTGGGGCGCCACCGGATTTCGATCGGCCTTCATGCTGCATCGACTCGACTGGCTCCACGACTTGGAGATCGAATACGACGCATCCACCTTCGACACGGATCCCTTCGAGCCCCAACCGGACGGCGCATCGACCATCTTTCCCTTCTGGGTTCCTGCCCCGGCCGACCATCCAGCCCGGACCGACACGACCAAAGCCCGCCGCGGCTATGTGGAGTTGCCCTATACCCTACCCCAGGACTCCACTCTATTCGTCTATCTCGAACATCGCGACATTGAGATCTGGAAGAGGAAGGTGGATTGGATCGCCGAACGCGGCGGCATGGTACTCCTCAATCTTCATCCCGACTATGTGGCATTTCCGGGCAGCCGTGGCAATCGAGCTACCTACCCGCCGGAATTCTACCAACAACTCCTCGCTTACATTGGCGAACGGTATTCCGGAAGCTACTGGCACGCCCTGCCACGTGATGTCGCCCGCTACGTGCGTGAAGTTTACGGTGGCGAAGGACCGCGGCGCCCTCGTCACGCCTGCATGCTCTCCTATAGCTTCTTCGACCAGGATAACCGGGTCAACCGCTACGCCCTCGCTCTCGCCGAACGGGGCGATGTCGTTGAAGTGCTTTCCCTCAAACCCGCATCGGCCCCATCAGCCGCCCCTCCTCCGAACCAAGAACTATCGCGCCCGCCAGAGACCCAGTCGTCCCCGGTCGACTACCATCTGCCGGGTGTTCGGGTCCACTATGTGCAAACCCGACGACGGGATGAAAAGCGGGCCAGCGATTTTCTTCTTCGCGTACTGAACTTCTGCTGGCGGTCATCTCGACTCCTGATACGTCTGCATCGCACGCGAAGGTTCGATTTGATCCATGTGCATAACGTTCCGGACTTCATCATCTTTGCCGCATGGTATCCGCGTCTGCGCGGCGCGAAGTTGATCCTCGATCTGCACGACCTCCTTCCCGAGTTCTATCAGAGTAAGTTCAAGACCTCCTCGGCGTCCCTCGGATTCAAGGCACTGCTCTGGTGCGAACGCCTCTCCTGCCGATTCGCGGACCACGTCATTGTCTCCAACGATCTCTGGCGGGAGAAAGTCGCGCGCCGCTCCATGCCACCCGAGCGCTGCTCGGCCATGGTCAACCACGTCGATACCAAGCCCTACGAGGCGCATCGATGTCGCGTTTTTCCGTCCGACCTTCCAACCCCCACCGATCCGCAGGACATATCAACCGCGCCTGGTCCTGATGATGCTCAGCGACTGGTCGCGATCTTCCCCGGCGGATGGTATTATCACCAGGGATTGCATATCGCCATCCGTGCCATTGCCCTCCTTGCCGAGCGCCTTCCCAATTTGCGCCTTCGTATCATCGGCGACGGTCCAGAGCGCGAATCACTGACCAATCTCGTCAGGGAACTGGGCGTGGAATCGAAAGTACTTCTCGAACCTCCCGTACCCCTGCGCCAAATACCCAGCATTCTTTCCGAAGCAGACATCGGCATTGTTCCAAAACTCGCCGAAGGGTTCGGCAACGAGGCGTACAGCACCAAGATCATGGAATTCATGGCCGCAGGCCTACCCGTGGTCGCCTCACGAACGCGCATCGACGAGTTCTATTTCGGGCACGGCCAGGTTCACTTCTTCGAATCGGCGAATCCCGCTGATATGGCGCGAGCTCTGGAGGAAGTCATCAACGACGCGGCCCTGCGTGAACGACTCGTCCA
>JAEUHG010000066.1 GCA_016795425.1 Verrucomicrobiales bacterium
GAGGCAGTGAATCTGTTCGGGTCGTCCTACGTGCCAAGCCGTGCGTGAGCGAATCATCGTGAAGAGCCCGGTGCGGGAATACCGCTCGCCGGGATCTGTGGGGGGGGCGCCGGGCAACCGGCGTCCCTACCCCGATCGCCCGCCGGGGACGGGGCGGGGTGCCGGAAACCAGGAATGAATCCAGGGCTGCGCCGTGAGCCCCAGTCGCGATCCGGGAACGCGAGGCAGAGTTGCGCGTGCTGGATACTGTTGCCCACATTCCCTTCGACCCAGGGCGAAGGCTCGCCATAAGAATCTTCCATGGAACTGTTCCTGGGCATCGACGGCGGAGGCACTCGGACGCGGGCCGTGGTGGTGGATGTTCATGGCCAGGTCCTCGGACGAGGTGAATCTGGCATTGGCAATATTCACCACGCCAAGCCGAACGAAGTGGCTGCGCACCTGGCGGAAGCGATCGCGGGCGCTCTGCGCCCCAGCCACCACCCCCCGTCCGCGGTTCGATCCGCCTTCCTCGGAATGGCTGGCGCCACCGGGGAAGAGACCCGATCCGTCTATCGCGACTTGATCGGTGCCGCGGGTCTGTCAGCCGCTGTCGTCGAGGTCGACCACGACATACGCATCGCCTTGGCGGGAGGGTTGGCTGGGCGACCCGGTATCGCGCTCATCGTTGGCACGGGATCCTCCTGTTACGGGCGGACCAGCGACGGTCAGACATGGCAGACGGGTGGTTGGGGATATTTGGTGGCGGACGAGGGAAGCGGGTACGACATCGGACGGCGTGCGATGGTGGCGGCGGTGCGAATGGCGGATGCACGGATTCCGGCTTCGCCGCTGATGGACCGGGTCTTTGGCTGGCTGAAAGTGAAGCAGATCAGCGCGATCCTCGCTCGCCTGCACGAGCAAGGGATCGAGCGTGACGAAATCGCGGCGTTCGCCCCGGAGGTCGTGAAATTGGCGGAACACGGCGACTTGGTGGCACTCCAGATTTTGGAGGCGGGATCCGTGGAACTCGCCGAGATGGTGGGCGCCAATCACGCGCAATTGGCGACGTCTGACCGGCCCGAGGTGGTGGTGACGGGCGGCCTCGGAACGGCGCCCACTTTGTATCGCGAGATGATTCGGCAAGCCATCGAACGCCGCCTGCCGGAAGCGCGGGTCCGTGAAATGGAAATGGAACCGGTCTGCGGAGCGGCGTTGCTCGCCATGATGGCGGCCAAACTCGAAGTGACCGCGTCCATCATTGGCCATCTGCGGGTCGGCTTGGCTTGAGACGACAGGCAACCGACGGCTAGCGATGGCCAATTCCGGTGCGGCCCACCGCGCGTCGGGAGGGGCAGGATAAGGGAAACCAATCGCCCTTTCATCGCCATGCACCCGTCGCTCGCCGTCGGTCTCGTCACCGCTTCGTTCTGCGCCCTTGCATTGAACCCGGCCGCCGTCGCCGCCGATTTTCGCACCGTTTGGTCGGTCGGCTCGCCCGATCATGCCAATGCCGAGTTCGCCCTGGCGCCATCGGGTTACGGCAAATTCCAGACTGACGGCTTCTTCGTGATCGGGCGTTCAAAGCCCTCGGTGGATTGGCCGTATGTTCATCCTGGGCCTTCGGATGCTTGGGCGGGCGGTGGCGGTCACACGTTCACCGTCTTGTTCGGATTGCAGCAGGCTCCGAAGCCCGGTGAGTGCCGACTTCAGATTGCCGTGCTCGACGCGCACGCCGGCGGCCCGCCGAAATTGGAGGTCCGCGTCAACGGCCAGGCCTTCGAGAGAGCCTTGTCCGCCGGTGCCGGCGACGCCTCCATCCAGGGCGATCCAAAGCAAGGCAAACCACAGCACGTCGAGGTGGCGTTCCCGTCGTCCCTTCTCATCGCGGGCGACAATCACATTCAACTGACCGCGACGTCGGGAAGCTGGATGCTCTACGACGCGGTTTGGCTGGAGGCCACGGTGCCTTTGACCATCGTTCCTGCTCAATCGACCACCGTGATGGAGGCCGTGCAGTCGGTGCGCGCGTTGCGTCGCGAGGGTGACAGGATGATGCAACCGGTGCGCATCAAAGCACGACACTACGGCGAGCCTGTGGAGGCGACCGTCGAGGTGGAAGGAGGCCCACGGAAAACCCTGCGGCTGACGGATCGCGCGGCGGAAACGGAAGTGCTGCTGCCGGCTGTCACAAAGCCGATCGAGCGGTCGGTGCGGCTCATGGCGGGTGAGAAGTTGCTGGCCTCGCGCCGGGTGACGCTGACACCGGTTCGACCCTTGACCGTCTACATCCTGCCTCATTCGCACACTGACATCGGCTATACCGAGATCCAAACGGCGATCGAAGAGAAGCAGGTGGAGAACCTTCGCAAGGGGATCGAGTACGCCAAGCGAACCGAAGGTTATCCCGAAGGCGCGCGTTTTGTCTGGAATGTCGAGGTGCTGTGGGCGGCCGACCTTTTTCTGCGACGTCGTCCGGAATCGGAACGGCAGGCCTTCTTTCAAGCCGTGAAGAAGGGGCAGGTCGTGTTGAACGGGATGTACCTGAATGAACTGACGGGGTTATGTCGAACCGAGGAATTGCTGCGACTGTTCCGGTATTCCACGGAGCTGGCGCAGCAGACCGGGGTGCCGATCGATTCCGTGATGATCAGCGATGTGCCCGGGTACACCTGGGGTACCGTGACGGCCATGGCCCAGGCCGGGCTTCGCTATTTTTCCACTGCGCCCAATTACTTCGATCGCATCGGCGATATCCTGCAGAAGTGGGAGAACAAGCCGTTCTGGTGGGTCGGACCGTCCGGCAAGGAGAAGGTCCTGGTCTGGATTCCCTTCAAGGGCTACGCGATGTCGCATGTTTACCGCGCGCTGTCGCCAGCGTTCGTCAACGAGTACCAGGAACAACTAGAGAGGACGAAGTATCCGTTCGACATCGCCTACATGCGGTGGAGCGGTCATGGAGACAACGCCGAACCGGATCCAGCGATCTGCGATTTTGTTCGCGATTGGAATACGCAATACGCCTGGCCGCGCTTCGTGATCGCCGGCACGGGCGAGGCATTTCGGGCATTCGAGAAGCGCTACGGCCGGGACTTGCCGACCGTGCGCGGGGATTGGACGCCCTATTGGGAGGATGGTGCCGGATCATCCGCGCTGGAGACCGCGATGAACCGGGAAAGCTCGGACCGTGTGACGCAGGCGGAGGCGCTCTTCGCTCTGCGCGATCCCAGGTCATATCCGGCGGAGGAGGTTCGCGAGGCATGGAACCACGTGCTGCTCTACTCGGAGCATACGTGGGGTGCCTGGTGCAGCGTCTCCGATCCCGAGGCCCAGGCAACCCGTGAGCAATGGGAGATCAAACGCTCCTATGCGCTCGAGGCCGATCGTCGATCCCGCGAGTTGCTTGACCGTGTGGCGCCCCGCTCAAGCGCCTCGGGTGCCGTGTCGGAATTGGACGTGTGGAACTCGACGTCCTGGGCCAGGACGGAACTGGTCCGCGTCGACCCCTCTCTCAGCCTGGCCGGTGACCGGGTGCTGGACCCACGCGGCAATCCGGTGCCGTCACAGCGGTTGTCGGATGGTTCCCTGGTCTTCCTGGTCGCCGACGCGCCGCCGATGGCTGGCCAGCGTTTTCGTGTGGTGCCGGGGGACCCAGCGGTCGACGCGCGCAATCGCACCGAGGGCGCGCTTCTTGAGAACGATCTCGTCCGGGTGCGGATCGATCCAAAGTCCGGGGCCATCTTGGAACTTACGTCGCGCGATACGGAGGGGAACTTCGCCGATGCCTGGGGCAGCGAAGGCATCAACGAATACCTCTTTCTGCCGGGTGATCAAGTCAGCCAGATCCAGCGCAATGACACGGTGACGTTGCGTCCGGGAGAATCTGGCCCGCTGGTCACCAGCCTGTTGGCGGAATCGGCGGCACCAGGTTGTCGACGCTTGGTGCGCGAGGTTCGGATCGTCGCGGGTCTCAACCATGTCGAATTGATCAACCGCGTCGACAAGGAGCGCGCCGCGACGTCCACCAAGCCCAATGATTGGCAGTTTGCGCAGAAAGGCGGCAAAGAAAGCGTGAACTTCGCCTTTCCCTTCCAAGTGCCCGACGGCCAGTTGCGTTTGGAATTGCCAGTCGGCGTGATCCGCCCCGATGTCGATCAGATGCCAAGTGCGTGCAAGAACTGGTTCACTATCGGGCGCTGGGCGGACGTCTCGAACCGACGCCAGGGAATCGAATGGGTGGCCTTGGATGCTCCGCTGGTTCAGGTGGGTGGCATCACCGCCACACTCGTGGGTTCGCAGTCCAATCCAGACGTCTGGCGAAAAGAGGTCGGGTCCACCCGACGGATCTACTCCTGGGCCATGAACAATCACTGGGGTACGAACTATCGGGCCTACCAGGAAGGGCCGGTGACGTTCCGATTCCTGCTCCGGCCTCATGGTCCTTACGACGCCGCCGCAAATTCACGATTTGCGACCGGATCGAGCCAGCCGTTGATTGCCATTCCCGCATCCGGCGCTCCAGCCGATGGCACGCCTCGTCTGCGCATTGAACCCGCGGAGGTGTTGGTGACCGGTCTGAAACCGAGCGACGACGGACGGGGATTGGTGATTCGACTCTACGGAGCGTCCGATACTGCCGCGAAAGCGAAGTTGCATTGGAGTGCGCCGGTGCCGGAGTCGGTGTATTTGAGCGATTTGAACGAGGTGCCGCGGGAGAAGGTCCGTGGAACCGTCTCTGTTCCCGGCCACGGCATCGTGACCTTGCGCGCGGAATTCAAGGACGCGGCGGTCGCTCTGCGGTGAGGCGTGGGATGAGACGTGGTGAGTCGGAAGGAAAGACAAAGGGCTGCGCCGCGGGACGCGTCGCGGTCCGGAAATGGAGGCGAAGGGACCGCGGGCTGTCCCAGCCCGCAGCAACGTGACGTGGGTCGAGGCGTGGGATGAAACGTGGTGAGTCGGAAGGAAAGACAAAGGGCTGCGCCGCGGGACGCGTCGCGGTCCGGGAATGGAGGCGAAGGGATCGCGGGCTGTCCAGCCCGCAGCAAGGTGACGTGGGTCGAGGCGTGGGATGAAACCCGGAGAGTCGGAAGGAAAGACA
>JAEUHG010000082.1 GCA_016795425.1 Verrucomicrobiales bacterium
TCACCCATCCGTTTCACCCCTGGCGGGGGAAGCGCTTCGAGTTGGTGAACTGCGAACGACGGTGGGGCCAGTGGCGGGTGTTCTACGTGAACGACGAAGGCGAACTGGCCTATTTGCCTGCGTCCTGGACGGACGTCGGGCTGCGGGATCCGTTCGTCGAGCAGGCGGCCGGGCGAGCGATCGCGCGCTGGGAGGACCTGAAGGGCCTGGTCACCATGGCGGGGAATAGCGTAAAGGAAAATCCGCCGAAAACGTAAAGGTAATCATGCCGCAACCCTCGCGAGAGACCTCATCGCAAAGCCTCTATTATAGAACTATAATGACCTATTGGATTAACACTATCGACTTGCTCTTCCCGCTGCAAAGCTGGTATTGCGGTGTAAATACATTTACACCCATGGATCCCGCCACCGATCCCTCCGCCAAGCGCCTCGCCCTCCAGCACAGCGGCACCTTCAATCCACGCGCCGAGCGAGTGCGGCATTCCATGTTCCAAGCGTCCGAGTTCTTCGATCCCGGCGATCTGCTTCAACTCAAGTACGAGGCCCTCCGCGCCCTGAAACACGACGGCTACTCGATCGCGCGAGCGGCCCAGGAGTTCGGGCTCTCGCGTCCCACGATCTATCAGGCGCAACGCCAGTTCCAGGCCGGCGGACTCGAAGCACTTCTCCCCGGCAAACGCGGGCCGAAGGGGGCGCACAAGCTGACGGCGGAGGTGCGAGAGTTCATTGCCGATCTGAGGCGCGACGATTCCCTCCTCGCCCCGAAGGAACTCGCCGCGCGGGTGCATCGGCGCTTCGCGCTCGAAGTCCATCCACGCACGATCGAGAAGGCCTTCCATCCGAAGGTAAAAAGGGGGCTTCACCGTCACCGATGAAAACACCCCGCACCCATCCCGGATGCTGGAGCGAGCGGTACGAAAGTCTGCGCCGCCATTTTTTGGAGCAACCCCGCCGGATCGAGGCAACTCCGCTCGGCCTCGTCGTGCTCCTGCGCCATGGGGTGGCCCGGTGGATGCAACAGTGGACCGATCCGCCTCCGCCGGCGACCTCGGCCCCGCGGACCCGGGCGCCATCCGCGGTAGCTCTGATCCAGACGGATCTTCAACTCCAGCTCTCGTTGCTCCTGGCGCAAATGACGGTGGTCCACCTCCCGAACCTTGTCTGCCGATGAACCCGGAACCGAAAGTCACGTCGAGCCACCTCCAGCGAGCCGCCTACCTCTACATCCGGCAATCGACGTTACGCCAGGTGTTCGAAAACACGGAAAGCACGCAACGGCAGTACGCGTTGCGTCGGCGGGCCGTGACGCTCGGCTGGCCCGAGGAACGGATCGTCGTCATCGACCATGATCAAGGTCAGTCCGGGGCTTCGACGGTGGAGCGGGAAGGCTTCCAGAGATTGGTGGCGGACGTCGGCCTGGGGAAGGCTGGCATCGTGATGGGATTGGAGGTGTCGCGCTTGGCGCGCAACTCCGCGGACTGGCATCGGTTACTGGAGATCTGCGGGCTCACGCGCACACTCATCCTCGATGAGGACGGTCTCTACGATCCCGGGCACTTCAATGACCGCCTGCTCCTCGGACTGAAAGACACGATGAGCGAGGCTGAACTTCACGTGATCAAGGCTCGTCTGGTCGGTGGCGTGCTGAACAAAGCACAACGGGGTGAGTTGAAAATGCCACTGCCGATCGGTCTGGTTTACGATGATGACGATCACGTCCAACTCGATCCCGATCAGCAGGTGCAGCAGAGCCTGCGGAACCTTTTCGCCACCTTCCGGCGCACCGGTTCGGCCTGGGCGTCCATGCGTGCCTACCGCCGGGAGGGATGGAAGTTCCCTCGCCGGGGACAGGCCGGCAGCGGCGAGATCTTTTGGCGCGAGCTGAGCGAAGCGTCGGTGCTCAACACGCTCCATAACCCCCGGTATGCGGGCGCCTTCTGCTTCGGCCGCACCCGCAGTTGGAAGGACGGCGACGGGCGGGTTCACGTCGAGGAGGTGCCTCGGGACCAATGGCGGTTCGTGCGGCCCGCCGCCCATCCGGGTTACTTGAGTTGGGACGAGTTCCTGACCAATCAGGACATTCTCCGCCAAAATCACCAACGCCACGGCGGCGCGTAGAACGACAATTATTATTCCCCACTGACGGCAATTAGAAATCCCCACCGGCAGCGGTGGGGATTTTCGTTGGTCCGGCGCAGCGAGTTGGCGGGTGGATGCCCGTCGATTGGAAAAGCAGCGGCGCCCTGGATGATCAACGAGAAGCAGTATCGGCGGCTCCTTCGGGAGTTCGCTCGGACGAATAATATGTCGCACAGTGCCTTGTCGGCCGGAGTCGATCGCAAGACGGCCCGGAAGTACCTGAAAGAACAACGTTGCCCCGAGGAGCAGAGGAGTCCGCGTACATGGCGAACGCGAGCAGATCCGTTGGAGGCGATATGGCCGGAAGCTGAGAAGCGCTTGCGCGATGCTCCTGAGTTGGAAGCCAAGACGCTCTTCGAGTACTTGCAGAAGTTCTACGCCGAAGGTGTTCCGGACGGGGCGTTGCGAACGTTTCAAAGGCGAGTCGCCGAATGGCGTCGCCAGCACGGACCTGAACCGGAGGTGATTTTCGCGCAGATCC
Source organism: Verrucomicrobiales bacterium (assembly GCA_016795425.1). Taxonomy (GTDB): domain Bacteria; phylum Verrucomicrobiota; class Verrucomicrobiia; order Limisphaerales; family CAIMTB01; genus CAIMTB01. Next base: position 2,623 of record JAEUHG010000082.1, read on the forward strand.
ACCGACCCGGCGAGGTGATGCAGATTGATTGGACGCGAGCCCGGGAACTGGAGGTGAGCGTGCAAAGTCGCCCGCTGGACCATCTGCTTTGCCAAGCGGTGTTGCCGTACTCGAATTGGCAATGGGCGACGCGATGCTGTTCGGAGTCGTTCCTGTCACTGCGTCAGGGCTTGCAGGAAGCGCTATTCCGGCTGGGCAAAGTTCCGGAGCGACTGCAAATCGACAACAGCACGACAGTGACGCATGACGTTCGGCGGGACGGGAAGCGGGAGTTCAACGCGGAGTTCCTGTCGTTGGTGGGGCACTTTGGATTGAATCCGCGGACGATCGCCGTGCGGTGTCCGAACCAAAACGGGGACGTGGAGTCGCACCAAGGCCATCTGAAGCGCCGGTTGCATCAACATCTGTTGCTGCGTGGAACGCGCAACTTCGACAGTGAGGAGGAGTACGATCGATTCGTGGAAGGAGTTCTGGTGGCGGCCAACGCTCCCCGGGCCTCGAAGGTGGCGGAGGAACTGTCGGTGATGAAGGAACTGCCGCCGGTGCGTCTATGCGAGTTCAGCGAGGAGGACTGTCGGGTGGGTTGTCACAGCACGGTGCGGGTGCGGCACGCGGTGTATTCGGTGCCGGCGCGCTACATTGGAGAACGGTTACGAGCCCGGGTTTTCGAGCAACGGGTGGAGTTGTTCCGGGGCCATGAGCGAGTTCTGGAGGTGCCACGCAGCGTAGGCCGCAAACCACGGATCGATTACCGGCACGTGATCGAGTCCCTGCTGAGAAAACCGGGAGCATTCGCACGGTACCGGTACCGCGAGGAGCTCTTTCCGAACCTGACGTACCGACGAGCTCTGGACCGACTTGTCGAGGATCACGGAGCGCGCGAAGGGGAACTCGAATACCTGCGACTGCTCAAATTGACGGCGGAACTCGGAGGAGCTTCAACGCTCGATAGCCTGCTGAGCGAATACCTGTCCCAAGGGATGAGGTGGCGCACAGCCAGTCTGCGGGCGTATCTGTTCCCGCGGGAGGAAGTGAGCCTGAAGACCCTGGAAGGTCCCGTGGATCTGAGCCCGTATGACGGACTGCTGCAAGGAAGCGAGGTGATGCATGCCAACTGACGCGTTGCCAGGCCTCTTGAAAGCGTTCCGGCTGCCGACCGTGGCGGCGATCTATGAGGAGACGGTGGCCAAGGCGGAGGCAGGAAACTGGGGCTACCGAAAGTTCCTCCAGCATCTATGCGAGAGCGAAGCCGAGGATCGACGCCAACGGCGTGTCGCTCGGTTGGTGCGCGATGCCGGACTCCCGGACGGCAAAGGACTAGGTAACCTCGACGAGGAGCTGCTCCCGGCAAAAATCCGCAGACAACTGCCGACGCTTCTGGAAGGCGGGTGGGTGGAACGGGCCGAGAACCTTCTGGCGTTCGGTTTACCCGGCCTGGGGAAGAGCCACTTCCTGGCGGCACTGGCGCGCGAGATGGTGATCCGGCATGGGTACACGGTGCTGTTTACGCCGACGTTCAAGTTGGTGCAGCAGTTATTGACGGCAAAGCGGGAACTGCGCTTGGAGGCCTTGCTCAAGAAACTGGACCGATACGCCATCGTGGCGATGGATGACATCGGGTACGTGCAACAGGAGCGTGAGGAAATGGAGGTGCTCTTCACGTTCCTGGCGGAGCGATACGAACGCCGCAGCGTGATGATCACGAGCAATCTTCCGTTCTCGAAATGGGATCAGATCTTCAAGGATCCGATGACAACGATGGCTGCGGTGGACCGGGTGGTGCACCACGCGACGATCCTGGAGTTCGACGGTGAGAGCCTGCGGGCGAAGGAGGCTAAGGCCAAGGCGGGTCAGACGAAGGGCACGGGCTGAAAGACGCGCCCATGCGCCCCCTCCGGTTCCGCTTCGGTCTGTCCGCTACGCGGCCAGACCTTCGCTCCACCGGAGGGGGCGCAACCACTCTTCAACACCTACTTCCCAAACCATGTGCACTGGGGATTTCTAATCGCCGTCGGTGGGGAGAAATAGTTGTCGTTGACCAGCGGCGGCCTCCGTCCGGCAGGACCGCCGCGCGAAGGGCCTGCGCTGGTGCAGGGGTTGGTGCTCTGCGGCAAGTGCGGGCGTGCGATGACGGTGCGCTACCATCAGTACCAAGGCCGGATGGCCCCCGATTACGTGTGCCAGAAGGCCCACATCGAAAACCACGAGCCCCTGTGCCAGCAGATCCCGGGCGCGTCGATCGACGAAGCCATCGGAAAACTCTTGGTGGAGAGTGTCACTCCCCTGGCCCTGGAGGTTGTTCTTCAGGTTCAAGCCGAGATCCAGACCCGCTTGGAAGAGGCGAGCAGACTCCGCCAACAACAAGTCCAGCGCGCCGAGTACGAAGCCAATCAGGCGAGAGTCCGCTACCTGCGGGTGGATCCGAATAACCGTCTCGTGGCCGACACGCTCGAAACGCAATGGAACCAGAAGCTGAGAACCCTGGCCGAGGCTCGGGAGGAAGCCGAGAAGCACCGGCGTGCCGACGAAGCGCTGGTGAGCGAAGAACAGCGGGCCCGGGTTCTCGCCCTGGCCTCGGACTTTCCTCGGCTTTGGCAGGATCCCAAAACGACGGACCGCGACCGCAAGCGGATGGCACGCCTGCTCGTCGAGGACGTCACCCTGCAACGTGACCAGGACGTCGCGGTGCAAGTGCGCTTCAAAGGTGGAGCGACTCGGGAACTGCGACTGCCGTTACCCAAGAGCGCGAGTGAACTGCGAAAGACCAAGGCGGAGGTCGTTGCCGAGATCGACCACATGCTTGATGAGCACACGGAAGGTGTGATCGCACACCTGCTCAACGAACGCGGCTGGGTAACCGGCACCGGACGTCCGTTCACCCTGCGCATCATCAACAATCTCCGCCGGACTTATCGGCTGAAGAGCCGCTTTACACGCCTCCGCGAGAAGGGCCTGTTGACTGCAAACGAGGTCGCCCCAAGTATCCTGTGTATTCCGAGCCGGGTAAAATACTGGCGCCATGTCGGCGTGCTGACCGGGCTTCAATACAGCGAGAAGGAAGAGTATCTCTACCCTCCGCCAACCATCGAGATTGTCGAACTGATCCTTCGCCGACGCGGAAAACGCCACCACAACCCCTCTTGTCTCTCATCGTCCCAACGAGGTGCAGTATGAAACCTTCCCCTTCGACCAGCCGGCATAGGGTTTTGCGTGGAGTAACTTGATGCGGAGATTGGCGCAGACGACCTGGAGATGCTGGCTGCGGAAGGCGGCGCCGTTGTCGGTGTAAAGCTTGGCTGGAACTCCGCGGGCGGCGACGGCGCGTTTGAGGGCGTCGAGGAAGCACTCAAGGCGCTCGGCCTTGTAGAACTGGCCGTGGACACAGAGCCGGGAGTGATCGTCGAGGAGGGCGAAGAGATAGGTGCGCAAGGCCGGGGCGTCGGGGACTTTGAGCACCGGTCCGTGCATGCAGTCGGCCATCCAGAGCAGATTGGGCAGCGGGAACTCGAAGGCCTTGGTGGGCCCACCGATCAAGGCGGCGCCGGCAAGCAGGCTGCGCCGATCGAGGCCGGCTTCGGCGAGGCGTCGGTGGAGGGTGCTGTTGCTGAAAGTACCGGGCTGGAGGACGCCTTGGCGGAGGAGTTCCTGAGTCAGGGCTTGGAGGGTCATCTCGGGATGGGCCCGACGTAGCGTCAGGAGGGCCTCGGTGACGGCGGGATCGAGGGCTCGCTTCTGGCCATGATCGGAACGGGGTTGGTCGTGGAGGGCGGCGAAATGACCGTGCTCGAAGCGGTAGAGCCAGTTTTCGAGGGTCTCGGCGGAGAAGTACCGGCCGTCCCAGGGTTGCAGGGCCGCTTCGCGGAGGGCTCTGGACAAGGAGAGTCCGCGCTGGCGCGCCTGGAGCACTGCTTGGACAGCGGCAAAGCGAGCCAGGGCACGGCGTTCACGCGGATCGTCGTCCGCGGCGGCGGCAATGGGGTTCATGCGCCGGCATTTTGGCCCTCCCCCAGCCGGGTCCCAGAAACAGGTTGTGTGGGAAGGCTCCTCTGGAAAAACCTGTCGGTGGTTCACCGCGCCGAACGTGATCCCTCAAGGACCCGCCGGCTGGTGGCACTGGTAACGCCGGAGTAGTCCTACTTTGAAGGTCGTGACCAGTTGGCGGGTGACGGTGGCAAGACTGTCACCCGCCCTTTTGATCCACGGCCAGAGGCCCTGGCTCAAGAGCGGGGGTGCCAATCCCAGACCGGCGCCCACGGTGCGGATGAGTTCCCCGCCGAAGGCTTCGAAACGACGTCGATAAGTGCCCAGGAGCGTCCACCAGCTCTGGACCTCGGGACGCTCATGCCGGCCATCGAGGTAGGCGGCGAAGGAATCGGGGCCAAGCAATCGGTACGTCAGGGCGAAATCCGGGAGGTAGCTGATCGTGCGTCGGCACAGCGGACACAAGAAGCGCGCAATCCAGAGTCGCATAAGTGCGCCCAGGACCGAAACGACCCAGCGCGGGTAATGGCCGTGCCGGTGCAGCGGCGTCGGTTGCGCGCAGCTCGGGCACACCGAATCCGGCAGGATCTGCCGGTGGGCCTCCGTCGCGGCGTACTCTTCCGGCGTCCACGGCGATGAGAAAATGCGCTGCATCGCCCGGCATCCTGCCGTGAGCGGAAACGCGACGAAAACCCCGGACACCAGGGACGATCCCCCGTTTCACGATCCCCACGGAGATCTTCACATCGTCTCCGTGACCAACGTGAGAAAAGCCCGCTCCGATTTCAGTGTTTGGAGTGACGCACTACACGATTCCCGGCAGGAACACCATTTCGGAAGGGCGCACGTTCGAGCGCAACGGTCCAGAAGCCAGCGGTCGACCATGCGAACGCGGTTCAAGCGTAACGGTCCGCGCTGGTGTAGTCCGGCATGCCATTGACCACCGCTGCCCGGGACCCGCAGGACGACGACGCCCGCCTGCCAAGGAGTGTCCTTCGAACGATCCGGCGACCGCCGGAACGGGGCGGCGCGCGAAGGCAAATGGCCCTTTCCGAACGTCTCGCGTCCACTCGAACGGAGGCTCGAATCGGTCGTGCCGAGGTCAGGTCCACGGCATGGGCCGGCACAGTGAAGCGTAACGTTCCCCACTTGGTTGATGAGCCGCGAATCCGCTTTACCAGCCCGAGAACCTCGCACGTTCCGGACATCCGCCGGAGACACCAAAGGACAACGTTGCCGTTTGACGCACTCGATTGAACGCGAATGCGTTGCGACTCAAGAGCCAAGCAATCTGACTTTTGAAGGACATCGTTCCGCGCTTTGGCGACGCGCACACGTGGGTCGAACGTTCCCCCTTATGTGTACGCAACGAAAATGTCCGACCTGAAACCGAAGGAGATGACCCGATGAGCACCGCCCTCGAAGAACTGATGCACGCCGCCCTGGCGGCCGCCCCTGACCGCCGCGACGACGCCCTCGCCGTTCTGCGCGGCCAACTCGCCGCGATCGACCCGGCCAAGAACGTCCCGCCCCGCGAACCCTACCTGACCCTCCGCGAGGTCGGGCAGCGCCTCGGCATCAGCTCCGCCACGCTTTGGCGGTGGCAGGTACCCGGCCATTCCCTGGGCGGCCGGCGTCGATTCCGGCTGTCCGAGGTCGAGGCGTACCTGAAGACCGAGGCCTTCGAACGTCGCGCGGCCGCGCTGCGGGCCGACCGGAAGCACCGGTCCGGCGAGGCCGGACCCTGCGCGAAGGGCCAGTGAGCGGAGCACCTCGAACGTTCCCCCTTTATTGTATGAACAAGTTATCTGCCGCGGATAACGCCAATCACGTCCTGGACACCTACACGGATGCCCAAGGAGCGATGCCGTTGCGACCGGAGTTCATCCGCCTCCCACTTCGTGGCCCGTGCCCGTGGACCGGGCTCACCCGGGCAAAGCTCAACCAGTTGGTGCTGCCGTGTGCGGCGAACAACTTCCGTGCCCCAGTTCGAAGCGTCAGTTTAGCCCCTCCCGGGAAGGCCAAGGACGTGCGACTGATCGACCTCTCTAGCCTCCTTGCGCATCTGCACGAGCACTGCACGGGCGGCGACAGCACCCCCTGATCCAACCGGCGATGTTCGTCAAATTCCAACCAAGTCCGGCCACAGGCAACGGCGTCCATACCTGGCTGCTGTCTCAAGCCAACCGGTGCCGGCTGGGAGGGCTGGAACAGGAGACCACAGCACAGTGCCTGCGGGACGCCGTTCGAAATTGTGGGCGTGTCGTGCCGGACCGGGAGATTGTGGCGGCCGTCCAAAAGGCCTTCGCGTCGGATTGGGTCCCGAGTGGCACCGAGACCAAGAAGCCGCCTCGACCGCGGGCGGCGCAGGCCACGGGACTAAACTGGCCCGAAGTGGATCAGGCACTCATCGCCTCGGTGGCTTCATCCGGTCTCGGTGTGGCCGATCTCACCGCTGCTTCGTCGATCCCGCCGACTGATCCTCAGGCCCACCCCGAGGCGATCATCGACGCCCTGTTCCCCGGCGATCCTTTTCTCGCCGTGGGGAAATTCACGGCCGAAGACGTTCGCACCGCGCCGCGATCCCACTGGCGTGGGCACCTTGAATGGTGCGCTTTGATCGTGCCCTCACCCATGTCCGCGCCTACGGGCATCAACCAGGACGGCGAAGAGTCCCGCCGCTGCCTCGACAACACGGGCCCCCGCCGCTTCCTCGTGGTCGAATTCGACTCCGGCACGGTCGACACCCAAGCGGCTCGCCTTCTGCATCTCGGAACCTTTGCCCCGCTCGTCGTCGTCGTTCACTCAGCCTCCAAGAGTCTGCACGGCTGGTTCCTCGTCGCGGACCAACCCGAGACGAGAACCTGGCAGTTCTTCCGTTACGCGAGAGCTCTGGGAGCCGACCGGGCCACCTGGAACCGCTGCCAATTGATCCGAGTCCCGGGCGGACTCCGCGACACCGGCAAACGCCAGACCGTCCTCTACCTCAACTTTCGACCCCTTTCATCCCATGCTCCAACCCCTCCTCCAAACAGCTGAAATCCTCGACGTGCCGGCGGTCCCCGATGGCCCACGGCCCGAACCATCGGCGTTCCTCGCGGACTCTCGTCCCAAGGTCCGCCTCCCAGGCTATAATTATCTCCTCAGCGACACCGCCTCGGAGGTCGGGACGCTCCTCCACGACAAGGACATCTTCCGGCGCGGCGGCCTGGTCTTTCACACGCCCAAGACCGACCTGGAGTTCCTGCCAATGAATCCGGAGACGTTCCGCACGTGGTGCGAACAGCATCTCCTGTTCTTCAAGGTCCGGCCGAGTCCAGACGGCCACGTGATCCGGTGCATGCGCACGATGTCCGGTGCTGAAGCCGAGGGAATCCTCGCGGCACCGCAGTTCCTCGGCGAGCTGCGCGAGGTCGAGCGCTTCAATCCCGTTCGAATGCCCGTGCGCCGGAAGTCCGGCGAAATCGTGCTCCTGCCCGAGGGTTACGACGCCGAAAGCCTGAGCTTCACGGCCAGCGCAGGCGTCGAACTGTCGGAACTCTCGTTGGAGGAAGCCCGCACGGTCATCGAAACCGTGCTCCGGGAGTTCTCATTCAACGACAACGGGCGCTCCAAGGCGGTGGTGGTCGCCGCCATGCTCACCGTGTCCGGAATCGGGCTACTGCCCCCGCTCGCGCTTCCTCCGGCGTTCATCTACCTGGCCAACCGTGAAGGCGCCGGCAAGACCCTCCTGGCGAAGGTCTGCACGGTGCCGGTTCTCGGCTACGCCCCGACCGCCGCATGGCCCAAGGCTGACGAGGAAATGGACAAGCGCCTCCTGGCCGCGGTCATGGGCGGGCTGCCGGTCCTCATCCTCGACAACGTCCGCAACCACATCTCCAGCGGGCCCCTGGAGCTGTTCCTGACCAATAGCCACTTCAAGGGCCGAATCCTCGGGCAGTCCAAGGAGTTCGTCGGCCGGAAATCCACCGTCGTCTTCCTGACCGGCAACGGGGCCACGGTCTCGCCAGACATGCGTCGCCGAGCGCTGTTCGCCGAACTCTTCCTGGGCGTCGAGCGGGCGGAAGACCGGACCTTCAAGATGCGTCTGGAGGCGCCGCTGCTCCTCCGGGGTCGGGCGCGAATCCTGTCCGCTCTCTGGTCCTTGATCCGGTCGTGGGACCAGGCGGGTCGACCGAAGCCGTCCCGAATCAACAGCGGGTTCTCGGACTGGTCCGAGGTCTTCGGCGGAATCGTTGAGCACGCCGGCTTCGGGTGCGCCCTGGAAACCCCGGAGATTGAAGGCGCCGCGGACACCGACCTCGCCGACATGCGGGCCTTGGTCGAACGGATCGGCAAGGGCCAGCACCAGCGGTCGGTCGACTTCGCTCAACTGGTCGCCGAGGCCCAGGAGGCAGGGTTGTTCACCCGTCTCCTGCCGGAGGAAGGCGAACCCGGCGCCGGCGAGAAACCTCGCTGCGGCTCCGAAACGCCCGCAATTGATTCCGGTCCAGACTCGCGGCCGGGGCGCTCCCGCGACCGAGGGAACTGCCGCTGGTTCCCGAATGCCCAGAACCAGGAGCCCGACAGAGACGAACGCCGGTACGGCGGCCATTCACAAAACCGATCGGATGTCGTCGGCCAGAGTGACCGTCAGCACCAGGGCCACTCTGCCTTCTGGTGCGGGCGAGCCATTGCGTGCACCTGGGACTCGTCGCCGCCCCCATCCCGTTACTTGTGCAGCGGCTCCATCTCCGCGACGAATCCTCCTCCGTCGGCGGTTCCCAACTGCAAGACCTCTGTCGCCGACACCGTGGATTCCTCGATGTTCAGGCGGTTCGGGTTGGCGGTCGGATGGGTGTCGTCCCTCCAGACCGTTTCCTTGAACGGCCCGGGTGGAAGGAAGGTGAGCGGGACGCGGATGTTGGGCATCGCCTTCGCCGACATGCCGCCCAGATACCACTTCGCGCCTTTGCGCCGCGCCGTCACGAGCAGTTCTCCGACACGGGCGACTGGGATTCGCGTCTCATCCCACCACGTGGGAACGCGCTTCAAGAAATCGAACCCGGCCTGGGCTTCATACGCCGTCGGATAGTCGGCCACCATGGGCATGGGATTGTCGAAGCAGACATACATGGCCAGCATATGCCCGCGGGTGCCGAGGACGTTTGGAGCGACGTTTCGTGGCTTGAACTCCGACCGCGCCACAGCCCGGAATCCTCCCAGATGGTAATCCATCGGTCCCGCAATCAACCGAGTGAACGCCATTCTCAAGTCATGCTCGGGGGTGCAGCGGTCGCTCCACTTGAGGTACTCCAGATTCAAAGCCCCTTCGTGATTCATCAGGTTCGGATACGTGCGTTGCCAACCGGTCGGCTTCGAGATGCCGTGGAGATGGATCAGAATATGGTGTCGTGCCGCGGCGGCCAGAATCGTACCCAACAAGGCCAAACGAGAACAGCCCGCCCTCCTGCTGGCGAGATCCGATTCCGTTCACTGGGCTGAAACCGCTCGGAGGAACTGCGCGGGCACGGTGGGCGCGATTTCGAACGTCCACCCATCGGCACCGGCTGTTGGCTGTACATGGAGGGGGTTCCATGGGCCTCGCGGGTCCGAGGAGAACTCGACCGAAGGTGCAACGGTGGTGTCTTGAATCCGAATCTGCACTTTTCCTTCCGCAGCCCTGGCGATCGAGAGGGCCGGGGCGCTGAGCTTGTTTGGCAGGTCGAACGCGACGATGCCACCCAGGAAATGGGCGCCCCCGAGTTCCGTGGCGAAATAGAGACGATTCCCGACCACGCTCATGACGTTGTCCGGCTTCGTGCTGGTCGCGGCACTCAATTCTGCCAGCACTTCCGGACGCGCTCCGCCCTTCAAGGCGCCGAAAACTCCCATCCCACCGGCGCCGCCTCCCTCGGTCGCGAAGTAGAAGTCGTCACCGGTCTTGACAAATCCCTTCGGCTTGAAGCCCGTCGCTCCGCCATCGAACACGTGGACGGTCGTCAGATCACCCGTCGTCAGATGGTATTTCCCCACCGTGCCACCGCCTTTGCCTTGGTTGAGTTGGAGATCGCCTCCTTCTTCATGAATGAACCACAACGCCTCCCCGGCGAGCGTCAGCCCACGGAGCTTGGTCCCATGTCTTGCAGCCTGGAACGCCACCAACTTCCGGATTTGGCCGGTCGCCACGTCGATCGCCAGCAGGCTGCCTGCCCCTTTACCCGACAGTTCAGCGGGATCCCCACCTTCCCGAGCGCCGGCGAAGACTGTTCGGCCATCGGCGGACGCAGCGAGGGATTCGACCTTGATTCCGAGTTCCAGGCTTAACGGAGCAACACTCGTGAGAGTGCCGGTATCCAGGGCGACCTTCTCGATCGAGCCATTGCCGGAGCCGCCTTTCTCAGTCGCGAACCAAAGCAAACCACTCGCCTCTGCGAATCCCGACTTGGCTTTCACGTCGGTCTCGAACTCGCGGACCACCGTCACCACCCAAATCGATGGCTCAAACCGTCCAATGAAGCTGAATCCAGTCGTGGGCCCGCCTTTCTCGGTCATGAAGTACAGCCATTCCCCGACGCGCGTGAAGCCGCCCTTGACCTTGGTGTCCTTCGGGAAGTGGTGGACGGGCGTCAGGGACCCATCCGAGGGGTCGAAAGCGGCGATGTAGCCGAAACCGTGATCGCCGCCCTTTTCGGCAGCGGAGTAAAGCAGACCGCCTGCGTGGGTAAACCCGCCCTTGAGCTTGGTCTCGGTGGCGAACGAGTGAACCAACTGAGGATCAGCTGCGCTCGCGCTCCAGGCAGCGACCATGCTGACGAGCCATGCAACCGGAAGTGTGATGTTCATGGGAAAGGGAGAAGCTGAAGACGGTCAGGTAGGACGACCGTCCTTGCTCAGAGTGGCGGCGATGGCCTCTCGGGATTTGATGCCGGTTGGCTCACGAAACAGCTTGGCGGCTGCCCCACCCCGAGCCCGCGCGTTCGCACGCCGAATCAGCACAGGTTTGGCGTAGAGGTAGACGCCGGAAAGCGACAGGAACACCAGCACGGCAGCAACCAGCGTCATGAAAGCCTTTCCCGCCTCGCCACCGATCTTCCCCGTGTGCAGGTCGAGAGCGATTTTGCCCCAATCCGTGGTGCGATTCGGTGCACCGGAGGACTTCGCTGAGACCACCTTCTCGTAACGGCCCTTGAGATGCGACGCGCCGGTCTTCGCATCGACGAGGACCTCGCGGTCGTCGATGCCCTTGATCTTCCACACCAGATCGCCGGCTTCCCGCTTGAGCTCGATTCGATCCAGGGGAACCTCGCCCAAGTGCTGCCGGGCCAAGGCGAGCGCCTCGGCCGCCGGGAATCCAGCCGCTCCGAGACCATTCACCGTGCTGAAGTCGACCTCCGGGACTTCCGCACCGCTCGCTGCCTTCGATTGGATTCGCAGGGGGGCCTGCTGCGCGGGCTCCAATCCCAGGGCGCTCAGTACGGGCTTCTTGTAATTGAGAAGGATGCCGGTCGAACCGACAACGAGGAGAAACAGGGCTGCAATCAAACCTCCCCAGGCATGCCATCGGCGTGCCCAGGTCAGAAGTCGGTGACGCGGTTTGATCGGGGTCTCAGGGTTTTTCATGACGATGAAGGTCCGATGGACGTGGCACGTTTCCGTCAGTCGTTCGGGTTTTCCCCCTTCACCGTCTTGTCCTCGGCCTTCGAGCGCAGGGTCACCACCCGTCCGTCGCCCATCACTTGATTGAAGACTTTCGCGTGCCACCGGACCGGACCGAGTTCGCCCTTGGCAATCTTCTCCAACACATTCAGCGGCTCGTCGGAATCCCAAGGTTTGAACAAGTCGTGAGCGAGATGGCGCGTGGCGGCGAAGCTGAACCGGTTCTTTTCCAGGTCCTTCTCTTCGCGGTTCAGTTCGCTCCCTTCCATCTGATAACTGCTCCCGCGACGGTCGAAGACGGGCTTCCGATCCGCGAAGTCCCCGTGATCCGAAGGGCAGCGCAGCACGCGTTGGAGGATGGGCGCATCCGCCGAGGCTCGGAGGCCGGCTCCCAGGTAACCTGCCAAAGCCGTCTGCACTCCATTCGTCAGGGTCTGCAACTGCTTGCCCTTGGACACGTCCTCGCCACTCAGCTTGGACTTCTTGACCTCGTACTTCGGGGGAAGGCGATCCTCGTGGTCATCCGCGTACATCGAGAGCGCGAGGTGCACCTGGCGGAGGTTGGAGACGCAGTTAATGCGCTGGGCCCGTTGCTTCGCGCCCGCCAACGCGGGCAACACCATGCTCGCGAGGATGGCGATGATCGCCACGACGACAAGCAATTCAATCAGGGTGAACCCTCGGGGCTGGATCCCGAAAAAATCGGCATTTCTCATGTGCTCATCATGACCGGATCGCATGCGGCTTCGCTGCTGGAGTCTTGCCGAAAGTTGTCCCGCGCTTGCTCAGTACATGGATTCGACAGAATCAACGACTTCCTCGCCACCTGGAAGAGTACGCATAGTGATCACCCATCCCGGCGACAGGTTTCAACGCGATCCCGGACAGTGGAATTATTTACCTAGGCACGCCCTACCCCTTACCAAAGTAAGGCTGCTTTGCGACGCGGCGCTGCGCGTGATGCTGCGCCAAATAGGCTATGCCACGGTCAAATGCCCAACCCATCAATCGGCCTCACAACGGGCCGACGAAGAGGCATTCCACCAGGCGTGCCGATTGCCCGACGGGTAGACGACCATTGGTCCCGTTCCGCAACCTTCCTCTGGTTTATCGCGCTGCCATCCATGCTGCGCAACGCCATACCCACCGACGTCGTCGAGAAAGTCCCCAAGCGCGCCGATCGGTTTGTACGGCGTCCGACGCCTCCCGCGTCCCCATTGCTGCCTCAGATGAGGCGAGATTGCTGCACTCTGCAGCAGGCGTTCTTCCTTTCCAACGCTCGCCGAGCTGCTCCGCTGCTGCGGGAGCACGGTCTCCGGCTGCTGCGTCATTGGCTCCTGTCCCCAACCCATCTCCGAGGCCTCACAAAACGCTCTCAACCGAGCCTCTCCCAAGAACCCAACGGGGGCCTAAGAAAAGCCGCAGACGCTGCCAAGTCTCCGGCCAATTCTGGTGCGTCTGAAGGTCCCTCCCAGCGTGCGTCATCCGATCCCAGGCAGCTACCACCGCTGAAGCCGGCCGAACCATCGCTCAATTCCAGTTCGCAATTCCCAAGGACCCATGAGGCAACAGCTCCAAGTCGTCTTCTGTGGCGAAGGCGGGGGTTAGCAAAAGCGTCTTCGTTGTCGATTTCAGCCAGTACCTCGATGAAACCAGCTGACGCGGCCCGGCAATTCATGACCGCCCGCGAAGTCAGCCCGAGCAATAGCACCATCGTGGTGATGGCCGCTCAGGTATGGTCGTCCGGTAACAGCAGTTCGATGTGGTTTTCCTGCAACCAAGCCCGGACGTCCTCCCGAAGTTCCCGGGTGAATTCGATCAACTCATCGGCGTCCTTTTTGGTCGCACCGCCGGCGTAGTCATATTCGACGGTGTTCCGTTTGATGCGGCAGGCATCAAGGTAGTCCGCAT
>JAEUHG010000123.1 GCA_016795425.1 Verrucomicrobiales bacterium
GTCGAGTGGTTCACCGTGAACAACAACGGCATTCGCGCCCTGGTGAACGGCGCCCAGACGGGTGCCCTGAAGTCGTTCAAGCGCCGGACGGTGGCCGAACCCAGCCTGCCGGCCAACAACCCGACCGTGGCCATCGCTCGCTCGGGCGCCAACACGGTGATTACCTACACCGGCACGCTCCAGAGCGCCGATGCCGCGACGGGACCCTACACGGCCGTCAGTGGGGCGACCTCGCCGTTCACCGTGACGACCACGGGTTCCGCGAAGTTCTATCGCGCCGCCCAATAATCGGCCGCCGATTCGGAATCGTTTCCTTTGCAGAACAGGGCCGGGGGCAACCCCGGCCCTGTTTGTCTTATGGGGTCGTCGGCGATTCGCAGCGTATTCCGACGCGATGGACGCCGGAGGTAACGGCGTAGGCAAAGGCCTCGTTGACCTGGTCGAGCGCGAATGGATCGCAGACTAATGTCTCGAACGGGAACTGGCGGTGGTGGCGCTCGATGAAATCAACGGCGGTGATGAGATCTCGTTCGTTGTAGTTGTGCAATCCGCGGACGGTCAGGAGATGGCGGACCAGTCGTTCGGCATCGATCTGCAGGGCGCGCTGCGGGAAGGTGGACCCCACGAGCACCAACGTTCCTCCGATGCCCAGTGCTCCCAGGACGATCTCGATGGTCTCCGGAGCTCCGCTGAAATCGAGGGCGACGGTCAGCGGTTCGTTCGGGTTGTCCTGCTCCAGGAAGGATCGAAGGGCCGGAGCCCCGGGTTCCGCCAGCCACGTCGCGTCCGCACCGAAACGCAGCGCCGTCCGCAATCGGTCGGGATCGATGTCCACGGCGATGACTTGTTGAGCACCCGCGACGCGGGCCATGGCGCAGGCGGCGAGGCCGAGCATCCCGGCACCCGCGACCAGCACTCGTCGGTTGGAGAGGCCTCCGGCGAGGCGCAGGGCGCCGGCCACGGTGGCGACCGCGCAGTTGACCAGGGAGAGCACGGGCAAGGGTACCGGCACATCGACGCGAACGATCGGCGTATGACGCCGGAGCAGGCAATACTCACTGAGGCCGCCGTGGAGGTGGCAATCCGGTGTAACGCGTTCGTGTCCGTATTTGAAGAGGCCCTCACCCTTTTGCGGGATGCCGAGGCGGGAGAGGGGGGAGTCGGGATTCGACGCGTAGATGGCCCAGGTAATGCGATGCCCGATGCTGAGTTCCGCGCCGCGCAGGTCGTGCCTGGGGGCGCCGGGGCCGATGGCGGCGATGCGGCCGACGATTTCGTGTCCGAGGATGGTGGGGGACTTTTCCGTGCGCTTGCCGAGGAAGGTGTGGAGATCGCTTCTGCAGAGGGTGGTGTATTCATTGCGAACGAGGATCTCCCCCGTCTTCAGGGGTGGGAGGGCCACGGTTTCGAGATCGAAGGGACGGCCTGGTTCGCGAAAGACGGCGACACGGGAGGTGCTCATAGGAAGGGAAGCACGGCGAGGCATGACGACTCGGGAGGAGCCTAGAAGGACCGGTGCGGACACTCCAAGGCGCGAATCGGCTGGCGTCGTAAGGACACCGATTCGTCGCCGTAATGTGACGCCCTTCGTCTCACGGTCCGCGATAGGGTTCGGAAATGGCGAGTGATGCGCGGTCGGAAATCCGCGCCTGGCTGGAACATCCGGCGAGGCTGGCGTTGTTCGTGAATGGGTTACCGCTGGGGATGGTGTTCGGTTTGGTCCTTGGATTTCTCGAGGGACGCCGGATGACCGAGGCGTTGACGGTGGAGACTGAAAGCTGGGCTCAATCTCAGGAACCCTGCAGGGAGGTTTCATGACCAACCAAACAAGGCCGCCGCGATATCTCGTCGGTGTGGACCTGGGCGGGGCGAAGATGCTGGCGGGCATCTACGATGAGACCATCCGACGGGTGGACACGGTAAAGCGGAGTACCAAGTCCGACCGAGGACCGGCGGCGGTCATCGAGCGGATCGCGCGCTGTATCCGCGATGTCATCGACGAGGCCGACGCTCGTGTTCACGACGTGCGCGCGGTGGTGGTGGGTGTGCCTGGCAAAGTCGATCGAAAGGCGGGTTGGGTGGTTCAATCGGACGTGCTCGGCTGGGCGGACGTTCCCTTGGTGGATCGTCTGCAGGAGGCGATCGGGCTTCCTGTGTTGATCGAGAACGACCATCAGCTGGCGACGCTGGGCGTCTACACGCTCGAACTCAAATCGCGACCACGGAGGCTCCTGGGACTCTTCATTGGTGCCAGAATTGGAGGCGGATGGCTGGTGGACGGGAACCTCTGCGAAGGCTTCGCGGAAGTGACTGAGGCAATCGGCCACCTGATGCTGGACCCGAAGGGGCCGCGGTGTCGGTGCGGAGGGCACGGTTGTTTTGAGAGCCTGGCGAGCCGACATGCGGTGTTGGATCAGATCCACCGGGCCATGCTCCTGGGGCGGCGCACGGTGTTGGAAGAGGCCTTGGACGGACTGGGGCGACTGCGGGCCAAGGATCTATTCCGCGCCTACCGCGGAGGGGATGCCTTGACCTGCGAAGTCATCGACTCTGCCGCGCGCTGGATTCGGGTGGCACTGGCAAACCTGGTTGAGACCTTGAAGCCTGAGGTCGTGGTTTTGGGCGGCGGAATGACGGAAGTGATTCGGGAGGCGCTGCGAGACTCGATCTTTCGTTCGGGAGTGGAGGGACATGAAACGCCGACGATCGACGACGTGCCCGTTTGGATCTCCAGCCTGGGAGACGAGGCTTGCCTGGCGGGCGCCGCGTTGTTGGCTCGGCAGCATGGCGAGGTCAACAACGAGTGATCGCGGCGGCCGCGGGTCCGCGACCGATTGTTCACTGGTTGCACCCAGTAATGTGAATAGCTCTTCACTCGCTCGCCGCGAGGCTGTCACGAAGCCGCCCCAGAGTTCCAGGGCGTGAAGAGGATCCTCATTCTCACCGCGTCCTTTGGAGAAGGGCACAATGCCGCGGCCCGAAACATTCGCGAGGCGATCGAAGCCCTGGATCCTCTGGCCGAGGTCCATTCGGTGGACCTCATGCAGGCGGCCTACGGTCGGCTGAACCAGGTGGCCCGTGCCGCGTATTTTCATTTGGTGCGGCACGCGCCGTCGGTATGGCGGACCGTGTATCAACTCCTGGACCATTCACCGCGTCTTGCGGCCGGCGGACGCTGGACCCGATTGCGGACGGTGCTGGAAGGATTGCTGGCGGAAATACGTCCGGATTGCGTGGTCTCGACCTATCCGGTCTATGGCGACGTGATCGCGGAGATTCACCGGGACCACGCCGAACGCCCGTTCCGCCTTCTCACGGTCATCACCGACTCGATCTCGATCAATGCTGCCTGGCACCAATCGCCTTCGGACCTCTTCTGCGTGGCGAACGAGGCTAGTGCGCAAAGGCTTTTGGATGCGGGATTGGATCGAGGATGCATTGCGGTGACGGGATTTCCGGTTTCGCCGGCGTTTCAAGGACTCGAGCGCTGCGAACTCCCTGTTCCGGGCGACGGCCAGCAACGTCGGATTCTCTATATTCTGAATGCTGGCAGCCGTAAGTCGGGGAGGACGTTGGAGGAGATTCTGGAACTGCCGCACACCGAACTGACGGTGACCACGGGGCGGGACGCGCATCTGAAAGCGAAGCTTCGGAAGCGACTGGCGCCCTATGGCGAAAGGGTGCGGCTCCTGGGGTGGACCAATCTGATGCCCCAGTTGCTGAGTACCCATCATCTGGTGGTCACCAAGGCCGGTGGTGCGACCGTCCAGGAAGCCATTGCCGCACGTTGTCCCCTGGTCATTAACCAGACCATTCCAGGCCAGGAAGAGGGGAATGCTCAACTGGTTGTCCAGGGAGGCTATGGATGTGTTGTGGATCGCCCCAGTCGCGTCGCTTCGAGGATGGAGCAGGTGTTTGCCGAGGGAGCCGTCGAGTGGTCGCTGTGGCGCGAGAACTTGAGTCGGGACAGCCGGCCCGGGGCTGCGATTCGGATTGCCCAATTGGCATTGCAGGAACCTGAGTCGATTCCCTCGCCGCAACGGGAGTTCGCTCCCACGCGCGGCCGAGTGAACGGGGTGAGCAGCGGTCGGCCGCGACGGAGTCCGGCGCGGCGCGCGACGGGGAACGAGCCGGAGTCCCTGCTTTGCGACTTTCACATCCACACCAATTACTCGGACGGCAAACTGACCGTGGGCGAAGTGGTGGACTACTACGGCGCGCACGGGTTCGATTGTATCTGCATCACCGACCATTTGGCGGATCCGCGACGTCTGATAGGGAAGTTGGCGAGGCTGAGCAGGCTTACCCTTTCACCGGCGCAATTGCCGGAGTACTTCGAGGTGATACGGCAGGAGGCCAAGCGGGCCTGGCGCCGGTACGGCATGCTGGTGCTGGCCGGGATCGAATTCAACAAGGACGGTTACACACCGAAAACCTCCGCGCACTTGCTGGGCATTGGGTTGAACCACGAGGTGGAGTCGGATCTGGATCTTCCGGAGACAATCGCGAAAATTCATTCACAAGGGGCTTTGGCGGTCGCGTCTCATCCACATTTGATGAAGAGCGAATGGGGCAAGAACACCCTGTACCTTTGGGAGAACCAGGAGATCTTCGTTCCTTTGCTCGACGCCTGGGAGATC
Organism: Verrucomicrobiales bacterium; assembly: GCA_016795425.1. GTDB lineage: Bacteria > Verrucomicrobiota > Verrucomicrobiia > Limisphaerales > CAIMTB01 > CAIMTB01. The sequence goes on from JAEUHG010000123.1 coordinate 4,641, forward strand.
GCGAATCGAGATAACTTCTTTCCGCCAGTCGCTCTGAAACGGCTTCCGTTCATTGCCAACAGTGATTTCCACAAACCAAGGCACATCTATTCCTGGAAGACGGTGCTGCAGTGCGAAAAAGATCCTGAGGCCATCAAGTCCTGCATTCGCGACAATCAAAGGGTTTCGATAACTCTTTACCGCGGACAGGAAGTGGGGTTGGCCGGCGGCGAACCCGGGACTCCGTCGAGTTCTCATTTTCGACCGGCACTGGCACCGCATCCACTGGCCCTGGCCATCGACCGAATCGGTGCGGCCGACGTCACGGCGGCGTGACAACCTACGATTGGGCGACGCCCGCGTGTCGAGGAGGTGAATTCGATCCGCGCGGAGCCTTGGATGATTGCGGCCTCCAGGGCGGTTCCGTATGGGATGCGGTACATCGGCCCGCGGTGGGCTGATGGATCTTCGTTTGAGACTTGAACACTGAAAACCGTACATGACGACTCGAGCCTTACACTGGAATCGCAGCAAAACCGCGGCGGTAGCGCGTTGGGGTGCGCCGATCGCGATGGGGGTTGGACTGACCATGTCCAGCCATGGGCAGAAGCTTTTCTATGAGAGTTTCGACGCCTTGCCCTTCGGACCGAATGTGGAGGAGGCCTCTGCCGGCGCCGCCGTGTGGACCAAGACGCCGCCTGCCGGTTGGGTGATCGATGACAGTCAGATGCCTGGCTTCGGCACGCCTGAGTACGCCGCCAACGATGGCCGGCGTGAATGGGCGGGGTGGAGCTTCGCCGACGCGCGCTGGTGGCCTACGGTGGACAATCAACGCCGCGCCGAGTTTTTGCTGGCGACCGGCGGCGCCGCGATTGCCGATCCGGACGAATGGGACGACGCCACGCATTTGAAGGGCTTGTTCAATTCATTTCTCTCCACACCCGAGATATCGGTTGCGGGGAAGGCCGCAAACAGTCTGGTCCTGGCATTCGATTCCTCGTGGCGCCCGGAGGGGCATGACGACGGAGGGGCGAACTGGCCGGTGGACGAGAACGGCGAACCTGTGAACAACCAGACGGCGATTATCACGGCGCAGTGGGACAATGGGACTCCCATTGAGGTGCTGCGCTGGGAGTCGTATCCGTCGGAGGGCGAATTCTTCCATCCCGACGCTCCCAACGAGTCGGTGGTGCTCGAACTGAAGAACCCTGGCAACGCGCAGAAACTGCAACTGAAACTGGCCATGGTCGACTCCGCAAACGACTGGTGGTGGGCAGTGGACAACGTCGCGGTGGGTGAGCCTCCGTTCATGACCGGATTGTCCGGTTCCGGGATCGGGTTCACGGCCCGGATTCGCGAGGCGCTGGGTAAGACGGTGAACGAGAATCAGCCGATTACCGCGAAACTGGATGGTCAACTGGTCGCCGTCACCAAGACCCGCGACGCCGATGTCAACGAACTCGTCCTTCTCAACCACGATCAGTCGCCGAAGATTTTCGCGCCGCGCTCCACCCATGCCGTGGAACTGGCCTTCACCACCACGGACGGTCGGAATGTGACCGATACCGGCACTTTTGTGGCGCCGGGCTACACCGCGGTGGCCTCCACGCCGACGAGTGTGACGGCGACGATCAGCGAGACGACCTACCTTGCCGTGGACGAAGCGAAGGGTGTGAAGGTCGAGTTGGACGGAACGGCGCTGACGGGTTTGACGGTGAGCCGCGAGGACCTAACGGCGGCGGATGGTTCTGACGCTCCCGACCGGATCACGGTCCGTTACGCGGCGTCGACTCCATTTGCGTCGAGTTCCTCGCACACCCTGAAAGTGACGTTCACGACCAAGACGGCGCAGGAAGTGGTGGAGACGTTGGCCTTCACGGCTCCCGAGTACGTCACGCTGCCGGCAGCGCTGGCGACGGCAACAGGGACGGGCGCCGATGCCGGCATTCGCTGGCGCACGCACCAACTGGAAGTCAGTCGGCCCAACAACAACATTGCCGACACGGAAAAGCAGCTCGCCGGAGAACTGGGCGTCAGTGTCCACGACACGAGCAGCCAGAGCGCCGGTGGCTATTTCGAGATTCCCTACGTGAATTTCGATCAAAACGCGGGTGACGCCGGCAACTTCAACGCCTCGTCGACGGTCGAAGGGCAGGCGGTCCAGGACGAATTGATCCCGGGCATTCCCGGTACGACGGGCAGCATGGATAACATCGCCGCGGACGCGTTGGCGTATGTCGAGATCCCTTCGGCCGGAGTGTACACCATGGTGGTGAACAGCGACGACGGGTTCCAGGTCAGCGTGGGTAACGCCACCAACCCCAGGTATGTCGTGCTCGGCAAGTTCGATGCGGGCCGTGGTCAGGCCGACACCAGCTTCTATTTCCAGGCCGAAGCTGCGGGCGTGTATCTCTTCCGGTTACTCTACTTCGAGGGCGGTAGTGACGCTCGGGTGGAATGGTTCACGGTCAATAGCGGCGGCGTGCGCGCCCTGGTGAACGGGACGCAGACCGGCGCCTTGAAGGCCTACAAGCGTCGTACCGTGGCCGAACCCAACCTCCCCGCGGGCAACCCGACCCTGGGCATCAGCCGAACAGGCGCCAACGTGACGGTCACCTACACGGGAACGCTGCAGAGCGCGGACCAAGTGGGCGGACCGTACCAGGCCGTCTCCGGCGCGACGTCGCCCTATGCCGTCCCGACCGCGGTCGGCGCGAAATTCTACCGGTCGCAGCAATAGCGGACCGACCTACCGACCAGCAACCGGCCGGGGGACTGGGCCTTTGGAGGCTTGGTCCCCCGGTTTGCTTGCGAAGGGCTGCTGATTCGGGAGATAAGAACCGCGTTCGAGATCCGATCCGATCCGATGCGCCTGGTACTCGTTGCTGTGGCTGTCGCTGTGACCGGGTTCCTGCTGCTTGTAACGAGTCGGGGCTTGGAATTGGCGTCGCGCCGCGCCGAGTTGCTGACGCGCCTGGCTCCGCAGATGCCGAAACTCGAACGGCACGGAACCAATGGCTATGTGGCGTCGGGCCGATGCCAGGCCTGTCATCCGGACCAGTACGAGACTTGGAGGCGGTCGTATCACCGGACCATGACCCAGGTCGCGCTACCGGAGAACGTGCTGGGCGCTTTCGACGGCACGACGGTGTTATCGGACGGCATCGCCTACCGGGTGTCGCGGGAGGGGGATTCCTATTGGGCGGAGATGCCGGATCCGGACGTGATGATGTATGTGGTGCAAGGAGGGAGGAAATTGGCGTGGGACGAGATTCCGAGGGTACGGCGTCCCGTGGTGATGACCACCGGATCGCACCATTACCAGACTTACTGGGTGTCGAGCGAGCGATACCCGGGTCTGTTGCAGACCTTGCCGTTGGTCTACCTGAGGGAGGATCGACGTTGGATACCCCGCGAGAGCGCGTTCATGCGGGGACCGCATGATACGGAACGGTTCGTGACGCAATGGAACCACCATTGCATCCGTTGTCACAGCACCGGCGGGAATCCTGGATTGGATCCGGTCTCGGGCCGTTTGAAATCGGAGGTGGGCGAATTGGGCATCGCCTGCGAGGCGTGCCACGGGCCGGGTGAGGAACATGCACGGCGGCACCAGAACCCCTTGGAACGTTATGGGAGTCTGCTGGATGGCAGGCCTGACCCGACCATAGTGAATCCGGCGCGACTGGATCACCGTCGATCGAGCCATGTCTGCGGACTCTGTCACGGGGTGCATCGGTTACGGACGGACGAATTGGGGATGGAGTTTGCGAAGAACGGACCGTTGTTTCGGCCGGGCGAGGATCTGGGGACGAACCGATATTTGATACAGCATCCGCGGACCGATCCGACACCGGCGCGCAAGGAGGAGTATCGGTTGAATCCGGAGTTCTTCCGCGAGCGCTGGTGGGATGAGGGGACGATCCTGGCGGGCGGACGCGAGTTCGCGGCGTTGCAGGCTTCCGCGTGCTATGTGCGAGGCACGATGTCCTGCCTGAGTTGCCACACCATGCATGGGACGGACCCCGTGGACCAATTGAAGCCCGGCATGGCAGGTCCGGCGGCCTGCACGCAGTGCCATCGGGCCTCGCGTTTTACCGACGGCCTGACTCAGCACACCCATCACCTTGCCGGCTCGTCGGGGAGCGACTGCCTGAATTGCCACATGCCGCACACGACGTACGCGTTGCTGAAGGGGATTCGTTCCCATCAGATCGAGTCGCCGCAGTTGCGCTGGAGCGCGCGCTATGGAGTTCCCAATGCGTGCAACCTGTGTCATCTCGACAAGACGCTGGCCTGGACGAGCGAGCATTTGACGCGTTGGTATGGGCAAAGGCCGGTTCCCTTGACCGAGGAACAACAGGGCACTTCGGCGGCGTTGCTCTGGTTGTTGAAGGGCCACGCCGCGCAGCGGGTCATCACCGCCTGGCACGTGGGATGGAAGCCGGCGCAGGACGCTTCGGGATCGGACTGGTTGGCGCCATTCCAGGCGCATCTGCTGCAGGATCCCTATGGCGTGGTCCGGTATGTTGCCGAGCACAACCTGCGTCGATTGCCTGGCTTCGGGGATTTTCGTTACGACTTCCTCCACTCCACCAATGCCTGGCGCGAGAGCGTCGAGAGCGTTCAGCGGCGATGGGCGGACCGAACCTCGAGGCCGAGTCGTACCGGGCGCGAGGTGTTGATCGGAGGCGACGGCCGGGTCATGACAAACCAGGTTGCGGAACTGCTGTCTCGTCGTGACGAACGGCCGGTGACGATTTCGGAGTGAACTCGGCGGAATCGGAGACCTACTGACCATGGATGAGACCCTCAATGCGGTGCCGGCGAAGCTGTGGTTGCTACGATCCGGGTGGTTGGGGTTGCTGTTCTACTTGATGGCGGGGATCGGTCTGGAAGTCCTGCACGGATGGAAAGTCCCGTGGTACCTGGACGTGGGACAATCGAGCCGGCGACTGATGTGGACGCTGGCGCACACGCACGGGTCTTTGTTTTCCGTGGTTGCCGTGGTTGCGGCCGTCTCACTGCCATGGGTTCGGATGAGCGTGACCAAGTCGGCGGGATGCGTGGCTTGGGGCATCATGGGGGGGCAGGTTCTTATGCCACTGGGATTCTTCCTGGGCGGGGTCTGGCTCAAAGCCGGGGAGCCCGGTGTCGGTGTGTTCCTGGTGCCGATTGGGGCCGCGATGATGCTGATGGGGGTGGCCGGCGCCACTTGGGCCGTGTGGGCGCGGGACCCATCAGCGATCGGCCAGAAGCGATGAGTGACAACCGGCTTGTCCGCGGGCGGTGGTCGCGGTTGGATGGGCCATGGCCAAGAAGAAGCGTTCGATCTGGCATCCGGTGACCGCGGCGGTGGGTTTGGCTCTGAGCCCTGTGGTGGTTTCGGCGGCGGACACCTGGGTGTATTTCGGCACCTACACCGGGGGCAAGAGCAAGGGTATCTACGCGAGTTCCTTTGATACCAAGACGGGCGAATTAGGGGTGCCGCGGTTGGTGGCGGAGACGGCCAATCCTTCGTTCCTGGCCCTGCATCCGACCGGGAAATTCCTGTATGCCGTGGGGGAACTCGACCGGGTGAACGGCGTGGCCGGTGGCGCCGTGACGGCGTATGCCGTGGATTCACTCTCGGGCCGATTGTCGCAGATCAATCAGAAGTCATCGAAGGGCGGGGGGCCTTGCCACCTCGTGGTGGACGCCACCGGACGCTGGGTCCTGGTGGCCAACTACGGCGGGGGCAGCGTCGCCGTGCTGCCCATCAAAGACGATGGATCCTTGGATGACGCCGGTTCCTTCATCCAGCATTCCGGCTCGAGCGTGAATCCGGACCGCCAGAAGGAGCCGCACGCGCACTCGATCAATTTGGATCGGGACAACCGCTTTGCCGTGGTGGCCGATCTCGGTCTGGATCGGTTGATGGTCTACCGGTTCGGGGCGTGGTCTGGTGTCCTGGAGGCCAATAGTCCGGCCTATACCGCCGTGCCGCCCGGATCGGGTCCGCGCCATTTCGCGTTTCATCCCGATGGACGTCACGCGTTCGCCATCCACGAAATGCTGTCGATGTTGTCCGCTTACAGCTACGACCCCAAGGCCGGGGTGTTGAAGGAGACGCATTCGATTTCGACCTTGCCGGCTGGATTTGTCGGGGGGAATTCAACGGCCGAAGTGCAGGTCCATCCGTCCGGAAAGTTCGTGTATGGCTCCAACCGCGGTCACGACAGCATCGCGGTGTACCAATTCGATGCGCGAAGCGGGGTTTTGAAGCGGGTGGAAAACGAGCCGACGCAGGGTCGGGTTCCGCGCAATTTTGGCATCCACCCGGGAGGCCGGTTCCTATTGGCCGCGAACCAGGATTCAGACTCGGTCGTGGTCTTCGAGATCGATGCGAAGACGGGTGCCTTAACGCCGAATGGACAATCGATCGAGGTCGGACGGCCGGTGTGCGTGAAGTTCTTGAAGATGACGAAATAAAGGGAGCGACGGCCAGGCCTTCCTCATTCCGGAGCGGCGGGAGAGGCACCTCTCCGGGTTGTCGAGTGGGTGGAACCCTCCGGCCGGGAATCGCGGTGTCGGGAAAGCGGCAGGGGACTGCCGGAGATGTTCTCCACGACTGCTTTGCGCCAGTCCACAGCCGGGGAAAGGCAAGCGCCTTAGGCCTAGGCGGTATGTTCCTTGATGCCGGCGAGAGTCGGATCGAGCTTTTCGGCGATTTTGCCGTCGCGGATTTCGATGCGCCTGGGAGTGACGGCGGCGATCTCGGGATCGTGGGTCACGATGATGATCGTGCGCCCTTCGCGATGCAGTTGGCGAAACGTCTCCAGGATCATCTCGCCGGTGTGAGAATCGAGATTCCCGGTGGGTTCGTCCGCGAAGATGAGCCGCGGATCATTTACCAAGGCACGGGCGATGGCGACGCGCTGCTGCTGGCCGCCGGAAAGCTGGAGAGGCCGGTGTTTCGAGCGGTTCTCGAGGTTGACGATCTTGAGCGCGTGCATGGCGCGCTCATGGCGTTCCCGTGCCGTCATGCCGGCATAAATCATCGGCAGCTCGACATTCTGCAGCACATTCAACTTCGGCAGCAGATTGAAGAACTGAAAGACGAACCCGATCTTGCGATTGCGGATCTGCGCAAGCTGACGGGCCGAGGCATTCTGAATCTCCATCCCATCCAGCCGGATGGTGCCGCTCGACGGAGTGTCCAAGCACCCCAGGATGTGCATCAGGGTGGATTTCCCGCTGCCCGAGGGCCCGATGATCGAAATGAACTCACCCCCGTCGATGTCGAGACTGACGCCGTCGAGAGCCCGGATCTCCTCGCCGCCGAGTTGATACACCTTGCGAATGTCGCGGAGTTCCAGGAGCGCCATGCGTGCGGAGGTCGATGAGCGTTGGGAGCCGAGGGCGGGGTGGCCGGGAGTGACGACGAGGAAAGGAGTGGAAGACCGTTGCTGCCAGTGGCGTGGCCTCAGGTTCCGGGACGGGCCGCACCCGCGCGCGGCGCGGCCGTGGTGGTGGCGGCGGCTGGCGGAGCCGTCGCGGAGGGCGCAGGCGAGGTCGATGCGGTCGAACGGGGCGCCGCGGAGGACGAAGCATTGGTGGAAGCGGTCGACCGCGCGGGTGAACCGATGCCCGGTCCGCCGCGAATCGGGGGCGATCCCGGCCGGGAGTTGTTCTGGGTCAGTGCCGGACCACTGGCCGCCGCCCCGGCGGGGGTCTCGAGGGAGACGACATCGCCTTCGGCGAGGCCGGACCGGATTTCGGCGTTGAAGAAGTCGGAGATGCCGATGACGACCGGACGGCGTTCGAAGGTTTCGCCGGTCTTCAGGTAAACGTACCGCTCGCCGAGCTCGCTGAAGACGGCGGCAAGGGGCAGGGTGAGGACGTCGTCCGCGGCGGCCACCGGGATGGTGATGCTGGCGGTCATGCCTGGCTGGATACGGGTCTCGAGGTCCTTCAGTACAATCCGGGTGGCGTAGCCCTTGATGTTGTTCTTGACGGTGGCTTGGGGGGCGATGCGTTCGACCTGTCCGTTGACGGTGAGGCCGGGAATGGCATCGACGCTGATGTTGACGTTCATGCCCTGCTGGAGGCGGGTGACATCGGCCTGGTTGACATGGGCGTTGATGACCATGGAACTGAGGTCGGCGATGGTGAGGACCTCCGTGCCGCTATTGAATCCTCCGGAACCGGACACCGCCTGGCCAATGGAGACGGGCCGGGTGAGGACGGTGCAGGAAAAAGGGGCGACGATGCGGGTTTTCAGCAGGCGCTCCTGTGCGAGCAGCAGTTCCTGTTGCGAGCGTTCGATGGAATTCTTCGCCAGCTCGTGATCCTTCACCGCGGAGTCATATTTTTGGCGGCTGCCTTCAAAAGCCTGTTCCGCCAGCAACTTGAGATCGAAGAGTTGATTATCCCGTTCGAAATCCCGCTTGGCCTGCTCCATCGAGATACGGGCCTTGTCGAGTTGGAGCCGGGTGCTCTCGATCTGCTTCTCGCGGGATTCCACCTCAATCCGCAGATCGCGGTCATCGAGGGAGAACAGGAGTCCGCCCTTCTCGACGCGATCGCCGACATCGACGGGGAGTTCCTTGATGCGGCCGTTGACCTCGGGGCGAACGGACACCTGTTCCGCGGGGCCGATTTCGCCGGCGACCGTCACCGTGAAGTTCACATTGCCGCGCAGAACGGTGGCCGTGGTTTCGCGGGCATCGGGGCCGGCGGACGCGGAGGTTTTGTTGGCCTTGGCATCATGAGAGCGCCACCAGAGGTAGGCGCCGCCACCGCCGGCGAGGATCAGGAGGGACAGGATGACCGCTCTCATGTTCGGGCGACGAAACTAGGTCGGCAATGGGCCCGGCGCAAATTCCTATTTGGCGAAATTACGCATGCGTAGCAGTGGCTCTGCCGGAAGGCTGGCTTCGTTCGGAGGGGCGGGGTAGAACGCCGGGCCCATGGCCAGGAGCCGCCAACGTGCCCGAACCCCCACCCATTCGGCCGGGTTCTGGGCGGTTTGGTTCGGGGTCCTGGCGATCGGCGGCGCCGTCGGCTGGATTTGGTGGCATTCGGCACGCACGGAACCACCTGCAACGATGGTCGCCGAGGCCGAAGAGCCCGGACCCGCGACGTCCAATGAGGTTTCCGAGGCTGCCGAAACCGGGCCGCTGGACGATGACCAGCCGGTGCCGCCCCCGCCGGTCATTCCGATGCCGGAATCCCTTCGAGAGGCCTCCTCCAATCCGCCCGCCCCGCCCACCGTCCAAACGGGGAACACCAACCTGACGACCGTCCGCGAGGTGACGGACGTGACGTCGGGGACGGCAGGGAAAGACCGGGACCTGATCGTGACGGCGCAATTGGCCTTGGCGCAGCGAGGGATATCGTCGGGACCGATTGATGGGGTAATTGGGTCGCAGACCCGGGCCGCATTGCGCGCGTTTCAGCAGGTCGAAGGACTGCCGGCGACCGGGGTGTTGGATTCCAACACCGTCCGCCGGCTGGGGGCGCCGGGTATGGTGTTTCGGACCTACACCGTCAGCACCCAGGACCTGCAGCGGCTGATGGTCGTGCCGAGCACCTGGCTTGGGAAATCGGCGAGCGAGCGGTTGGACTATGAGACGGTGCTGGAGTTGGTGGCGGAGAAGACCCATTCGAATCCCAAACTGATCCGGCAGTTGAACCCCGGTGTGGATTGGTATCGGGTCGCGCCCGGGACTGCTTTACGGGTGCCCGATGCTCAACCGCCGCCGCTGCGTGGGCGTGCGGCCCGGGTGCGAATCAGTCTTTCGGAAAAAACGCTCCGCGCCTACGACTCCAATGGCAATCTGCTGGTGCATTTTCCGTGCAGTATTGCGCGCCGGGTGGAGAAACGGCCGGTGGGCGTGTTGCGGGTGGCGCGTTTGGCGCCAAATCCCAACTACCGGTTTGATCCGGAGATCTTCAAGGAATCGGAAGAGGCGCGACGGATCGGGCGCAAGCTGATGATCCCGCCTGGTCCCAACAACCCGGTGGGAACGGCGTGGATCGGGTTGGATCGGCCCGGCTATGGCATTCATGGGACGCCGCGTCCGGAGGAAGTGGGGCGGACGGAATCGCACGGTTGTTTTCGGTTGGCGAACTGGAATGCGGAACTTCTCTTGAAACTCGCCTGGGTGGGCATGCCGGTGGAAGTGGTGCCTTGAGGGAGGGGACATCGCCGATGCGTGCCCGATATGTGTTCAACTTGCGCAGCGATCAGGAGCGTCGGCCGTTGCCGAGCAAGCTGCTGCTGGTACAGCGCGAAACCGAGACCTTGACGCACCTGCTGCTCAAGTTGTTTGGGTACCTGCTGCTGTACCGCGATCGGCTGCAGATGGAACCCAGCCTCGACGACGAGTGTCTGACGTATCTTCCGGACATGGTGCACTTGGACCTCCAGGGCCGGATTGACCTGTGGGTCGAGTGCGGCGAATGCCAGGTGAGCAAGCTTGATCGCCTGGCGGTCAAGGCGCCCTACGGGGAGATCTGGGTGTTCAAGCGATCGACCGCCGCGGCGGAGGAATTGGCGCGCCAGATGGCTCGCGAAGGCCTGCGGCGATCGCGGTATACCATCGTGGGGTTCGAGGAAGCGATGCTGGCGGAGATCCAGGCGCTGTGCGGCGTGCGCAACGACGTGGTGTGGTACAAGAGTTCGATCGAACCCGCCCGGATGCAGTTCGAGTTCAACGGCCTGTGGTTCGAGAGCGAATTTGTCGTCATCAAGCACTGATCCGGTGTCCGAATCAGCGGCGGTCCACCGGGTGCAAGACGACCTCACGTAGGTCCATCACGGCGACGCCCGGTTTGCGCAGTGGGCGAACGGTGAGGGTTTGGGGTCCGCGCGCCAGATCGAGTTCGCCGATCACGCGGTTGGTGAAGCTTTGGAATCCGCCGGTATCGACAACGGTGGTGGTGAGCTTTCCTTCGCCGACCGCGAATTCGACTTCGCTGCCGCCGCTGCCAGTTCCGCAGCCTTGGAGGATTTCCACGGCGTAACGTCCGGCCTGGGGAAGGTGGAAGGTCCAGCTCACCCAATCCTCGGGTCGCGACCACCAGCCGAGCGTGTTTTTGAAGGGCTGGGGTTCATACCGGAGGTTCTCGCCATGCACGAAGGCGTCACGGGAATGGAGCGTCACGGGACCGGTGCCGGGGGCCTCGAGCGTCTTGGGCTCCCAGGCGGGATTGGGCATGGGCCATTGAGCCCCGACTTTGCCCTGCCACGCGAAGAGTTTGCGGGAGAGTTCCATGACGCGGTTGGTTTCGGACTCCGCCCGATCGTGGGCCTCGCCTGGATCCTCGCGCAGGTTGAAGAGTTCATGACGTCCGGTTTCGTAGTATTGGATCAACTTCCAATCGCCGGCGCGGATGGCGGCGTACGGCGTGGCGCCGCCGGGGTGGTAGTGGGGGTAATGCCAATACAAAGCTTCACGCCCGAGGGAGGCAGCCGGATCCTTGAGAAGGCTGACCACGTTGGTGCCGTCGAAGCCGCGGTGGTTGATGTAATCCAGAGGAAGACCGGCGATAGCCAGGACTGTGGGATGCAGGTCGATGCCCATCACCGGTTCCGTGCAGGTGCTGCCGGGAGGGGTCACCCCGGGCCATTTGACGATCAACGGCACGCGATGCCCGCCCTCGTAGGGCGATCCCTTGCCGGAGCGAAGCGGGAGATTGCTGGTCGGGGGTTGATTGCCGAGCACCAGCCCGCCGTTGTCGGACGTAAAGACCACCACGGTGCGTTCGGCGAGGCCGTGGTCCTCGAGGGCCTTGAGGATTTTCCCGACCGCGGCGTCGAGGCTTTCGAGCATGGCGGCATAGGTGGCGTTGGTTTGGGGGCCGCCCACGCGTGCGGCTTTGGCGTGGTATTTCGCGATGAGATCGGGCTTCGCTTGGAGCGGGGTATGAACCGCGTAGGGCCAGTAATTCAGGAAGAATCCCTCGTTCTTGCGTGAAGCGATGAACTTGGCGGCCTCCTCCCCTTCGCGGTCAGTGAGGTATTCACCGGTGGGCCCGTCAGGTAATCGTGGCAGTTGGTAAGGGGAGAAGTAGCTGGGTGGCTGGCCACGGTGGTCGCCACCGAGGTTGAGTTGGAACCCTTGTTTCTCGGGTTCGAAGCCTTCGCCGCCCAGATGCCATTTGCCGAGGTGGGCCGTGGACTTAGGCATGGGCCCCAGGCGCTCGGCGACCGTGATGCGGTCCAGCGGCAATTCCTTGGTCCAGGCCGGCGGCTTCAGCTTCGCCTTGGGCTGGTCGTGGCCCTTGATCCAGTCGGTGATCTTGAGATGGGCCGGGTACAGTCCGGTGAGAAGGGCGGCGCGCGACGGGGAGCAGACCGTGCAGGCGGAGTAGGCCTGCGTGAAGCGCATGCCGGCGGCAGCCAGACGATCGAGGTTCGGGGTCTCGTGGAACTTGGACCCGGTGCATCCGAGGTCGTGGGCGCCGAGGTCATCGGCCACGATCAAAATGATGTTGGGGCTGGCAGCACGGATGGAGTGCGGCATCCCGACGATCGTCAGGAGCACGGCAATGACGGGCAGGAGGCGTCGCATGGAATGCCGGGCACTATGACAGAGTCGCCATGGGCGAGGCCAGTCGGCGTTGGACGGAGCATCGCGAGCGGGCGCATCTCCGAGTTGTCGAGTGGGCGGCACCACCGTTCCGGCCGGGAATCGCCGTGCTGGGAAAGCGGCAGGGGACTGCCGCAGTCCACGACGCTTCGCGCCAGTCCGCACCCTGGGGCCAGGCCAACGCCGGTCGTCGTGGAGTGCGGGAGTCCTCTCTCGCCATTTCAACGGAAATCGCCCCGACAACTCGAGATGCGCCCACCGCGGGCTGGCGAGGAGTTGCGGGGAATGCCGCGGCCGCGAAAGATGAGGGGTCAGCCCGTCGTACCTCCTTCGGGTGACCGTCCGCGCCTTGCCTCGCTGTGGCGAGGTGTCTACCGTCGCCTCGAATTCATCAGGGAGCAGCTTCATGGCAAAATCACTTCCCCGAGGCGGCCGATGGCCGAGGCGTCATCTTGGACTTCACTGGGCGGTCGTGTTGGGCCTCTTGGGGGCGCGATGCGGCGCGGCGCAAGCGGACCTCACCGGCTCGTTGCCCGCACGGTGGGTCCAGCTTCAGGCTCGGATCGCCGCGGAGCCACATCGGGCCAAGGAGATCCTGCAGGAGGCTGGCACCGATTGGTGCGGCATGGCGGCTCAGACGCGCGAACGGAACCCGTTGCGTTTGATGGCGGCGGGGGCCTGTCGGACCGAAGGCCCGGCGGACCTGCCGGCGAATCGCGATGCGTGCATCCCCAATGCCAACACGCCGTTCAAAACCATCCGGCTCAAGTTTAATGTGTTCCGCAATGACGACGGCAGTGCCGCGGCGGCGACGCAGGCGCAGGTCGAGGCCCAGTTGGCCGAATTGAACGCGGCCTATGCCCCGGCCCGAGTGCGGTTCGTCCAAACCACCGCGTTCATCAACGATTCCCGGTATCGATCGTTGTCGTACTACGTGAATTCCGAGGAATCGGACCTGAAGACGCAGTATGCCGACCGTCCGGATCAGCAACACAACATCTACGTCGTCGACATCGAGCCCGATCCCAACAGCGGCGGGAGTTTGCTGGGAGTCTCCACGTTCCCTTGGGATGCGGATGCCACGCGCGCGGGAGGTGGCACGATTCTCGACGACGATTCGATCGGTGCGGGCCAGAAGACCCTGGTTCACGAACTGGGCCATGCGCTGGGACTCTGGCACACCCACCATGGAGTTCGGGAAGTGGACGAATGCTCGGCGTGCTGGGAGCGGGCGGATGGAGCGAATGCCAACACCACGGGCGATTTCTGTTCCGACACGCCACCGACGCCGGTGAACTACAAATGTCAGGGACCGGGCGGTAACGATCCGTGCTCGGGTCGGGCGTGGGGAGCCACGGCGCCCCAGAACTACATGGGGTACGCCCCCGACTCCTGCTACACCGAATTCACACCGCAGCAGGCGGGACGCATCCATTGCTGGATCAATGACCGATTGACCGGATGGCTGACGACCGACCAACAGATCTCGGTGAACGTGGCGGCGACGGATGCCAATGCTTCCGAGACCGGACCCGATTCCGGGACGTTTACCGTGACACGCACCGGCGCCAACACCTTGGCGCTGACGGTGAATTTGACCCTCGGCGGCACCGCCTCGCCGGGGGCGGATTACAACAACATCGGCAATTCGGTGGTGATTCCCGCTGGAAGCGCCTCGGCCGTAGTCCGTGTTTCGCCGATCAATGACACCACCTTTGAGCCAGCGGAGACGGTGATTCTTACCCTCGCGGCCGGTGCGGGGTACCAGGTTGGAACTCCCGCTGCGGCGACCGTATCCATTCAGGACAACGACACACCGACGGGCCCCATCGTCACAATCGTCGCCACCGACGCCAATGCTTCGGAACAGGGTGCGGAACCCGGAGTGTTCACCGTGACCAGAACGGGAGCCACGACGGCGCCTTTGAGCGTGGCTTACACCGTGGCCGGCACGGCGGCTAGCCCGGCGGACTACAGCCCGGCGTTGAGCGGCACCTTGGTGATAGCCGCGGGCAGCGCGTCGGCGACCCTCCAGGTGACACCGGTCGATGACGCCGTGATCGAACCCGCCGAGACCCTCGAGGTGCGCTTGGCCAATGGCGCGGGATACAACGTGGGAGAGCCAGGTTCCGCAACTGTCACGATCGCCGACAACGACGCGCCGGTTAGCAATGTGCTTTTGGCGGAGGGCTTCGACACCGTGACCGCCCCGGCGTTGCCCAATGGGTGGACGGCGTTGACGGGTGGGATCGGGTTGTTATGGCAGTCGGTTCGATTCGATGGACCGAGTCCGCCGAATATTGTGTATGTGCAGAGCGTGGATTCCACGGGGGATAGCGCGCTGGTGTCGCCCGTGATTCAGGTGCCGGCGAGCGGGGCCAAGGTGTCGTTCATCCATGGATTTGGACTCGAAGCCGGATTTGACGGGGGGATTCTCGAAATCGCCATTGGCGGTGGCCCGTTCACCGACATTCTCACCGCCGGCGGAAGCTTCTCCGCGGGTGGGTACACGGGTTTGATCAGCACGGATGACGGCAGTCCGATTGCCGGGCAGCAGGCCTGGACAGGAACGACGGATGCCAACATCACCACCACCGCGCAGTTCCCGGCCTCCGCGGCCGGCAAGGCGGTTCAACTGCGGTGGCGGCTATCTTCGGACGCCGGCTTTGCGGAAGCAGGCTGGGGGTTGGACAACATTGAGGTGTCTTCCGGCTCGGGAGGAGGTGGCGCCACCGCCATTTCGGTGACGGCGACCGACAGCACGGCGGGGGAGGCGGGCGCGAATCCGGGAGTGTTCACCCTGGCTCGGACCGGCAGCACGGCAGCGGCTTTGACGGTCAGTGTGTCATTAACCGGCACGGCGACCGCGGGAGCGGACTATGCGCCTGTCGCGACGACGGCGACCTTCGCGGCCGGGAGTGGTACGACCACCGTGACGATACAACCCGTCAATGACACGGCTCCTGAAGCGGTGGAGACGGTGGTCCTGACGATCGTCGCGGGCAGCGGGTATGCAGTGGGCGCACCCGATTCTGCGACCGTCACCCTTCAGGATGACGACGGCGGGGCGGGTGGCAGTGATGTGGTCTTTGCAGAGAATTTCGATGGGGTGACCGCACCGACGTTGCCTTCGGGTTGGACCGCGGCTTTGGACGGTGCCGGGTCTCCGTGGCGGACGGCACTCTTTGACGGATTGACGCCGCCGAATGTGGTGGTGGCGCCGGGACCGGAACTCGAGAGCAACAACACTCTGACCTCCCCGGCGATCGCCATTGCCACCGCGGAGGCGCGTCTGACCTTCGAACACGGCTTCCTGCTCGAGGAAGGATACGATGGCGGCATACTGGAAATCGCCATTGCCGGGGGACCGTTCACCGATTGGCTGGATGCGGGCGGCACGTTTGTGGCCAACGGCTACAATGGCAGCATCAGCGAGACCGACGGCAGCCTGATCGCGGGACGCTCCGCGTGGACCGGCGAGACCGTGGGCAACATCAAGACCGAAGCCCGTTTTCCGGCCAGCGCCACGGGCAGGAGCGTGCGCTTGCGTTGGCGATTGGTGACCGACGGTGGTGTGGCCAGCGACGGGTGGGGCATCGACAATATCTCCGTGACCGAGCCGGCCAGTGCCGGAGGCCTGCCGTTGGTCTCCATAACGGCGACCGACGAATTTGCCGCCGAGTACGGACCGGATTCCGGCGAGATCACACTCAGCCGGTCTGGCAGCACGGCGGCGCCGTTGACGGTCAGTTTCACCGTGGGCGGCAATGCCACGGAGGGTGCGGATTATGCGGTGATCGGCGGGACGGCCGTTATCCCGGCCGGCAGTTCGACCATGGCGTTGAAGGTGCTGCCAGCCAATGACGCCGGCACGGAAGGCCCGGAAACCGTTGAGGTGGCCCTGCGCGCGGATCCGGCCTATGCACTGGGCGGAAATCGGAGCGGGCGGGTGACGATCCTGGATAACGGTTCCGGGGCCGGCGTGGTGTTTGCCGCGAGTCTCGACGATGTGACCCCACCGGCTTTGCCCGAAGGCTGGACGGCCAATCTCGTCGGTGTGGGTGCTCCGTGGGAGACCGTTAGCGCGAGTCCTTCAACCGCGCCCAATCGGTTGTTTGCGATGGATCCGGATGGCGTGGCGGACAACACCATCGTGACCCCGCCGATTCCGATTACCACGGCGACCGCTCAATTGACCTTCGTCCATGAGTACCAATTGGAGTCGGGCTATGATGGTGGCGTATTGGAAATTGCCATCGGTGGCGCCGGGACATTTCAGGATATCCTGACTGCCGGAGGCACCTTCGTGGCTGGCGGGTATGACGGGCCGCTCAGCGCCAACGACGGCAGCCCCATTCCCGGGCGCAATGCTTGGACCGGCCAGTCCGGCGGACCCAAGGTCACGCGCGTGGGACTCCCTGCCGCGGCGGCAGGTCAGTCGATTCGACTCCGCTGGCGCTGTGCGAGCGACGCTGGCGTCTCGGATCGGGGTTGGTGGATCGACACGATTGCCGTCACCGAAGGCGCGGCATCCGCAGGGGCGGATCTTGCGGTCGCGATCGCTGCCAATCCCGCTCCGGTGGTCGCAGAGAGCAAGTTGACCTACACGATCACGGTGACGAACCGGACCGCTTCGGTGGCGCGCGGCGTGGTTCTTTCCAATGCCTTGCCGGCCAACGTCCGTGTGCTGAGCGCGACGTCGTCGCAGGGGACCGTGAGCGGTACCAACACGCTGGTGGCCCAGCTGGGATCCCTCAACAGTCGAGGAAGCGCGTCGATGTCCGTGGTCGTGGTGGCCAATGCCCCGGGCACGCTGAACAGTTCCGTCAACGTGGGTTCCGCGGACGCCGATCCCAACCCGGCCAACAACGCGGCCAGTTCGACCGTGGCGGTGCTGCCGACCTCCACGCCGTCGTTCGGGTATACCAACGCCTCCGCGATCAACCTCACGGAAGCGGCCGGACCTGCGACGGTCTATCCTTCGACGGTGAACGTCTCTGGTTTCAACGGAACGGTCGGTCGCATTTCGGTGAACCTTCATGGTGTCAGCCATACCTTCCCGGATGATCTCGACATCCTGCTCGTCGGACCTGGCGGGCAGAAAGTGATGCTCATGTCGGACGCGGGTGGTGACCAGCGGTTCGCCATCACGCACGCGACGGTGACGATTGAGGAGGATGCGCCCGACACGCTTCCCGACCGGGCTGAGATCACTTCCGGAACCTATCGGCCGACCGACTTTGAGCCGGGTGACCCGATGCCGGCCGGGGCGCCGGCGGGGCCTTATGGATCAAGCCTGGGAATCTTTACGGGAACCAATCCGAACGGGAACTGGACGTTGTACATCGCGGACGACGAAGCGAAGGACTCGGGGCGCCTGGCAGCCGGGTGGAGTCTGACGCTCACCCGCGCAGCCGCCAATGTGGTTCCTCCGTCGATTACCATCCATCCGCGGAGCGAGGTCGTTGCGGGCGGAGCCGCGGTAGCGTTGTCGGTGACGGCTACCGGGTCGGCTCCGCTGGTGTATCAATGGCGGTTCAATGGCACGGATATCGCGGGTGCCACCGGCCCGACTCTGACTTTCAACAAGGTGACTGCCGACCAGTCCGGTGAATACACCGTCCGCGTCAGCAACGACGCGGGCGTGGTGGTGAGTCGCCCGGCGAATCTCCTGGTGACGACCCAAGCCCGCCAGGTCGCTCTCGGCAAGATAGCGGCCTTCGCCGGATCCACCGCCTCGGTGCCGATCACCCTGGCGGCGGTCGGCGACGAAAACCGCGTTCGGTTCAGTGTTTCGTTCGACTCCCAAAGCCTCGCCTTCGCTTCGGCGACGCTCGGATCGGGAGCGGGTGGAGCGGCGTTGAACCTGAACGTCAACCAGCTCGAGAGCGGACGCGTGGGACTGCAGGTGAGCCTGCCTGCCAACCAGGTGTTTGTTCCGGGCCACCGCCAGATCGCCGTGGTGCATTTCTCAGTGCTGAATGCCGGCGAGGGTCTCTTGGATCTCGGATTCCTGGACGCGCCCGTGGCTCGCGAGGCATCCACCGCCAATGGCACCTCGCTACCCGCGGACTTCATTCCTGGATCCATCTCAATCGCCGTTGGACCGATGGGTCCGACCTTGAGCGCATTGAGTGTCAACGATGCGGATCGGGTCCAGTTCACGCTGACGGGACAGGCGGGTGCCTCGTTCCGCATGGAAGCGTCGGGTGACCTCAGAGTCTGGACCACGGTGTCCGTGATCGCGAACCCGACAGGAACGGTTGTCTTCCAAGACCCGAACCCGGCGGGCGCCGGGCCGCGGTTCTATCGGGCAGTACAGCTGCCATGACCGCCTGATGGAATCGACGCCATGAGAGTGTCGAAGGTGGCAATCTCCGCCGCCTCGGGGGCATTCGATCCTTCCGTCGGCGGAACAGGAGTGTCTTCCCGAAGGCCGGGGTCGCCATGGGGTGGTGCGACGGGTGGATGATCCACTCAAAATCCTAGTCAAACTGTTTGAGTAGAGCGGGTGGTTCCGCATCCCGGTGTTTCGACACCGCCTTTCGCAACGACCTGAGCCGACGTCCATTCGAAATGGAACGTTGTCGTGGGGCAGCAGTCGTCGCGGGTTGGCGCGCCTCATGCTTCGCCTGTCCATGCCGCCCACTGGCGGGACGATCGGTTCCCGATTGGGTGGGGCGGCAGGGGGCGGCCCAAGGAAGGGATGCCGCGGGCTGCACGTCCCAGGCACGCGTGTGCGACGCCATCCCAGTTCCCAAGAGGATCACTTCATGAATATCCGAGCCAACATGAGCCCCCTGCGAACCGGCGCTCTGCGCCGGGTTTTCGCGCCATGGCTCGTCACCGTCGGGATTTTGTCTGGCGCGGTGTCCAGTGGTGCTGCTGGACCCAAGGTCACCTACTCAGCCACGGGCTATCATGCTTCGCTGGCTTACGCCGGCGACAGGTGGGTGCTGCCGGACGGCGAGCACCTGCGACACCAGATTCAGTTCCTGCGCGTCGACTCGGGAAACCCGCATCTTGTTGGCCGGCGCACGCTCGTCGCCAACGGCGTCAAGACAGCGGACGGCGTCACGACGTTGCACGGCACCTGGATTGGCGAAGCCGGGGCTTGGACCGGCAGTGTTTTCACACCCTCGACCGGCATTTGGGATGGTACATGGAGCGGTGACCGGATGGCGGATGGGGCGCTTTCGCTGACTTTTTCCGCGCGTGGGGTGGGTGGGGCGATCGATGGGTTGGAACTGAAGGAAACGGCCGTACGGGCTTCGGGACCCGAGGTGGATCCGGACCTTCGCTTGACCATCACTGGAGCGACGGCGCCAACGGGGCAGTGGTTTTCCACGATTTTCTCGGAGGACTTCGAAGATGGCCTCAGCAGTCCGGATTGGAAGCATGAGATCGGATGGGGGACCGAGAACTGGCATGCACGCCCTCGACTGCTGGAGCACGACGGGGTTCTGACCTTCCGGTTGGAGCCGCTTAGTGCCCAGAAAGTGGAATGGATGTACATCCCCTTGGCGGTGTCACAGACGATCTCACTCCGGGACGGTCAGACTGCCGAGATCCGCATGGATGTGGTGGATTTCGGGGCGTACCGCGATCTTCTGCTCAACTTCGGCCTGATCCACGATTTCCGAAACGGCGAACCGAAGGCGGCAATGCTCAGTTTGTCGGGGTGGATCACGAATGATCAACGCGTCGGCCTGGTCTACATGGAGAAGCGCCATGCTTATGATCCCGAAATAGGGTACATGGAGGGGATCGAAGGGGATTACATTCGGGGCGGTTTGACACTCATCTTCTCCTTATCGCGAGTTCAGAACACCAACCTCGTTCAGCGCGGCATCATCCTGGATCGCGCGCAGGGCGGCGCGGTGATCTACGATCACTCATGGACGGATACCCCGGCGGCGGATCCTGTCGACTCCGGGCACGACAATACCGGCATCCGAACCGTCATTCACGAGGCCGGGTTCTTCCTCGGTACCTGGCCGGACTTTCCCATCGTGCCGCCTTCCGACCTCTCCATCACCATCGACAACTTCAGCGTCCGACTCTACGACGGCTCGCCCTACGACCTCCAAGTGGAGCGCGCAGTCCTTCTGACACCGCCGATGTCGGTGTCGTCCTGCGTGGTGGAAGGGGCTCCGACCGTTCAAGGCCCATGGACGCTACTGTCGGCGCCCGAGGTCGAGGTGCATGGTGCTCGCCATCTCGTGGTCCCGGTGTCCGAAGCGTCGAACCTCGGGGTCTATCGGATCAAATAGTCAAACCTTCCTTCCCTGGGACGGAAGGCGATTGGGTCCTGGCGCGAAAACCCGTGTGTGGGCCAGGGCCCTTGGTAATCCCGGCGTCGTCCGAAGGAATCCTGAGTGACAGGGTCGACGGACGGCAGGATCACCTCGAAGCTTCGCACTGCTTTCCTGATTGCCTGCTCAATTGTGCTAAGTCACCTCGCGTAGGTGGTATTGGGGGGTCAAACGCGGGCTTGTGCCGCTTGGGTCGAACCCGCAGAAGATTCGTTTCATCCGCAAGAGGCGCTTTCTATGAACATCAGATCCTTCAATTCCATGCGTTGGGCCTTCGGGTTCGTGATCGGCGCGGCCTCGTTGTCGTTGGCGCGTCCAGCATTCACCGCGGAGTTGGACGCCGCAGCCGGTGGGGAACCGCCACTGTTTGCCCAGGGTTTGCTGGTCAAGTTCCGCGCCTCGGCGACCGACGCGGAATTGGCTGACGCGCTTCAGCGCGGGGGATTACGGATCCTACGGCATCTGCGAAGTGACGACACGGTGGTGGTGGCATCGAGTGGACTGGGCATCATGCGAGCCATCGAGGCGATTGATCGGCATGGAGCGGTCGAGGTGGTCGAACCCAATTGGGTCTACCAACATCAGGTCGTGTCGAATGATCCCAGGTACACGGACGGCTCGCTTTGGGGCATGTACGGTGACACATCGCCGGTGAGTCAAAATACCTTCGGGAGCCAGGCGGCCGAGGCGTGGGCGAACGGCAACACCGGTTCGGATTCCGTGGTGATCGGCATCATCGACGAAGGGGTTGATGAGACCCATCCGGACCTCGTCGCCAACCTTTGGAGTAATCCAGGGGAGATTCCCAACAACCAGATCGATGACGACGGAAACGGATTCGTCGATGACGTCCGCGGGTGGGACTTCTTCCATGACGACGCCAGCACGTTTGACGCCGCGGATGGCGACGACCACGGGACGCACGTGGCGGGGACCATCGGAGCGACGGGCGGTAATGGGGCGGGTGTGGTGGGCGTGAACTGGCAGGTGAAAATGGTCGTCGCCAAGTTTCTCGGGCCGGCGGGAGGGTCGACTGCCGACGCGGTGGATGCGGTCAACTACCTGACCGCTCTCAAGAAGAGCGGCGTCAATCTGGTAGCCATCAACAATTCCTGGGGTGGTGGCGGGTATTCGACGCTGCTTCATGGGGCGATCAATGGCGCGGCAAGGGAGGGAATCCTCTTCGTTTGCGCCGCCGGCAACAGTGGCCGAAACAATGACCGCGTCGCGAGTTACCCGGCGAACTACAACACCACCCAGGGACCCAGCCCTGCGAGTTACGATGCCGTGATCGCCGTGGCAGCCCTCACCAGCAGCGGAGCCAAGGCCTCCTATTCGAACTACGGGGCCACGACCGTGGACCTCGGCGCGCCCGGATCGGCAATCCTCTCGACGGTGCCCGGTGGGGGCTATGCGAGTTACAGCGGAACATCCATGGCCACGCCGCACGTGACGGGGGGCGCGGGATTATACAGCGCATCCCACCCGGTAGCGACGGCCGTCCAGATTCGGAATGCGTTGTTGAGCAGCGTCGCGCCGACCTCCTCACTCACCAAGAAGACCTCATCGGTTGCCACGGGCGGACGCCTTGATGTCAGCGGATTCTAGGATCTTCCATCATCGACGGGGATCTCCTTCGGAAGCGGCGGCCAGCCGGGCATGGGATCTTCCATGTCGCGGAGCCAACCAACTACCGGGCGGCAACTGTCGTTCGAGTCGCAACCGGGGTGACGACGGGCCGCCTTATCGTCGCTTGAACTTCATGCCTACTTCGGCCGGGTGCCGGCTTCTATTCAAAGTCCTACTCAAACGCCTCGTTTTTAATAGACCGCATCGCGGACCACGGATGGATGGCGTTCCGGTGACCCCGGTAGCGGGCGATCGTTGATGGACAATGGCTTCGCTGCCGATCGCTCGTGCTAGGCCGGATCCGCCGTGCCGGGCACGGTCGATGCCTGATAGAAGTCCGACCTTCCGTCGCCATCGAATTCGACGATTTCGCGAAACGCGGGATTTCGAGGCAGTTCTTATGACATCACGGTGGACAACCTGGTGATCGCCGGGACCCGACCGTAGCGGAACGATCGGATGGAACGAGTGTCTCGTTGGAAGAGGGTCGTGAACTCCTGCCGTTCCGGTTCGCGACGACCGTCTCGGTCACCCCAAAACCCTCGCCAACGACCAGAATTGGCCCATGGTGGATGACGAATCCCCAGGTCCCATGAAGGCCGGTTCCCTCATCCTGGCTTTCCTGGTCGCGACCACCGTGATCGCGGGTTCGGACGGTGTAGCCGAATCGGCGGACCGACGGTCGAACCGGGTCCTGCGCCTCGACGGCGTCGGGAATTGCTTCGAGTTCCACGCGGATCTGTTCGCTGGAACCCCTACCGTTCCCGGTGGGGCGCATGAAAGTCAGGCGGACTTGGACGATATCCGGGTGTGGAACCGGGCGCGGTCGGCGGAGGAGATACAATCCGGCATGTTCCAGCGTTTGGAATCGGTTGAGCAGGGGGTGCAGGGATGGCTGAACTTCGATGATCCAACGAGTCCTGGCCACGACGGATCAGGACGGGGAGACACCGACGTCCTCGTTGGCAGCGCGATTGGTATCGAGGCGTCGGTCCCTCAGGTCGCCGACCTGTCGCCGGGAACGTGGCTTGGAACGGTATCGGGAACAGTTCTGGGTCTTGATGGTACCACGCCGCTGTCGGCTGTGGTGGTGCAGTTGGTGAGCGCGAATTCGGAGGTCACGCGCGCCGACGGGGTTGGCCCGAACGGTGTCGTCCGGGAGGAGTCGGTCGCTGCGTGCCGCACTGATGCCAACGGGAGGTACCGCTTCGCCACGGTGCCTCCTGGTCGTTACCGGCTGCGGTGCCAGGTTGGAAGAGGATGTGTCGATTATCGGAAGGGCGAGGTGCTGGTGGTGAAGCCGGCGGCCATGCTGCGGGATTGCGACTTTCGCCTGGCGCCATTCAAGAAGGGTGTTTGGCGGCACTGGGCTCCTTCGGACCGGCAACCGGTCAATCTGGTCAACGCATTCTATCAGGATCTCCGTGGTGAACTCTGGATGGCCGGCTTTGACGGTATCTGCCGCTTCGACGGCAGGACCTTCGTGGTTTACGGACAGGCGGACGGATTTGCGGACATGGGGTTTACGATGTTGGCGTCCGGCATGGACGAGCGCCTTTGGGCGGCCACGGAGCAGTCGATCTATGAGTATGATTCAACGGCTGAGGCGGTAGGTGCGCCGCCCTTCCGGTACCTCCCGGACCCGATCGGCAGGCTGGGGCTCTCGAGTGGGTCATGGTGGCAGGATCCCGACGGGACGGCCTACCTCGGCACCGCCAGGCAAGGGATTTGGATATGGGAACCCGGCAAAAGACCGCACCCGCTCGATCCTGAGTTGTCTCAACCTCTGGCTATCACTCGCCATCCCGAGTTTGGACTCGTGGTGGCGACGCAAAACGGACCGAGGCACTGGGACGGATCGCGGTTCGTGCCGCTACCTGGGATCCCCCCCGGGCTCGCGAGTGCGCCCATCGTCATGGTGAGAACGTTTCGCGACGACAGCCTCTGGGTCTCGGCGTGGCCGGGAGGCCTTTGGCGATACGAACGAGGCGCCTGGAGACAATTCACCGACGCTGACGGATTGGGCTCGAATCACGTGGTATGGGCAACCGAGACCGATTCCGGGGTGGTATGGATCACGACCCAAGACGGGATTGTCCGCTATGACGGCGTTGGATTTGTTCATTTCGAGGTGGGTCCGGGTGCGACCGAGGGTTCCCTTCCTTCTCAGGATCCTTGCGTCGCGGCAGGGGCCGTCGCGAAAGATGGCGCGCTTTGGTTTAGTCGGCGTCAGGGCGGACTTCTGCGCTACGAGGAGAGTTCATTCACCACTTATACGACCGCGGACGGACTGCATACCAACCGCCTCAGTCAGGTGGCGTCCACATCCGATGGTTCGGTGTGGATGGCGGGGGCGGACTCTCTGTTCGCCTATGCCTCGTTGGAGCTTACGCGTTGGGACGGCGGGCAAATGCGTGTCTACACGGCCGCTGATGGCCTGCCGAACTCCCCGATCTGGGGAGTGGCGACCAATGGACTGGGTCAGCTCTGTCTGGGAACACTCGCGGGACTGGTGGTCCTTCAGCGCGAGGGCTTCTCACGTCCCGTGTTTCATCAGGGCATCTGGCCCGATTCCTTCGCGATCCGGCTCGCGCCAGCGTCGGATGGTGGGTTGTGGGTAGGTTCAGCGAACGGGGGCGTGTCTCACTTCGACGGGCAGCGGTTCTCCCGCCGGTTTGAAGTGCCGACGAACATGGTGGTTCGGGCTGATCATCCCCAAATCGCGGCGATCCACGAGGATGCCCACGGCCGGATCTGGTTCGGTGGTTGGGGCCAGTATTTGGGTTGTTACGACGGGAAAGAGGTCCGCGACTTCGGTCATCTCGAAGGCATCGGGATGGACGCCGTTTCGGGCATCGCGAACGGCCCGGACGGGCGTGTGTGGATCGGAACCTGGGACGGACTGTTCCGGGAGGACGGAAGGGGGCTCACACGAGTTCGGCCTTCGTGGCATGAACCCGTTCCGCGGGTCGTGACCGCCGTTTTCCAGGATCGCGAACGGGCCCTGTGGCTGGGGACACCACACGGGGTTCGATGCTTTGACGGCGCGACCTGGACGGCGATCGAAGTGACCGATGGACTGGCCGGCAACCAAGTCACAGGCATTCAACAGGACGTCCGAGGGGATTACTGGTTCGCCACCACCTCGGGACTCACGCGGTACCGACCTTGCCGCCGGACGCTGCTGCCGCCGGAGGTGGCCCTGGTCGACAAGACAACGTCCCAGCGCGCGGCGTCGACGCGATCGATCCTTCGTGGACGCGAGGTGGGTTTTCGCGTGCGTGCGGTCGATTTCGCCACCTTGCCCGAGAAGCGTCATTACCGCGTCGCGTTCGTTGCTGGCCGCGGCGAGACACCACCATCGCAAAACGACCCGCAATGGTGTTCGTATTTTGGCCTGGATGAGATCCCTTGGTCGGCGCCGATCGCCGGCGAGACCACACTTTTCGTGCAGGTCGTCGATCGGGATCGGAACTATTCACCGTGCCAGGCGGTGGCTCTGACGGTGATCTTACCCTGGCACGAGAACCCGTGGATCCTCGGTCCGGCCGCTCTTGGGGTGCTGGGCCTCATTGGGACGTCCGTAGGATCGACCCTTCATTACCGTCACCGGCGTCGCCAGGCGATGGTGCTCCGGGAGAGATTGCTGGATCAGGAGCAACAAGCCCGGGAAGCCGCGGAACGTTCCGCCGCCTTGTTGCAGAGGAAGAACACCGATCTCGATCGCGCCCGCGAGGCGGCGGAAACGGCCAATCGTGCCAAAAGCCTCTTCCTCGCCAACATGAGCCACGAGATACGCACGCCGCTCCATGCCATCCTGGGCTACTCCCAAATCCTGCTGCGCGCGTCCAATCTGCCGGAAAAGCAGCGGCACGCCGTCGAAACCATCGACCGCAGCGGTCAGCATCTCCTCGCCATGATCAACGACGTCCTCGATCTGTCAAAGATCGAGGCCGGACGAACCGAGTTCCAGCCGGCGGTCTTCGACCTTCGCGTTCTCATCCTGGGCCTGGCGGAGATGTTGCGCCCCCGGTGCGCGGATAAGGGACTGCGGTTGGACGTCGTCGGACCAAAGGACGGGCCGGTCGTCGTCTGCGGGGACGAAACCAAGCTGCGCCACGTCCTGATGAATCTTCTGGGAAACGCGGTGAAGTTCACCGATCGCGGCACGGTGACGCTGCGCGTACAACCGGCCATTTTGAGCGGATTGCCCGGGTCCGCCACGCCCGGGGCGACGGACGTCGAGGGGTACCGATTCGAGGTCCATGACTCCGGGCGAGGCATTGTGCCCGAGGCCATGGCCACGCTGTTTCAGCCGTTTCAGCAGGCATCCGAAGGCGAGCGAGAAGGTGGTTGGGGGCTGGGACTCGCCCTGGCCCGCCGTTACGTCGAGATCATGGGAGGGCGAATCTCGGTGACCAGCGACCAATCGCAAGGTTCCTCGTTCTGCGTGGAGCTTCCGTTGCCTCCGGCGGCGGAGGTTCCGAGCAGAGAGCCGCCCTTGCGGGAGGTGGTCGGTCTCGCCCCGGGATCCCGCGTCTCTGCCCTCGTGGTGGATGACGTGGCCCAGAACCGGGAGGTATTGTCGGACCTCCTCCACAGCCTGGGGTGTTGCGTTCGGACCGCCGAAGACGGTCCGCGAGCTCTCGAGCAGATTCGGGCGGAGCGACCCGACATTGTTTTTCTCGACATCCGGATGCCAGGGATGGACGGCGTGGAGGTGGCGCGACGCATTGCGTTGGAGGCGGGGCCATCGCGGCCGAGAATCATTGCCGTCTCCGCTTCCGCGCTGGCGCATGAGCGGTGCGGCTACGCCAAACTGGGATTCGACGCGTTCCTCGCCAAGCCGTTTCGTGTGGATGAACTCTGCGACTGTTTGGGGCGCTGGCTCGGGGTTGGCTTCCGCAACACCGAGCCACCCGCCGCCGACGCCGGCTCCGAACCGACGGTGGTGCTTCGTGATTTCGGACTGCCGGAGGCTTTGCGTGAAAGGATTCGACGGGCTGCGGAGCGTTATAGTGCCACCCATTTGGAGGAAGCCCTGGCCGAATTGGCGGAACGCGGCGACGCCGAGCGACAGGCCGCGGCCATCCTGCGGCGGTGGGTCCATCAGGGTCGTTTCGACGCGGTGGTGGTCGCAGCGGATTTCGGAGGCTCTTCCACCAAACCCTCCGTCCGGGAGGCATTGCGGTCGTCGCCATGAAGGAGGATCCCACCAGGCATGCGGGCGTGGTTCTGATCGTCGACGACATTGCGGCGAACCGGGATCTTCTCCGCGAGACTCTCGAGCCGCAGGGCTACGAGATCCTGATGGCTTCGGATGGCGAAACGGCATTGAAAGCTGCGCAGCGCGCCCACCCGGATGTGGTCCTGCTCGATGTTCTCATGCCCGAACTGGACGGCTTCGAGGTCTGCCGCCGCCTACGACGACAGGACGTGACCAAGGATATCCCGGTCATCTTCATCACCGCCCGCGACGATGGCACTGCGCTGATGGAAGGGTTTCACGCCGGAGGGGTCGATTTCATCACCCGGCCAGTCCAGGCCGAGGAAGTTCTGGCACGGGTGAGAACCCACCTCGAACGCAGTCAACTGACCCGCGACCTCCGAGCCCGCAACGAGGAACTTCATTTGATGAATGAACGCCTCCTGCGGGAGGTGCGGCGACGGGAGGAAGTCGAGGCCTCTCTGGAGCAGGTGGACGAACAACTCTCTCTCCTCTCCCGGCAAGAGGCGCGACGATGGGGCATTCAGGCCCTGGTGGGCCGGAGTCCGGCGGTGGCGCGCCTGATTCGAGATATACGGAAGCTCCAGTCTCTCCCGGCAACCCCGGTGCTGGTGACGGGCGAGAGCGGCACCGGCAAGGAACTCATCGCCCGGGCCATTCACTTTGGGAGCGCACGCGGCCGCGCCCCGTTTCTGGCGGTGAACTGTTCGGCGGTGCCGAACGATCTCGCGGAATCCCTTTTCTTCGGACATGTGAAAGGTTCCTTCTCGGGTGCGACCCACGACGCCAAGGGCTACTTTGGCGACGCTCAGGGGGGAACACTGTTCCTCGACGAGATTGGCGACATGCCGTTGCCCCTCCAGGCCAAGCTCCTGCGGGTGTTGGAGGATGGATTAGTCCGTCCCGTCGGAGGATCCTCCGAGCGCAGCGTGGATGTTCGCACCGTGGCAGCCACCAACGCCGATTTGCAGGAGGCGATTGCGGGAGGGGCGTTCCGATCCGAACTCTACTTCCGCCTCGCCCACGGTGTGTTGGACGTGCCGCCGCTGCGGGAGCGCCGGGAGGACATCCCGCTGTTGGCCGCCCACTTCCTCGACAACCTGGGATCCGAGATGGGCATGCATCCACCACGTCTGCATCCCGAGGCGATTGCGACGCTCGAACGTTACGATTATCCGGGCAACGTTCGCGAATTGAGGAACCTCGTCGAACGCGCCCTGATCGAGAGCGGGGGCGCGGAGATTCTTCCGGAGCACCTGCATTTCGCCTTTCCTCCGGTGCCACGAGGCTATGGTCGCGCCGTCGGAATGGTGGGTCCCCGAGGCCATGAACAACCTTCGGAATCAACGGTCCGCCGCCACGCCGACGAAGAGCGCGTCCTCGCCTATGTGAGGGCACATGGCGCGATCAACAACACCCGCTGCCGGGAACTGCTGGGAGTCGGAATGCATCGCGCCTGGTATGTCCTTCGACGCCTCCACCGGTCGGGAATGCTTCGACAGGACCATAGCGGTCGATGGGCCGAATACCGGCTTCCTTAGGGCTTCGGCAGTGGAACGTTGGGGGCGCCGCCGGGTGCGACGGCTCGAGTTGTCCGAGGTTTGGGGAGAGGGGCGTCTTCCAAATTTTGGATACGTATTGGGACCATGAACCGGGACGGGAAAGCCCTGTCGCAGCGCGACAGGGCCTACCGGATTTGGAAATGGATCCAGTCCGGTGGCGCTCGTCGCGCTGCGACGAGGTCTTCAGGGTCCAACGGTCATGAGAGGCGAGAATCGCGCCTCACCGGGTCGTCGCCAGGGACTGCGGGAGACCTATCGGACATAAGCGGCGGAAGTCATTGTTCCGACCGCTCGGAGAGGGTGCCCGCGCGGGAAATGAATTGGATCCGCTCATTGACAGCCCACGGACCACGTTTAGGGTGGTGGTGCTGGTCGAAGGTTGAGAGTCGTTTCTCCGTCTTCCGCATCGGGTTGAAGGCCGAGTTCCGTCCAAGTGTGGCAAGGGGAATTTCATCGGGAAGTGGGGATCATGGCGGATGGGTCGGTATGCGGATGCACGTATGAGAACCGGGAAGGATCTGTATTTGGCCACCAAACCATTCGCCGCGGATTCGCCGCGGAGGAGCTGGTGGTATGTCGTGTCCACGGGGGTTCTTCTCCTCGGCGCCTTTGCGGGCACCCTTTGGGGCGGCCCTTTGCCGATCCGGCTGGCGTTCAGTCTCGCGGCGGGTCTTTTGGTGCTGCGGTTCTTCGTCATCTACCACGACCAGCAGCACCACGCGATACTCGCAAGGTCGAAGCTCGCCGAAGTCATCATGCGGGTGTTCGGCATACTGGTGCTGAGTCCGAGCAGCATTTGGCGCAGCTCGCACAACCATCACCACGCCCACAATTCCCGGCTGCGAGGTTCCCATATCGGATCCTTTCCGATCATGACGCGGGAGCAGTATGCCAAATCATCGACCGGCAAGCGCTGGAAGTATCTCTTTATGAGACATCCTCTGACCATCCTGTTCGGGTATGTCTTCGTGTTTCTGTTCGGCATGTGCCTGTACCCATTTCTGCGCAGTCCGGTGCGGCATTGGGATTCGATGGCGGCGCTGGTGATTCATGCCGGCATTGGTCTTGCGCTGGTGCACTTCTTTGGCTGGCTGGCGTTGACACTCACCCTCGTCGCGCCCTTGTTCGTGGCTTGTGCCATTGGATCCTATCTGTTTTACGCTCAGCACAATTTCCCGGGAGTTTCCTTTCAACATAACGCCGGTTGGACACTCGAGGGCGCGGCGCTGGATTCCTCCAGTTTTCTGGTGGCAGGACCGGTGCTGACTTGGTTCACCGCCAACATCGGGTATCATCATCTGCACCACCTCAATCCTCGGATTCCGTTCTATCGGCTTCCCGAGGCGGTGCGTGCCATCCCGGAACTTCAACATCCAAAGACCACCTCCTTGCATCCCGCCGAAATTGTCCGCTGCTTGCGCCTCAAAGTCTGGGATGTCGACCGGCAGCAAATGGTGGGCGTAACGGCCGGGTCCTCAACCTGAAGTTTCCGACAAAGGACCCATGAGCTATACGGTCGCGCAGATCGCCGAGAAAGTGCGAGGTGAGGTGCAGGGTGACGGTGAGGTTGAACTCGTCGGATTGGCACCCGCCGACGTTGCCCGCCCCGGGGATCTGACCTTCGCCGAAAACGAGACCTATCTGGCGGCCGCCGAGCAGAGTCAGGCCACCGCGATCCTGGTTCCCACCACCAACCCAGGCTCCTCCAAGATCCTGATTCGTGTCGCGAACCCACGCGTGGCGTTTGCGCGCGTCGCAGCCCTGTTTTCTCCGCCCGAACCCGTTTCGGCTGGCATTCACCCGAGCTCCACGATTTCACCCGCGGCAGTGGTGGATCCGACGGCGCATGTGGGTCCGTACTGCCAGGTGCGCGCGGGCGCCCGCGTGGGGGCGAGATCCGTCCTGCTGGGTGGCAATCACATCGGGCGTGACGTGCGGATCGGCGACGATGTCTGCCTGCACGAGAACGTGGTGATCTATCGGGGCGCCGAGGTGGGGGACCGCGTGATCATTCACGCCGGAACGGTGATTGGGTCGGACGGGTACGGCTATGTCTTTGACGAAGGACGGCACCAGAAGGTCCCGCAGATTGGGAAGGTCATCCTACAGGCGGACGTAGAAATCGGCGCAAATGCCGCCATCGACCGGGGAGCTTTGGGAGCGACTATCGTCGGAGAGGGGACGAAGATTGATAACCTCGTGCATATCGCCCACAACGTGGTTATCGGGAGGCACTGCCTGATCATGGGGCAGGTGGGTTTCGCCGGGAGCACCCGTGTGGGGGATTACAGCGTCGTCGCTTCGCAATCCGGCATCTCGGGGCACTTGAACATTGGCCGGCAGGCGGTGATCGGGGCGAAGTCGGGGGTGATGCGCGACATTCCCGACGGTGGGCGGGTGCTGGGCATCCCTGCGTCTCCCGACCGACAGGCGAAGCGCCAGATGATCGCGGTGCAACAATTGCCCGAGTTGCTGCGCCGGGTGCGAGAGTTGGAGTCGCAGGTACGGGCGTTGACCGCGCATCCCAAGGTTTCCGTCAAATCCTCCCACGATCGCGGGGACTGATGACGATTGGCGAAGTCAGCGCCCGCATTGCCTGCGCCAGCCAGCCTGCGTCCGGTCCGATGGTGGCCAAAATCAATGGCGACCGCAGCGGTTGGTGTCCGCCGGGGCCGCCATTGTCAAAGGAGATCCGGTTCGTTCAAGCCTGAGGCGAAGTGCGCCGCCCTCGCCACACCTTCAACGCGAGCAGGGCCACGGCGCCGCCTGCGACGATGGTGTTGGTTTCGGGAACGATCGGAGGCGGAGGCGGAGTCTCGTCCGGCGAGCCGCTTCCGAAGATCGTGCGAGTCACGTAAGTGGCGCTTCCGCCCGGGTTGATCACGAACAGATTGCGCAGGGCGAGTGTCACATCGTAGCCCTGGTTCGCGTCGATAAACTGGTCGGCGTCGCCACTGTCCCCGGTGATGAAATCATCGAGTTGGGTTCCATTGATGATGCGTTGCCGAAGTCCGCTGAAGGAATCGATCTCATAACGGCCCGAGGCAGGGATCGTGCCGCCCTCACTCGTGATACCGACAAATGTCGTCGGGTCCGCAGCGCCCGTGGCCGAGTCCGTCTCGAACAGGATCTCGGTACCGTTGAGGAACATTCGTCCGCCGCCATCCACGAGGCTACCGTCGAAATAGAGGTCGCCATCAAGGTAGCGCATCATTTCAAAGGAGGCCGCGGTTCGGCCGGGGTTGCTGATGACAAACGTCTGGTCGAGGCGTGAGCCGACCTGATTGCCCGACGAAACCAGATCCACCACCGTCTGAGTCACCGCGAAGTTCAAACCGTTGTACGAGAAGGAACTGCTGCCCGAGGTGGCGCTGCCCAGGACCGGGATCAACCCCAGACCTCCACTCCCGCCGATATCACCCGTGGTGAGAAATTGGCGGGGGCCGGTATTGTTAAAGCGGATGGCAACCGCAGATTCAAAACTCGTGGCGGAGGTGCCAATGGGACCTACCGCATCGTAGAATGCGTCCGTGGTTTGTGACCCCACGGAGGATCCGAACGAGGCGTATCCATCGACACCCACACTGACGGTCCCGTCTCCAGGGCCATTTGTGAGGAGGTGGGGAGCGCCTAAGGCGGCGATTTCAGGGATTGCGGCTATCAGGAACGCGACAGCCGAGGCGGAGATGATGGGTTTTCTCATAGGGTGGTGGTTTAGAAGCCTTGAAGTAGCTGCTTCTCCTATAATCACCTGAATGATGCAAGGACTTTTTAGGGAAACTCACTGGATGTCATCCATCGTTCGACACGACGGTGGCGCTCTTTACCGATATTCAGAGGACATGGACGCGTGGAGGCCTCCTGTCGCGGGCATGTGTTGGTGTGAATGTTGCGCAGTGATCCGATGGGGCTGGGTGTCCGCGAGCGAATCTCATGAGACAATTCCTGGCGCTACTTTCATGGACCGAGTGGTAGAGTCGCGGTCCCTTCCGTGAGAGGGCCAGAGTCTCAGCAATATTCTCAGATCTGATCGATGACTTTAACCAAGTTATCACAGCGGGATCGGCGCTTCCGCGTGACAGAATTCGAGACGTGCCATCGTGCCTCGGTTCCCGCGTTGTGCCGTTGGGTGCGTGCGCTGTGATCTCCAATGCGGGAGGTCATGGCGCCCGCGTCGGCATCGACCCAGTCCCGTCGTGATCCCGGGGATTGAAGAGACTCGGGGTGACAACGTCACTCCCGGCGGTTGGGGATGGACTGGACGCCGCCGCCTGGAATCCGTCGGGAGTGAATTGAATTCGGTAGAATCGATGAGGCGCGAATGGGGACTCGCTATCGATGAAAGTCAGTCGACCTTCTGTGGGTGACCCGATCCACAGCGTGCTCCAAGTGAGAAGATCGTCGGCGGCTTCGATTCGGTACGTGCCAGGCTGCGCGGTCGCGTGAAGAAAGAACGCGCCGTCCGGCCCGAATGCGAGTTGGAGTTCGGTCAAAGCCGGGAGGGAATCGAGAAGCGCGAAGCGCACGGGAACGCTGGCCGTCATCCCGGCAGGGGAACCGACAATGACGGCGTAGTCGCCGATCATGGATGCATTGGCATGGAGGAGCCGAAGCATGGGTGAGTTGGCTCCCGGTATTTCGAGGTCATTGAAAGTCCATTGATAGAACAATGGAGGTGAGCCGCTGGCCTCGACATTGAGGACGGCGTCGCCTCCGGGTGGCACCACCATTCCTGTGGGTGCCTGGGTGATGACAGGAGGGACCAGGATTTCGAGTGACACGGGCGCGCTCGTTATGGCGCCGTGCGTATTGGTAATCACGACACGGTAGAGACCGGCATCCGCTGGGCGTGTGACGGGAATGGACAGACGATTGGAAGTTGCGCCGGAAAGGGTGTGATCGTCTTTCAGCCATTGGAAATCCAGGGGACGCGTCCCGGCGGCCGTGACGGTGAAGTCAGCGGCCCGCCCGGAGAACACTCGCTGGTCATGGGGTAGGGAGAGAATGCGCGGCGGCTCGACCACGGTGAGTCGGGCCGGGAGGGAACTCACCTTGGTCAACCGATTGGAGACAACGGCAAGGTAATTGCCGGCGTCGTTGGTGGTCACTGAAGGCAGGATCAGGGAATTGTTTGTCGCTTGCCGAATCTGAACACTGTCGCGCATCCATTGGTAGGTCAGGGGCGAGCCTCCGACCGCGGCGATCGAGAGGCTGACGTTAGCGCCGGCGACGACGGTCTGTGAAGTCGGGGCGGTGGTGATGGACGGAGGCTGCACGATGTCGACCCGGGCGGGTGGGCTTGCCTGGATCCCGAACGCATTACTGACCCACAGCACGTAATCTCCGGAGTCCGACTCGGCGAGTCCGCGCAAAATCAATGGCGGCTCCGTTGCGCCGGGTAATGGATGTCCGTTTCGTTCCCAGTGATACGCCAGCATCCGCGCGCCCGCTGCCTGACCGAAGAGCAGCATATCGGCGCCGGGGGGGAGGACGGCCCCTTGGGGCAGGGTAACGAAGAAGGGGGAAGTTGGATCGCCGACCAGGGTTCGGAGGATGCCTCGTTGGGGTTCTGGATTCTGCGCCATCAAGCTACCGCCGATGAGGAGTTTCTGGTCGGGTTGAACGGCGAGGGCGAAGACATCCGCGCTCAATCCTGTCTGGGCGCCGAAGGTCCGATCGATGCGTCCGTCGGGAGTGAGGCGAAGCACATAGGCGGAGATACCTCCGGTCTGGTGGCTATCGAACGCGCCGCCAACAAGAACGCAGCCGTTGGACTGCACAGTGACGACCCGCGCGAGTTCGTGGAGGGTTCCCGCCATGGAAAAGGCGAAGCTCGAATCCGGGCGTCCATTCGAGGACAAGCGGGTGACTCCGCGAATCGGTTGACCGTTGATGGATTCGAACCGGCCACACGCATACCACGCCTGCTGGTCCGGGGCTGGGGCGAGGTCATACACCGTCGCGACGCCGCTCGGATCCAGAATGGTGCCGGCGTCGAAGGAGGGGTCCACCCAACCGTCGGGGAACAATCGGGCAAGCGCGAGGCGGCGGTAGCCGAGAATTCCGGTGAAACTGCCAGCCACCAAGAGACGCCCAGCGGAATCCTGACGGACGCAGGACACATAGCTGTTGGGTGATCCGTTGGTGGTGAAGCTCGGATCCCAACTGAGATCGGGGAGGAGTCGAAGCAGGTTGGTGTAGACGTGGGTTGGACTGGCAACCCAACGGAACGCGCCGGCAACGACGATTTTATCATCGGGTTGGACCAACACGCAGTTGATGAGTGTGGGTTTTCGTGTCTCCGCAATGGCATGGCCATCGACTCCCAGAACGCCGATGTAGCCTTCACTGCCGAGCGGGCCATCGATGCGCCCTCCCACGACGAAACGTCCATCCCGTTGAACGTCGATCGAGACCACCCGGAGGGTGGATGGAAGTCGGGCAACGAATCCCGGATCCGGTGTCCCATTGGTTAAGAGAACCGCCATGTTTTCCCGGTACAGTCCGGCGATCTGGGTGAAACTCCCACCCACGGCAACTCGCCCATCGGCGAGGGAGCGTATCGCGTAGACGTTACCGGCGACACCGGTGCCCGGAGCAAAGGAAGGGTCGATGTCGCCGGGTTGAGCGCCGCGCAGTTTCAGAAACGCAGGCGGACTGGTGAGGGTTCCGCCGGGCCCGGACACGATGACCCAATAGCTTCCCAGGTGATCGGGAGTGATCGGGCCGACCTCCAGGGTGGGCTGGGTGGCCTGCGGAATCGATCGGCCATCATGAATCCATTGGTAGGTGAGAGGAGAAGCGCCGGTGGCGACCACGTTGAAAATGACCGTTGCCCCAGGTTGGTACACCCCGTTCTCCGGCGGACTGACGATCGCCGTGGGCGTCAGAACGCTGAGTCGGGCCACCGCGCTCGTCGTGGCACCGACGAGGTTGGTGACGAGGACGTCGTAGATGTGGACCTCATTACCGCGCACCGACGGCAGGATGAGGGTGGCATTGGTTTCTCCGTAGAGCTCACGGCCCGCGTTGCGCCATTGATAAGCCAGCGGGTTCGAACCTTCGGCGACTACGGTGAGGGCAACTTCCTCGCCGGCCACCACTGATCGGGGCCGCGGCGATTCGACGATCTGCGGAGCCGTCGCAGTGCCGCCGTGGCATCGGCCGATCGCGCGATGGCGGGTGCCATCGAGGGTTTCGAACGCGCCCGCCACCAGGAGTTTCCCATCGCTTTGGAATGCGAGTTGCGTCGGTGGACGATCGAACCGGGTGGTTCGGCCAAAGGCGGGGTCCAGGGTGGCATCGGGGCGCCATCGAAACAGGGTGATATCCGCATGGACCGGGTCTAAGTCGAAACGGGCCGCAAACACAATCTGGCCGTCGGGTTGAGTGGTGGCGGCATAGAGTTGTGCGGTCCAGGGTGGGGATGCTGGGTCGATATCGCCGTTGGATTGAAGGAGGCGGATGACCGGAGTCATGCCACCGCCGCCCCATCCGTGACTGACCAGAAGTCGGTCGTCTTTGAGTGGAATGACGATGAGATCGGGTTGGCTGGTGCGAAAGTACTGGGCAAAGTCCGGATCCCAGTCACCGGTGGGGTCCAGGGCCCAGAGCGCCGTGTTGCCCGGGGGTGCGAGGGGCGGTCGCAGGGTGACGCGAAGGCGGTTGCCCTTTTGAAGGGCGAGGCTGGTAACCTCGGTGGTGTCGCTGAAAGGGGCCGGGGCCTGGCCGATATTGAAGTGGAATGTGGCATCCCAGCCGCCGCCGAGGGTCAAGCGTCCCAAGTGACGGATCCATCGTGCCCGCAGCGGATCGAGGCATTGGAAATGTCCGCCGACGATCAGAGATTCAGGCGCGTTGCCAGGTTCCCGGACGAGGGCCTGCACGTCACCCGTTAATTCGGGAATCAGTTCGAAGGATGGATCCAGGGAGCCGTCCGCGAGGAGGCGAGCCAAGCCGACGCGACGTTGTCCCCCGACGCGTTTGAAGCTGCCACCGATCCAAAGTCGGCCGTCCGAGGCGGGCACGATCGCGTGGATGGCACCCGCGGGATCGATCTCGGCGGCGAAGTTTGGATCCAGGGTGCCGTCCGGATGTAGGCGCGCCAGATGGTTGACGGGTTGGTCATTGACGCGTGTGAAATCTCCGCCCACGAGAATGGCATGGTTGAGGAGGACGATCATCGAACGGACGGTGCCGGATGATCGAAGTCCCGACGGATCGATGCGCTCGATCTGGGCGTTGAAGGTGTCGTCAACCGAGCCAGGGGCCGGGGAGGCGGTGGCCATGGGAAGGGGCCTCATCACCAGCAGCGTCGCGGCAAGGAGAAATGGTGCTGCCGATCCACCAAGTGGCCCGTCTGGGAGTTTCATGCGACATCCTCCCGCAATGCGCGGCACCGAGGGAGAGGCCGGCGAGATGTGGGGCACCTCGGCGAACGCTGGGACGCTCGGCCCCGGCCCGGATTGCGACTGCGATTTCCGGCGTTGCCATCATTCAAGGCCCTTCGCGCGGCCGCGCAAGGATCCTGGGACGAACGTACCCAAGCGGCAGCCCGAGGAAGGCGCCGCGGGGAAAGGAACTCGGAGAACGCCCAGGGACGTTCAGAACCGGAAATCAGCGGCAACCACGAGGTTGCGGCCCGGTTCGTTCAGGCCCGAGCCGTGAACGCGGTAGTCCGCGTTGGCGAGGTTCTCGAGAGCGAGCGACAGGGTAAAGTCCTGGCAGGGGCGCCAGCCGGCTCGAAGATGAAACACCTCGTAGCCGGGGGTGCCGCCGGGCGGGATGCGTTGGGTGTCGCGGGCGTCGCCCGACGACAACAGATCCTGGGTGCCGGCGATGGTGCAGGCGAATTCGGCCCAGAACTTGCGATGGGTCTCCTGCCAGCGGACACCGAGATTGACTGTGGGCGGCATCAGGCGTGACACGGGTTCCTCCTGCGTCGCGCCGCCGGAAATGAGCGGGGTTTCGACGCGGCCCTGCATCCAGGAAAAATTGCCCCACAGGGTCCAATCGGGCATGACCTCGACGCTGGCATCCAATTCCACTCCCTGCACATAGCCGTCGCCGGAGTTTTGTTTGGAGACGATGGCAGCGCCGGACGGAGTGCTTTGGCCTGTCGGAACACGCACGATCATTTCGTCGATCAGGGTGTGGTAGAATGCCGCCTCGGCGCTGAAGCGCAGGTAACGAGCCTTGGCGCCGACCTCGAACGAGACGAACTGCTCCGGTTCGAGATCAAAGGCGGGAATCTCCTGCTCCCCGCTTCGGGCAATATCGAAGCGGCTGAGATCGGACAGGTTGGGGGCCCGGAACCCTTGGGATGCCCCGGCGAAGAGGTTCCAATGATCCGCCTCGTCCACGTGCCAGAGCAGGCGGCCATTGCCGACGGCGGTCGACCAGATTTCGTCGAATGCCAATGGAGCGCCGGTGAAGGGGTCCTCAACCTTCGAGGCATCCGCGTGGGCGATGTTCAGGCGGCCGCCGACCGTAATCTCGAGGCGATCCCGGGCGAAGGGCATGCGGTCCTGGGCGTAGAGGCCGGCTAAATCGTAAGACGAATCGTCGGCCACGGGGCCCTGTCGGCGTACCGTCTGGAGGGTGCCGTTGGCGGCGTAGCGCCGGAAGGTGGAGTCGACGGCGTCGCGGTAGTATTCGGCGCCATAGACCCATTCACCGACAGGGGAATCGCTCCGGGCCTGGACGGAGAGGCCGAGCGTGCCGACGTCCGTGGTCAGGTATTCATGACGGCGATCGGAACGCCAGCGGGCCTCCTGCTCGTTCTGGATGTGGTAGGAGAGGCTCGCGTGCAGTTCCTGAGCGAAGCCATCGAGGTCGGTGGCATGGAACTGGAGATAGTTGAGGTCCCGGTACTGGTCGAAGATGCGCGAATAATCGGTGCCGAGGGCGGTCCCGGACCAACTTTTCCCGTAAATGGTGGCGTGCGTCCGCCAGGCATCGTCGAGATCCACCGTCTGGTGGGCGAAGACGAGGCGGGTGTTGGGGGCAAGGCGCCATTCGACGTTGGCATCGGCATCCCATTCGCTGTAACCGGATTCGGGCATCAACCCGATGTCCTCGCCGCCGCGCAGGTCCCCGTAGGCCTTGAAGGACGCGCCGGCGGAAATACCAACACGGTCATCCTGGTTGGCGGACCACTCGGCACGGCCGGTGTGGGAATCCTCCGCCGAGGCGAATCGGTAATAGGCGCGGCCGTCCCAATGAAACCCCGGCTCGAACGTGGTGCGATGCCGCGTCAAGGCGTTGACGGTGCCACCGATGGCATCGCTGCCGTAAAGGGCGGACCCGGGGCCGCGCACGACTTCCAGACGGTCCAGGGACAGACTGTCGACCGTGTTCCAGTATTGGTTGGGTCCATCCCGATAGGTGGAGTTGTTGAGCCGGATGCCGTCGATAAGCATCAGCGTGCGAAAGCCGGTGAAACCGCGAATGTACGGTGAACCCTGGCCATGGCCGGTCTTTTGAAGCATGACGGAAGGCTGATCTCGCAAGGCTTCGGGGGTGGTTCGCGGCATGCGTTCTTCGAACTGGACCAGGCCGACCAGGTCGCCGGCGTAGGGGACGTCGAAAGGCTCCGCCGGGAGGCGGGTCGCCGTAATAAGCATGGGCGCCAGCGCCCAGGGTTCCTCGGCGGCCGGCGCGGGAGCGTCGGGAAGCAACGACTGACCCAAGGCGGCGGTGGGTGCTAGGCAGACGAGGCCGACGTGCCACCAACGGCCGGTGAAAGGCGTGGGATGCAGATCCTTCATGTTAGGAAGAGTGTGTGCAAAACCGTTTCGCAGTGCACGCGCCGGCTTGTCGGCGGGATGCGGCAGGTTGTCGCGAACCATCGCGTCCGTGCGGCGAGCCAATGAACGTGGAACCGAGGAGTGCCTGCGACGTCGTCCCGGGATAGCCCTGTCGCGTCATGGGAACACCACGATGTTATGAAGGACGGCAACGGGTGCACGGGATTTGTGGCGAAGAGTGGCGGGAGGACAAAGGGCAGACAATCTAGGGCAAGACAGGGCATGCGAGTTCATCGGGCGGTGGGTTAAAGGAGAGCGATGGGTGCACCGGAAAAGGAGCCATCGACCGCAGGGTCCGGGGAATTCTGCGGCCTGGAGTCGGCCGCCTGGGCTGGTGTCGGCGCCGGCTGGCGGCCCCTGTACGGGAGTTTTCATCGTTGGGGCTTCAGCTTCGAGTGGCACGATTTTCAGGCCGCGGACGAGGGTGTGGATTGGGGGGCCAGTTTTCACCCGGACAGTTTGGAAATCTGTTTCAACCGGATGGGGGAAGCGACGGTGACCGGAGAGCAGGGGGCGGTACAGTTCGCCGCCGATACGCTGGGGTTCTACGTCCCGGGTCGTGAGGGACTTGCGGCCATTCGAGGAGGCGGCCGACGGCACCAGTTTCTGACGCTGGAGCTGGACCGTGGATTTGTGCGGCATCATGCGGGAGACCACCGGGACGCCCTGCATCCGGTAGTCCAAGGATTTTTGGAAGAGGGATCGGAATCGGTGGCAGCCGGTGGGGTGAGCGAGGTTCGCCGATTGACCCCTGGCCAGGTGGATTTGATCCGATGGCTGCGATCGCCGCCGGTAGGTGAGGCGGCGCGACGTGCGTGGTATGAGGCACGGGCCTTGGATGTGGTGGCGGAACTGTGCTTCGTGGTGCGGGAACCGGTGTTGTTCTGTGAACGTCAACACCGGCTGCAAAGAGATCGAATCACCGAAGCCATCAGCATTCTCAAGCGGCGATTGGCGGATCCGCCCGGTTTGGATGAGCTGGCGAGAGAGATTGGGGTGAGCGGTTGTTATCTCAGCCGCACGTTTTCGCGGGAGATGGGGATCTCGCTGTCGCAATACCTGCGGCGGCTTCGATTGGAACGAGCGGCTGAACTGCTGCGCAGTGGCGAGTACAACGTCACCGAGGCGGCATTCGAGGTGGGGTACAATAGCCTGAGCCACTTCAGCACCTCGTTTCATGAGATGTTTGGAGTTTGCCCGGGTCTGTATCCGATCTTGCGCCAGGGTAACGGACCGGATTTGGGACGAACGGCTCGGTAGGTCCCAGAACCGGGAAGGAGGAAGAGCCGCCCCGTCTCGGGGGTGGTTGGCGTC
Organism: Verrucomicrobiales bacterium; assembly: GCA_016795425.1. Lineage (GTDB taxonomy): Bacteria > Verrucomicrobiota > Verrucomicrobiia > Limisphaerales > CAIMTB01 > CAIMTB01. The sequence goes on from JAEUHG010000123.1 coordinate 46,053, forward strand.
ACGTAGAAGCGCGCTGGTCACAAACTTGATGAAACCCGGGAGGGGGTATGTCGCTCTTGGAATGGTACGTACGCGGACCAAGATTTGACGAACGGCCACCGTTTCAACACCCTGACCACAATGCGCTTTACGCCGGTATTCTTCCTGACGGGAACTCTTGCACTCGCACTGACCTCCGGCGGCATTTTGACGGCCGCGGCGGCGGAGAGGTCGGAGCGGCAGATGAGTTTGGCGGACTGCCTCACTGCCGCTTTGGAGCACAACTTCGAACTTCAGATCGAGCGCTACAGCCCGTTGATCGCGGATTCCAACCTGCGACTGGCGTACGCGGACTATGATCCGTCGCTGCAGTTGGGGGCTCAGCATAGCTTCAGCCAGAGTCCGGGTGGCCGCGACGAGCGTGGCGAGTATCCGGGGCGGGTGACGGACACCGATTCATTGTACGCCACCATGGGTGGAAACGTGCCGTACGGGCTTTCCTACACGATTCGGTCGCAGGTCAATGATAGCTACGGGTTGGAGCCGAGAACGGAAGTGATCGGGACGAACGTGTTCACCCGGCTGATCGGTTTTGACAGCAGCCAGCCGGCGTTTGTGGTTGGTGAATTGCGCCAGGCTCTGCTCAAGAACTTCTGGATCGACAACACATTGCTGAACATTCGTCTGCGCAAGAAGGATCTCAAACAGGCGGATCTGGCGCTGCGCCTGCAGTTGATTCAGACGGTGAACAATGTCGAGCAAGCCTACTACGACCTGGTGTCGGCGCGTGAGAATGTGAAAAGCGAGGAGATCGCATTCGAGTTGGCCAAGAAACTCTACGAAGAGAACCGGAAGCGGGTCGAAGTGGGCGCGATGGCCCAGTTGGATGAGCGCCAGGCTCAAGCCCAGATGGCGGCGAGCGAAGCGGCGGTCATCGAAGCTCGGCGCACCGTTGATTTCAGCGAGAATGTCCTCAAACTGATCCTCTCGGACAAATACGAGGAGTGGCACAACGTCGCGATTGTCCCGGCCGACAAATTGGAGGCGCTACCCGAAGCGTTCGATGTCGAGAGCGCGTGGCAAGAGGCCTTCCGGCTTCGACCCGACCTGCAGTCGCTGATCATTGATGTGGAGAAGGTCGACCTGAATTTGCGCTACACCAAGAACCAACTCCTGCCGCAGCTCGATGTGTTTGGTTCGATCGGCTGGCAGGGCGCCGGACGCGAGATGAGTGATTCGTTGGGAATGGTCTCCGAAGGCTCCGCGCCCCGACATGGATACGGCATGGAATTGAGCTTCCCGCTCAGCAACCGCGCCGCGCGCGAGCGCCATCGGGCGACCCGCGACAGCCGGGCCCAGGCGGAACTGCGCCTGCGCCAGTTCCGGCAGCAGGTGATGGTTGGCGTCCACGACGCGATTCAGCAGGCGGAATCGAGCTTCCAGCGGGTGAGTTCGACACGCGCCGCCCGGGTCTTCGCCGAGGAGGCGTTGGCTGCTGAGGAGAAGAAGCTGGCCAATGGCAAGAGCACCAGTTTTGAAGTGCTGCGCCTGCAGCGCGATCTGACCCAAGCGCGCCGCGACGAGACGAGGGCCTTGACCGACTACAACAAGGCCCTGGCGACAGTCCGCCAACGCAAGGGCTCCAGCCTGCTCAAGTTCAATTTGGAACCGCAGGAAGAAGCCAAGCCGGAGGCGAAGGCCAAGTAGGACAAGGATCCGGTCACCCGTGGCGCGTGCCGCGTGCCGCGTGTCGCGCTGCTCAAGGCGGCAGCGCTCGATCCCGGGCCGGCCGGTAGCACGCCTATTTCGCCCCGAGCGGCACCAATGGAGGCGGAGCGGGATCGAAGGGATTCTGCAGGTGCAGGATTTCGTTTCCTTCGATGTCGACAATCTCCCAGTCGACGAAGTAGCGCCCCGGTTTTTCGTGGATCCGGTGCATGAGTTGGGAGCGCGCGGCGGCGCGGGTGTCCGCGGGTGGGCGCACCAGGGCTGCCGCAATCTCCGCGTCGCTGGGATTCCAGGGAGCCGGTGTTTGGTCGAGGGCCCGGCCCAGGGCGCGACTGGGATGGAGATGATGAAATTCGAGGTCCTGGGAGCGTAGCCACGGGTCGTCCCAGGACAACTTTTCGGAGGCTACGAACTGCTCCAGGAGCCACAATTTGGTGATCCAGTCGATGCGGCCGACGAGGGATTCGCGGCCGGTGGCGAGTTGGTCGAGGGTTTCTCTCCAGAGTCGGAGGATATCATCGGTTTCGGCGTCGCGTCCGGCGAACTCGGCGGCGGCGACCTCCCGGAATCGATGCAGCAGTTCGAGGGCATCCGTGGTCTCACCCGTGGCCAGCTGAACTTCCCAGCGACCGGTGGTTTGATGGGACAGCTGTCGGAAAGTCGACACGGCATCGGCGAGGCAGACGCCGGGCAGATGATCGATTTCGAGCAGGTCGAGGACCAGGGCGGTGGTGCCGATCTTTAGCGCCAGAGTGCAGGGGAGAACACTGGTGTCGCCATGGAGAAGATGGAGACGGCGGAATCGGCGGGCATCGGCAAGCGGTTCGTCGCGCGTGTTGATGATGGCGCGATTGAACTGCACCCATTCGAACAGTTCATTGTTGATGTAGTCGGCCCGCTGGCTGATTTGAAAGTGAGGATTGGCGCCGGAGCGGAGATGGTCGCCGCGGTTCTCGGCACCCAGCGAAGAGCCCACGCGGCCCGCGCCGGTGTACACCACGCGGAGCGTCAGGAAGGCGAGCACCGCGAGAACGTTGCGTTCCGTGAGTGGGGCGCTGCGGCGAACAAGGTAGTTTTCGTGGCAGCCAAAAGTGGCTCCGGAATAGTGGTCGATGTTGTTGCGGACGAATCCGGATCGATTCGTGAGGCCGAGGCCCGCCAACGCATCGTTCAACAATCGATCCCCGGCCAGATCATAGGTCACCAGGTCGCGCAGGCTCAGACATTCGGGAGTGCAGTACTCCAGGTGCCCCATGTCAACGTAGGCGCGTCCGCCGTTGAACAGGAAGCCGCCGTTTCCGGGAGGTTCGTCCCAGTCGCGTTGGAAGACATCGGGAAGGCCGTAGCGGTGCTCATGGAAGAGCCAATTGCGCACGGCGGACACCGTGGAGGCCGGTCCCGTGGGGTCTTCCGAGAGGCAACCATACTCGGTCTCGAGTCCGACAACGCGTGTCATCGTGGGGCGAGGTGCGGCAGGCCGAGGTCCGTGGAGGACAGGGGAAGGTAGCGGGCCGTTCGTGGCGATTGGCGCTGAAGAAGGGCTGCCTCGATGCGACGTCCCGGCGGAATGGCGGGCAGGGTGGCGGATAGGTCCGGCGGGTTGGCCGATTCCTTCATGTCCGCGGCGTGGATGGCGGCGCGCAAACACAGGGCGGCCGCGTCGGGCACGGAAAGATCGGGATGCACCTGTTGGAGGAGCCAGGATTCGAGGAAGGTTCCCGTTGTGGGCAGGTCGGCGACGACCGCCACGCGGGTTGCCTGGGCGAAGGTGCCGTCGAAATCGAGTCGCAACAGGACGTCCGATTGCGCATCGGGAGCGACTTCGGCGAGGACGAGGCGGGCGATGAACGGTGGCGCGTAAATCTGTTCGTAGGCCGCCTTCAATTGGGGGCCGAGCCCGAAGCTGACGAGACGCCGGAGGGAAACATCGTCGGTCGCGCGGGTGAAAGCTTCGAGGTGGGCGGCGTCGATGACCGCTTGGCGAATCCGTTCCAGGTCAGCGGGGTGCCCTAGTCCGGCGAGCCCATGCCGGTCATGGATTTCGAATACCTTGGATTGGCCGGTCCCCAGTCCGAACAGGAGCAAGCCTTGCGACAGGCTGAGCGCGAAGACGGGCGAGCCGCCCTTAAGCCGGGATTCCACGTATTCACGCCGATTCTGGATGGCTTCGAGCCAGCGGTAGGGTTCGTCGGTCATGTCAGGACGCGGCAAGGGACGCGGCTTGTTCGGCGTCGGGCACCGATTCGATGCCTTGGTCGCTGAGAATTTTGAGGGAGGCGAAACGGGCGGCCGTGGGTTCAATACCGCCCGTGGCGGCGTCAAATTCGGCGGCCGTCATCAGCAGCCGGAGGGCGAAGCGGATGGCGTCGCGGCGCGGGTATCGCGACGGATGCGGCGATCCGAAGCGCTCGTGAAAGCTGAGAATGCTGCGGATGCTATTCGAGCCTGAGCCCGACGCGGCGTGGGTGGTCGAGAGAAACTGGGCCCCCAACGGATCGTAAAAGAAGATCCTCGGCGAGGCCGGTGCGAGGGTGGTGTCGAGACCGGCGAAGATGGGTGCAACGACGCCAACACCTTGGAGGGTGAGGGCCAGGTTATCGCGCAGGGCTCGGGAGAGGGCACGCACGCGTGCGGGGAGACTGAGCGATTGAAGCTGGCTGCGCCGATAATACTCGAATGCGGTTTGAAGCGTGCGGGCGATTTCGAAGGCGGTGGCGGGCACCCCGGCGATCGCCATCATGGAGGTGGCGTCGAGTTCGATGACCTTGTCGACCTTTTCGGTGACTATGACGTTTCCAGCAGTGGCTCTTCGGTCGCCCGCCATGAGAACGCCGTCGGCGAAATGAAAGGCGAAGACGGTGGTGGCCTGGATCTGGGCCGGCACCGAGGTGCCGTCGATGCGCGGAATCGCCGGCGCGCCAGGGCTGCGGGCGAGCAATTCAAAGAAATCCCCGGCGATGCCGGGGGCGTCCAAGTTTACGGGGGCCACGTTTTCCCTGGGTTCCCGGTTTCTATTCGCCGGTTCGCTGGCGGTAACGCCGGGCCTGGTCGGGGTCGACGCGGCGCATGCGTTTGAGCAATTCCTCGGTGCTGGGTTTGTCGACCTGTGGCGCCTTGGGGCCTTCGCCGCCGCCGGAGGGACCCGGAGTCACCGGACGGACCTTTTGGGTTTGATCGGGCATAAGCTTGTCGATCGCTGCGCCTAGTTTCCGCCGGAAGTGGCAAAGCGCAAGTCATCCGGCGATTGTGCCGCTTCGAGTTGTTGGAGCAGGGGCGCGACGCCGGGACCGGCCACCAGATCGTTGAGATCGATTCGCAGCGGCCCACGTCGGGTGGCCAGCGTGACGTGATCCCATTGAGCGGACAGAATCGCCGACCGGAACTTGGACACGCATAATCCGCGGATGGCGGCGCGGGTGTGGTTGGGCGGGCGATGGATGGCCTGTTCGACGGCGACGGGATCGGGCACCCAGCGCTGGACGCCCGCCTGTTCGAGTCCGAAGTAGAGGCCCCGCTCCGGATCCAGCAGATGGTATTCGAGGTCGAGACTGCGCAGCCAGGGGTCGTCGTCGGCGAGGTGTTCCGCTTGCTGGAACTCGAGGATGAGTTCGCGCTTGGCCACCCAATCGAGGCGGTCTCGACAGCGCCGGGGATCGGAAGCCAGGTCCGAAAGCACGGACGACCAGTCGTCGAGCAGTTCCACTCGTTCCGGGTCGTCGAGGTCGGCATGGGCGCGCGCCAGTTGGAGGTATTGCGATTGGACCTCCAGCGCCGTGGAGGGACGTCCGCCTTTCAACGTCAATTCCCAGCGACAGGTCGGGTCGCGGGAGAGAGCCCGAAGCGTGTGGAGGGGGTGGTCGAGGCGGGGCCAGGGAGCGTCCGGATGTCGGACGATGGCGTCGAGAACCAGCGCGGTGGCACCCGCCTTCAGCCAGGTGGCAAACGGCGACATGTTGGCGTCGCCGATAATCACATGGAACCGGCGCCACAGGTCGGGGTTGGCATGCGGTTCGTCGCGGGTGTTGACCAAGGGGCGCCGCTGCATGGTGTCGACGCTTTCCAATTCGGTGAAGAAATCGCTGCGTTGGGAGAGTTGGAATCCGGGCCCGACAAAACGGTCTTCCTCTTCGCGGCCGAACTTGCCGGCTCCTGCATACACCTGGCGGGTGACCAGGAACGCCTGGATCGCCGAGGAAAGGACGCGCCACTCGAGCTGGCGCGGGACCAGGTAGTTCTCGTGGCAACCATAACTGTGCCCGCCAAAATCAGTGTTGTTCTTGTAGATGCGAACGGGTGAACCGCGCTGGCGGGAGAGTTCGGTGGCGCAGGCCATCACGATGCGTTCGCCGGCGCGATCATGCAGCACGAGTTCGCGCAGGCGGGCGCATTCCGGCGTGCAATATTCGGGATGGGCATGGTCGTTGTAGAATCGCGCGCCATTCGAGAAGACCAGGTCACTTTTGATCTCCGCGAAACTGAGTTCCCGCCTTGCGTCCTGGGCGAAGTACAGGGACTCGTCGGTGTCCTGCCGAAGTTCTTCGACTTCGAAGCCTCGCATGTCCCGATGCGGGTTCTCGGCCGCATAATCCCATCGCATGAGCACACCGGGAACGGTGGCACTGCGCACCAGCGCGATGGACTCAGCGACGACATCCAGGTCGGGATGGTCTTCCCGAGCGATTCCAAATTCGGTTTCGATCCCGACGAGCACCGGGCGGTCGTTCATGGAGGCCGGTCAGACGACGCCAGTGGGTTCGGAGCGCCGAGGTCGGATGGGGCCGAGGCGAACGACGTTCTCCGGATCGAAATCGGTGAGCTTGAGCCAGTCCTCGGTGAGGTCGGTGGATGGGAAAAGGTCGTTTTCCGCGTGTTCCAGTCGCAGGCTGGAGAGAAGGTCTTCGCGAGTCAGTTCACCCGGTGTGCCCGTCGCAATCGCGCGCTTGATGGCGAGGCCCTTGGCTCGTTCCACAATGGCGGCGATGATCGCTCCACTGGCCAGGTCACCGCGAGTCAGCACATCGCGGCGCCCGCTGCGGTAGGTCACCTCCAGGAATTCGTTTTCCGGAGAGCGGGCGAAGTGCGCGTTGGCCACCGCCTCGGCCAGGCTGGAACCAGGTTCCGCCAGCGGCAGGGTGTCGCGCAGGTAGATTTCATAGATCCGGCGGGCTCCGGGAAGATCGGGGCGGCGGACCCGGATTTTGCGATCGATGCGGCCGGGTCGCAGGATGGCGGGATCGATGAGGTCAGCCCGGTTGGAGGCTAGAATAATGACCACATTGGCCAAGGGTTCGATGCCGTCCATCTCGGTGCAGAACATCGGCACCAGCGTGGACAGGATGCTATGAGCCCGACCCCCGCGACGAACGCCGAGAATGCTCTCCGCCTCATCGATAAACAGAAATGCCAAATGGCCCTCGGCGGCGCGCTCGCGGCATTGGGCGAAGAGATCCCGCACCTGGCGTTCGGATTCTCCGACCCACATATTGAGGACTTCGGGTCCTTTCACATGAAGGAAGAACTCGGGTCGATCGATGCCCGCGGATTCCCGGATCTGCTGGCGCAGGTTCCAGGCGGTGGCCTTTCCGAGCAGCGTCTTTCCGCAGCCGGGCGGACCATGGAGAAGGAAGCCCTTGGGCACCGAATGTTCGAAACGCTGGTAGAGATCCTTGTGAAGCAGGGGAAGTTCGATCGTATCGCGGATGGCCTGGACCGCCTCGTCCTGTCCACCGATCGCGGTCCAGGGCAGTTCCGAGACTTTCTCCAGCGATCGTTCGATACGGCGGCCAACGGAGAGGACTTCCAGGGCCACGCGCTGGTTCGGATCGAGGCGAATCTCGAGTCCGGCCTTCAGCTTCTCCTTGGCGAGAAGGGCGGAGCGCGTCACGACGACGGGTGTGAGACCTCCTTCATTGCCGATGCGCAGTCGCCCGTCGGAGAGGACTTCATCGATGCGCACCACGGGGCCGCTGCGGTCAAAGCCCAGGGCTTGAACGACAGCGAACGCCTCGTTACAGAGCACCCGTTGGCCGATCTGCAGGCTGGCGAGCGGGAGTTGGGGGTCGACACGGCAAACGTAGTCGGCACCACCCACGCACACATGGACGCGGTCCTTTTCGAGCACGGCGAGAAAGGTGCCGACACGAAAGGCCGGCGACCGAAGTTTTTCGAGGGCTTCGTCGTATTTTTCGAGGGCCTGACGCGCCTGATCATTCATCTCCTCGAGCGCGACGACGCGATCGCGGAAATAAGCGAGGTCAACGATGGCCGAGTGGCGCGGCGGGAGCTTTCTCGCGATCAGGTCGAGGACCTGCAGCGTTGAAAGTTGGTCGAGTTCTTCTTTCGGAAGAAGGTCGGCCAGGCTGGGGAACTCGTCATCGTCGACGCGGGAACTCGATGCTGCCGACGTATCGGCGCCGGGGGCCGCGTGAGGTTTCTTCTTCGGCTCGGCCATGCCGCCACCGTAAGTGCGGCCCGGATTTTTGCAAACGGCTGCTAATTCGGGCGCATGCAGCGTCGCAGCGTTTCCGGAGCCGCAGGATGTCGCGATTGTTCGGCGCGGCGACGTTCAGCGGAAGGGTGCCGTTGGCCTTGAGAATCGGGCGGGTGCGGTCATCGACACGCCAAGAACCCCGCGGCGCATGGCTTAAAGCATCGAACAGGTCCTGCCGTGCCGGGACCGGCCCGGCGGTCGCACCAGTCCGACCCCTCCAGTCGGTCGCTCTGCTGACGGTCGTGTTGGGCGACTACTGATCGATCCGCTGCGTCGTCTTGCTCCAGAGCCACTCGACGTCCTTGTTGTTCGCCTGATTCCCGGGGATGAAGCTGGCGCGCTTGACGGGGATCTTGGTGCGGCCATCGATCCACTTCTTAATGGCCGAATGACCGTCGGCGAAGGCGAAGCCACAAGCGCCGTTATGGTAGCTCGCCGGGCAGTCGGGGAGCACGGCGTTGGCCAGGTTCGGAGCAGGCTTCATGTCGGTGCAGAAAAACCCGTCGTTCATGCTGTCGGGTTGTTCGTCGACAAAAACCCAAGTGTCGGCGGGCGCAATCAGGTCGCTCTCGCGCAGGAACATGCGCCAAGGCGGGCTCGTGCCAAACCAAGTGGCTTTGCCGTCGTGCATACCCATCCAAGCGTTGATGGAATTGCTGCGAAGACGTTGGCGAGCGGGAGTGCCCTTGGTGGTGAAAATGTCGGCCGGGCATTTGTACACCGCCGCAGCCTTCCCCACGTAATTCCACAGCGTACCACGGGCCAGGGTGTTGGTGACGTCCCAGTTGTCCCGGTTGCTGCTGCTCCAGTCGAGAATGCCGTAGACCCACACGTTCTGATTGGGGTTATCGGAATAGGCGGGCGGAATCTTGCCCCCCTGGTCATCCACGTAAAGGTTCCAACCGACCATCAACTGTTTGGTGTTGTTGAGGCACAAAATGCCCTGGCCCTTGGACTTCGCCTTGCTAAGGGCGGGCAGGAGCATGGAGGCCAGGATCGCTATGATGGCGATGACCACCAGAAGTTCGATGAGGGTAAAACCGCGGCGAGTCTGGGAAATGACGGGCAGTTTCATAATTCAAATACCGGGCTTCGCGGGGGAATCCAAAGCCCTTCCTCGTTTCCACGGCCAGCCTGCCCCCGGAGATTCCATGATGCAAGTCGTAGTCTTGATGTGCGTGCAAAAACGTCAGGGGCAACGGTGAGAGGGAAGAGGGGAGGGGGAGACTTGGACTCGCGCCGAGCCGTATCAGGCAGGCGCCGAGGAGAGGCTGAAGGGAGGTGCGAATTGGAGTCCGTTTCCTCTGCGGCTTCGCGCCTCAGCCGTTGCGTGATGCCCCTTTCGTGATGCCCCTCCTTCCTTCGCAACAGGACTTGCAACGGTCGGCGCAGGCGGAAAGAGTGACTGAGCTTCCATGCTGCTTGATCGTCCTCATCTTGGCCTGGCCGCGAGTCTGATTTCGCTGCTGGTCGCGGGTTCCGACCTGGCTCTCGGCACGCGTGCGCGGGCCGCGGACCTACGGTTCAACCGGGATATTCGCCCCATACTGTCCGACCACTGCTTTCAATGCCATGGACCGGATGCCTCCTCTCGAAAGGCGAAGCTCCGGTTGGATGTGAGGGAAGGCGCGATCGGGCAACGCAGCGAGGGAGGGCCGGTGGTGAAGGTGGGGGATCCGAATGGCAGTTCCCTCATAGCGCGGGTGATCAGCCACGATCCGGACGAGGTCATGCCACCGCCGGATGTGAAGAAGCCGCTGTCGGAATCCCAGGTGGCCACGCTCAAGGAATGGATCCGCCAGGGCGCCCCCTACGAGGGGCATTGGGCCTATGAACCGGTGGAGCGGCCGGTGGAACCGCGGACCGCCGTGGGGGATCGGTGGGCTCGCAATCCCATCGATCGATTCATCGCGGCGAAATGGGAAGGGCGCGGCATGGAGCCGTCACCGAAGGCGGATCCGCGGACCTTGCGTCGGCGATTGAACTTCGACCTGACGGGATTGCCGCCGCGGCCGCACGAGGTGGATCAGTTCGAAGCCGATGCATCGGATCCGGCCTATGAACGGGTGGTGGATGAGTTGCTACGATCCCCACATTTCGGTGAACGCATGGCGGTATTCTGGCTCGACCTGGTTCGCTACGGAGACACCGTGGGCTATCATGGAGACCAGGATTTTACCGTCTGGCCGTATCGGGACTATGTGATTCGCGCGTTCAACGCCAACCTGCCTTTCTCCCAGTTCACCCGGGAGAATTTGGCTGGCGACCTGTTGCCCGATGCGACCCGCGACCAGAAGGTGGCGTCGGGCTACAACCGCCTGTTGATGATCACCGCCGAGGGCGGAGCGCAGGACCGGGAGTATCGTGCAAAGTACGCGGCCGATCGCGTGCGCAATACCTCCACCGTTTGGATGGGAGTGACCCTCGGATGCGCCGAGTGTCATGACCACAAGTACGATCCGTTCACAACCAAGGATTTCTACAGCTTCTCGGCCTACTTCGCCGATTTGAATGAGAAGGGATTCTACGACCGCGGCTATCCCACGGGCGATTGGGGACCTTCGTTGGCGCTGCCGAATGATCAGCAGGCCGCGGAGATGGACCGGTGGAAGCGAGAGATCGCCGCGCTCGAAAAGGATTACCAGGCCGAGACGCCTGTGCTGGTAACGGCACAGAAGACTTGGGAGCAAGGCTTGGAGAGCAAAGAAGGTCCGGCGTGGAGCGAGTGGCGCAGCCTGGGACCCTTCACCGCCGCCACTTTTGACGCCGCCTATGACCGCGATTTTGGGGTGGAAAAGAAGGGTTCCCTCGATCTGGGGAAGAAGTACGGGGACGAGAAGCTGGCGTGGGAAGCGCGGCCGCAGTGGAAGGATGGGGCCATTCACGCTTTGACTGGCGATCAGGCCGCCACCTACCTCTATCGCACCGTGACGACCGCAGCGGCGCAGGAGTTGGCCGTGTCGCTGGGCAGCGATGACGCCCTCAAGATCTGGCTGAATGGCGAACCGGTTCTGGCCCGCAAAGTGCAGCGAGCCGTGGAGCCGGATCAGGAAAAACCCGTGCTGAAGTTGAAGGAAGGCGAGAATCAACTGCTTCTCAAGGTGGTCAACGGCGGCGGAGGTTATGGATTCACCTTCAAGACGTTGGGGGCGGCGCCTCCGGAGATTCTGGATATTGTTCGCGTGCCGGCCGACCAGCGGACCGCCGAGCAGGCCAACAAATTGAGCTCCCACTTCCGCACGGTGACACCGCACCTGGAAGCCACGCGCCGGGCCCTCGCCGATGCGCGCAAGGCACTGGCGGATCTGACCGCGAAGGTGCCGACCACATTGGTGTCGGAGCGCCTTGCCGAACCCCGCGTCACCCGGGTGCTTCGTCGGGGGAATTGGCTGGATGACGGCGGAGAAGTGGTTCAACCCGCCGTTCCCGGATTCCTTCCCGCCGCCGGTGGCCGGGAGGGGCGTCGCACGCGGCTGGATTTGGCGGAGTGGTTGGTGGCTCCCGAGAATCCGCTTACCGCGCGGGTGTTCGTGAATCGATTGTGGAAGCAGTTCTTTGGCGTGGGATTGTCCAAGAAACTGGAGGACATCGGGGCGCAGGGCGAGTGGCCCTCGCACCCGGAGTTGCTGGACTGGTTGGCCAGCGAATTTCGCGACAGCGGTTGGAACGTGAAGCACATGGTGCGCCTCATGGTCACTTCCGCGACCTACCGGCAGAGTTCGAAATCCAGCGAACGGTTGCGGGAGGCGGATCCGGACAACCGGCTGCTCGCCCGCCAAGCGGCGGTGCGTTTGGACGCGGAGTTCATTCGCGACAATGCCTTGGCGGTATCCGGGTTGCTGGTGCAGAGGCAGGGAGGGCCGAGCGTGAAGCCGTACCAGCCCGCGGGGTATTATTCGCAGCTGAATTTTCCCAAGCGCGAGTACGAGGCCGATCGTGGCGAGAACCAGTATCGGCGCGGCGTCTATACCCACTGGCAGCGCACCTTTCTGCACCCCAGCCTGGCAGCCTTCGACGCCCCGACGCGTGAGGAATGCACGGCGGACCGGGTTCGATCCAACACTCCACAGCAGGCCCTGGCCTTATTGAACGATCCTTCCTATGTCGAGGCGGCGCGCGGGTTGGCCGAGCGCAGCCTGCGAGAAGGCGGATCGACGGACGCCAGCCGCATCCGGTTCCTGTTCCGCGAAGTGCTGGCGCGACTGCCGCAGTCCGAAGAGGAGAGGACGCTTCTGGCGATGCGCGCCGCGCATGGCAGGGACTACGAAGCCGATCCGAAGGCGGCCGAGGCGGTGCTGAGCGTCGGTGAACGTGCCGTGCCGAAGGACGTGTCGAAAGCCGAGTTGGCATCGTGGACCTCCGTAGCCCGCGTGCTTCTGAATTTGCACGAGGTCATCACTCGTTCCTGATTTCAGCGGCCGCTGATCGTCGTTCCGCCTCCATCTTTCCGGTAGCCCCTATGCGTTCCTACTCATCGACTCTTCGTGCTGCCTTGATGCTGCCCTGGTGTTGGGCATCGCTGGCACCCTCCCTCCACGCGGCGGATCATGCTTTGGCCTCCGCGGGTTCCGGTCCCCGCATCGCCCAGGCTTCCGACGAAGGCAGGCAGGCGATCCGGAGGTTTCGCATCCCCAAGGACTGGCAGGTGGAATTGATTGCCGCGGAACCGGATTTGGCGAACCCGGTGGCATTCGCCTTCGATGAACGCGAGCGGATCTATGTGGTGGAGACGTTTCGACATAGCGAGGGGGTCCTGGACATTCGCGGGCGTGCCAACTGGCCGAGCGCGACCTACAAGAAGGCTTTGCCGCCCGAGCGCCTGGCGCGTATCGCCGAGGAGGTTTTGGATGCCGACCTTGCCTGCCGCACCGTGGAGGATCGTGAGCGGATGTTGCGTGGGTATTTCCTCGAGAATACACCCACGCTCGAACGGATGACGGACCGTCTCAAGGTCATCTTCCGGGGAGGCGATGGAAGATCGGCAGGATCGCAGATTTATGCGGATGGATTCTCGCGGCTGACCGACGGGTTGGCCTCGGGCGTTTTGGCCCGTGGCAACGAAGTGTGGTTTGCCAATATTCCCAGCCTCTGGAGGCTGCGCGACACGGATGGGGACGGTGTGGCGGAGGCGCGCGACGCGTTGCACCAGGGGTTCGGGGTGCGGGTGGGATTTCTCGGGCATGACCTTCACGGACTCTGTTTTGGTCCGGACGGCCGCCTCTACTTCACGGTCGGCGATCGCGGAGCCAACGTGACCACCAAGGAAGGCCGGCGCTTGGAGACGCCGGATTCGGGCGCGGTCTTTCGGTGTGATCCGGATGGATCCAATTTGGAGATCTTCGCCACCGGGCTCCGCAACCCCCAGGAACTGGTGTTTGACGATCTGGGCAATCTTTGGACGGGCGACAACAATTCCGATGGCGGCGACCAAGCGCGCTGGACTTACCTGGTGGAAGGGGGCGATTGCGGCTGGCACATCGGCTGGCAATTCCTGGAGGGTCCGCGCCCCCGCGGTCCCTGGAACTCCGAAGGCATGTGGCGTCCGGAGTCGGCATCCAGGATCGGCTATATCATTCCGGCGCTGGCCAACATTGGTGCCGGCCCGTCCGGGGTGACGTACGGTTTTGGAACGGGTCTGCCGGACGAATACAACGGCCGGTTCTTCATGGTTGATTTTCGGGGAGGCCCCAGTGGGATCTGGAATATCGGAGTGCGCCCGAAAGGCGCTGGCTACGAGGTCGAAGAGGCCAAGGAGTTTTTGTGGAATGCTCTCCCTACCGACGTGGAGGTGGGGCCGGATGGAGGTTTGTATTGGGCGGATTGGGTTCAAGGCTGGGAAAAGCCTGGCAAGGGGCGCATTTATCGCGTTTACGAACCAAAGTCGGCGCGAAGTTCAGTGGCGGCCGAGACGCGCGAGTTGCTGGGCGCGAATCTGGGTCTGCGAGACGAGGCGACCCTGGCCGGACTCCTGGGGCACGCGGATCAACGTGTGCGGCGCCGGGCGCAGGAGGCATTGGTGGGTCAGGGCGCCGTGGGGGTGCTTCAAAAGGTGGCTGCCGACAAGGGGCCGCGGCGGGCGCGGTTGCATGCCTTGTGGGGACTTTGGCAACTCGGGCGTCGCCATCCTGAAATGGCACGTCCCTTGGTCTCGCTCCTTTCCGATGCCGATCCCGAGATACGTGGGCAGGCGGCGCGGGTTCTGGGCGATGTGGGAGTGACGCGGGCGGGTGCTGCGGTGAGGAAACTGCTGGGCGATCCGGAACCTCGCCCGCGGTTTTTTGCAGCGATGGCCTTGCATCGTTTGCGCCACGCGGAAGCGGGGGACGACGTGCTCGCGATGTTGAGAAATGCGGGCGACGCAGATCCGTTTCTTCGGCATGCCGGGGTCATGGGTTTGGTGGGGACGCGGACGTCAGAGGAGTTGGCGGGTTTGACGAAGGACGCGTCGTCGGCCGTGCGCCTGGCGGCGGTGGTGGCTTTGCGGCGGCTGCAGCGCTCGGAGGTGGCGTCCTTCCTGGAAGATTCGGATCCGCGGGTGGTGTTGGAGGCGGCGCGGGCGATCAATGACGTTCCCATTGCCTCCGCCCTGCCGGCTCTGGCAGCGCTGATTCGTCGTCCCGGTATGGACGAACCGCTGGGGCGCCGTGTGCTGAATGCGAATTGGCGCGAAGGACAGCCAGCGAATGCCGAGGCCTTGGCGGCTTTCGCAAGCGGGTCCGAGGGTTCGGCCGCATTGCGCGCCGACGCCGCGGCCCTCCTGGGGCATTTTGCCAAACCCTCCGGACGCGACACGGTCACCGGACTTTGGCGTCCCTTGGCGGAACGCGACCCGGCGGTTGCGCGCTCCGCCCTGGCACGGCACTTCCAGGCGATGATTCAAGCCGGGGATGCGATTCAAGTGGCGGCGGTGAACGCGGCGGCGGAGTTGGATTATCGGGCCGCGACGCCGGTTCTGAGGGAGTTGGTGCGATCCGAGAGCGCCGCGGTGCCCGCCCGACTCGCGGCGATTCGGGCGCTCGGTTCCTGGCGAGATCCCGAGATGGGGACTTGGGTGAATCACCTGACGAAATCACCGGAAGCGCGGGTGCGGGCCGAAGCCGTCCGGTGGGCGGCGCGATTGGAGGATGGTTCGGGATTGGCAGCCATTCAGGCGGCCCTGGACAACGGCACGCCGGCGGAGAAGCAGGCCGCCTTGGCCGGCCTCGCCACCATCAAGCATGGGACGGCCGACGCGCTCCTCGAAGCCTGGTTGGAACGCGCCATCGGTGGGCGCGTGGATTTGGCCGTGGAGTTGGATTTGCTGGAGGCGAGTCGGGCGCGGGAGAACGACACCCTTCGAACCCTGCTGGCGCGCTACGAAGCCTCCTTGGTCAGCACGAATCCCGCACAGTCGCGGCGCTACGCACTGCGGGGTGGGGACGCCGAAGAAGGGCGTCGCGTGTTTTTTGAACGCGAGCAAGTGCAATGTCTCCGATGTCATAAGATTTCCGGTGAAGGCGGCGTGGTCGGGCCTGACCTGGCCGGGGTCGGCACCCGCCAGACGCGGGAGTACCTCCTGGAATCGATCGTCCACCCCAATGCGGTCGTGGCGAAGGGATTTGAGAATCTGTTGATCGAAACCAAGGACGGCCGGGAGTGGTCGGGCACCATCGCTGAGGAGACCGCGGACACCTTGGTTCTCAATACGTTGGAAGAGGGGCCGGCGACGATCCGGAAGGCCGACATCACGGATCGACGGATTGGACTGTCGAGTATGCCGGAGGGATTGGCGGATTTGATCTCACCGCGGGACCTGCGCAACCTGGTTGAATACCTGGCCAGTTTGAAGGCGCCTTAGTGCGTCAAAAAAGAATTGGCCACTTGACCCGTTGGAGCCGACTAATGGGTTAACGTGGCATGAAGAATCCCGGACTCGAATGCGTGGAGGCGGTGCGAGGTGGCGATGAAGCCGCGGCCGCACGTTGGGTGGAGGACTACCACGAGCGGCTCTACGCCTTTCTGCGGCGTCTCGCCGGCACGGATGCTGCCGCCGCCGAATTGACCCAGCGGACTTTCTGCCGCGCCTGGTCGGCATTGGATTCCTACCAGGGCCGCGCCTCCATTTCCTCCTGGCTCCACGGCATTGCCTATCGCGTCTACGTCGATTGGCTTCGTTCCGACCGTCGCTACGAAGGCCGGTCGGAGGCGTGGTGGGAGGGAATTCGAGATCAGGGCACTCGACCGGATGCCGCGGCATCCGCGGCGGATGATGAAACCGCCGTGTACGCAGCGGTCGATGCGTTGGGCTCGGGACTGCGCGAGGCCGTCCATCTTCATTATTATCAGGGACTCACCTTGCAGGAGACGGCGGAAGCGCTGGGCGTTGCGACGAGCACGGTGAAATACCGCCTTCGCGACGCGATGGATCAGATTCAGCGCCGATTGGGCGTGCCTCGAAAGGTGAGCAAAGACGCCGACGACGAGCGTGCACAGGGTGCGGCCCGGTAAATGGCGGCCGAAGGAAAACCGACAGTAACTTCAAGCCTATGGACTTCACTGAGAACAACCTTGAATCGACCTTGCGGCGGGCTCCGAAGCCGGTGCCGCCTCCGGGGTTGGCGGCGAAAATTACGGAGACTCTGCGGCACCAACCCCGGTCGGGGCATGGCGCGGCGAGTCGAGTAGCGACGGGGCGGGGGTGGACCTCCGCGGGAGGTTGGAGGCGATGGTGGCCGATTGCTCTGCCCGCTGCCGTAACGGCGGCGTTCGCTGTGACCTGGGCCGTTCAACGCGCGGAGGTCGATCGCCTCGGAGAAGAGGCCCCGCGGCTTCGCGAACCGGTGGCGGAGGCCCCCGTGGTCGCGACCACGCCAGCTACGGCTCCGGTTCCCGGTGTTGCGGAATCCGCGCCCTCGGTGGAGGCCGCGGAACTGGCGCGCCTGAGAACGCTGGCGGCCGACCTGGCGACCGAGGTTTCCGCGGTGGACGCCATGCGAACCAACATCGCGGATCTGACGAGAGAATTGGCCAGTCGACGCCAGCAACTGTCCCCCGAAATGCAGGAAGTCGATGCCCAGCGGAATCGGGCGCGCTCCATCATGTGCGTCAACAACCTGAAGCAGCTCGGTTTGGCGGTGCGCATTTACGCCACCGACAACAGTGATCAGTTCCCGCGGGACGTGTTTTCGCTCACCAACGAGATCGGATCGCCGAAGGTCCTGGTTTGCGGCGAGGATACGGGTCGCGAGGCGGCTGAGAACTGGTCGAGCTTCACCATGGCGAATTGTTCCTACGAGTTTCTCGCTCCCGGTCCCGGGGCTCACGAAACTGAACCCGATCGAGTGATGTTTCGTTGTCCCATTCACGGACACGTCACGTTATGTGACGGTTCTGTGCAGCAGTCGGTCGCCGTCAAGCATCCGGAAAGGTTGGTATGGCGGGACGGCAAACTCTACCTAGTGAACGAGACCCATAACTCCACTCTTCATTCGACGGTGGTCGGCCCGCGCGGGGAGATGCCGGATGAAATGCGTGCACGATACGGATTGCCTCCGCGGACGCAGGTGGGAGCGGTGAAGATCGTCGACGCGCAGGGCAATGTGGTGAGCGTCGATGATCCCGGGGATTTCTTGGTTACCGAAGGACCGAATCCTCCCTCGGCCAACCCGACCCATCCACCCGGTCGCCAATTCTTGATGAGCCCGGAACTCATGCGGCGGTATGGACTGGTTCCCAACGAGCCTCTCGCCCCGGCCAAGGAGGAACCCGTCGAGGCTCCCGTGGCCCCCCCTCAACCTTGAATCCTCCGCCCCGATGACGACGCGCGCGTGGATATCGTCCGGTCTCTGGGTGATTGCCCTTTTGGCGGGCTGGGCTTGGTACACACAGGCACGAAACCTGGACGCGATTCGCTTGGAGGCCGGAGGCCTTGAGAAAGGCATTCAGGCCCCCGGCAGGGGGACGGCGATGGCGGATGGCGAGACGATGGTCGTCATCTCAGAGCCGGCTCCCACTTCGGTGGAGCGCCTGGAACTGATGCGGCTGCGAAATCGAGTGACGGAACTGCGCGAACGCCTCCGTGAACGGGAAAAAGTCTCGAACCAACTGCAGCAGTTGCAGACCCAGGTGGAAGCGCTGAGTCGCTATTCCAATGGACAATTTCCAGCGGGCTTCCGGCGGCGGCAGGATGCCCGAGCCATGGGCGGCGCCACCCCCGACGCGGCCTTGGAGACGTTTCTTTGGGCCCTGGAGCACCAGGATACCAACACCTTCCTGCAGTCCATCGAGCCCGGGCACCGCCGCCAGCTCGAGGCCCATCTGGCCAACGGCGGGTCCGGGGATTTCTTCAAAGAGGCAAAGGTCTTTCCCGGATTCCTGGTGATTGGGCGAACCAACCTGGCCCCCGATCTCGTCGAACTCAAAATCGAGATCGGAAGCGGCGGGGCGTTGCCGATGAAATTCCACCTCGTGGACGGCGCCTGGCGGCTCTCGTTCTGATACGGATGGGCGTCGCGCGCGGCCCGTTGTTATTTGGCGAATTCGACGCAGCGCACTTCGCGCACCAGTGTGACGCGAATCTGTCCGGGATACTGGAGCTCATCCTCGATCTTGCGACAGATGGCGCGCGCGAGGTGGAAGCTCTCGGCGTCGGTGAGTTGCTCGGAACGCACCATGACGCGGAGTTCGCGGCCGGCTTGAACCGCGAAACATTTCTCCACACCGGGGAATGACGCTCCGAGGCGCTCGAGATTCTCGACGCGCTTAAGGTAGGTGGACATCGTCTCGGAACGCGCACCGGGTCGGGAGGCGCTGATGGCGTCGGCAGCGCTGACGATGATTCCAAGCGGGCCTTCTGACTCGACTTCCTGGTGGTGGGAGGCGACGGCATTGACGATACGGGGGTCCTCGCCATTGCGGCGGACCAGCTCGGCGCCGACGATGGCGTGAGGCCCCTCGACCTCGTGGGTGACCGCTTTGCCGATGTCGTGAAGCAATCCGGCGCGTTTGGCGGCTTCGATATCCGACGAAAGACCGAGTTCCGCGGCGATTAATCCGGCCAGGTGGGCGACTTCGATGGAGTGGTCGAGAATGTTTTGGGAGAACGAATGGCGGAAGCGCAGGCGGCCGAGCAGGCGCGAGGTTTCGACATGGACGGGAGCCAGGCCGAGTTTGGCGACGGCTTCCTCGCCGAGGCGCAGGATGGTTTCGTCCATCTCCTGCTGAACGGCAATCACCACTTCCTCGATCCGGGTGGGATGAATGCGGCCGTCGGCAATGAGCCGCGCCATGGCTTCACGGGCGACGGCGCGGCGGACCGGATCGAAACCCGAGATGACCACCGCGTTGGGAGTGTCATCGATGAGCACGGTCACGCCGGTCGCAGCCTCGAAGGCCCGGATATTGCGGCCTTCGCGACCGATGATGCGGCCTTTGATCTCATCGCTGGAAATGGCGATGGAGGTGGTGGTGCTTTCGAAGGTGTATTCACCGGCGTACCGCTGAACGACCGTGGCGAGGAGGGTGCGGGCTTTCGTTTCGGCACGCAGTTGCGCTTCTTCGAGAATGTGCCGACTCAGGTCCGCGGCGTCCCGTGCGGCATCGTCGCGCGCGTGGGCGAGGATTTGCCCGCGGGCTTCGTCGACGGACAGCCGCGCCACGCGCGCCAGTTCGTCCCGAAGCTGTTGCCGCAGTTGTTGATGTTCCGAGGCGAGGCGTTCGAGTTCGGTGCGTTGATTCTGAAGCTCTTCGGCCCGTCGGCGCAGACGTTCTTCCTCCGTCGCGAGCCGCTCGAGTTGCTGATTCACGATGCGCTCGCGTTCGGAAACGCGTTTCTCAAAGTCATCGAGTTCCAGGCGGCGACGCGCCTGGAGTTGCTCGGCGTGCTCCCGGAGTTTGACGACCTCCTCATTGGCGAGCAGCCGGGCTTCGCGGGTGATGGAATCCGCCTCCCGGCGCGCCTCGGAGAGTAGGTTTTGCGCCCGATCCTCCATTTCGCGGCGCAAGCGATCGGATTCCCGGCGGTGGCGCACGAAAAGTACCACCGAACCGGCGGCGAGAAGGCCGCTGCCGCCCATGAGAAGATTGACGGACAACGACGGGTCCATGGGTCACGACTTGCCGCAGTCGATCAAGGGAAGCCAGAGTTCTGGAGTCACGAGCAAGTGTACATTTACGTCATGGGCGGCCGTCGGCACTTCATCGACGATCTGTTGGTCGAACGCGATTCCCCAACGCCGCGCGCCTGTTGCTCGGGCCAGAAGCCGGTCGAAGAAGCCCTTACCGCGACCCAGCCGCCGCCCCGTGCGATCGAAAGCTACCCCAGGAACCAGGATCAAGTCCAGTCGGTCGATCCAACGCACAGGGGCGTCAGGGGGGGGTTCCAGAACTCCGAAGGGTCCCGGTCGGAGCCGTTCGGCAACGGGCGCCACGGCCGGTTCATAGTCCTGGGACTTCGGGTTCCATCGTGGCAGCAGGACTTCGCGGCCCGAGGTCGCCGCGATTTGGAGGGCCGGCAAGACATCTATTTCGTCCGGCAACGCGACAAATCCGAGCAATGGCCCCCCCCTAAGGAAGGTTTCCGAGGCCAGCAACCGCGTGCGGACCGCCGCGCTGGCCCGCTGCCGAACCGGGTCCGGGAGAGTCGACAATCGCGCCCGAACCTCGGTGCGCAAGTGGCGTTTGGCTTCAGTCACGGCGTCATGCATGAAATCGCTGAAGGATGGGCAGACGTTGGGGTGAGTGCGTCATCGGCGAAACGAGTAAGGGCCGATTCAGCCAGCAGCCGTCATGGCGGTGCGATGGGTGGGCGGACGGCATCGAGTTGGGCGCGCCATTGCGCCACCCGATCCCGAATCTTCTTTTCATGCCCTTGCTCGGTGGGTTGGTAATATTTCCGGGCGGCGCCGAGATAATCCTGGGCCACGAAATGACCGGGGTGCGCGTGGGAATACTCGTAGCCGGTCCCGTGGCCAAGGCGTTCAGCGCCCTTGTAGTGAGCGTCCTTGAGTGCCGGCGGAACCGGCAGCGTTCGACCCGCACGAACGTCCTCTAGCGCGGCATCCACGGCGACAATGGCGGAATTGCTCTTGTGGGCGGTGGCGAGGTAGATGGTGGCTTCGGCGACCGGAATCCGAGCTTCCGGCCAACCGACGAATTCCGAGGCGTCGTGGGCGGCCACCGTGACGACCAGAGCCAGCGGGTCCGCCAGTCCGATGTCCTCGGCGGCAAGGATCATCAGGCGACGTGTAATAAAGCGGGGGTCTTCGCCGGCGTGGATCATCTTGGCCAGCCAATAAAGGGCGGCATCGACGTCGGAGCCGCGCACCGATTTGATGAAAGCGGAGATGGTATCGTAGTGGGCGTCCCCGTCCCCGTCGTAGACCACCGCCTTCTTCTGAATACACTGCTCCGCGATGGCGAGCGTGATGCGGGTGACGCCGTCGGGATCGGGTGCGGTCGTCAACGCGGCGATCTCGAGGGAGTTGAGCGACTTTCGACCGTCGCCGTCGGAGACCCGGGCGAGGTGGGCGAGGGCCTCCGGTTGGGCTTCGATACGAAGATGGCCGAGTCCGCGCTCGGCGTCCTGCAGAGCCCGATGGAGCAGGACCAGGATATCGGCTTCGGAAAGCGGTTGCAGTTCGAACACCTGGGATCGGGACACCAAGGGCGCGTTGACGAAGAAGAACGGGTTATGGGTGGTGGCACCGATGAGCCGGACGACACCGGCCTCGACGTCAGGCAGGAGCACATCCTGCTGGGCCTTGTTGAAGCGATGAATTTCGTCGATGAACAAGAGGGTGGGCTGTCCCGTGTTGGCGAGGCGGTTGGCGGCATTGGCGAGTACCCGCCGCATCTCGGCGACATTGGATTCGACACCGCTGAGGCGTTCGAACCGGCAGCGGGTCTGGTTGGCGATGATCTGCGCCAGCGAGGTTTTCCCGGTGCCCGGCGGGCCGTAAAAGATAACCGATTGGACGCGATCGGCTTCGATGGCGCGTCGGAGCAATTGGCCGGCGGCGAGGATGTGCTGCTGACCGGCATATTCGTCGAGGTTTCTGGGCCTCATGCGGGCCGCAAGCGGGGCGGGGCGGTGGGAGGGCACGGGTATGGGGTCAACCGGGTCCTGGGGACGACCGGATCCTTCCGAACCTTCGTCTCGGGAACGCTCTGGCGGCCGGCCTGATGATGGTGATGCGGCAAACAGATCGCCCTGTCCCATGGAGGGAGGTTAGCCGAGGCGCCGAGTCATGCCCAAACGGAAAACCGGGTTCCATCACATCCGCCTTCCGTTAGCCAGGGGCTTCTCGGCATTCTTCCGCCATGACCGTCGATGTCCCGGAATTGGAGATCATCGAAACAAAAGCTCTTGGCACGGCCGAGGGGGCGCTGGTGGATCACCATTCCTTATTGAACCTGCTGCACGTCCTCGATGCTGAACTGCAATTGCTCGGGTTGTCGCTGGAAGGGCAGGCAGGCGCGCTCGCCCGATCGTTGGATCGAACCTCGGAATTCGCGGCTAACCTGAAGGATCGTGATCGGACCCTCGCTTTGGCGGGTGCGGTCGATGCCGGTGCCGAATTGATTCTGGAGGAGGTGGCGGAGTTGTTGAATCGGTACCCGGCCCGCCGCCATGAACCGGAGGTGGCCGACGCCGAGGCGAGCATCATGGGGGTGCTTGATATTTTCCGCGCCCGATGCCGTGAGGTTATGTCGCGGTCCGTCGACCCCGGCCGCTGGGACGACTTCGAGGTAGCCGTATTGCGGCAGAAATTCCTGCAGGTGTTCCGGGCCATGGAGACCCATGGTCGGGAACGGTTTCATATCGCCTACAATCTCGCCCTGCAGGGGCCGCAGGATTACTACGTCGATTTCAAATTGGAGGGGGTGGATGGGACGAAGGTGAGGCTGCCGAGCGTCTTCGTCGACGTCATGAGGGACCTCATTGCCAATGCGCGCAAGTACACGGCGCCGGGAGGTTTGATAATCGCCAACCTGCATCAAAGCGCAACGGAAGTGCGGTTCGTGGTTCTCGATACCGGGCGCGGCATTCCTGAGGCGGAGATTTCAAGGGTCGTGGAATTCGGGTATCGCGCCAGCAACGTGCAGGATGTACGCACCCGAGGTGGAGGATTTGGGCTGACCAAGGCCTACTTAGTCACCCGCCGGTTTGGCGGCCGTTTCTGGATCGCCTCAAGGCAAGGGGTTGGCACCCGCATTCGGATCGTGATTCCCAACCCGGCGACTGCGAGTCATTGAGGGGGCTGGATCCGCGGGACTACTGCGCGACAACGACATTCGCGGCCGGAGGGTGGGGCCCCATGGTCCTCCTTTGACCGGCGGGACGGGTTGAGTCGAGTCATTCGCGACGGATCCAAGGCATGGAAACAAAAAAATAGACCCGGCGCTGGCGCCGGGTCTTAGAGGATGCCCCACCGTAAATGCCGTGTGGGTACAGTTCCTGTGAACTGCGAGGAACAAGGCGGGACGAGCTCGGTGGCTTACGACGTCCAGTGAAGGCCTGTCGGCCACCATCAGAGCCGATGCCCCTGTTTTTTGAGCTTACGGTTCAAGGACTTTGTCTCCATCGCGAGCATGGGCAGGGCAAATCTTTGAAAGCTTCGGAAAGAACAGACCGAACTCGGTCGACGTCTCAATTAGGCACCCGCTGTTCGGTTTCTCAAGGTGGAAATCGGCGGAATCCAGAAAAAGATGAGTCGATGTTTTTTTCATTGCCGATCCTGAGTCTTGGAGCGGCATTGCCAATTGAACAACCTGTCCGAATATTGGCGGGCAACGCGACCCGTACCGAGCCGTTTCGATTCGATTCGATTCCATCGCCACAACCACGCTGATGCACTCCTGCCTGGCCTTCATTTTTTCTCGCACTCACGGAGTGGAGACTGCCTGCGACCATCGGGCGTGCACTCCGCGGCACGCCGGATCGTCGACCGAAATGCGACATGGCGGTGCCCGCGAATGGGCCGCCGAAGATCTGCCCCGAGGGACGAAGATGAACGAGGAGACCCTGCCGGGTGAGGGAGCGAGACGGGGTGGTTGGCTTCATGGTTCCCAACGTGGGTGGGTCCCGGTTCCTGGGATCTTGTGGGCCGTCGTGATTGCCCTGGGTTGTGCCAGCCCGTTCGCGGAAGCAGCGCCGATGGCCACGCCGGCGGACCGGTGGCCGTCCTTTCGCGGGGATCCTTCGTTATCTGCCGTCAGCGACGCCAGGCTGCCCGCGTCGCCGGTATTGAAATGGAGCTTCAAGGCGGGCGGTCCGGTCAAATCCACGGCCGCCATCGTCGGAGGTGTGGTCTATGTCGGATCCGAGGATGCCAAGGTGTACGCCCTGAGGCTTTCCGATGGCACCAAAGTGTGGGAGTTCGCGGCCGACGGCCCGGTGCTGTCGTCGCCGCTGGTTCACGGCGACCGGCTTTACATCGGCTCGGCGGGCACCAACCTGTTTGCACTCGACACCAAGAACGGCAAGGAGGTGTGGCGTTACGGCATTGAGGGCGAGTTCAAAAGCAGTGCGAACGTGTTTCCATCACCCAAAGGCAATGGCCAGTGGCTGGTGATCGGCGGCTATGACAACAAACTGCACTGCATCGATGCCTCCACCGGAAAAGGCGTTTGGTCTTACGAAACCGGGAACTTCGTGAACGGCGCCCCGGCGGTGGCCGACGGACTCACCGCGTTCGGTGGTTGTGATGCCATCGTCCACGTCGTGAATCTGGCCGACGGCACCAAGGCGCGGGAAGTGGAGGCGGGTGCCTACATCATCGGTTCAGCGGCGGTGGTGGACGGAATCGCGTATGTCGGTCACTACGAAAATGAATTCCTGGCGATCGACCTCAGGAAGGGTGAGGTTCGCTGGCGCTACCGGGATCGGAACTTCCCTTACGGAGGGTCCCCCGCGGTGACGGCGGACCGTGTGATCTTCGGTGGACGCGACAAGCGGGTGCATTGTGTCGATCGAGCGACTGGCAAGGCGGTGTGGACCTTCGGAACGCGGGGTAAAGTGGAAAGCTCGCCCGTGGTGGCGAGAGACCAAGTCGTGGTGGGATCGGACGATGGTCGGGTCTACCTGCTGGGCTTGAAGGATGGGAGGGAGGTTTGGAGCTACGAGATCGGACAACCGGTCCAAAGTTCGCCCGCGGTGGTGAATGATCGCATGGTGATCGGCGCGGATGACGGCAGTGTGTACTGCTTTGGTGGTCCCTGAAGCGGGGTAGACGCGGCACGGGGCTCTGGATATGGGTGCGCGAACGAAAAAGACCTGGCGGGAGAAGCTCTGCGACAACAAGGGATTGCCGCGAATTGTGCGGATTCCTTCGCATCAGGAGAAACGCTGGGGCAAGGGAACCATGGTGATTCCCGCGCCAGCGGAGGTCGATCAGGTGATTCGCACGGTGCGGAAGGGGCGGGTGACGACGATCAACGAGCTGCGGACGGTCCTGGCACAACGGCATCAAGCATCGACGGCCTGCCCCATCACGACGGGCATTTTTGCGTGGATTGCGGCGCATGCCGCGGCGGAGGACGAGGCAGCGGGGAAGAAACGCGTGACGCCGTGGTGGCGCGTTGTGAAGGAAGGTCGAAAGCTGAATCCAAAGTTTCCCGGTGGTCTCGATGAACACCGCCGGCGATTGGAAGCCGAGGGGCATGTCGTTCGAGACGATCGAGTCGTCGAGGTTCGACCGGCCTAAGGTCGATAGGCGCGTGGTTAATACGTACAGGTATCATTTCGTTTGCGGTCCGCGGCAACCCGGGCACATTCAGGGGTCGTGAGTCCGGCTTGGTCCGGCGATCCGCAGAACCCATGAGCACCCGCACGCCCGCGCACCCGACCATGAGCCCCACCGGACCGTCGGCGGCTGTTTCGTTGCCGCCCGTCCAGCGAGAGACGACGGCTGGGAACTATTTCGTGTCCAATTATCCTCCGTTTGCGTTCTGGAAGCCCGAGGCGGTGGGGGATTTTCATGCGGCTTTGGAGCGTGCGCCGCGAGCGGGAAATCCGCTGGGTGTTTACGCGCACATACCGTTTTGCCGGAAGCGCTGTCATTTCTGTTATTTCAAGGTCTATACCGACAAGGACTCGCAGGAGATTCGAGGGTACCTGGATGCGCTGCTCGCGGAGATGGCGTTGTTTGCTTCCCGCCCGTTTATCGGCGGCCGCAAACCGCGTTTTGTCTACTTCGGCGGAGGAACCCCGAGTTATCTTTCGGAGACGCAGTTGCGCAGCTTGATCGGGGGCATGAAGCGGTTACTGCCCTGGGACGATGTCGAGGAGGTCACCTTCGAGTGCGAACCGGGCACGCTCACGGATCACAAATTGGAGACGCTGCGTGAATTGGGCGTCACGCGCCTGAGCCTGGGCATCGAGCATTTCGACGATCACATCCTGGAGATCAACGGCCGGGCGCACCGATCCAAGGAAATCGCCCGCGCCTACAGCTTCGCGCGCCAGATCGGATTCCCGCAGATCAACATCGATCTGATCGCCGGCATGGTGGAGGAGACCGAGGAGAAGTGGCGCATGGCGGTGGATCGTACCCTCGAGTTGGCGCCCGATTCCGTGACGATTTACCAGATGGAGGTGCCCTACAACACCACCATCTACCAGCGGATGAAGCTGGAAGGGAAGTTGGTTGCGCCGGTGGCGGATTGGGAGACCAAGCGACGGTGGGTCGATGAGGCGTTTCGCCGCTTGGAGGCCGCCGGGTACACCGTTGGCAGCGCGTACACGGCGGTGAAGAACAAGGCCCTGACCCGCTTTGTCTATCGCGATTATCTATGGGCAGGAGCCGACCTGCTCTCCATTGGTGTCGCGAGTTTCGGCCATATCAACGGAACCCACTACCAGAACGTTCATGATTTCCAGCCGTACCTCGACGCCGTGTCCTCCGGGAAGTTCCCCGTTTATCGGGCCCTCACCCCGTCGGCTGAGGAACGCTACATCCGGGAGTTCATCCTTCAGTTGAAGTTGGGACAGGTCAGCGCCGACTATTTTGCGAAGAAATTCGGGGTCGACCCCCGCGAACGGTTCGCAGCGCCCCTGCGCACCTTGAGTGAGTGGGGCTTCCTGGTGAAAGAGGCGGACCCGGATCGAATTGCCATTACCCGCGCCGGCCTGCTTCAGGTCGACCGGCTGCTGCACGAGTTCTTCCAGCCGGAACATCGAACGGGGAGGTACGCGTGAGCGACACGCGCGGCGTGCGAGGAAGGGATCGAAAGGGCGCCTCCACCGCTGCGCGATGGGTGGCCGTGGTGGCCGCGCTCGTCGGCGGCATGCACGGAGGATGGGCTGACTTCTTTGTGGCACCCAACGGGTCCGATTCCCATCCGGGAACGGCGGATCGGCCGTTCGCCACGTTCGAAGCCGCTCGCGAAGCCGTCCGGGCGGCGAAACGGGACGGCCCGCTGCCGGTGGGTGGCCTCACGGTGTGGATCAAACCGGGGGACTATGTTCGCACGTCGACGCTGGAATTGACCGCTGCCGACTCTGGCCTGCCGGGTGCCCCGGTGGTGTGGTCGGGAATGCCCGGTGGCCGAACGCGCTGGTTGGGGGGCCGCCTGCTCCAAGGCTTCCAGCCCGTGTCCGACCCGGGTCTGAGGGCGCGCCTTCCGGACTCGGTGCGCGACCAGGTTCGGATCCTGGATTTGCGGACGGTGGGTCTGACCCATTTCGGCATGTCGATGACCTCGCGCGGCTTTGGTCGGAGCACGGTGCCGGCCCACCGGGAGTTGTTTTTTGGGGGACGACCGATGCCCCTGGCTCGATGGCCCAACGAGGGATCCTTCGAAAAAATCGCAGGATTTCCCGATGACGCGGGTATGGGTGACAGCCACGGTGGCAAAATTGGCCGACTGGAAGGTGGCTTTCTTTATGCCGGGGATCGACCCAAGCGCTGGAAGTCCTCGGGTGAGATTTGGGTCCATGGGTACTGGGCGTGGGATTGGGCGAATTCCTACGAACGGATCGAGTCATTGGATGTTGAGAAACGTTGGATCAAGACCGCGACGCCCCACGGCCTTTACGGATTCCGATCTGGGCAGCGTTTCTACTTTCTCAACGTGCTCGAGGAACTCGATGCGCCTGGGGAATGGCATTGGGATTCCGCGTCAGGCTCGCTGCTCTTCCTGCCGCCCGGGCCGCTGGAGTCGTCCGAGGTACTGCTCTCGGTGCTGGATAAGCCGCTGTTGAGGCTCGATGGCGCTTCCCATGTGGTCGTGCGGGGCTTGGATTTGGAAGCGACGCGTGCCTCAGGGGTCGAGATTCGCGGTGGCGCCTCGAATCGGGTGGAAGGCTGCCTCGTTCGCAACGTGGGCAATCACGGGGTCGTCGTGGATGGCGGGCGCGGGCACGCCGTGGTGGCGTGCGACGTTCTGGATACTGGCGACGCTGGCGTCACCCTGGCCGGGGGCGATCGTGCGACGCTGGTGGCAGGCGCGCATCAGGTGGAGAACTGTCATTTCCGGCGACAGGGGCGTTGGTCGAAGTGCTACGTCCCGGCCGTCCTGCTTCAAGGAGTCGGCATGCGCGTCGCTGGGTGTCTGATCGAGGATCATCCGCACTGCGGCATCCTCTATTCGGGGAATGATCACCGGATCGAATTCAACGAAATCCGGCGTGTCGCGTTGGAAACTGGGGACGTGGGGGCGATTTACACGGGTCGGGACTATAGCTTTCGCGGAAATCAGATCCGCCACAACTACCTCCATCATACTGGGGGTGTCGGGATGGGCTCGATGGGGGTGTACATGGATGATTGCGTCAGCGGCACCGAGATTTACGGAAACGTGTTTCATAAGGTGCAGCGTGCCGCGTTTTTGGGAGGAGGCCGCGACCATGTCGTGGCGAATAATATCTTTGTCGACTGCGATCACGCGGTGGAACTGGACGGCCGTGGGTTGGATCGATCCCCCGTGTGGCGCGAGATGGTGCAGACGACGATGCGGCAGCGGCTCACGGAGGTTCCGCTCGCCTTGTTCCGGGAGAGGTATCCCGCCTTGCGCGACTTGGACCGATTCTACGGAGCGCCCGGGGGCGCACCGATCGATGGCGACCGGTTCCAAGGTGTGCCGCCCGAGAACAACCGTGTCTCGCGGAATGTCTGCGTCGGCAAGTGGACCAAAGTGTATTGGCACGCCCAACCGGAGCACCTGCTTCTCAGGGACAATTGGGTGGGAGTGGATCCGGGTTTTGCGCGACCCATCGGCGGCGGGGAGGTCCCGGTCACCGACTTTGCGCTTCAACCGGATTCGCCGGTGTGGAAGCTAGGTTTTGAGAAGATCCCCGTCGACCGGATTGGCCTGCGGGACGACGGCCTGCGGCGGGAGTGGAGAAGGGAGCGCCAGCCATGAGTTCAACCGTGATGCCGGCATCGAAGCCTTTGACGGACGCGCTTGCGCGCGCCGTCTTTCCGTTGAACGAGTTTTACCGCCGGTCGGGATTGTCACTGCCGCGCTTCGATCTCCTTTCCGGCGAGGATCTCCCGGAGCCGTGGCGGACGCTGCTATTTCACGATCGCGACATGACTCCGACCCTCGAGGCGCACCATGGGGACGCCATTCATATCGAAGTCCTGGGACGCGAACGCAGGGATGACGATTATTTTCGCGAGGTCATCCTGCGTCTCGATCGGGATGAGCGCCCGGTTGAATTTGGAGCCAACCGGATCGCCCTAGGCCTGCTGCCACCCTTGATCCGCCGGTTGGTGTTGCAGGAGCAACTGCCGCTGGGCCACATCCTCAAGGCCCATGAACTGGTCCATTCCGGGAAACCGAGCGCGTTCTTTCGAGTGGAAGCCGACGACTTGATGGCGCGGGCCTTGGGGACTCCGGTTGGGAAGATCCTCTACGGCCGGCGCAACACTCTGAGGGACACCCAAGGGCGTCCCATCTCCGAAGTGGTCGAGATTCTGCCGCCACGGGCGGCCGGTTGAGGGTCGCCGGGAAGACGGGTTCAGACACCCATGAGGTGTTCGAGCACGTACTGGTCGAGGTCCTGATAATTCCGATCGGCGATCAGAGCTTGGGCTTTGGCTTCGTCAAAGCTGCGGGCTTTCTCGACGAGAATTTCAAAGGTGCGCTTGCTGTTGACGAGGTGGCGCATCCAGTGCTCGACCTTGGTGGTGCGGAAGGGGTGGACGTCGAAGGCGACATACTCGCCCTTCTTCCCGTAGCCGTTGCGCTCGAGGGCACGGACCTGGTTAAAGGCCACGCGCAGATTCGCACTCCCGAAGGGTTTGTCCTGGTCGAATTTCAGACCGTTCTGGTCATTGAGGTGGATCGACCAGAGCTTGCCGAAGCCCATGGCGAAATCGATTTCATCCGCCGGGTCGAGGCCCGCGAGGATGGCGTGGGCGCTCTCGATCAGGCAGCCGACGCGTTTCGGGTCGGAGGTGAGATTGGCGACGGCCAGGGCGTGGCCAATGGTCGGGATATAGGCCAGATCCATCGGCTCGTTAGGCTTCGGTTCGATGGCGATCCTGGCCTTCTTGTCGTGAGCCAACAGGGCATCGATGGCTTCGACCAGGTAGTCGAGGCATTTCCGTGCGTTCTTGGATTCCCGAATATAGGAACCTTCACGAGCCAGCCAGAGGACAATCAGATTGCAGTTGAGGGCCTTTCCGATGTCGATGCACCGCTTGGAACGATCAATGGCGTACTGGCGGCACTTCTTGTCGTTGCTGGTGTACGCGCCGTCGATGGTCATCGGGCTGAACCAAAGTCGAGGCGCAACGATTTCCGCGACGACGCCGGCGTCTTTGAGGCGTTTGCCGGTTTCGCGAGCTTCCTTGATGATCTGAATCTCGGATTTGTTGTCGATGTCCGGCACGACGTCATCGTCGTGAAACATCATGGCGTCGAACCCGGCTTCCTTCAGCTGCTGGAGTTTCCAGCCAAAGGTTTGTGGCGGGCGGGTGGGGGGACCGTAGGGATCCTGTCCTTCGCTGAGGTTCCAGGGGCCGAAGCAATAGCGATAGGCAGTGGCGGCTGGCATAATTCGAGACGCCGAGCGTAATCGTACCCGGCCCGGGGCGGGAGCAAATTTTGCACGCTGGCGTTTTGGGGAACCTCTCGAGACGCCGGCGGTGCGGGTGTGTCAGGGCGCCAGGCGGTCGAGGGACCAGGGGCCTTCGGGCGAGCGACGATAGAGAAAGCGATCGTGCAGACGGCTCTCCCGTCCCTGCCAGAATTCCATTTCCTGGGGAACGACGCGAAAACCTCCCCAAAACGAGGGCAGGGGGACCTCCCCTTCGCGGAACTTCCGCTTCATTTCCTCCCATTTCATTTCAAGCAAGGCCCGTTTGCTGATGACTTTGCTTTGGGGGGAGACCCAGGCGGCCAACTGGCTGCCGTAGGGGCGTTTGACGAAGTAAGCCAGGACCTCGGTGGTCGGCACGCG
This sequence comes from Verrucomicrobiales bacterium, assembly GCA_016795425.1. Lineage (GTDB taxonomy): Bacteria > Verrucomicrobiota > Verrucomicrobiia > Limisphaerales > CAIMTB01 > CAIMTB01. The sequence goes on from JAEUHG010000123.1 coordinate 77,639, forward strand.
CTCGGCCTTGCCATGGATGGCGAGCTGCCGCTGGAGCGGGAGCCAGGTAAAGAGCAGTGCCACTTCGGGGTGGGAAGCGATTTGCTCGGCTTTGCGGCTTTCGAGGTTGGTGAAAAAGACGAAGCCACGCGGGTCCCAGTGTTTCAACAGCACCGTTCTCACAGTCGGGCGCCCGTCGGCACCCACGGTGGCTAACGTCATGGCATTGGGTTCCAGGAGTCCGGCCTGGCACGCTTCCTGGAACCAAAGGCCGAATTGATCGAACGGATCAGGCCGCAGGTCCTTGCGGTGCAATTTGCCGACGCCGTAGCTCATGCGCATGTCCGCGAGGTTGGGACCGGACGGCGTTGCCGGTGACGGGATTGGGTTGGGCACGGTGGGTTCGGACGAGTTCATGCGAGAGCGACCACACATCAGGGATGGCTGGCGGGATCACCGGTCATAGGTACGAACCGAACCGGCAACACCGAGCGACGCTGCAATGTTCCCCGCACTTTGTGCAGGAGGACGAGGTCTTGACCAGACTCGGCGCTGCCGACGGGAAGGATCATGCGCCCACCGTCGACCAGTTGCTCGACCAGCACCGGCGGGACGGATTCCGGTGCGCAGGTCACCAGGATGGCATCGAATGGGGCGTTTTCGGCCCAGCCGAGGTGTCCATTACCGGTCTTCACGGTCACGTTGGTAACACCAAGTCGACGGAGATCGGCGGCGGCGTGGCGGGCCAGAGCGTCGATGATCTCGATGGTGAAGACATGATGCACAAGTCGGGCGAGGACCGCGGCCTGGTAGCCGGAGCCGGTGCCGATTTCCAGGACGCGATCGGTCTCCTGCGGATCCAGCGTCTGGGTCATCAGCGCCACGATGTAGGGTTGGGAAATAGTCTGACCGTAACCGATCGGAAGCGGGTGGTCGCCATAGGCCTGGTGCCGATACTCAGGCGGAACCAGTTCGTGGCGTGGCACCCTGGACATGGCATCCAGGACGCCAGGGTGCCAGATGTCGCGTCCCAGGCCGTCGGGTTGATAGCGCGTCATGCGACTCCGTTTCGAGGTCACCATGGGCCCGAAGGCGCGATTTCGCGAGTCCGGCGCGTGGAGCCTGGGTGCCAGAACTTGATGCCGATCAACGCCGGTGGATCGGAGGTGTGGCAGGGTGGTGGCCATGGCGGAACAACCATTGATCCAGGCCTCGGAAGTCAGGTGCATCGCCCTGCCCGAGGAGACCCGATTCGAGCCCAACGGGATTGTGAGTCGGACCTTGTTGCGGACCCCGGGGGCGCGGGCGGTGTTATTTGGGTTCGCCGAAGGGCAGGAACTCACCGAGCACAGTGCTCCCTATCACGCTTTGGTTCAGGCACTTGAAGGGCAGTGTGAGTTCACGGTCAATGGACAGGTCCACGTCCTGAAGCCGGGGGATTGGTTGTCGATGCCTCCCCAAGCCCCGCACGCATTAAAGGCGATCACACGGTTTTCGATGCTTCTGATCCTGATTCCGCCGGCGGTTGCCGTGTTGGGGCGGGCTTGAAGCAGGCGGTGAGCAAAATCCGCTGAGTGCCCGCCAATCTTTGGCTGGCCACCCTGATTCCCCGCCATTAATCATTCGTCGTCACCAATTCCGGCTTATGCACAACTTGTTTCACCATCTCGCTGATGAGCTCCCGGAATACCGGGAAGAAATCAATCGCCTGTCCGCAACGGACCCGAAATTTCAGGAGCTAATGTCGAAGTATCGCGAGGTGGACCACCAGATTCGTCTGGCGGATGAGAATATCGAACCGAAGTGCGACGAATCCGTGGAGATGTTCAAGCGTCAGCGGCTGGCCCTCATGGATGACATGGTGCACCTGATTCGGTCGAACAAGGGTGGCAGAGTTCCGGCCTGATGACGGCCGCACCATCCCTTTGCTGAAACTCCTCGATCCTCAGAGGATAGGTCGGCCCGTCCGATGCCTGTGGCACCCGGAGGGTGTCTGCCGATTCCTCTGATTTCATTTTGCCGGTCGCAACCGATTCTTCCATGGCAGCAGATTGGTCCGGGCTCTTCCCGGCACTTTGGACGCCCGTCGATGGCAACGGGCAATTGATGGGCGTGGCGCTGGCCGACCAGGTGCGTTTTCTGCGTCGGGCCGGGGCGGATGGCTTAATGGTGCTCGGCAGCACCGGCGAGTTCGTTCACTTGGACCAGCGGGTTCGACGCGACGTGCTGCGCCGAGTGGCGGAGGCGGAGCCCGGATGGCCGGTGATCGCCAATTGCAGTGACGTTGACCCGGCGAAGGTCGCGGACTTGGGGCGTTATGCCCGTGAGGTGGGTGCCAGCGCCATCTCCCTGCTGCCGCCCTGGTATTTCGCGGTGGCCGCGACGGACGTGGTGGAATTCATGGTGCGCGGCGCGGAGGCCTCGGGGCTGCCGCTGCTGATCTACAACTATCCGGAACGCACGGGGCACCGGCTCGCGCCGGAAACGATAGCGCGCATTTGTGATCGGGTGCAGGTGGTGGGCCTCAAGCAAAGCGGCGCGGAATTTGGCTACCACCGGGAACTGGGCCAGTTGGCCCGCACCAAGGGCTTCACATTGATCACCGGCGCCGACACGCGCGTTGCCGAGGCCTTCGACCTGGGAGCGCGCGGGGCGGTGTCCGGCCTCGCGAACGCCGTTCCCGAACTGATGGTCGCGGTTTTCAGGGCGGTACAAGCGGGCAACCCGTCGGGAGCAGCCGACCAGCAGCGGGCGTTGGTGGAACTGGCGGGTATGCTGCAAGGCCTCGAATTCGCGGTGGATGTGGCCGCCATGATGAAAGCGCGCGGGCGCGAAACAGGCGCCTTCAAGCAGGTGTTGTCGCCTGAAACCTTGCAGCGGTTCGACCTCGTGGTGGGGAAGCTCCGCCGGCGCATGGGGGAATTGGATATCCTCGGTTGAAAAGGCCACCATGTCCGACGCATTTCTTCATCGGTTTTTGCACCGTCACCGGGTGACGTACGCCGAGTGCACCATTGGCAATCACGTCTATCACAGCCGCTATCTCGACATTCTCGAAGCGGCGCGCGGCGAGTTCATGCGCCATGTCGGCCACGACCTGAACCAGTTGCAGAGCGAGGGGTTCATCTTCCCCGTCATCGAGGCCAGACTGACCTATCATCGGCCGGCGCGGTACGACGAGGTGCTCGACATCGGGCTGGCGTTGATCGAATTGACGCCGCTCCGTCTCGGGGTCCTGCATGAGGTGCGTCGGGCGGATGGAACGCTCGTGCTCGAAGCCGTGACCCGACACGTGTGTACCAGTCCGGAAGAGAAGCCGCGGCGGATGCCCAAGCCCCTGGTGTCCGCGCTGCGACCCTGGGTGCTGGTCACGGCCTCTCCGGAGGGTTCCGAATAGGGGGACGGATGTTGTTGAGATTTCAGGTGGCGCCGTGACCCTGATTTTGGAGTCCTAGGCGGCGTGCAGCGCGACTATGTCCTGCAGTCCTTCCAGCGCCCGGTCGATCTGAAGATCGATTATGCTGCCGAGCTCAATGAACAGCAGTTGGCGGCGGTGACGGCGTCCCCGGGTCCGTCCCTGGTGCTCGCGGGCGCGGGTTCGGGGAAGACGCGGACGCTGACCTATCGGGTGGCCTACCTGCTGGAACACGGCGTTCCGGCGGAGCGCATCCTGCTCCTGACGTTTACGAACAAGGCTGCGAAGGAGATGATGCGCCGGGTCTCGGACTTGGTGGCAACCGAGTTGGCGGCCCTGTGGGGTGGCACCTTCCATTCCATTGGCGCCCGGATTCTCCGGTCCAATGCTGCGGTATTGGGCTATCGGCCGGAATTCACGATTCTCGACCGCGAGGATTCGGAGACGTTGCTCAAAGCGTGCCTGGGGGACCTGAAGGAGGAGGGCACTTCGGTGGTGTTGCCCAAGGTCGAGGTGATCGCGGACCTCATTTCGCGCGCTGCCAACGAGCGGCAGACCATCACGCGCACCGTGGGCAAGCGCCAGGAGACCTGGGTCAAGGTGGCGCCGATCCTCGAGCAACTGGCGCGGTCCTACGCGGCGCGAAAGCGGGCGGCGAATGTGATGGATTTCGACGATCTCCTGGTTCTCTGGCTTCAGCTGCTGGAACAACATGAGGAGGTCCGCGAACGTTACCAACGCCGGTTTCAGTGGGTCCTGGTGGATGAGTACCAGGACACCAACCAGATCCAGAGCGACCTCATCGACCTGCTGGTGGCGGGACATCAGAACGTCATGGCGGTGGGCGACGATTCGCAGAGCATCTACTCGTGGCGTGGAGCCAACTTCCGGAACATCCTCGATTTCCCGAGGCGTTACGCCAACGCCCGACTGTTCAAGGTGGAGGTGAATTATCGGAGCACTCCCGAAATCCTGGCGGTGGCCAACGCCGCCATCGCGGCGAACACCGAGCAGTTTGCGAAATCGTTGACCCCGGCGCGTCGGGCCGGGATGAAGCCTGTGTTCGTGCCCTGTGAAGATGGACATCAGCAGGCGGCGTTTGTCGCCCAACGGATCACCGAACTCCACGAGGAAGGAGTTTCCCTGCCGGAGATCGCCATCCTCTACCGGTCGCATTTCCACGCGCTAGAGGTGCAGTTGGAGCTGACGCGTCGCGGCATTCCCTTCGTGATCACCAGCGGGATCCGGTTCTTCGAGCAGGCGCATATCAAGGATGTCACGGCGTGGCTGAAATGGGTGGTCAATCCGGACGATGAACTGTCCTTCAAACGACTGGTTCAACTGCTGCCCGGCGTGGGGCCAAAAGCCGCCGACAAGCTCTGGAGCGCGTTCGGCGAGGCATATCGCCAACGGACCCCGGCGGCAGACGGTTCACCGGTGGCGTTGGCGCCTTTGTTGATCGCCCTCCGGGACAAGACACCCAAGAAAACCGCCAGCGCCTGGGCCAACTTCGCCACCACTGTTGCACAGATTCAGGATCCCGAGGTGGCGCAGCGTGGGGGCGCGATCATTCAGACGGTGGTCGAGGCCTTTTACGAGGAGTATGCCGGCGCAACGTTCCCCAATGCCGAGTCTCGGCTCGACGACCTCGAGCAACTGGCGAACTACGCGGGGCAATTCCAGTCGCTGACCGAGTTTCTCACTCAGCTCTCCCTGCTCAACAACATGGAGGCTGAGGCGGAGCAGAAGGACTCCGCTCGCGATGACGACCGTGTTCGGCTCTCCACGGTGCACCAGGCCAAGGGGCTCGAGTTTCAGGTCGTCTTCGTGATCATGCTCGCGGAGGGACTGTTTCCGTCGGGACGTTCCCTCGAGAGTCCGATCGCGGCCGAGGAAGAGCGCCGGCTCTTCTATGTCGCAGTCACGCGCGCCAAGGACGAGTTGTATCTCTGCTGCCCACTCATGCGGGCTACGCCCGGTATGGGGCTTTCCCTGCTCCAGCGCTCCCGATTCCTGGCTGAGATTCCCGAGGAATTGCTCGACCGCCTGAATCTCCGTCCCGCGAATCGATGGAACTCGGCGGATACTCTGGATGCCGCGTCTTCATCCGAGGATCAGGGCGACGCGCCGTTCTAGGCCTCACCGTGGTCGGCCGGCGGTGACTGGGACGACGTCGGCGCCGCCGGGTGGTCGAGTCGGGTTCGGGCGGGAAATCCGACCTGATCGAACAGCCAGCGCCGTGCCCCCTCGAGATCGTGAAAACAACCGTCGAGCTGGGCGTCAAAGGCCGCCGCGGTCCAATGCCCTACTTGCCGTCCTGGCGCAAAGCCGAGATCCAGTAGATGCCGCCCCAGAAGGATGGGTTTGGGAGCTTCCTCGAGGACCTTCAGTTGAGCTGCGAGGCGTCGCAGGATGTCCACGGTCGGCGGTATTTGGCGGGGTCGGGGCGGACGCCCCATGGCATCGGCAGTCATCACGACGCAGAGGTGTTCGATGGTCTCCGGCGCGAGTCGGCGCGCCAAGCGGCGGACGGCCCGTTCGGTGGCCTCCTGAAAATGGGCCATGTGATGAACGACGAGGGGCAGGCATCGCGAGTGAACGGCGTTGGGCAGCTTCAACCGTTCGAAGAAAGCTGCGGCGAACGTGCCGCTGGCCTGTTCGTGACCGGGTGAAATGATCCGCATTCTGCCGTCCCGTTCGACATGCTGGGTGCAGCTGACTTTGCCAAAGTCGTGGGCCAGAACGGCGAACATCAGCACGACACGGTCGGTCTCCTCGGCCGATGTCCATTCCGGCAGGCCCGCCAGGGCATCGAGGCAATGGCAGGTGTGGGTGAACACGTCGCCCTCAGGGTGCCATTCCGGGTCCTGCGGCACTCCCCGCAATGCGGCGATTTCGGGGAAATGTCGGATCCAGTGGGTGGCGTCGAGAAATCGCAGTCCGGCCGACGGAACACGACTGCGGGAAGCCCATTTCCACCATTCTTCTCGAACCCGTTCAATGGCCAGTTCCGGGGCGTGATCCACCATGGTTCGGCACAACTCCACGGTGGCGGGATCCGGAGTAAGGTGGAACCGGGCGGCGAATTGCATGCCACGAAACACCCGCAGCGGATCCTCTCCGAAGGCAGGGCTGGTATGCCGAAGCCGTCGTGCTTCGAGATCCGCCTGGCCGCCAAAGAAGTCGAGCACCTTCCGTTGCCGCGGGTCGTACATCAGCGCGTTGATTGTGAAATCGCGCCGCCGCGCCGCGTCGCGTGGCGCCAGTTCCGGATCGAAACCCACTTCGAATCCCCGGTGGCCGGGCCCGATCTTCGAATCCCGGCGGGGAATGCCGAAATCATGGATGGCCCCGCCCAGGCTGAGCTTGATGATGCCGAACGAACGTCCCACCAGGTCCACACGTCCGAACGAACGCAGACCGTCGGCGAGGGTCTCGTAGTCGATTCCGAAGACCTCGACGTCGAAATCCTTGACCGGGAGACCGAGCAGGGTGTCGCGAACGCAACCTCCGACGAGGTACGCCTGGCGCAGAACTTCCGCCTGGGTCAGAAGCGCGGCAAGATCCTGGGGCAGCGGAAGGTTCATCGAAATCGGTCCGTCCTGCAGACGGTCGGGCAGCGCGGACGGTCATCTTTCTGCTTTTGCCCGACGGGGACCATACCTATTTTTCGCCCTGTGACGGCCGCCACGTTCAAGTCCGAGATCGCCGAAGCGACGCGCAACTACGACAAGTATGTCGTCTGCCTCGAAAAGACCGGCGAAGATGTCGAACGCGCGCTTCAATCGCTCGTGGAGAAGGCCATCAAGGCGTTTGAGAACCGCGGTCCGGGCCTCCGTCATGGGATTGCCCTCGATCGGCAGGTGACGGTCATTCTCAGCCAGACCGAGGGTGAGCGCCCGCTGTGCGGGATCTATTTCAACCTCTCCAGCCCGTATCACCGGCAGAAGTCCTCCAAGGTTCCCAAGGCGCCCGAAGAAGTCTGAATCCTGTCTGGCTCAGCGAAGGCGGACCTCGTCGCCGACCTGTAGGAACCCTTCGGTGACATCGGCGGCCACGAACCCGTTCCGTTCGGGACCGGTCAGGCGCACCTGACCGACGCGTTCGTTGCCGCGAAACACGTCCAGCAGGGATTGAAGGGCCGGGGTGCCACCCAGCGTGTAATCAATAACCACGAAGCGGAGTCCGGCGTTGACCGTGTGAACCCTGCCGCTGGCCGGCAGAACTACCGTGGCAGGGCTGCTGGGATTGGTGGTCGCCGTCGCTGTCCTGGCTTCTGGCCCCAGCCCGCCCCCCTTGGCGCTCGCGGGCAAGGTCCGCCCTTGGGAGTCCACGGAACTTTCCTGGCTCCGACAGCCCGTAAGGAGAGAAAGAGACAACGCCGCCAGCGTCACCACCAATGCGCGCATGAGCCAAAGCAGAAACCAATCGTGCCTCCGCCGCAATCCCTCGCGACAACGCGCGCGCATCCCACGGCTAACGGTAGATATCGACGAGATACGCCAACGCCTCCGTCCGCCCACTATTGATGATCGCGTGCGGAACGTCCGCACGGAAACTTGCCGAATCCCCCGCCCCCAATTCCTCCTTGTCGCCCCCGGATTCCACCTGGACGCGGCCTTTCAGGACGGTCAGGTATTCCCGGGTTCCGGTGAAATGCGGAGCGCTGCGCAAGGCGCCCCCGGGACCGAGCCGGATCTCATAGAACTCGACGTCCTTCTCCAGGTTCAACGGCGAGAGTGTCCGGATCTGGCAGTCGGGGTCCGACCGGAACAAGTGCGCCTTGTCGTTGCCGCGGATGGTCTGGATCGACGACTGGGCGCCGGGGGTTTCGAGAAGTTCGGCCAGCGTCATGCCAAAGGCCTGGGCGATGCGGAAGGTGACGGCCAACGTCGGATTGGCTTCGTTGCGTTCAATCTGGCTGAGCATCGACCGGCTGACTCCCGAGGCGGCGGCGAGTTGCTCGAGCGACCAACCGCGGTCCTTGCGCAGGTCCCGGACCCGCCGGCAGAGATGGCTGCTCACCGCCTCGTCGGTGGAGGATCCTGCAGGGACCGGGGTGTTGGGCGTTGAGGAAGAGACCATAGAGATTCTTCTATACTGGAAATTTGTCTTGAATATTGGAAGTGAGCTTCCGATATTTCGCACAGGCATCCGACATAACGGATACAGCAAGCCGGGGCGTGGCCTCGGCGGCAAGGCAAAATCCGCGATGAACCCGGGGGTCGACCCCCAGCACGGCGGTGGTTCGCTACCGATTCCAACATGAAAGCGCTCGTCAAAGCGAAGTCGGAGGTCGGTCTCTGGCTTCAGGACATTCCCGAACCCGAGATCGGCATCAACGACGTGCTGATCAAGGTTCATAAGACCGGGATTTGCGGCACCGACCTGCACATCTGGAAATGGGATGCGTGGGCCCAGAAGACGATTCCGGTGCCGATGGCGGTGGGGCACGAGTTCGTCGGTGAAATCGTCGAGATCGGCAGCAATGTGCACGACTTCTTTCCCGGACAGATCGTCAGCGGGGAGGGGCATGTGGTGTGCGGCCGCTGTCGAAATTGCCTCGCCGGACGTCGCCATCTTTGCGCGGACACCAAGGGCGTCGGCGTGAATCGCCCGGGGGCCTTCGCCGAATACCTGGCATTGCCGATGACCAATGTATGGGTGCACGCGCCGGACGTGGATCGCGAGGTGGCTTCGATCTTCGATCCTTTTGGCAACGCGGTGCACACGGCGTTGTCGTTCGATCTGTTGGGTGAAGACGTGCTGGTCACCGGGGCCGGGCCGATCGGCATCATGGGCGCGGCCATCGCCAAACACGCGGGTGCGCGCTACGTGGTGATCACCGATGTCAATCCATGGCGTTTGGAGCTGGCGCGCAAACTGGGGGTCACCGAGGCGGTGAATGTCCGTGAGAAATCCCTGCGTGACGTCCAGCACAAGCTCGGCATGAAGGAGGGTTTCGATGTTGGGCTCGAAATGTCCGGCAACCCGCACGCCTTCCGCGACATGGTGGCCAACATGGCGCACGGCGGGAAAATCGCCCTGCTGGGCATTCCGGCGGAACCGATGGCCATCGATTGGAATGCGGTGATCTTCAACATGCTCACGATCAAGGGCATTTACGGGCGCGAGATGTACGAGACCTGGTACAAGATGACGGTGATGCTCCAGGGCGGATTGAACATCCGTCCGGTGATCACCCACCGCTTTCCGTACCAGGAATTCGAACGCGGCTTTGCCGTCGCGCTGTCGGGAGAATCGGGCAAGGTTGTTCTCGACTGGACCCAATGAACGCGACCTTCCAAGCAAATCTCGAGGCGCGCCTGAGCGAGTTGCGATCGGCTGGACTCTACAAGTCCGAGCGGATCATCAGCACCCCGCAGGGAGCGCGGGTGCGGGTGGCCGACGGCGCCTCGGTTCTGAACTTGTGCGCCAACAATTACCTGGGACTGGCGCAGCATCCCGCCATCCGTGAGGCGGCACACCGAGGCCTGGACGAGTGGGGCTACGGCATGGCCAGCGTCCGGTTCATCTGCGGCACCCAGGGCGTGCACAAGCAACTGGAAGATCGCCTCAGCGCCTTTCTCGGCACCGAGGACACCATCCTGTACACGAGTTGCTGGGACGCCAACGGCGGCGTCTTCGAGACTCTGTTGGGTGAAGAGGACGCCGTCATTTCCGACGAACTCAATCACGCCTCGATCATTGATGGCATCCGCCTCTGCAAGGCGCGCCGGTTTCGTTATCGGAACAACGATCCCGCGGATCTCGAGTCCAAGTTGAAGGAGGCTGCCGGAGCCCGTTTCCGCCTGATCGTCACCGACGGCGTCTTCAGCATGGACGGCATCATCGCCGACCTGAAGGCGGTTTGCGACCTGGCGGAACGTTACGACGCGCTGGTGATGGTGGATGATTCCCACGCGGTGGGTTTCCTGGGGAGGACCGGGCGTGGCACCCATGAGCATCGGGAGGTGCTGGGGCGGATCGACATCCTTACGGGCACTCTGGGCAAGGCGCTGGGTGGCGCGAGCGGCGGATATACGAGTGGCCGTCGCGCCATCATCGAGGTGCTTCGCCAGCGTTCGCGGCCCTACCTCTTCAGCAACACTGTAGCGCCTCCGATTGCGGCCGGATCGTTGAAGGCGTTGGATCTTCTTTCGGCCTCGACCGAACTACGGGATCGATTGGAGGACAACACGCGTTTTTTCCGCACGGCGATGACGAAGGCCGGGTTTCAGATCATCCCTGGGGAACATCCCATCGTGCCGGTCATGCTGGGTGACGCGGCGTTGGCGCAGCGGTTTGCCGACGCGATGCTGACGCGAGGGGTCTACGTGGTGGGGTTCTTTTACCCCGTGGTGCCGCACGGCAAGGCGCGCATCCGGACCCAGATGTCCGCTGCCCACAGCCGTGCCGACCTTGAGTTTGCCGTGGAGCAGTTCACGGCGGTGAAACGCGAATTGGGAATCTAGTTGGGTTTGGACCGATTGGAGGCACGTCATGAGCCGGGGACATCGCATCTGCAGTTCCATTATCGATGCGATCGGCGAGACGCCGATCGTCGAGTTGTCGCGGGTGAGCCGCGGGGTGTCGGGCCGAGTCTTGGGCAAGCTGGACTACCTGAATCCGGCGGGGTCCAAGAAGGATCTCATCGCCCGGCAGATCATCGAGGCGGCCGAGGGATGCGGAGAGTTGAAGCCGGGTCAGACGGTGGTCGAGGTGACCAGCGGCAACACCGGCAACGGCTTGGCCATGGTTTGCGCGGTGAAGGGATATCCCTTTGTGGCGGTCATGTCGAAAGGCAATTCTCCGGAACGCGCCATCATGATGCGGGCCATGGGCGCGGAGGTGGTTCTGATCGAGCAATGTGGGAGTTCCACATCGGGCCACGTGACCGGTGATGACATTCGTAGGGTGGAGGAAGCCGCCCGCCGTTTGGTCGCCGAACGCAACGCGTTCTTCGCGGATCAATTTCGCCGGGAAGAAAACGTGCGGGCGCACTACCTGCATTCCGGCCCGCAGTGGCTCCAGGCGACCGCTGGGAAGTTGGATGCCTTCTGCGACTTCGTCGGCACTGGCGGCGGATTCGCCGGGTGCGCCGCGTGCTTCAAGGAGTGGAACCCCGAAATCCGCTGCTATGTGGTCGAACCGGCGGGCGCGGCGGTGCTGGCCGGGCAGTGTGTGACGCGCTGTGCCCACCTGATTCAAGGCGGCGGTTATGCCAAGCATCTCTCCCTGATCCGCCGCGAGCACGTGGATGGCTACCTGACGGTGTCGGATGATGAAGTGCTCGAGGTCACGCATCGCCTGGCGCGGGAAGAAGGCATCTTCGCCGGCTACTCGGCCGGCGCCAACGTCGCCGCCGCCTTGAAACTTTTGCGCGGCGAACTCAGCGGAAAGACCGTGGCGACCACCATCTGCGACAGCGGCCTCAAATATCTCAGCACCGATCTCTGGCGCGAGGCGTGCATGGAGCAATGAAGGCAGCGGGGTTTTGATCCGTTGGGTCCCTGAGGTCCCTCAGTGACCGAAGGGACCAAAGCGGCTCCTCCACGGCTTTTCACCTGACGGCACCGCCCTGACTGGTTCAGAAACTGCCATGGACCGTGTCAAGTACGACCAGGTCACGCGGACCTTCTTCTCCTGTGACTCCGCCGAGATCACCGCCATTTTTCAGGAGTTCCTGGCGGCGATGCAGGCCGAGGAAACGCTGCCGCCGGTGCATGTGATGGCGCAGAATTACGAGACCGCCCAGGCGAACCCGGAGATTCATAATCTTCCGGGAAACCTGAAGGACGCCCGGGATGCGGTGTTTCCCTACTTCTGGGGAACCGACGGCTGGTATTCCCCATTGCATCTGGAGAACGTCAAGGGACCCGCCAATTACGCTTCGCTGGTTGGTGCGCTGGCTTGCCTGCTGAAGAATCCCAATCTCTGCACCGATACCTACAGCCAGCGCTCGAATGAGCTCGAGGTGAAGGCGGTGACTGCCCTCGCGAACCTGCTGTTTTATCACACCGTCGATCCCTCGGGGGTGTTCACCATGGGCGGCACCGTATCCAATCTTTATGGGGCCAAAGTAGGACTGGAAAAGGTGGCGCCAGGCACCATGCAACGCGGACTCCAAGGTGCACGCGTCGTTGGAATCGTTTCGGAAGCGGCACACTTTTCCAACCGGACAGTCGCCGGTTGGCTCGGACTTGGGACCGATAATCTCATCACCATTCCCACGGATGGCGCGGTCTCGATGCGTCTGGATGTCCTGGAGCAACGGCTCCAGGAACTCTACGCGGCTGGAACACGTGTCGCCTTCGTCACGGCGACGTTTGGCACGACCGACGCCTTCGGGGTCGACGACGTGGCGGGCATCCGTGGTGTCATCGATGCTGCCGCCGCCAGGGCCGAGGTGCCACCGCCCCAGTTGCATGTCGATGCCGCCGTGGGCTGGGTGGTTTGCTTTCTCACGGAGTATCGAATCGACAAGAATTCGTTGGGTTTCGAGCCTGCCCTCCTGCCGTTGGTGCGTCGCGCACAACGGATGGCCGAGGGCTTGCGCCAGGCCGACAGTATCACGTTGGATTTTCACAAGATGGGCTGGGGACACTATCCCGGCAGCGCCTTCCTGGTGAATCGACGCGACGATCTCCGGTACTTGGCTCGCTCGGTGGATGAGACGCCTTACTTTTCCGAGGCCGATCCGAGACGGGATCCGGCATTATTCACGCTGGAGTGCTCGCGCCCCGCGATCGGTCCCTACACCGTGATGGCCTCATTGAACGGCATTGGACTGACGGGTTGGCAGATGCTGGTGGCCCGGGCCCTCGAATTGGCCGAGACCTTGAAACGCCGACTGGAGGGGTTGGAACACTGCAAAGTGCTCAATCTGGAAACGACCGGTCCGAGCGTGGTGTGGTGGGTGCTGCCCAAAGGACGAAATGCCAAGGAGATCTTCCAGCGTGTGGAATCAGGGCAACTCGGGTCGGACAAATTCGAGCGGTACCGGGCGGAGATCCGCAGGCTCTTCGAGAAACGCGAGAAAGCCATGGACCCGAAACAGGACGCGCGATTGAGCTTCACCAACAGCATTGGCTACCGACCTCATGGCTTGGATCTTCCAGCCTGGAAGGCGGTGATCTTCAATCCGCTCACCGACGAGACGGTGATCGACCGTCTGATCTTCAGCATCGAGGAATTGCTGTGAACGTCCTGCAACATGAGGCCCAGGCGCTGTATTTCGCGCTCCAACATTTCGGTGTGGCCGTCAGCGCGGTCGCCGGGGCTTTGGCGGCGCGTGGCAGACGGGTCGATTTGTTCGGAGTCATGGTCCTGGCGCTGGTTACGGCCCTGGGCGGCGGAACGATTCGCGACATGTGCCTGGGGGCCACGCCAGTGTTCTGGATCAGCGACTGGCGTTACGCGGCGACCTCGTTGTTCACGGGAGTGGCGACCTTCTGGCTGATTCGCCACCTGGAGCCGTTGCTCAAGTATCTGGAACTGGCCGATGCGTTCGCCCTCGCGTTGTTCACCATCGTTGGCGCCAGCAAGAGCCTGGCCTTCAACGTGGGCGGCTTCAGCGCCGTCGTGTTGGGCACCATCACCGGCGTGGCCGGAGGTGTGCTGCGCGACGTGCTGCTGAACGAGTTGCCGTTGGTTTTCCGACCGGAGATCCGCCTGTACGCCACTGCGGCCATTGCCGGGGCGACGGTCTTTGTCTTTCTGCATCGACTGACCCCCTCCGCGAGTTGGCCGATGATTGCCGGGGTCCTGACTATCCTGGGCATTCGGTTGGCGGCCATCCGGTGGGGATTGGTGCTTCCGGTGTTTGAGGGCCGGAGTGAGGGTGGAGAAGAGAAACCGTGAGGGCGGTGCGCCGTTGCCACCCCTGTCGTGGGCCGATGGGACCGGCGCAGATCGCCATCGGATCCTTGCACCGTTGTTGGCCTCCGTTCGAAATCGCACCGTTTATGGCAAGGCACTGGAACATTCGATTTGAGCAATGTGCTCTCAACCAGGGTTGGGACTGGGCAAAATTACTGGTGACGACGGCTTCGGTCCTATGGATCGCAACCGTCGGCACCAACGCTGCAGAGGACCCGGCCGCGGAGGTGAAGCGATCCGGCAATCCCGTCTTCCCCGGATGGTACGCGGATCCTGAGGTGGCGGTGTTTGGAGACCGGTACTGGATCTTCCCGACGTTCTCCGCTCCGTACAACCAGCAGTTGCACTTCGATGCCTTCTCGTCGACGGACCTGGTGACCTGGACCAAGCATGAGAAGATCCTCGATCACCGCCGGGTGGTTTGGGCGAATCGAGCGATGTGGGCGCCGGCCGCGGTGGAGCGGAAGGGGCGATTCTACCTGTTCTTTGGGGCCAATGATGTCCATCCAGGGGAGGTGGGTGGAATCGGCGTGGCCTCCGCAGATCGGCCGGAGGGCCCTTACACCGATCTGCTGGGCAGACCCTTGATCCAGGAGATCGTCAATGGCGCGCAGCCAATCGATCAGTTTGTATTTCAGGATAAGGATGGTCAGGACTACCTCATCTACGGGGGATGGTCGCACTGCAATATCGCGCGGCTGGCGCCCGACTTTCGGACGCTCCAGGCCTTCCCGGACGGATCAATGTTCAAGGAGATCACGCCCCAGAACTACGTCGAAGGGCCCTGCATGTTCATACGCTCAGGGCGCTATTATTTCATGTGGTCCGAAGGAGGTTGGACCGGGCCGAACTACTCGGTGGCCTACGCGATCGGTGATTCGCCACTCGGACCGTTTCAGCGCATCGGCCGAATCCTGGCACAGGATCCCGCGGTGGCGACCGGTGCGGGGCATCACTCCGTCCTGAGGGTTCCCGGAACCGACGAGTGGTACATCGTCTATCATCGGCGTCCCTTGGGGGAAACCGATGCCAATCATCGGGTCACGTGCATCGATCGGATGGAGTTCGATGAGTCGGGACACATCCAACCCGTGCGCATCACCCACAAAGGCGTCGAGCGCCGTCCGGTGCCATCGAACTAGTTCGCCGAATCCGACTCTATTTCGTGATGGTCTTGGAGAGCACGCTTCCCGCCGGGTCGAAGACGTGACCCGCCTTGGTCACACCCGTCACGGTGAGTTGATAAGTTCCGCGCGTGCCCGAGACGGAGAAGGTGGCTCGGCCCATCGAATCGGTGCGGGCGGAAGCGGTTGGGGTCGAACCGTTGGGAAGTCTCCATTGCACCGTCACGGTGGCGTTGCGGACCACTGATCCACCGCCGTCACGGACCTGAACCAGCCCGGAAATGGTGACCCGGCTGCCCTGGGTCCTGCCCGTCAGGATGATATTGGCGACACGCAGCTTCGGCGCGGGCGCCGCGACATTTACCTGCACCTGGGTGCGGGTCCAGTTTCCGACCGCATCATGGGCGAACGCCTCGACGGTATAGGTGGCGGGAGTCAGGCCGGTGGTGTCCCACGAGACGTCCAGCGCTTCGGTTCGTGGAACGGATCCCAGGATGATTTGTTGTCCCAGGTACTGATTCCAGTAGCTGATTTCGAGGTATTCCACTCCCACGTCGTCGGTTGCCCGGGTGGCGATCGGAATGGTGCCGGAAACGGTGGCGCCGTTCGCCGGAGTCAGAATCGTCACCACGGGCGGGGTGGTGTCCAAGGGAGCGGCGGGAGAGGTTGCGGAGGCGATTGCCGACCACGCGCCGGCACCGGCCACACCGATCGCGCGCACGCGGTACTCGTAGGTGGTAGCGGGGGACACGGTGGTGTCCTGATGGAACGTGGACATTGCCGGCGGCACCAGGGGAATGGTTGTCCAGGCGGCGGTTCCCTCAACACGGCGTTCCATTTCGTAGGTGCGGGTCAGTTGAATGTCCCCGTTGATCCACGAGAGGTCGATCGACACATAAGGTTCGGCCGCTGTGGCCGGATGCGGGGTGGCGGTGAGATCCGTGGGGGCCGCGGGAGTCGGAAGGACTCCGACGGGCGCGAGAAGGACAGCGCCAGCCTGGCCGGTGAGAGAATTCCGGCCCAAGGTCGCGATCATGCGTTGGTCGTTCAGCAGGCAGCCGTTGCCGGTGATCGTCCAGCCTTCAGCAATGGCCGACGGGTCGAGAAGGCTACCCAGGGCGTAGGAACCGATGCCATTCAAGGAGACGCCCGCCCCGAGCTCGCCCCAGCCGATGTCACCCAAGTTATTGATATCGCTCGCCACGGTGTAGCGGCTGGAACCTGCGATGAATTCCCAGCCACTGCCCGGGAGGAAACGAAACACCGAAATGACGTTGAGGGAGGTGGATCGAAGGGACGCTGAACCTAGAATTTGTCCCGCGTCGTTGAGTGCGACACCCCCGATCGCGTTGTAGTTAGGGGGGCCGGCAAGCCCCACATCGGCGACGATTCTGGTGGCCAGATCCAGGGTTTGGGTTCCGGCGAGAATGACGCCCGCATCGTTAATGTCGTTGGGAGTCGCGAACCATCCGTAGGTCGCTTCGAGTCCGACTACCCCGCCTGCATCCGAGTAGAGCCATCCGAACCCGAAGGGGGTACCGAGGATTCCGGCGCGGGCACCGACGATCTGTCCGAGGTTATTGATGCCGGTCGCATAGGACGCGACCTCGCCAGGAAGCAGGGGCAAAAGTTCGACCGAGAAGGTCGATCCGGTCGGGACCCAACGGATGGCCCGGCGGCCAGCTGGAAACGACGCCACGCCGACGACGACTCCGGCATCATTGAGGTCGGTCGGAAACGCGCTCGTTGCTCCGGAGGGCAAGGGAAGCGGCGCCCAAGGCGTCCCGGCGATGCTGATCCAAGGGGACTGCGCGCCCGTAGTGGGGCTGGTCGTCAAGCCAACCACAGTATCGGCGTTGTTGATGGCGACGACGGAGCCCGCGCCCAGGAAGCGGACCGAATAGCTGGGCGGACTCTCAGCGGCCTGCAGAAGTCCTGAGGCGACGGCGAGCAGGGCTAACACAATGAGATTGGAAGGCAGACAGGGTGATCGTTTCATACGAATGATTGGACTCCTTGGTGGGCGAAGGTGGTTGTGATCTAACGCCGGGGACGAACGGGCGTCTGTGACTTTGTCACCGGAGCGCCCCAGCGCTCGTTGGGGAGCAATTCCGGTTTCGTGATTCGGATGCTCCCACGCCCCAGTGAGATCGCACCCAATTGGGAGAAAGTGGACAGCAACCGGCTGACGACTTCGCGCGCCGTCCCCAGTTCCGCGGCGATGGCTTCGTGGGTCGCTTCGATCCGGGAGTTGGGTTGGGCTCGGTGCCGCAGGAAATCCGCCAGCCGTTGGTCCATCTTCCGAAAGGCCACTTCTTCGACCAGGGTCATGACGTCGACGAGTCGTTTCCCGAGACTGGCGATGACCATGGTACGGAAGTCGTCGCTGGATCGAATCCAGGACCGGACCATGGTTCCAGGGAGAATGACTGCGACGACCTCTCCCTCGGCCTGGGCGGTGGCGCAGGCTTCCTGCCGGAGGATCACGCTCAACACGTTGACCAGGCAGGTTTCACCGACCCTCACGTGGTAGAGGGTGATCTCGCGCCCGTTCTCGCCCACGCGGAACACCCGCAGGCTGCCACGCCCAACGAATCCCAGCCGGTCGATGGCCTGGCCTTGCCTGAAGAAACAGGCGCGACCCGATAGCCGGGCCAGGCGCGCGGCGTCGCCTGCCCTTCGGCGCTCGCTTTCAGGCAGGCTTCGGAAGAAGGGGAATTGCTTCAGCACGTCGATGGCGTTCATGGCGGCTCCGTCGTTCGGTGGAGGTGCATATTGACTCGGTTGAGTTCGAACGTCGCCAGAGTCGTGACGGGAAGTGGAGTCGGACGGGGAGACGGAGATCATGGTCTCACGGGGCCCATGCAGGCGGGATGCCAGTCAGCTTCCCGCGGTTGAAAGCCAGCCGACGGGCCGATCCTGACGGAAAACGCCCTCGAATGGTCCGATACTGGACCGGAACCCCTTCTCATGGTCCGAGAACGAACCGTGGTCCGATTCGATTCTCCACAAGTGTAGAGAATTCACTTGCCTCAATCTCTACGTTCGTAGAGATTGAGGCCATCAGCATGGCTCAGACACCGATTGAACTCACCGAGGCGGAGTGGCAGGTCATCAAGGCGGTTTGGGAAAAGGAACCGTGCACGGCACCGGAGGTCCAGGAACGCCTGAAATCGGCGACGAACTGGACCTACAGCACGGTGCGCACCCTGATGGATCGCATGTCGGGGAAGGGGCTGCTGGATGCCGAGAAGGAAGGGAAACTGACCTGGTTCCGATCCCGCGTGTCGCGCGAGCAGGCGCAGCGTGGCGAATTGCTCTACACGCTGAAGCACGCCTTCGATGGCGCGATGACGCCGTTGGTCCAGTGTCTCTTGGAGACCCGCGGTTTGACCGAGAGGGATCTGGACGATTTGGATGCCTTGATCCGGGAACGCCGGAAACGGACGAAGAAGTAACCCTCCTGAGTCACGACCATGGACGCGATCGTCGAATTCCTGAACGAGTCAGGGCGCCACTGGTGGGAGCATGCCCGGGGAATGGCGTGGCAAGTAGCACTAGTGGTCGGGGTGCTGTGGGGCATCGACGGGCTGTTGGCGAGAAAGGTCAGCGCGCGATGGCGGCATCTGTTGTGGGCCTTGCTGCTGATCAAGCTGATGCTGCCCGCCGATTTGGCGTTGCCGACCTCGCCGGCCTATTTCATTCGGGCCACCCCACCAGCGAAGGCCGTCCCGCCAGCCGGCGAGTGGCGGGTCTCCGTGGGTGACCCGGTGGCGGGGACGGATGGGGCATCGATGTACGCTCTGTTCACCGGGCATGACCTCGAGCGCTGTCGACCGCAGCTCACGTGGTTGGGTGGATTTTTTCTGGCCTGGCTTTCGGGGAGCGCGGGGTTGTTGGTCTACGTTGCGGGTCAGGGAAGGCGTTGGCGGTCGTCGCTACGCAACGCGTCGGGTGGCGACGCAAGGTCGAAGGAAATGCTGGCGAACGCGGCCCAGGGTGTTGGACTTCGACGGGTTCCGGGATTGGTGGTCCACGAGCTGCCGGAAGGTCCGGTGGTGTGGGGACTGGCGCGACCTTCGGTCGTGTTGCCTCGTTGGTTGGTGGCGAGCCTCGACGATGGCCAACTCCGCGACGTGTTGTTGCACGAAGTGGCCCATGTGAAGCGGTGGGACCTTTGGTGGAATCACCTGCAGACCGTTCTCCAGATCCTGTATTGGTGGCATCCATTGGTTTGGCTCGGCAACGCGCGCATGCGACGGGTTCGCGAGGAAGCGACGGACGAGGCCGCGGTGATGGCGCGGGGAGGGGAACCCGACAGCTACGCGAAGACGTTGATCGAAGTGGCTCGCGTCGCCTTGCGACGTCCGGTGCTGACCCTTGGGCTGCTCGGCATCCTGGAATCGCGCCATGCTTTGAGATCTCGGGTGGAGCGATTGGCCGACGGTCCGGTTCGAACGCGTCGCGGCATGGAATGGGTGGCGGGAATTGGGGTGGCGGTTTTGGCGATGGCGCTGCTTCCGTTGTCGCCGGGGCCAGCCATTGCGGCCGGTGGCGGCGGTGTGACTTTGACGGCGGGAGAAAATGTCGATGTTCGCCGGACAACGTCGAAGAACGGGCCCCCGGCGGCGCCGGCCCTGGATCCGGCCACGTCGCAGCGAGGCGCGCCGCCAGAGAGTGTCGCACCCAGCCCCGGCGTTCAAAAGCTGGAACGGGATGTGCAAGCTGGCTTCCTGCGGGGCGAATCGGGGGTTGGGTTCGCGCCGCTCAATCAGGCCAATGAAGGACTCTTGGGTGAGACCACCTTCGAGTTGGCTCCCCTGAAGGTGACGGTGTCCGAGAAGGAACCGCGATACTGGATTGGGGAACGGCCGAAGACTTTGCAGAAGATTCGCGAGCAGGTGCGGCAGTTGAAGACGATCCATGACCAGGTGCCCGTGCAAGTGCGCGCGGAGTCAGGCGCGCCATTCGGAGCCGTCGCGGCGCTGATGGATGCCGTTCGACGCGAGGGCGGTGAGGTGACGGCGGCGCCAGGAAAGGACGCGAACGCCGGACTGTCCGGAACCCTCATGAAATTGCAGAGGATTCACTTGGCGGAATTCGGCGCCGTTGATGAGCCCTTGAGCAATGTCGTTCAGCGTTTGGTGGGGCTGTCGAGGTCGGCGGATCCGGAGGGAACAGGGATCGGCGTCGGTGTCGCCCGGGGGTCGACGGAGCCTCAACCCATCTGGAATGAGGAGAAGAATGCGTGGGTCTACGCGGAGTTAGTCGCCAACCCGGAGATAGGGGCTACCCGGATCACCCTCGATCCTCCCCTCTCCTCGGTCTCCCTGCATGGAGTCCTCCAAGCCATCGTGAAGGGAGCCTCGGTGCCGTTGTCCTATCTGATCGAAGAATACGGCGTCTCGTTTCGGCGGCCTTCGATCGTCCCTCGGTTGATGACTCGGACTTACCGCATCCAGCGGGAATCGATCGATCGGGCGGTTGGAGAGGGCAAGGACCAGGTTCGCGACCGGCCCTGGTACCAGGAGAAGGTTCGCGATCTGCTGGCGACCTCTGGGGTGTCGTGGTCGCCGCCGAACGCCGTGTACTATAACGACACCCAAGGCCTGCTGATGATCCGCGCCACCGCCGAGGAAATGACCGCCCTGGAATCGATCATCGAGCAGATCAACGCGGTCCCGGCCATGGTCCAGGTCGAGGCAAGGTTGGTTGAAATTCCTTCGGCTGAAGAAGGTGGATTGGGCTTGAATGCCCTATTGACGGCACCAGCCAGCGACGACGCTTCCGCTCGCCGCGGGTTCCTGACGGAGTCTCAAGTCAGGGATTTCCTGAATGCCTGCAAGCAGCGGTCGGTGTCGCTCGCCGCCGCGCCAAGAGTCACGACGTTGGAGGGGCGACAAGCGGCCGTGGAGATGGACAAGAAGCCCACCGGCGAGGAGCCCATCGAATTGGGGAGCGTCGCGATCGATGTGGTGCCTCGTGTGATTGAGGATAAGTCCATCTTGGAGCTCACCATCCTGGCCCGCGTGACGGCGTTGGTGTCGATGAAGCGGGCGGCCGATGGCAAGACCAGCGAGCCGACGAACGGGCCCGTCCACGCGGTCAACGCGACCGGGTACATCAATCTGAACGCCCATGCCCTGGTGCGCCTGCACGACGGGCAGTCGGTGATGCTGGCGTTCGAACCGGTGAGCTCAAATCTCATTGCCGGGGGGGCGAAGGGGAATGCGAAGCGATATGTGATGCTGGTCACTCCGACCCTGATCGATCCCGCAGGAAACCGGGTCAATACGCCGGGAAAGGAACCGTTCGATCCGAAGGAGATTCCGGAGCAATCTCATTCCCTGCCGAAGCCCCAACGGGGCGCGCTACGATAGCCCAGGGCAAGTCACGCTTCACGCGTGGCGCCGCCCTGGGATCCGCATCCATCAATCCTCGAGCCCTGAAGGGGCGAAACCAGCCGTTCCCATTCGTGACATCGCCACGATCTCACCCGGTCGAGTCAAGCCGTCGCACCCCATCAGGGTGCGGCCAGGCCGAGGCCGACAAACCCAGGGCGCGGTCCCTTGGCCGCCACGGGACCATGCCCTGGGCTTTCACATCACGCCCTCGTTGGGGCTTAGAATCGTCAGCCCACACGACACGCCCGTTCAAAGTAGATCGTTCCGCGAGCACCATGCCGATGTGGCTGGCGGCTTTGGGCTTGCCGTTCCGGGCTCTGGGGTGGATGGCTGGGGGCAATCCATGATGCACATGAAATCCAGTCGTCGTTCGTTCCTGCAACAGGCGGGTGCTGGCCTTGCTGCCACCGCGGTGGGTTCCCTGGCCACGTCCCGTGGCGCGGAAGAACCGTTAAAGATCCAGGGCTTCGAACGGACCGCGACCGGCGCCGAAGCGTCGAAGGGCTGGAAGCCGGTGTCCGATCGCCGGATTCGGGTGGGCATTGTGGGTTACGGCGTGTGCCGGTTCGGCGCCGAGTTCGGTTTTCAGGATCATCCGAACGTGGAAGTCGTCGCGGTCAGCGATTTGTTCCCCGACCGTTGCGAGCAATTGGCCAAGGCTTGTCGCTGTGCCAAGACCTATCCCTCGTTGGAGGAACTGGTGAAGGACGATCGGATCGAGGCGGTGTTCGTGGCGACGGATGCGCCGAGCCATGCCCGGCATTGCATCGAGGTTCTGAAGCACGGCAAGCACGTGGCGTCGGCAGTCCCGGCAGTGTTCGGTTCGTTGGAGGAAGCGGATGCCTTGCTGGCGGCGGTCAAGGCGAGTGGCCGCAAGTACATGATGTTCGAGACCTCCTGCTATCACGAGGACTTGCACGCGATGCGGACCCTTTATCGGGCTGGGCACCTTGGCCGCATCCTCTACTCGGAAGGCGAATACTATCACTACATGGATCAGCCGATTCCGTCTTATAAGGATTGGCGTGTTGGGCTGCCGCCGCAGTGGTATCCGACCCATTCCAACGCCTACCACCTGGGCGTCACGGGTGGACGCTTCACCGAGGTGTCCTGCCTGGGCATGCGCAGCGGGGTGCCGCATCTGAAGCCGGAGGGCAATCGGTACGCCAACCCGTTTGGCACGGAGATCGCGATGTTCAAGACGGACGATGGCGGTTCGTCTCGCATGGCCGTGAGCTGGGATACACCGGGGGATGGCTGGGAACGTGGAAGGGTACGAGGCGAGAAGGGTTCGTTCTATGAGCGTTACCAGGGATTGGTGAAGGAGTTGCCCAACACCCAACGCCCGCCGTTGCCGCCCAGGGTCGAAGGCGGTGGGCACGGGGGATCGCACGGCCATCTGACCAACGAATTCGTGCTGTCGATCCTCGAGGATCGACGGCCGTTGGTGGACATCGCGATGGCGCTGCACATGACCGTGGCCGGGATCGTGGCGCATCTGTCGGCGCTGAAAGGCGGGGAGTGGTTGAAGATTCCGGAGTACCGCGCCTGAACGTCTCTTGCGGACCCGCGCGCCGAAGCCGCGGTTGATACGGCATCGGCACGATTCTTTGTCTGGCACCAGCGGTCGAGGTCTTGCAGCCTCCCGCCATGCTACGATCCACGGCTTTTGTCGCCGTCCTGTCGCTTTCCTTCGCGCTGATCTCCGTGCGCGCCGCCGAAACGGCGCGAGGAGTCGTGTTCGAGGATCGCAACGGCAACGGGCAACGCGACGACGGCGAGCCGGGATTGCCTGGGGTCCGCGTTTCCAATCAACGCGAAGTCACGGTGACGGATCGAACCGGGCGTTGGGAATTGCCTTCCGGGGACGACGTGGTGTTCTTCGTGATCAAACCGCGCGGTTACATGCCGCCGCTGAACGCGCATCGGCTTCCGCAATTTTATTATGTGCACCGTCCGGCGGGGTCACCCTCGACTCTCAAGTTTCCCGGGGTGGCACCGACAGGTCCGCTGCCGGCCTCGATCGATTTCCCGCTGCGTCGACAAAAGGAGCCGGGGACGTTCAAGGCGATCTTCATGGGGGACACGCAGCCGAGGGATGTGCGGGAGGTGGGGTACTTCAAGGACTCGGTGGTGCCGGAGTTGGTGGGGACCGACGCGGCGTTCGGCGTGACGTTGGGAGACGTGGTCTTTGATGACCTGAATGTCTTCGAACCCCACAATGCGGCGGTGGCGCTGATCGGGATTCCGTGGTGGAACGTCATCGGCAATCACGACCACAACTACGACGTGCCCAACGACCGCGAGGCGGACGAGACCTTCACCCGGATCTTCGGTCCGAATTACTACTCCTTCGATCACGGGCCGGTGCATTTCATTGCCTTGGACGACGTGGAATGGGGCGGAGCCAAGCCGGAGGGGAGCGGATCGTACACGGCGGGTTTGGACGCGCGCCAATTGGAGTTCGTGAAGAACGACCTGGCCTTGGTACCGGACCGGCAGTTGGTGGTGTTGATGATGCACATTCCGTTGAACGACATCGGCAACCGCGGGGAACTCTACCGCTTGATCGAGAAACGGCGCTATGCGCTGTCGATTTCGGGGCACACCCATTGGCACGAGCACCGGTTCATCACCACGGCGGATGGCTGGCGTGGTCGGGAACCGCATCATCACATCGTCACGGTGACGGCATGCGGGAGTTGGTGGACCGGGGCGCCCAACGCCGCGGGGATTCCGCATGCCACCATGCGCGACGGCGCGCCCAACGGTTACGCGATCGTCTCGTTCGATGGAACGCGGGCCAAATTGACGTATAAAGCTGCGGGCCGACCGGCGGACGAGCAAATGAACATCATGGCGCCGGAAGGGTGGTCGGTGTCGGATGCGAAAGCCGCGTGGCTGTATGTGAACGTCTATGACGGGTCGGAACGCTCGAGAGTCGAGTTTCGAGTGGGTGGAAAGGGGCGGTGGCTGCCGATGTCGAAGGCGTTGGAGTTCGACCCGAGTTTTGTCGCGCGCAAGGCGGCGGAGGAAGCGAACCCACCTGCGATACCGCCGTATCGGAAGATGGGGGATCCCATGCGCTCACCCCACCTCTGGAAGGGCGAATTGCCGCGTCTGGACCCTGGCGAGCATGCCGTTGAAGTGCGGACTCGGGATTTGCACGGGAGAGTTTTTCGACAGGCGGCGACGTGGCGGGTTGAGCCGTGAGGAGAGGAAGGAGAAGAAGAATAGGGTGGTCTCGCGCGGAGGCGCAGAGGCGCGGAGAAGAAGGCGAGGGATGGAGAAGTGGAGCGGCCTGAAACACATCGAATCATCCGCTCGGCGCCTCTGCGCCTCTGTTGCGCGATGCCAAACCTGGTCGGGCTTCCTCCTACGGAATCCGGAAATCGAAGAAGGACTGATTCTGGAAGGCGGGCTGGACCTGGATCGAGAGTTGCCCGCGATGATTGGGTTGGAGCGACGGCGTGTTGGTTTTGAGGGTCAGCCCGTCGAGGACATCCGTGCAGAACTCGAATCCAAGCCGGTTCTGCCAGCATTCGCGTCGATAGACGTCATGGAGACCATGCTGGAGCAGGTCGAGTGAGGCGGGTTGGTTGGGCCAGGCGAGGCCTAGGGTTCCGCTGAAGGCGAGTTGCGGATTCCCGCTCACGAAGCCGAGTTGTCCGGACCACTGGAGTTGACCGTGGATGTTGCCCGGGAACGAGAGCCACGAAGTGTTGCCGCCCATGGTGGCTGAGATGCCGCCACTTCGTTGAACTTCCAGTTGAGTGGAGAACCGTGCGGCATCGGCCTGGGATCCGAGGGCCAGGGAGCCCGGCAGTTTGAAGAGATTGCGCGTGAATTCCGGGGCGGTGCTGAAATTGAACGGGCGGGTGCCAATGTTGAAACCGCCGGCGGCACGCCCGCGGAGGTCGAAGGTTCCCGCCGCCGGATTCGCGTCGCCGCCGACCTCCAGTGTGGCGAGGTTATAGGGCAGTCGGAGATGACCGCCCAAGCTGGCGGTTGCCTGGCGTTGGATCCACTGTCCCGCCACGGTGAGGTTGGTGAGTCGCAGGTCCCAACCGAACACGCCGCGATCGATGAAACTGGCCGCTTGAAGAGAAATCTGTCCGTCGCTGCCAAGCGTGCCGCGTGCGGTACCGATGGGCGATGGGTCCAGATTTGGCAGGCTGAGAGACGAACGAAACGCCAGTGCGGCGAGGTTGTCGCTGCGGACAAGATTCCCTTGAAACGAGGGAAGGCGGAGTCCGCCGAATTGCGGCGTAGCTGGAGTTGTGAGGCGCAGGGCGATGGCGCCATCGCTCGTCAGGATGCCTTCAAGCGGGCTGGCATTCAGACCGGGCACGAGGTTCGCCGGGAGAACGCCGCCCAGGAAGAGGCCGCCTCGGTTACCGGCGGCGAGCCAATGACTCTGGGCGTCCAGCGGAGAAAGACCAACAGGGTAGAAGGCGACCTCGTCGAGGAATCCGGCGAAGAACTCGGTCACGCGATTGCCGTCGCTTCGTGCCGCCAGGGAAGTGTCAGCGGTGGCGGGAGTCGAGATGGTTCCCTGTCCGATTTGCCAGGCGTCGAGTCGCCCATCCAGGTAGAGGTACTGGGCCGCGCCATCGT
Organism: Verrucomicrobiales bacterium; assembly: GCA_016795425.1. Taxonomy (GTDB): domain Bacteria; phylum Verrucomicrobiota; class Verrucomicrobiia; order Limisphaerales; family CAIMTB01; genus CAIMTB01. Next base: position 104,059 of record JAEUHG010000123.1, read on the forward strand.
AGACCGCGACGACGATGTGCCATTCCGCGTCGTCGATTCGCGTGCGACTGGTGAGTGCGGGTAGAGGAGACCCGCTAGGGGTTTGCAGGCCGTCGATGGCCCAATGGAGGCGGGTGCCGGTGGTGGTGGTGCCCTGGAGCCGGAGGGACCATTGGTTGGCGCGGCCGAGGAGGGTTTGCGGCGATGTGAGGATCGGGACGCCGGTGCGTCCCGCGGCACGTTTGAACCACAAGCTCGCCGTGAATCCGTCCGGGGTCGGAGTGAGTTCCGGTTGCGACCAGCGAACCCAGGAGGTGGATCCATCAAAGGCCATGGATCGGCGCGTGGCGTCGGCAAGTGCGCCGGGTTGCGACGGCAACCGAGTGCCAAGTCGGATGCCGTTTCGACGCGGTGTGCTGGTCGAGAACGAAGCCAGCCGTTGGTCTTCGACCTTGTCGTCGATGTCTTCCAGCGGCCAGAAACCGGAAGGCAGATCGGAGCGAACGACGTCCGTGTAAGGCGCGGTGCGATACGCGAAGGACGGAAGTGCGTCGTTCAGCGGGAAAGACGGGATCATCGAAGGCAACGATACGGATGCGGGCGGGGTCAGGGTGAAATCACCCGCACCCGGAATCAGACCGCCGAGCTCGAGGGTGTTGAGAGGTGACGGAAGGTTGGCGAGACGACCCGCAAAGGAAACCGCCGGCAGATCGCCGAGGGTGTTGGTGATGCCAAGCCGGATGGCGGAGAAATCGTGACCTAAAAGCCGCAGGCTGGTCGTCGTGTTGGAGAAGCGAAGGCCGGATGTGCCGACGGAGCCGCGAATGGGCAGACTGAGCAACGAACCAAGATTCAGCTGTGAATCGAAGCCGAGACTCAGAGTGCGCGCATTGAAGTCGCCGGTGAGTCGGAGGGAACCCAGGTTGTCGAGTTGGAAGGCGCCTGCGGGCAGGCGACGGAGAGCGGAGGCGGGCATAGTCGACGCGAGTCTGTGGTTGCCCTGAGAGGAGGAAAGGCGGACGGCCTTCAGGGAGAAATCGCCGGCCGGCGTGGCTTCGGCAGCGGCGGGACTGAGATCGCGGAAGGTGCGGTTGGCATCGAGGCAGAAAGCCGGAAAGGAGATGCGCAGAGGCGTGGTGTTGGGTGCAAAGTTCTGGAGTGTCAGTTCGGCGCCGCTGACGCAGGTGCCCTCCGGTCCGGTGGTCGCTGTCAGGTCACCACCCTGGGGAGAGGCCAGGATGACGCGTCCGCCGAGGGCGACGATCCGAGGCAGGACGAGACTGCCGCTGAGCGTGGCGGTGATTTGGTTGTTCACAGCACCGACGACGAGCGTTCCCGAAGCGTTGGCGATCTGGCCGCTGATACTGGCCCCGGTCTGGTCCAGTCGAACCTCCGCACCGGCGGCAAACACGCCGGCGGCACCCAGGTTCAGGGACTGCGCGAGTTTGGCCACGAGCAGGAAGGTGCCGTCTGACGAGACGGTGAAGTCGATGGTGTTTCCGGAGACGGGATTGAGGCGAAGGACCTTGTCTGGCATTCCGGCAAGGTTGAGGCCCGGAAAGAGTTCGACGGTGAGGGGTTCCGAAGTCGGTGTGGTCAGACGGAGAGTGAACCGGTCCAGCGATTCGCCTTCGAACGCGAAGGGTGACGCGGGCAATCCGGTCACGTGAAGGACATCGCGAACGGCGCTCGCAAGTTCCGCGCGCAGCACGAGGTCCGGGTTGTTCAGGTGCGTTTGCGCGGAGGCGGTCGAAAGAGTGGCGCGAGCATCCCAGCGGCTTTCGGTCACCACGCAGTTTGAGGCGAGACCGGAGGAGCCATGGACGATGAGAGCCTTTCCGCCGAGGCGCGGACCCTGAAGGCGCAGCGGGCTGAGGCTCATTCCGAAACTGGGAGACAGGATGCGGGGCGTCCTTGATGTCGTGCCGAGCGTGATGGAGGCCGCGACATCCGGTTCGCGATTGGCGGGAATGAGTTGAAAGAGCGTGCCGATGGCGATGGAGGGCAGCCGCACGGATGCATTGAGAAATGGATTCGCCTGGTTATCGAAGTCGGCTTGCCCGTTACGCAGCGCGATGCCCGGGAACGGGGTGGGCAGATTCAGTTCGCGGATTCGTCCGCGAAGACGAGGTTGGTTGCCGCTGGCGGTCACGCTGGCTTCCAGCCACCCGGCGCCTGCCTGCAGCGCGGTGCCGGGGAGCAGTTCCACTCGGCCGGATACCGCCAAACCACCGTCGCGGCGCGCGCCGACGACAGGGCCGTCGCCGAGGGAGGCGGGATCGTAGAAAGGGGAGAATGCGTGGAGGTTTAGGTGGGCACGCAGCAACGGAGGGGATTTGGGGGTCCTGCTGGGCCCTCGAATGGAGGCGGGAAGGTCCGGGAGGTCGGAGGCGCCGGAGCCCGCCCAGTCGCGCGGGTCGCTGATAGTGATCTCGGGCAGAACGTTGGTGGTGGCAAAACGAGGAAGCTGGCGCGCCAACTCCACCTCGATTCGGCGCAAGGCGGGGGGAAGCGATTGGGGACTCATGCCAGCCAGCGCGCGATTCTGGCTGCTGGGTCTCTGCCGTTGAAGCTCGTCGCGAAGTTCCCTCGCCCAAACGGCCAGGGAACGATCCGGCGTGGCGTAGAGATCGAAGCCGAGACGGAAACCGCCACCGGCGAGTCGGCCGACCGGCGAATTACCCGCAATGTCGAATTCGAGCCGGGCCATCGGAGTGCCATCGAGCAGTCGCACGGGGGTGGGACGGCCGGTAATGGTCGCGGTACCAAACACCGGCACGCCGAGGATGGTGAGATTGGTCATCTCGGCGCGCAGGAACGAGAGGTTGTCGGGGTAGAGGTGGGCCAATGATTGCGGTGCGCTGAAGTCGAGACCACGGATCTGACGCATCAGGCCATCTGGCGAGAACGCGTCCGGATTCAGGGCCATGGCGCGACGGAGGTCATTGGCGGAAAGGCGCTGACCGCGGGCGTCATAGAGCAGAGGCGGGTTGGGAGCGGGCACGTAGAAGGCGGCGGTGCCGTTGGTCTCGGTTCGGAGCACGTAATCGTTGAGCAACGCCATCGCGGCCTCGAACTGTTCGAACAGATTGGTGCCGTGGACGGCGCGGTCATAGAGAGGCAGCCAGTCCGCAGTGGCGACCATGAGCATCCGGGGCAGAGCCATCCGGGCGCCGCCGAGGATTCCGCCGTGAGGGAAGTAATCCTTGCGAAGATCGAGTTGTCGGGCGCGGATGGCGATGCCTCGCGGGTCTTGAGAATCGAAGATATCGGCGAGGTCATTGGTGCTTCCGACCCATTCGAAAGCTCGTCCGAGTTTGCCCGAAGCCGCGGCTTGCACGAGCACGTCGTCGCGCGTTGGCAATCCGTCGGAGCCGCGCTCATCGGGATTGGTCCAACGCCGATTGGGAAACGCGGGGTGATCGAGCAGATCCGGGGTGACGACACGGATGGCGGCGTCGCCGAGTTCGAGCCCAAAGGGGTGCCACTCGTATTGAGCGGCGATGATCATGTTCTGGAGCGCGGATTCCGCCTGTTCACGGACAAAGGCGAGGGTCGTTTCGGGACGGTTGAAAGTTCCATCGAAACTCTTGATCAGGGCCATATAGGGATCCTGAACGCGGAGTGAAAACGACATGGTCGCTTCGTCGCCGGGCGGGAAGATGGGAATGAAACTGGACGGAGCGAAAGCGAACTCGCCGATCGTTCCGGTTTTGTCGCCGAGGGCGTTGAGGGCGACTCCACGTCCGCCCAGTGTGAGGGGCAATCCCATCAGGCGAGGAGTGATGTCTCCACACAGGACCAACTGCGGGTTGATACGACTCCAGGTATCGGCCAGGGCGTCGCGAGCGAGGTCGCCGAGATTGCCGGGAATGGAATCGGGATCGGCGTTTTGAACCTCGCTCAACAATCCGATCATGATCCGAAGTTGGTCATTGGGGGAAAGCGTTCTGAGCTGTCGAAGAAATGCCGCTGGATCCGAGGCTAAGGCCGCGTATTCCGGCGCGAGGCGGTCCAGGGCGCCGCGAAGCAAGGGCTGGCCCAAGTTCTGGGCCAGGGTCGGGATCAGACGAAGCAGTTCGGTGACGCACCCGTCGCAGCGCATGGCGAGGTCCACACGCCCGAACTCGAACGGCCCGAGTCCCGCGGTGACTTGTCCACAAACCGACGGATTGGGCAGGCCCTGGGCATCGGTGGTGGAGAGGAAGGCGCGCGCTTGTCCCATGGGGATACCGAGCATATGAAGTTCGCCGACCACGCCGCCGCTGCCGGAGAAGGAGGTGGTTTCGCGGCCTTCAACGAATCCAAAGGCGGAAATGCCGACGATCGACATGCGGCCGGCCAGAGCGAGACTGAGGTCGGGACACGGGGCGCCTTTGTAGAGTTCGTCACGAATGGCGGCGTAGGCATCCGGGCTTCGACGCAAGGCTTGTTCCACCAGGGTTTGCACGATGGTTCGCACCCCTTCGAGGGCGAGGCGTTCCTGTTCCGCAACAAAGGTGGCGGCCTGCGGCGGCAGGTCGATGGGAAGCGATGGATTGCCGAGAGCCGTCACGAGACGTTCAGCGACTGCGCGAGCGATCGTCGGGGAATCGGATCCCAGGCGCCGAACGGCATCGCGGTCGAGACCGAGCCCATTTGGCGGGGCATTGGTGAGGCGATCTTCCGCGATCGATGAGAACTTGAAGATGACACGATCCGGGAACCGGGTCTGATCCGGGTGGGGTTGGCAAAGAATCGCCACGGTACGCGGCGGACAATCTCTCGGACAGCCGAAGGCCGCGGGTTGGGTTTGGAGACTGGCGTCGTGCGGTCTTTGGACGTCGGCCGGATCGGAGAGTCGGGCCAGGCCACGGGTGTTCGCGGATGCAGGATCGAGTTCCTGAGGATTCAACACCTGGATAGGGAGATTGGAGTGGGCTGTGGGTGTGAAATCGGCGTGGGCTCCGGCTGCGGCGGACGGCAAGGGGATGTCGCCGATCTGGAAACGACCGGCGAACTGATCGAGTCGACGCGTGACGTCCTCCAGCGTCTGGGTGAACTGCGGCCAACTCATGCCGATCGGGATGTTGGGCAACTCGATCGTCTGCCGGAGTCGGTAGGTTCCCGAAGCCGAATCGAAATCGAAGTACTGGGTAAAGTCGCAGGGATTGTCGGTGGTTAACAGGGCGAGGCCACCCGAGGCACCGGTGATCTGAAACGGTGTGGGTGCCAGGACGATGCCGGCGGCGCCAAAGTTGACATCGAGACAGAAGCCGATGGGGCCAGCGAGCGAGAGAGCACCGAGCAGGTTGAGTCGGTTGCCGGCTTGTGTGCCTCCGATCTCGCCGACGGCGTAAATGTGGCTGGGACCATCCGTGGCGGCTCGACGCAGGCCACCGACGCGGAACTTCCCGCCCAGGTCACCGAAGGCAGGCAGTTTCAGCTCCGCCCCGGTACTGAGGGCCAGCTCAAAACCGTCGATGGCAGGAGCGACAATGTTGCCATCGGGATCGAACGAAAACTCGAGTCCATTCACGCCACCGCGAACAAATGCCTTGGTGACCGAGGGGAACCCAACACGCCCCGCGACGGTGATGATTATGTTGGTGGGTTTGACCAAGTCGGACAGCGGCGCCAGGGAGTCCTTGAACCGCAGGGCGGCGGCGTCGATGGCGAAGGGAAGGAAGGCCAACGGGGGTGGGAGAGGTTTGGTGGCGTCCCGGGCAAATTCTATGCCCTGGATGGAAAACGCAGGAAGACGGTCGGTGCCCAAGTAGCGAAGTTGTACGTTGGTCACTCCGAAAGTGAACGGGCCGGCCTCAAGATCCGCACCGATGGTGAATCGGAAGGGTTGTTCCGGATTCGGCTGCAGAATGCCTTCGAAATCCGCTGCCGCAATGTGGGCACGACGAAGAGCGGGGCCTTTCGCGCCCAATTTGAAGTCTCCCTGGAGTGCCAGTTCATCCACGAACGCGCGCACGGCCGGACCGTTGTCGGTGGGCTCGACGCTGATGCCGCCGCAGAACAAGCCGGCCACCCGGTCGCCTTGGGAGGTGGTGAGGACGGAGAGAGGGAACTCGACGCGAACGCCGCTGGTGAGGCGGATGCGTGGCGCGTCGAAGCCGGGCACGTCCTCAAGGACCAATGCGGTGCCACGACAGCCCGTGGGCGGAAGATTGGGCGCGGCGTTCACACTGCTCGCGGCCGGAAGCGTCAGCCGCAGGCCCCCGGCGTTCACCAGGTCGAAATCTTCCGCCAACAGGAATTGTCCCTGGATCTGGCCGTCCAACGCCAGGTGCAGATTCTGGATGCGGAAGATCCCTTTGTCCCAGGGCAGATCGAGTTGCATGCCGGCCCGGGCGACATCCAGGAAAGGAAACCCGGCGTCGTCGATTCCAAGATCCGCTTCACAAACCACGAAGCTGAGGAAGTCGGCCCTGGGCAGACGCAATCCGAATTGGGAGAAGCGCAAGACACCGTCGAGTCTCGGGCGTTCCCCGACTGTGTAACTCAGTTTGATGGGGTCGCGGATGACGATGCGCGCGCCGGTGGCGGCGGCCGTAGGATTCGAGCAGCGCAGGTCCGGGGGTAAAGTGGCAGGGTAGAAGATCCCCGGCAGTCGGAGCGTTCCGTTGGTAAGGGCGGCGTACCCGCCCGCGTCCGGAGCCCCGGCGATTTCCACACCGGCGTTCTCAATGATCAGTTCGAAGTCCTCGGGGGCGGGCGGTTCGACGTTCAATCGCGAGGACTTGCGGATCATACCGGCGCTGCCTCCGACGCTGACGGCACCGAAGGGGTTGCCGTTGGCGTCCTGCCCGGCAACCAATCCCGCGGCAGCGCCGAACACGGCAAGATGTTTGCCGAAACTGCGGCGGAACTGGCCGTCGGCGGTGATACGGAACCGCCATCCCACGGGAGTGCCGTCGGCGAGGAAGCCGACGGGTTCGTACGCCAAGCCTGCCGAGATGGAGGAATCGAAAGGCTGACCTGACTCGGGATTCGTGGGAGGGGTGACAAACGTCAGCGTCCCACGTCCGGCGAGCGACAGGGCGCGGTGCGGCCAGTCTCCGGAAGCCGAGACCTGGCCGGTGAAGCTGGCGTTGGGCAGGGGCAGCGGCGTTCGTGCCGAGGCGACCAGACTGAAACGTCCGTTGCTTTCCAGGCGCAGGCGATCGAGGTCGATAAATGCGACTTGGGACGAGCCAGTCGGTACACCCGGGAATTCAAGGCGTCCGCCGAGGGCCACCGACAGGAAGTGGGTTTCCCGATTGAAGGCTACCTCGCCGAAGAGGCGGCGGATCTCGAGATTTCCGGGCAGGGCGAAATCGAATGTCTCCAGCACGCTGGAGAGCCGAGCCTGGAGCCGCGCGACCTGGTCACGGAGTAGCACGGTATGCCGCGAGGATTCACTCTCCATCGCCGTGCGGAACGCGGCATCCAGATCCGGAGATGTCGAAGCGGCCAGGAACTCCTGCGCGACTGAGGCGCTCACCCACCAGGGAACGCCAGGCTCGGAGACCGCGGCGACCAAGCGCGGGAGGAATTCGGCGATCAACCGATCACGCGCCGGGTCGGCATGAAGCCGCGGCGAAGAATGGACCGTTCGCGTTGACGCGGTGCTGGTGTCCAGGAGGCGGCCAAGTTCGATGACGCGCCGAGCGAAATCGCGCGCATGGGTGTTGAGCTTGGAAAGGGCCGTGTTACGCGTGGCGGCGTTGACGAGGGCGTCGGCCTCGGCCGCGGCGAGTCGGCTCAACTGGGTTCGGAAGGCGGTTAGGTCGGGGATATTGGCGAATAGAGCCGCCACCGAGGCGGCATTGCCGGCCGCGGGGAGGGGAATGCGGCGCAGTGCCAGGGCGCGACGATCGAGTTCGGCGCGGTAGCCAGAACCTGCGTTGTCATGAAGCTGAATGAGTTCGCTGGTGGCGGTGCGAATGACCTGGACCAGGTCGGCAACATCGGTGGCCGGATTCAGCGTGTCCGCTGGTAATGCATCGGCGCGCAGCCTGGGTGCGGATTCAGGATAGACCAGCATGCCGAGTCGGGCGGGGATAAGGACCGCATCGAGCAGGTTGGTGGCGGCGGCGAGGATTGCTTCCGGTCGTTCCCAGGCTGTGGTTGAGGTTCGAGTTTCGATGCGGCGTAAGGTGGCGACCTGGGCGTTGCGGGCGCGAAGGACCAAAGCGGCAATGGCGGATTGCCGTCGAGGATCGGGCGCGCACCACGCCGCCTGCTGAGCGAGGACCTCGAGTTCAAGAATCTGGCGAGCGGCCTCCAAGGCGGAGTCGGCGCTCAGCCGATCGTAGGTGGCGCGGAGGTCGGAACTGGAGGGGATGTTCCCCGTTCCAGGATCCAGACCGGTGTTCTGGAGTTGTTGCTCGAGAAAGGCGCCGCCCAGGTCGCAATGGAGGTCTTGGGCGATGGTCGTGAGGGCAGCAACATCGCCCCCGGTGAGTTGGAGGAGTTCGATGAACCGTAGCGCGGCCTGCCAAGTCGCGCGTGCCGCCGCTGGATCCCAGTAAGGGCCGCGCACCCAGCGGCGAGTTGGGGCTTCCTGAAGGACCAGGAGATTCGTGCGCAGAGCTCCCAGACACGCCCCGAAGTTTTGGAAATAGGAGCGAGTCGAGGCCTCGAGGTCGATGCCGGTCGCCGACACTCTCTGGCGCACTGTTTCCTCCGAGAGGAGCTGTCGCGTGGTGAGGAAATCTCCGCCGAAGGCGCCCAGGTTTTGCGCCACCAGCAGAAGCTTAGGACCCCGCAACTGCGCGAGTTCGGCGGGCGGCACCGACACGGAGTCACCCAGGAGAGCCAGGTCGAGTTGGGACAATTCCTCGGTGTCCCGGGACAATTGTCGCGAGGCACGATCGATCTGGGTCACGAGGTGGGCGACGGCATTGGATTCTCGCGACGCGGCCGGTGCGGGGCTCGCCGGAGTTGCGTGAGGCGCCGCGGCATTTCGCACCACTGCCAGGGCATCGGGACGTCGAATCAGGAGGTCGAGCGCCCGGGTGGCGGCGACAAGATCATCGGTCGGGGAGGCGGTGGGGCGCAGGTTCGGTTCGGCGCGACTGACCCCGAGATCGTCCGGGTCATGGGTCGTTGAATCCGGCGCGGTGCCTTCGAGGATCAGCCCACTGCGGGTCAAGAGATCCAGTGCCTGGGGGTGGGTGCCAGTTGGCAAGCGGTCGAGAACCGGCAGGCCGATGGAACCGGTCAGGTCCCGCGCCCATTGCAGACGCAGACCACGGGCGGAAGCAGAGAATTGGTAGATGGGGTCATCCAGGGAGAGGAAGCAGTCCACTTCGCTGCCCTGGGGCCAGCGCAAGCGTGCGGCACCGCTCAGCGAAGTGTGGCCCTGTCGAACCCGAAGCCGAACAGGTTGTTCGGCGGGGATGGACAGCGTGGCCACTGGATTGACCGCAGGAACGGCGAGAGAGCCTGAGATCTCGGCGTCGAAGTCACCATCGGACCTAAGGGCGGCATGGCGCAGTTGCAGGGCCAGACCCAAACCCGGAAGGCGCAGGTCGCCGCCAAAGGCCCCCGCGAATCGGCGTTGAGCGAGATCGACGGACACTTCGCCCCAGGCCTCTTCCACCGTCAGTCCACCTGGCAGGCGGATATCCGACAGAACCAGCAGATCGGCCAGGGAAAGGGCTTCCGCTCGGCGGAGTCGGGTAGCATAGAGATCGTGGAGCAGTGACCCGGTAGTCTCGACTTGGGAACGAACGGCCTCCCGCCAGGCGGCGACTTGAGGCGAAGGTGGGATGGATAGGACGCGGGCGGCCGAAGGGGTTTCGAGGGAGCTTTCGGTGCGAATGGCATCGAGCAGGATCTGGGCGATGCGCTGGAGGTCCTGGGTTTCGGTGTCGCGGCGTGCGGCATGATGAACGAGTTCAACGATGCGCGGCAGGCGTTGTTCGGTGAGGAGAAGATGGGGCGTTTCTGGATGGAAGCGAATCCGGAGCTGGTCGTGGAGCATCGCCGTTTCCAGGATGTCGCCGACGTCTTCCACGGTGACGTTGTTGGCGCTGGCCCAGAGGCCGAGGTTGGACTGGGCGAGGACGGCGTCGAAGCGGAGGCGAACGGCATCCAGGTGCAGGTCCACCGCGGGCAAAGGGATCGAGATTGAGCTGGGAACATCGCGAACGAGCTGGCGCAGCGTGCGCAGACCGGGCAAGAGGAATCGCTGGGCCAGGGTGCGATCGGTGGCGGAGATGCGGATCTGCTCGAGCTGTTCGGCGGCGGAGGCGCTCTCATTACGAAAACACTCGCCGAAGGCGACCGGGATTTGGGTGAGAGAAAGGGCCTCGCGGATGACGGGGGTGACGAGGGCGATTCCGTCGGGAGTGGAGGCGAGGTATTGGGCGTAGCTGGCAATGATCTCGCCGATCTCGGGCAACAAGTAGTTCCACGTGCCAAAGTCGCAGCCGCGGCCGGCTTGCAGGATCTTCCCTCGCAGGTCCTGCCAAATGCGGAGGACCAGTTGGGAGATCACTTCGGGGCGGACCGTGGGCGCGGCAATGCCGACCGCTTGACCGCTGCGCAGGATATCGGCGGCTTCCACCAGTCGTTGCGCGGCTTCGAAGCGGTGGAGTTTCAGGATCTTGGGATTATTGTCGGGTCGATCCTCTCCGGAGCGAACGCCGAGCTCGGCTTGGAGACGTTCGCCGCGGCATCGAACCAGCATCATGGACCAGTCGTTGAGATCGCGGCCGGCGAAGTCAGGCAGGACGTCGGGGCGGCGGCCAATATTGCTGCGGATGTTGTTAATGGCCTTCACCGCCCGGAGGAGTGCATCGGGCTTCCAGGCTCCACAGTCGGTTGCATCTTCGAGCTGACGAAACAGGTCGTAGGCGTTGCGGGCGGCAGAATTGAGGATGGAATCGTCTTCCGCGGCTTGCACGGCGATGGCGACGACGTGATCCAGCAGGCGGGCGCGCAGTTCGAAAGTGAGCGGGTCATTGGGGTTACCGGTTTCGCCGAAATTCTCCTGCACTTGCGCGACGCGCTTTTGAACGACGCGATGGACGGTCGCCTGCTGTGCGGCGGTGAGGTTCAGGAGACCTTCGCGGTTGTCGACAAACGCGCGCCACAGAGGAAGGGTGCCGAGCAAGGCGCCGACGGGATCGGTTTCGCGAAAGTCGCGGTTGCGGAAGGCGGGGCGCACCTCAGCGGTCGCTTCGGTGACGGGCGCGGGCGCGGGTGGGGGCAGGTTCTCCGGGAGTTTGGTGACGTCGATGTCAGCGTAGTTCGCGTCGGTGGCCCAGGACGCCTTCTTCATTTCCTCGTCGGCCTGTTTCATGGCCGCCTCGAAAGCCTCGAGCCATTCTCGTTCCGACCTGAATCCGCCGTCGGGCGGCGTCATAGGGGCACGACTGGTCAAGGATGGGCGCCGGGGAAAATTCGGAAGCAGATCGGTCAGGGCCATGCCAGCCGGCAGGCGCAGGCCGCGCGCGCGCAGGGCAAGGCGGAACGCGGGTGGCTCGGCGTCGAAGTCCGCGATGAATGTCGGTCCTCCGGTGACTCGAACCTCGGCGACGCCACGGGCGGCGATCTGATGGCCGGCGCGAAATTCGATCCAGGCCGGGCGATCCTCCTGGATTCGCAGCGTCACCGGGGAGCGGGTGGCGTCCGTCAACCGGAACTCGCCGTGAAACGGAAAGCGCAAACTACGACCGGTGAGGTCCAAGTCGAAATCAGGGTAATCGCCGGTGGCGATGGGCATGGGCAACGGGAGATCATCGGGGTCGCGCCAGGCGAGTTGGGCCCCGCGGAGTTGGGGTCCGGCGAAGGTCCCGCGCCGGAGATTCATGGCGAAGCGCTCGAAAAGAAGAACGTCCACGCCACTTCCGGCTGATTTGCCGAGCAACGACTCGAGAACGACGACCGAAATGGATCCGACCGTAAGTTCCCGGTCGGCGGGAAAGGAGAGATCGAGGACACGTTGGCCTCGTTCATCGAACTGAATCGGCGAGTCTTCGGCGAACGACAGTTCGAGGCGCCGAAATTGTAGAAGGGTGCCTCCGTCCCGCGATATGGGTTGGGCACCTTCGGGGAACCTCAGGAGGAGGCCGTGATCCGCCGGAAGTTCGTCGCCATGTGGACGGAACTCAAAGGCGGAGAGTCGGCCTGTTACCGGGTCGACCGCAGGTAGGAGTCCTTTACGGGCAACCCCATCGTCGCCCAGTCCGGCGAATCGCGTGGTGTCCTCCAACGAGAACGGCGCTGCCGGTTCCAGGCCGATCTCGATGACGCGGTAAAAGGCGGCGTCAGGGCGGGTGGGAATGTAGTCCGCGAGTTCGGCGACTTCGGAGGGAGCGACGAATCGGAGCACTCGTGTCCACCGGCCCTCAATCGCCGCTGTGAGATCCAAGGCGCGCTGGATCTCATACAGGTGGCCGCGAAGGGTGGGGATGCGGAGGCGAACCAGGCCGTCGGGTTGCAGATCGATCGGCGCGACAGGATCGAGGTTGTCCGCCGGCGGGGTGGTTTGAAGGGTCACCGTGGCTTCGCGCGACCAACGGGTGCCGCCGGCGTTCTCGGCTACGGCTTGATAGACACCCGATTGGTTCACCGCGAAATCCTGAATCGACAGGAGCGATCGGGTCTGGCCGGTGATGGGCTTGCCATTGAAGAACCATTGAATCGAGGCCGGGCGCGACGTTTCGGCGACCAGCACAAGCAGGCCGCCGGCTTGGACGCGTTGGTCTTCAGGTTCTCGTGTGAAGGCGGGAGGCGCGGGTTGGACCGAGAGTTGAACGGCGAGATCGGCACTATTTCCGTCGGCATCCGTCGCGCGAATCTTGACGTCGAAGTCGCCGAGGGCCAGCGGAGTGCCTGCGATGACCCCATCGGCCGAAAGTTCTAAACCCGGTGGAAGCGAACCGCTGAACACGAGGTGGCGAACGGGGGTGCCGCAGAAAGCTCCCGAGAGTGAGGCTTGGTAGGCCGTCCCTTCATACGCCGTGGGCAGGATGAGGCGGTCGAGGATCGAGGCGATCGGGAGTTGGCCCGACGGGGATGTGGCCGCTGGGCGTGGCAACGGATCCCGCATGAGGCCTTGAATCTCGGCAGGATCGAGAGCAGCCGCAAAGAGTGCGACCTCATCCAGGCTTCCCGAGAAGACGGTGCC
>JAEUHG010000127.1 GCA_016795425.1 Verrucomicrobiales bacterium
ATAAGTTGAGTAGATCTTTAGTTGGAAGGGGTTGGCGGGAGTAGGGCGTTGTTCTAACCAGCCTTAACGGTTTCTGATGTTCTGTAAGTCATTTATACGTAAATATAAATGCCGTCAATGCAGTTGCTTGCTGAGAACCTGGGGGCAGCAAGTTTGTTCAGTAGTTCTAATACATCGTTTTTCTTTGGGGTGGAAGAGGTCGTGAGTTCAAATCTCACCGTCCCGACCATTTTTCTTCACTCGATTGCGCGCCAACGGGTTGAGGTGGGAGATCTTGAGGGTTTCACCGATGGGTAAGACAAGAAATCCCCGTGATGGTCAGACAAGGGGCTTTTGAAACCTTGAACCCTGCCCGCAACGGACTATCCGAGGGACCGCGTGGACACCTTCACAGACCACGCTTGAGCCGGAGCAGCAACACGCCGCCCCCGAGGAGGCCAAGGGCCACTGGTGTGGGTTCAGGAATCCAGCCCGAGATGGTGAATCCCTTTAGGCCTCTCAACGATGCTGGCGGGGATATGCCCCCTCCCACGGTGATGGTAAACACCGCGGACTCGCCCACATGGCCTTGTCCTTTCGACAACGCCTCGGCGTATGATGCGCCGAGCCACGGTGCCCAAGCCACCATCTTGATCTGCTGCGCAGGGCCGCCCCAGGCAGGACGCCGGGTATGCCGACGTTGCCGCCCGCGGTGATGTAACCCTTGCCCCTGTCCGAACGGAATGGGGTCGGAACGCCGACTGGAGCCAATGGTTCACTCGGGGCTGCAGCATACAACTGACCGATGAAGCGATCATCGGCCAGCTCATAGTTGGGGCTTTCATAGCTCATGTAGTAGACGGGAGTGTTAACCAATGCTCCCGCGCGGGTGGAGAAGTCCACCACGCCTTGCGCCTGGCCGAGGTCGCCGCGATCAGCGCGGCTGACAGCGTGGTGCGATGGTTAATCATTCGGAACCTCTGGCGACGCATCACTCGGATATAGCTCGGCGACCTCTTAACGGCGGCCGCGAGTTCCTTTGCCGTCAGAAGTTGTTCTTTCATAGTCGAAATGGGAACGCCCCCGATCGAGGTGAATCAACCCTGGGCGGCTGTGTTTCGAGTCCGAGCACAGCAACGCGGTTTAAGCGTGCCATGGATCTCCCACGAATCTCGCCGCATCACTGGGTCATTGGACAAATCGGATCCGTGGTCTTTTGACGGGCCTATAGGTTCAACCGAGTTGTTCATCGGTGGCGAGGCAAGCGCAGCGAACTGGACGCCGAAGCCAACGGTGAGCCTGTCCTCGGGGTACGCGCGGTGTTCGTGATGGCTGAGCGCGCACTGGATGGCTTCCGTCATGACGTCGCCGTCGACCTTGTCGGCGTTGACGAGGCCTCGTGTCCACCGTGCATTGACCGCCGATTCCCGCCGGCGCAGGATCTGCATCGTGGTCCCGGCATTTGCGACACCATACGCCGATCGACACGAGCGCATTGCCTCTGCGATTTGCCGCGTGGCACCTGGAGGCGAGGCCCAATGAAGGATTTCTTTGTCAGCTACAACCATAACGATCGGAAGTGGGCCGAGTGGATAGCATGGCAGCTCGAGGAGGGTGGCTTTGGTGTCGTCATTCAGGCATGGGACTTCTCCGGCAATTGGGTTGTTGCGATGGATCGGGCGATGCGGGAGGCCGAGCGCACCGTGGTTGTTTTGTCGCCCTCCTACATCGACGCCCTTTATACCCAAACGGAATGGGCTGAGGCGTTCCGTCGCGACCCGACCGGTGAACTTGATTTGCTTCTACCGGTGATGATTTCGCCGGTGACACTGAACGGTATCCTGGCGCAAATCGCCTACGTCGAACTCATCGGAGTTTCCGAGGACGAAGCGCGGCGGCGTCTCCTAGCACGGGCGAATCGTCAGCGAGGCAAGCCGACTTCGCCGCCGAAGTTTCCCGCTGCCGAACGTGTGGCACACGAGGCCACGGTTCGCCGGCCGCCATACCCCGCCGAGATGGAAGACGCCGCACGGTTGCGGCGTGCTCGCGAGCTTCTGGTGCGCTGGCGTGGGGAGTATTCGGAAAGACTGCAGGAACTGCGTGCATTGGGGGAGCAGGCGCGCGGCTGGAGCCGGGAGTTGCCGCCACGCTTCGATGGCCGGGTCGATCAGACCATCACAATCGCGGCGGAAATCGCGACCGCCCTACGCCGTTTGCCCGTGTCGGAGCTCGAGTTCGCACGTGCATACGGCCTCCCAGTGCACGAGACCGTGTTTTGGGGCCAGGCACTTGATTCGGCTGACCATGAACGGAGCATGTTCGACCCGGAGGCCCGCGAAACAAGGGCCAGGGTCGCAGCTGTGGATAGGCGCCTCGGCCTGAACCGCAACCGGCTCGAGACCCCCGACGAGTACGGATTCGAAATGCTGGCCCGCGTATTCGAGTCGGCCGTTGGGCTGCTGGACTTCGACCTGTCGTGCCTTCCCCGGGGATTTAGGGCAGCGAATGTACCGGCGACGGGAGCCTTGATTAACCTGCGTACCCATCGCGGCCTGTTCCTTGCGCGCGTCGACGATGAACCCGGGCTGCGGCTCATGACGGCAAACCCGGAGCCCCAGGTCTTGGCGTCCTTCAGCGCGCGCAACCTCGACTTGCACCCCCACTGCGCGCAGCGCAATCGGCTTGGCACGCTCGACCTGGTGGCCAGCGACAGAGCTCACATCTACTACTGGGCGGGCTCGAGCCCGGTGCCGACGGGGCAGCACTCCGGGAAGGAATCGATACTCGATGCCGGATTCCTGTCCGAGGATGAAGGGGCGCCGGCGGTGTTGGTGATGTCCGACGGCAGCATCCGTACCATCGACGGCGGCGGTGGATGGCAGACACTCCGGCAAGCCGACCGTTCGCGGGATCTGGCGAGTGCGTGTCTGTGGGTCGATCCGCTCGACCCCGAGACCCGGCGCGTCGTGAGCGTCACACGATTTGAACATGACCTGTATTCAATGGCGCTCGACGGGTCGCACGAGACGAGGCGCGGCGGCGACGACTTATGGAGATCCCTGGGATCGGATCCCAACTTCCCGGGGACCCGTGGCGAGGTAAGCATGGGCTTTTTCAATGGGCTCGACTGTGTATTGGCGCGTCACGCCACAAACGCGGGTGCGAGCTTGACCTTCCTTGATCCGTGCACCCTGGGCTACCTGCGAGCGCCGCTGGCGCTGCATGGCTTCGTCGGTGATATGACCATCGCGTCGGGTCGCTGGCTCGTGGTGGCCTTTCTGAACGACGATAAGCCGCGCCGCATCGGAGTGTGGGACCTTGGGTCAGCAAGTGATGAGCCGGTGACGCTCGCGTATCTCGAGGCTGGAGATGTGTACCGCCCGTTGGTAGTGGCCGAGTCGCCTTCGGATTTTCGCACATTGCAGGTGTTTCGCACACTGAATGTTCATCCGCTGCCGAACCGCTTCGAGCTCCTGGCTTTCGATGGACCACGCGGCAACGCGCGACCACTGGCAGTCTTTCAGACGCTACGGCTGTGGGGGGTGCGACAAAATATCGTCTGACAGGCTGAGGGGTGTTCGGGTTTCAAAGGACCATGGACAGTTCTGC
>JAEUHG010000136.1 GCA_016795425.1 Verrucomicrobiales bacterium
AGCCGTGGCGCGGACGGGACCGGAATCGGGCCGGCAGGAGTTTGCCCGCCGGCGGAGTTATTTACCACCTCGGGGGGGGCGATCTTTGCCGATCGCTTCCCTCGGCGGCGATTAACTCCGGAAACCGTATCAGTCCAAGACGCTTCGCGATGAACGGAGCGCGGGGAGTCCGCCAGGTCTTGGAGTGCGCCAGCCCTCTCTCCTCCTTACCCACAGAAAGGCGTGCTGTACACGGAGGGGGCCAAATCTCGCGGTTTTTGCGGACTCAAGTTCATCACCTGGCACTCGCTCAACGCTGAACTCCCTGGTCGCCGATACCGGATCCTCGAGAAACCCAACAAAACCGAGCAAACACCCCGCGTATCTAGTATCCTATTCTGTGGGTAAGGAGGAGAGCCCTCTGGCGCTTTGGCACGGAAAGCGGTAGAGGGCTACCGTATCAGTCCAAGACGCTTCGCGACCATCCAACGCATGGGACTGCGCCAGTCCTCTGGCGCTGCGTCGGGAGTGGAGGTGGGCGGCGCAGTCGCGACTTAGACGGCGGGCGTGGATTTGACCGGCGCGTGGGGAAGTTCGAGCACGAACAAGGCGCCGTGTCCGGGTCCATCGCTATGCACGAAGAGTCGTCCCCCCATCTGCTTCGCCGCGTTGGCGCCGCTGTGGAGCCCGAATCCGTGTCCGTCGCGCTTGGTGGTGAAGCCGTGCGAGAAGATGCGCGTGAGATTCTCGCGCGAGATGCCGATGCCCGTATCCTGCACGGTCACGCGCACACAATCCGAAGCGGTGGTCTCGAGGGTCAAGGTCAGGCGGCGCGCGTCGGCAGGGACGGTGGCCATGGCATCCTTGGCATTGCGAATCAGGTTGATGAGAATCTGGAGCAGGGCGTGTTTGTCAGCCACCACCGGCGGCACCTCGGAGTACTTCCGAATCACCTGCACCCCGTGACGGGCCAGACTGTTGCCGGTCATGCGGATGGCATCCTCGACGAGTTCCTGCATCGGCAAGGTCTCGCGCAAACCGGAAACCCGCGCATAGCCCTGCTGCATCGTGACGATCTGTTTGATGTGCTCGATGCGTTCGCAAAGGGATTCCACCTCGGTCCGCACCGTCTCAACTTCCCCCTCGAGGTGCTCTGCGAGTTTGATCAGGAATTCCGGGACCTGCTTTCCGGTGGGATCCCTCGATAGATACGCGTCGAGGGTTGCCTGATTCTGCCGCAGGAGATCCGCCAATTTGCTCAGGCTGTGGATTTTGGTGGATTTCGACCAATCCCGGAGGAGGTTGGCGGTGACATTCACCGAGTTCAGGATATTGCCGACGTTGTGCAGCACGCCGGTGGCGACCTCCGCCATTCCGGAGAGGCGGGACAACTCCACCATCCGGTTCTGGGTTTGAGCCAGTTCGGCGTGCGCCTGTTCCTTGGCCGCCACCTGCCGGCTGAGTTCCTGGGTGCGTTCCGCGACGCGCTGTTCCAAGGTTTGTTTCGCCTCGATCAATTCGTCCTGGGCCAACTGTCGCGCGATGGCGGCACCGAGCATCTCTCCGGCGGTCCTAAGGCTGTCCTTCTCAGCCGGCGTCCACCCTCGTTCCCTGAGGCAATCCTCGACTCCAAAAAATCCCCACCACCGGTCCTGAACCCGAATGGGAATAAGCAAGGCCACCTTGATGCCGCGCCGCTCAAAGATCGGGCGTTTGGATTCCGAGATGGTCCCAATGCTCTCACTCACCAAATGGCCGTCCCTTAAGATAACCTCCCAATCCTCGAAACCGTGGGCCCGGATATCAAAGTTCTGCATTAACGGATCGTCCCGCAACGACTCGATGCCGGGCGCGGACCAGACATGCAGCTGGGAACACAAGGTCCGGCCGTCGGCGGATGGACGCACCTCGTATACATAGCCTCGATGAGCCTCCGCCGCCCGACCGATCTCGGCCAGGACGTCGTCAATCACCCCGCGCCAGCCGGTTTCGCCCAGGAACCGTTGCGCTGCAAAGCGAACGCTTTCGAGAATGCGGTCCCGTTTCAGCATCGCATCCGCCATGGTGTTGAACGACTGCGCCAGGCTTCCCAACTCGTCCTCCGTGCGCACGTCGGACCGCGCCGACAAATCGCCCAGCGCGACCCGTCCCACTGCCGCCTTCAGGCTCAAGACCGGTTGCACCAAGCGCCGCGCGTACACGGTGGACGCCAGCAAACTGAAGATGCTGCAGACCACGGCGAGGATCAGGGTACGCCGGTACACCGCGGCGACGCTTCGATCGTAATCCGCCAGCGAGAGTTCCACGTGAATCCACCCCCATTCGATGCCGGTGTAGGTAAGAGGCTGCGCGAAGGAATAAACCCTCTGCTGAATGGCGGGGATGGTCTTGATGCCCACGCGCGCCACCCGATCCGCCGGGCGCCATTCGGCCGGCAACGCGTTGGTGTCGAACCATCCGCCGCGCTCCACGGAGCGCAGAATCACTCCGTAA
>JAEUHG010000143.1 GCA_016795425.1 Verrucomicrobiales bacterium
CCAATAAATGCACCCGCAACCGCCCCGGCACCCCGCGGCTTCACCATCCCGAACACCTTCCGCAACAGCAGTCCCAAATTGTACGCTACGCAGCGCATCCGGTGCAGCTTGGCCACCTCCTCCAATCCTCTCACCCAGACCCTTCGTCCACCGCCGGTCTCACACACATGAGCGAACGTTCGCTCACATCGCTCGCTGCGCCATCGGCTCAACCGCCGTCCGCGCGCACCGGTCACCCGCCGGCGGTTGCCGCGAAACGCCTTTTGATGCGCCTCGGGCTTGTCTGTCCACCGGCGCACCCTCTGGCGCCGCTCCGGAATGTACGTTCGGATCCCTTGGCGCGTGAGTTCCGCGATCATCGCCGTGTCGTGGTACCCCTTGTCGGCCACGCAGGCCTGCACCGATGTCTCGTTTCCGCTGGCCAGGAGATTCTGATCGGCTGCTTTCAGCGTCTCAGGGCCGCTCTTGGTGTCGCCTTGATCGGCCGGCTTCACCTCCGCCGCCACGATGGCCTCGGTCTCCAAATCCACCGCGTGCTCCGCCTTGTAAGCCAAGTGCGTGCGCCCATCCTTCATCTTGGTGATGCGACTGTCCGGATCACTCGGGCTTTCCCAATCCTCGTTGGACACCTTCTTGCCCTTGCGCTGGCGATCCAAGCGGCGCAGATCGTCGTCGGTCGGCTCCTCGATCCCTTCGGCCGCGGCCAACTTGCGCAGATAATCCTTCCAACCGTCCCCGCCATTCTTTCGGACGATCGATTTCATGGCGGCATTGGCCTCGAGCGTCGTGGCGTCTATCCCCAGGGCCTTGCCACGCACCAGCCCCTTTTCGCGGAGCAGGTTGAGCACAAAGACAAAGATCTGGTTGAAGACGTCTGCCGAGAGTCGCTTGCGGATGACGCTCATCGAGGCGTGTACCGGCGTGCTTTCGGTCAGCGGGATCCCGAGGAAGTTCCGCAGCGCGAGACTGTCGGCGCAGCGCCAGGCAATACCGCGCTGGCTCTCGATCCCCTCAAAGTAGCGTATGCGGTCGACAATGCACGTCTATGCGGGTTGGGTTCGATTGTGGTGAACTGATCGGGTGAAGGACCGACCGTTTGCGATTTTGAAGGGCCACCGCCGGCACACTTCCTGCCAGGAGCGCGAGGATTGGATCAAGGCCTGGGAGGCCAGCGATCAAACCCAAGAGGACTTCGCGCGCGTCCACGGACTGAAGGTCGGCACGTTGCGAAGTTGGATTCGGCGCCAGTCCCGGACATCTCATGCGACGGTGCCATTGAAGGAGGTCAACCTCGCCGAGGTTATCGGTCCTGGTTTGACGGCGCAGTCGGCATGCTGGGAGTTGGAGATCCGTTTTCCCAACGGATGCTCCCTGTTGGTGGCTCGTGGGACACCGGTGAGTCGGATCCAGGAGTTGGCGGAGGTGCTACGATGCTGACCATCGGTGGGACAACTCGCGTCTTCCTGGCGATCCAGCCCGTCGACCTGCGCGGCAGTTTCAATCGTTTGTACGGCTACGTCGCCGAAGTGCTCCGGGCCGATCCGCAATCAGGTCATTGGTTTGTCTTCACCAACAAGGCTCGTTCCAGGATAAAGGTTTTGGTTTATGACGGAACGGGGTTGTGGGTCCTGAACAAGCGGCTTTCCGCCGGACGATTCTCCTGGCCGAGCTCCGAACAGGCGTCCTTGTGCCTGCGGAACGAGGAGTTCGGAGCGCTGGTGAATGGCCTGGAAGTCATCGCGAAGAAAAACTGGCATAGGCAGTGAGATCGTTCTTGCAGTGACTCACTCATCTATGGTGAGTGAGAGCGTGCCTGCGCCAGCTCCGACTCATGAAGAATACGAGGCGCTCAAGCGCCGCGTGAAGGGGTTGGAGGAGCAAAAGAAGCGCGACGACGAGCGTTACGAGAAGCTCAAACAACAGTTCGACGAGCTGCGTCGGAGGATGGAGCAGTTGCTGCGGTTGCGCTTCGGTGGCGCCAAGAATGAACAGGTCTCCCGCGATCAGCTGGAACTGATGCTGGCCGGAATGCCAGCGGTGTTGGAGGAGCGTCCTGTTGTCGCCGTGGTGCCACAGGCCCGGAAGCCGGTCACGCGTCGGCCCCGTCGCGTGCTCGACGACGCCCGTTTGCCTGAGCGTCAGACGGTGATCGAGCCGGCGGAGGTGAAGGCGGATCCCGCCGGTTGGATTCGTTTGGGCGAGGAGAAGTCGACCCAGCTCGACTACCAGCCGGGCCAGTTGTTCCGGCACACCATCGTGCGTCCGCGCTATGTGCGTCGCGGCGAATTTGCCATCGCACCCCTGCCGGCGCAGCCGATCGACAAGGGCATGGTTGGAGCGGGTCTGTTGGCGTGGTTGTTGATGAGCAAGTACACCGATCATGTTCCGCTGTACCGGATGGCGGCGATGCTGCGGCGCCAGCATGGCGTGGAGATCCCGCGCAACACGCTGTCCGGCTGGGTCGATCAGGCGGTGGAGCTGTTGCGACCGATTTACCGCGCGATGGCTGAACGGCTCAGGCGTCGGAAATATCTGCAGGTCGATGAGACTCCCATTCGATACCTGGATCCAGACCACCCGGGTTCCAGTCGAGTGGGCTACCTTTGGGTCTACTTGGATCCTGGAAGGGAGGTGCTCTTTCAGTGGGGTCCATCGCGGGGACACGAGGTCCCCCATGAGTTCCTTGGGAACTTCACCGGTATTTTGCAGACCGACGGCATGGCCGCATATCGCAAGCTGGCTGAAAAGCGCTCCGGCCAAGTTCACCTGGCTCATTGTTGGGCGCACGTGCGCCGGAAGTTCCACGAAGCGACCGATCGTCCGAAGCAGGCCGCTTGGTTCCTGACGCAGATCCAGGCTTTGTACGTCGCGGAGCAGAAGCTGCGGGACCTTGGCGCCGGTCCCGCGTTGCGAGTGGCGGTGCGTGCCGGCCAATCGGCGATGGTGGTGCGTCGGATCTTTGCGGGCATGGAGCGTTTAAAGCGACGAGCGTTGCCGGCGGGGGCTTTGTCCGACGCGATTGAATATGCCCTGGATCTGAAGGAAGGCCTGAGCCGGTTCCTGGAAGATGGTCACCTACAGATCGATTCAAACATGGTGGAGAATGCGATCCGGCCGTGTGCCATCGGTCGGAAGAATTGGTTATTCATCGGGCATCCCGAGGCGGGAGATCGGCCAGCGATCCTCTATAGCCTGATGGCCAGCTGCCGATTGCACGGCATCAACCCGCTGGACTACCTCAAGGACGTCTTCACCCGACTGCCGGCGGCGACAACCTCGCAGATCGAAAAGTTTGTCCCGAGAGAGTGGGTCAAACACGGACGGTCTTCCTGATTGCCATCCTGACCGTTGCAAGTCCGGCTAGCCATTAGCCGACGCAGAAACCGGCCTTCGCTTTCCGTCCGATAATCATCAGATCACGTTCTTCAAGGCCTTGGGAAGACGTGCTCCGTCGACCGGATACGTTCGTAGTGCAGGAGCGTGACCTTGGCATGCAGCACGGACCCGCGCGGACTCACCGCGGGGCGCACGTCCAGACGAAGCGAGCGCGGTCGTCCCCGATAGCGGCTGGCCGCCGTGAGAATCACGGCCGCGTCGAGTTCGAAGAGTCGCTTCTCCAAGGCAATGCGGGAGACCCAGCTCCGGTCATCCCACGCCCCTAGCCCGAAGGCCGAGGGCAGA
>JAEUHG010000185.1 GCA_016795425.1 Verrucomicrobiales bacterium
CTGGGCGGCTGACTTTTCCCGACGTCGGCCTCTGCCGTTGGATGGCTGAATCCGCGTCCTCCCTGACCGGCGCCTTCTTTGTGCGGGTACGCGCGAATTGACGGTGGGAGGGATTGCAACCCGGGTCTGTCTCCAACCAACCTCCGGGCCAATGCAGTCGGTGTTGCGTCCCATTCAGCATCTGATTTCCCTGCCGCCCCGGATGGCGGAATCGTTCGGCACACTCGAAGGGCGGCATCCGCCGGAATGGTTTGCCGGTCATGATCCCGAAGGCGCGCCGCTGGGATCCGGCGGCGGCACGGCACATTTGCTCGTCGAAGCCTGGCGGGCCACGGGTTCCGGACTGACGTTCGCCCAGTGGTTGCGCGAAGGGCGAAAACTGATTCTTCATGCCGGAGGTCAGAGCCGCCGGTTGCCTGCGTATGCCGCGACCGGGAAGATCCTGATGCCGATCCCGGTGTTTCGCTGGGCGCGCGGTCAGCGTCTCGAGCAGTCCCTGCTGGATGTCCAGTTGGGTGACTACCAACGAATTCTGCGCCAGGCCACGGATGGTGTTGCCGCGATGGTGACGAGCGGCGATGTCGTGTTGCGGTTCGACATGGCTCTGCCGCCGCTGCCCGCCGTCGACGTCTTGGGTTTGGGCATGTGGACCACGCCGGAGACGGCTCGGAATTTCGGAGTCTTCTTCACGCGTCGTCGGGATCCGGCCGGGCTCGCCTTCTTTTTGCAGAAGCCGAGCCCGGAACGGATCCGCGAGCTGGCGCAGGACCACCTTTTCCTGGTGGACACGGGCATGTGGTTGTTGAGCGCGCGGGCGGTGGAGGTGCTCCTTCGCCGGTGCGGTTGGAATGAGAAGACCGAGGCGTTTGAAGGCGGCCGCGCCCGGAGATATGAGTTGTACGCCGAGTTTGGTCTCGGTTTGGGCGGGACGCCAACCGTCGACGATCCCGAACTGCGGGCGCTCACCAGCGCGGTCGTGCCCTTGCCGCGCCCCGAGTTTCATCACTTCGGGACCAGCCGGCAGATGATCGAGTCGCTGTCCGCGCTGCAGAATCGCGAATTGGATCAGCGCCGACTCGGGGCCGCGGTCGTCAGCGGCTCCCACCCGGATCAGTACGTGCAAAACTCACGCATCTCCGTGCCCCTCCATCGCGAGAGCAACCACACCCTGTGGATCGAGAATTGCGTGATCCCGGAGGGTTGGAAACTGAGCCTGGGTCATGTGCTCACGGGTGTCCCGGACAACACGTGGGACCCGGCCATGCGACCGGGGGTCTGCCTCGATTTTGTGCCGGTGGGGGAGACTTCAGGATGGGCGGTCCGATTCTATGGCCTCGACGATCCGTTCGCGGGGGCGGTCGGGGCACCCGGAACGCACTGGCTGGGCGAGCCTGCGATGGACTGGTTTCGCCGGCGCGGATTGACGCCGGAGGCGGCGGGAATCCGGGAGGACGAGGACCTACAACGGGCGCCCCTGTTTCCACTCCTCGAACCTGGCGGGATCGACGGACGATTTCTCGAATGGCTTTTCGCTGCGGAGCCGGAGTCGAGGCCGGACTGTCTGCGGCGCTGGCTCAAGGCGCGGCGATTGTCGGCCCAGGGATTGCAGGCGGAGATTCATTTGGGCCGGCTGTATGCACAGCGCGCCGAGTTGCGTGCCGCCTCCCTTCGAGCGGTGCTGGAACACCGCGCCTGGTCGGTGTTCCACCGGTTGGATCTGGAATCGACGGCGCGGGCGTATGGGATCACAACCGGCGAGCTGCCGGAACTGACTGCCTCTGCTGAACCATTGGATCGCGTACACGAAGCGATGTTTCGTTCCGCCGTGTTGCGTCATCGTGGGGATTCGGCATGGCGCGGCGAAGAGCAGCGCGCGTTCGGCCTGTTGCAGGAGGTATTGGTGCGCGAAGCCCAGTTGGCGCCGGTGGTGCCGGCGGCCAGCGTGGTGGAAGACCAGATCATATGGGCGCGAAGCCCGGTGCGCTTCGATCTTGCCGGGGGCTGGACGGACACACCGCCCTATTGCCTCGAGCACGGGGGCCAGGTGATCAACGTGGCGGTGGACCTGAATGGTCAACCGCCCATGCAGGTGTTCGCGCGACTGTGTGCGCAGCCAAAGATCATCCTGAGGTCGATCGATCTCGGCCTGGAGGACACCCTCGAGACCTATGAACAACTGGATTCCTTCGCGGAACCGGGAAGCGCGTTCGCCCTGGCCAAGGCAGCCTGCGCATTGGCTGGTTTCCTGCCGCGGTTCCATGCCACCGGCGGGTATCGTTCCTTGCGCGAGCAGTTGTGCGATTTCGGTGGCGGCCTCGAGCTGACGTTCCTCTCGGCCGTCCCCAAGGGATCCGGCCTGGGCACAAGCAGCATACTCTCAGCCACCGTGTTGGCGGCGCTCAGCGAGGTGTGCGGACTGGGTTGGGATCGGCCGGCGCTCTTTTCACGGAC
>JAEUHG010000186.1 GCA_016795425.1 Verrucomicrobiales bacterium
AGGGACTTGTTGTTGGGCGACAATGCATTCCCGCTCCTTCTGGGAGAGGGTCAGGGCCTGCCCACCGAAGCCTTGGCGAAGGTGGGTGAGTGTACCTCTCAGTCGTTCATGGCCCCAATGCGTGTCCGGACTTCGGAAAGCTTCGCTCTCCACGACGCGCACATTCGACCGAACTCATCCTGTTTGGGTTTGCCCGCCTCCGGACCGCGGGCTGTCCCAGCACGCAGCACTTTGCCTCCGTTCATTGGTCACTGGCCTCGTCTCACGCACCACGCGCTTCGATTGGCTGCCGAATCCCACCATCTCAACGCACGATTGTGCGTATTGCGCACAATCCCATCGAATCCGCGTCGTAGGCTGGTTCGCGTTATGAATGACAATGAATCTACTTCCTCGCGGCCGATTGATCCCGACCAGTTGCTGACCGTGGCTGAGTTCGCCCGCTGGCTTGGTGTTGGTGAAAGCTGGGTCCGCCGACGCCTCCGACTCCTTCCTGGTGTCATCATCGAAAGCCGGGAAACGGTCCGTATCCACCTCCGCACTTACCTCGATGGACGCCTGAAGAATCAACGACACACCACACGCTGAGAATCGATCTCTGTATCTCCAACCGTTCAAGAGCTATGCCGCTCGCGGATCTCCAACAACTCGAACGCGTGCTTGGCCCGGGAGTGCTCGTCGTCCCATGCGCCCAACGCAGCAAGCGCCCGATCCGACCCTATCAAGACCGCTTGGATGAGCTGTTCTTCGTCCCGCCCTGGCGGGAGTTGTGTGCCAGCGAGGTCAACCTGGCAGTCTTGCTCGGACGTCGATCCGGCGGCCTGTGCACCATCGATTTCGATATCGCCGATTTCGGGTTCGCCTGGGACGACGCCAATCCGGTGATTGCCGAGGCAACGACTCGCACCGTCGGCGCCAGGGGTTGGCAGGTCTGGCTGCGTCTAATCGACGACATCCCGCCAACGGAACGGACCCAGCAATGTGAATGGCGTGCGGACGGCTCCCTCGCGATGTTCTGCGGCATTCATCCCTCCGGGGTTCACTATCGCTTGGCCAATGATCGTCCGCCCGTTCAGGTGAGGTTTGAGGACATCCAATGGCCCAACGGATGGACCATCCCAGGACTGAATCGACTGCAGCGCGAGGCCTTGGCGAAATTGGAGAACGACTACGGCGCTCCCTTCTTCAATGGGCCCAAGGGAGAACCCAACCTCCTAAACGAACCCTTTTGGGCGGCTTTGTATGCCCAGCGGCACCTGACCCTGCGGAGTCCAACCGAGGGTCGGTTCTATGCCTACGACGAAGCCACAGGACTCTGGCGAGTGGAACCTGAGGAGGCGATCAAGGCGCGGGTCTCCGACATGCTCCTGGGAGCGAGCCGGCAGATGAATGTGCCCTGGCTAGCCCGACAACGTGACCATCGTCGATTAAACGCCATTACCAGCCAGATCGGGACCCTCACCGTGCGCCCGGATCCCTGGCAGCGAACCGCAGACGTGATTCACGTCGCCAACGGGGTTCTCGCCTGGCGCAACGGTGAGTGGCAATTCGAACGGCACTCGCCTGATTACATGAGCCGAAACGCGTCGCCAGTGGCCTGGAATCCCGGCGCCGGATGTCCCCGGTTCCGTGAGGAACTGCTCGCCCGCTGCCTCGACTCGGACGATGTGGCAATTCTGCAAATGTTCGTTGGGCTGTTCCTGTTGGGTCGCAATTTGATCCAGAAAATCCTCCTCATCGACGGCGAGGCGGGTACGGGAAAGAGCCAGATCGCCCATGTGATCCGCGGGCTCATCGGGCCCCACAACTGCGTCAATCTGCGCACCGACCTTCTCCAGGAGCGGTTCGAAATCGCCAACTACATCGGGAAGACCCTGTTGTTGGGTTCGGACGTTTCCAGCGATTTCTTGTCGAATCGATCGGCGCCGACGTTGAAAGCCCTGGTGGGGGGCGATCAACTGATGGCCGAGATCAAGGGATGCGCCGAACCTCAGATCGTCCAAGGTACGTTCAACGTCCTGATCACCGCGAATTCCCGGCTCCGACTCCGCATCCAGGATGACGTCGAGGCCTGGCGACGTCGGTTGGTGGTGCTGACCAGTGCGGCCTCGCCAGCCGAACGCCCGATCCCGGACTTCGGAGCCCGGCTCTTGGTTGACGAGGGACCAGGCATCCTCAACTGGGCCGTCGATGGTCTGCGGTGGCTCTACAGTGCGCTCGAGTCGAATTCCGGACGCCTTCCCCTGACCGCCGCGCAGTCTGGCCGCATCAACCGCGCCATCGCCGAAAGCGACAGTTTGCGCGTGTTTCTGCGGGAACGCGTTCGGACATCGTCCACGAACGACCTCGCCACCGACGAACTTCTGACTGCCTACGCCGGCTGGTGCGCCGACCAGGACCTGCATCCGATTCCAGAAAGCGTGGCTCAGAAGCTACTTCCCACCCTGATGCTTGAACTGTTCCAAGTCGCGCGGTCCAAGTCGGTAGTTCGGAACGGCCGTGATCGAAACGGGTACAGCCGAGTTGAGCTCACCTTGGGAGCAACACCATGAAGCACCGGCATCACCGGGGGGCGCAGGGGTGGCAGAATTTAAGACCCTGTCTGTAAAGGCTCCGAGCCCTTATGGCAGCAAATAGTAAAATGGTACCCCTCCGACCCTTGAAATGAATTCAGCGAAGGAAATACCCCATGCCTCTCGATGAAAGCCTTCTCAAATTTGTTCGTAGGCATGGCCAATGCCTCATCGCGCAATGTCCTGCCTGCGCCGATATTGGCCGCGACCAGCACGGCCGGAACCATCTCGTACTCTATCCTGACGGTCGCTTTGGCTGCCTGGCGCATCCGGGTGACCGGGAGCATCGCCAACGCATTTGGGCCATCGCCGGTGACCGCCGGCCCAGACACCTCCACCTCGACCTTCCGCTTCACACCCTGATTCGCCTTGCCCAAAGGTGACGCGCAGAATCATCCATAGCAGCATCGAATCCTTCGCTAGGTTCAGATTCCGACAACGGGCCACAGAGTAGCGGATCCGCGCCCAGATCATCTGGGCCAAGCAGCAGTTCTCCATCGGCCGCGGGGATTACCACTGGAAACACGAGCCCTGCTGGTATGCCGTGCGGAAGTTGAGTGCCACGAACATCAAGGGCGACCGTATGCAGACGACCCTGTGGGAGATCGACACACCCCAGAAGTGGGAGAGCGGCCGCAGCACCCAGATGCCGCTGGAGTGCATCGCCCGGGCGATCCGGACGGGCACATCACCCAGTCGCCACGATCGGCAGACGCGAGAACGACGACCGGTCGCAACTTGGACCGCGATAGGTCAGAAAACGGAAAGGGGAGCAGAACTACCGAGCCTGCTGCAGGTGCGCCCACGCAGCCTCCTCTTCAGAACGGTTCCAGTCGACTGCTAGGGCGGCCTCGCTGAGCCTGGCGGTTTCGTTCGCATCCGGGACGGGGTCCTCATCGAGGATGGTGACGAGGGCACGCTGTGACCGGGAAAGCGCTAGGGGTTCCAGGGGGTGGACCCCTCCTCTTTCGTCGATTACGGCTTCGACCGTCTTGATCACGGCGCAGACCATAACCGCGGGAGTGGTGTCCTGCAATTGTCATCCCGCCACCTGACCCATGGCCGACGGAACCATGTCGTCGGAGGAGTTCTCCTCGCTGACCGGCCTGACCGACAAGCGGCACCGGCAACTGGCGAAGGAAGGCTGGTTCCCCCCGCCGGAGGATGGCCGCTGGAAGACCGCGCCCTGCATCCGCGGCATGTTCAAGTACTACCGTGGCTCGGCGGAGCGGAACGAACGCAAGACCAACATCGAACTCAAGAACCAGCTCCTTCAGATCGCAGTGAAGGCCAAGCTCCACGAGTACATCCCCACAACCGAGGTCCGCCAGTTCATGGCCAAGATGATCGTCGGAGCCAAGACGCGAGCTCTTGCGATGCCGAGCGCGATGGCCCCCAAGGTCGCTCTCATGTCCGATGCCGTCGCGATCGAGGAGATGCTGCACGCCGCCGTGCGAGACCTGCTCGTGGAAATGGAAAGCGGAACATGGTGCGAGCGAAAGAGTGGTGACCACGTGAACGGGGTCCGTTCGCGCAAGGCGATCCAAGCTCCACGAGTTGTCGGAATATCTTCTGCCGTCACCACAGCTTGCGAGAAGAGCTCCTTTGGCCAATACCAAGCGAACACGGATCCGCAAGGGAGTGCGGGCTAATCTCGACCTACCGGCTTACCTCCTGGGTCTTCATTTTAGGATCGCGTAGGTGAGATTTAAATGTTGGCTTACCGAGCACTTTGCGACGGTTCCTTGGCGGGCCCTTGCCTGCATCAACATGCTTGGGCTGAGGTGCTTGGGTGTGGCATCAGAATGTAGAAGGAGCGGCAATTCTCGATCCAGGTACACGTCATCGAATAACCCTCATCATGGCTGCGTCAATGGGATTGCATGTAGTGGTTCTGATCATAACAATTAAAGCACCTCTACCCTATGAAGACCCATGGTACTGGGAGGCCAGCCGAACTGGCGGCTCCGGGCTCTCGTGAGATCAAGCCGCCGGCCGTCCGCTCTAGCAAGCCGAGCTGTTGGCTCTGGCCGTTCCTGTCGGTACTTCTCGTGGGACTTCTTTCCCCGGGAACTCTGTTGGCAGCTCGATTGGTCGAGGTACAGCGCTCCTACGATCCCGCGTGGAATCCCAGAAACGATCATGAGCTGCGTCGTTCAGGCTTCTCGGTGGACGCGCTTGGTGGAGTCGCCCTGTTCAGTACGCTGGTCGATGACGCGCGCCAAGCGGTCGAAGTTCGTGATTTGGATTTTGACCGCGGAGAGGGCAAACTACGAGTTCAAGTCACAAATGCTCAGGGCCTGAATGCAACAGTGATGTTTCGGGTGCCCGAGACAACCCTTGGTTTGCTTGCCTCATGGGTGATCAATGAGGGCACGGGCTTGTACACGGCGTACGAAGTGTCCCCGGCTGATGCAAAGGCAGCAGGACTCCGGCCCTCACGCTTTGGAGGCTATATCGCAGCTGAGTTTGCTCGGACAGAGCTTGAAGCGGTCGCGTACGCTTTGGACTTTCCGGTGGATGTTCGGCGAGTTCCAACGTCCCAAGCGTTCCTAAACGGAGCTTCTTTGTTTGGAGACTCAGCCAGCAACGGGAGCGCGATGGGTCTGGCTCCACAGCTTGTGGGTCGCGATTGGATCGTTGCGGACTACGGATCCCCGTTCGGAATTGAAACTGCTACGGGCATACCCAAAGTCACAGGATCGCTCTACAAACTGTACCGGGCATCGAGGCCCGGAATGCAAGGGGTAGTAATTTACAAAATTGAAAAGTTGGCAGCGGGGGGCCCACGGTCTAGACAGCTCGCCGACCAGTTTCCCGGGTTGCGCGTCCCTCGCCTCCGAACATTTGACCTACAAAATGAGCTGTTCCCTCGCTCAGGTTTTGAAGGCACTGATCCAACGATTGAAGACCCTAGCGACAAACAGCGCAGGCTCTTGCAGTACAAAGGCGTCGAGTTGGCGCGTGTTGTCTGTGTGCTGCGGACGGCGTATCGCGGCGATGCAGGCGTATGGCAGAAGTTCAAGACCGAATTGTTCGAATGAATAATCGGACTCTCTTCTATCACGCCTTTCCAA
Organism: Verrucomicrobiales bacterium; assembly: GCA_016795425.1. GTDB lineage: Bacteria > Verrucomicrobiota > Verrucomicrobiia > Limisphaerales > CAIMTB01 > CAIMTB01. Next base: position 5,651 of record JAEUHG010000186.1, read on the forward strand.
GGCCTTCTAGGCGCCGATCAGAACCGGACACTAACAAATACGGCACAGCCATACTCCGGAGCATTTGGGATGGGGGCATCCTGTTGACGCCCGAGGTGCTTACCATCCCACCGGACTATTCCACGTCAGATCGCGTCAATCCAGCCCCTCTCTCCGTTGAGCAGCGGAGAGCGTGCTTTACACTTTTGTCGCGTGACGAATTGCTGGAACCGCAGGGCCATACAGAGAGCTTTGGCCGCTTCGCAATCGGTCTTGATACTGAGGAAGCCCGGCGTTTGGGGATGGTGCCTGTGTTTTACTATTACAGGCCTGAAGGCCCTCATGGGATGGCCGTGAAGTCTCGGCCCATTATTGATGGGGGGATCAGCCAGCGTGTACTGTTTCGATTGGCGGAATTACGCACGCTCCTTATTGCGTTGGCTCAAGTTGAAGCTCGATCCAATCCGCACTCATCGGTCTACATGCCCTGCGATGCACTCGCTCGGACCGGGCTTATCTTGGAGGGAGAAGATCGCGTAGCCGGTGAGCTGCAAGCGCTATCTACCAAAGCGGCGAGGAAAGTATTCAAGCTGTTAGACACCGACCGCGTACCCGCATGGAATGCTGCGGAATGGATAGAGTTGATTCTGTCAATGTTCCAGACGGCGGATAGCAATCAGCGGTCCCGGCATCTTGCATATTTCGAGCAGCGAGAGTGGAGGATAATCCAATTGCGCGCAGATGGCATTATCTGCACACCCCTGGACGCGCAGAAGGCCAGTGTCTTGTCGGCAGATTCGGCACAGCGAGCCTTGTATTGGGGCAATGCAATCGAAAAGTTGCTATTGAAGTATGGAGGAATGCGGGACTCTGAGGCAGCCTCTTTTCTAAGATCAAGCTATCTAGTGGAGGGTACCATTGATGGCGACGTGCGCCGGCCATTGCGCAGTTACATTCGAGAGATCATCGTGCCAAGCATCGCTACGAAGGATGCAGTGGACGTTATTCGTTCCTCTGCCACGCGCTTCACGCAAACTACTTGCGGCGATTTCACCGTCTTCTCCATCCAAACCTAAATATGAATACAACGGGCATGATGACTCTGGAAGGTATTGGGCTCTTGATAAAAGCCGTCGGAGACATCCTGGTGCCAATCGTACTGTTGTATTTTGGCTTTGGTGTGAAGAAGGCAATAGGGCGTATAGAGAATCTGGCTAGCTTGCGGCGCGATCTAATGGCAAGGCGGTTTGGTGTGTATGAGGCTATTGTTGATGGTTTGAATACTATTTTCTGCTATGCCACGTATCGTGGACATTTCCGTAGCGTAACTCCGGAGCAGATTCTGGATTTAAAGCGAAATCTGGACGCGCGGTTTGTTGCGAAATGCATTTTGTGGGATGATGAGACTTTGGCTGCCTACTCTGAGTTTATGAATGCCTGTTTCGCGACCCAGCGTGGGAGAGGGACTTCAGCTATCATCATAGCGGATAGAAGTATGCACGCTGATCGCCCTGATTACCCCTGGTTCGAGAACTACAATGACTTGTTTGTTAAGCCGGAGGAATTCCAGAGGATTACAGAGAATGCGCGCAAGGGTGGGTCTAGTGGACATTTGGAGTTCTCGTATCGAAAAGACGTCGTCGTTCCAGCTTATGCTGCCCTTGTGGCGAGGCTGAGTGCTGGACTCGGAGGGCATGTCACAGCAGCAGCAGCGGAGAAGTGGTTTGGATGTTGAATGGTCGGGTTTGCTGGCGTACTGATCAGACAAGAACTGGTAGGGCATAAGTCTTCCGGCGAAGCGGGGGAAGTTGAACACTGACAACCTACGTCAGTTTGGAAGCATCGCTTCGTTCCTGGTCTAAGTTTTAGGATTTCCCGAAGTTGAGGCGCACCCTCCTTTTGGATCATGCGTCTATAGTTGACTCGGGTGAATGGCACAGAACCGGAAATCGGAGACAGTCAGGGCAGCCCACCAGCGCCTGATGCTGGAATGGGCTATCGCGGACTGGCGTCCACCTTCAAACCTACCGGTCTGGCAGTGGTGCGAGGAGAGCGTTGAACTCGACAGCACCGGACCGATGCCGGGGCGCTACTCGACGGCGGTGACGCCAATGGCGCGCTGGGTGTTCGAGGCTGCCCAGGACCGACGCGTTCGGCGCGTCGTCGTCATGGTCAGCGCCCAGAGTTCGAAGACGTTGATCGGCATCTTGTTCCTGCTCTGGACGATCGCGGAGGACCCTGGACCGTGCATGTGGGTTATGGCGAACCAGGACCATTGCGAAGAGTTCGCCAAAAAGCGGCTGTTCCCGGCCGTCGAGTCCTGCCAGTTGACGGCGCCGTTGCTCCCGAAAGAACGGAATGCCCGAAACAAGCGGCTCATCCAGTTCCACTCGATGAACCTGATGATCCGCGGGTCCAATTCGCGCGCCGGCCTGCAGTCGGACCCAGTCCGGCGGGTGTTTTGCGATGAGCGACGGGAATGGAAGCACGGGGCCATTGACCTCCTTCGGAAGCGGTTACGCACGTACCACAACTCGATTGAGATCAGCTTGGGCACCGCAGGGCGCGAGGGAGACGAGCTGCATTCGGATTGGCTGGAAGGTTCGCGAATCGAGGCGCATTGGCGCTGTCCGACTTGCCAGCATTCGCAACCATTCCGTTTCTCGACGAGGGAGACGATCCTGTTCCCGGCGAAGCTGACCCGTGGCGGTCTGGTTTGGCCGACCAACGCCGTGACGAAGCCGGACGGACGCTGGGACTACGCGGAGGTCGCGAAAGAGACGCGGATGGAATGCGCCGGGTGCGGGGCCCAGTACTCGAACGCAGAGAAGCTCCGGCTCATTCAATCAATGCACCCGGTGGACTACAACCCGGACGGCCCGCGCTCGATCCGGTCGTTCCATTGGAATGCACTGGCGATGCCCTGGGTGGCCTGCGACTGGGGTGAACTGGCGGTCGAGTTCCTCAAGGCGCTCGCCCAGGCGCGGCGCGGGAACATCGAGCCGCTGGTGGCATTCGTGACCGAGACCCTCGGCGAGCCCTGGGAGGAGGCCACCTTCTTCCCGCAAGACGCGGCCGCGATCACGCTGGCCGACTACACCACCGCCGGTGCTGATCCGGCGCCCGGGAAGTTCTGGGATCGGGAGCACACCCGGTTCATGGCGGTGGACGTCCAACTGGACCAATTCTGGTTCGTCGCGCGTGCCTTTGCCGGGGACGGGACCTCGCGTCTGGTGGCGTGCGGACGTCTCGACACCTTCGCGGATGTCCGCCAGATGCAGCTCGACCTTCGCGTCGAGGACACGCGCACGGTGCTCGACCGGCGGTACCGCTCCGACGAAGTAGACGAGCACTGCGCGCTCTTCGGTTGGCAAGGGATGATCGGCGACAACAAGCGCCGGGACGGATTCCCGCGCTACGACGCCGCCACCCGACGGAAGATCGTCCTGCCGTACTCGACCTGGACCTACACCAAGCCGTTCGTTTTTGAACGCGACCGCGAGAAGGTTACCCGTCGCGGCCGATGGTTCTCGTGGGCCGGTGAGCCGATCAAGGACCGGCTCCAGCGCCTCTTCACCGGTCGCGGGTTGTACTGGGGGTTCCCCGACGACGTGTCGCAGAAGTGGCGCGACCAGATGGGCGGCGAGCGCTTGAAGCAGAAGACCCTGCCGAACGGGAAGATTGTCCACGAGTGGGTCGAGGTTAGGCGCGCCGGCACACACCTCCGCGTCTGCGAGCGCATGATCCTCGTCTGCGCGATCGCGGACCGGTTGATGGACGGCGAGGGATGGATGAAGGAGTCTGGAACGGAAGTCCGGCTGCCCGAACCGTCATACGCCAAGTGGTGAATCTCACTTGTCCGCGTGAATGGATAATGCGAATCACGGATCCGATGACTGTCACAACAACGGCAATCGCATCATCGTTCGCAGAGCTTTTCGACAGGCTGCAGCGTTTCCGTGGTGGTCGTTGGGTTTATCGCGGTGTGCACGATCCCGAGTTTCAGCTGCTACCGTCTGTTGGACGACGTCGGCTGGACGGAACGGAAAAGCGCCTGTTCGATATGTTCGTTCGTGAACTCCCTGGTTACGTGCAGAACCCGCCTTCGGACCGCTGGGAACTACTCGCAATGGGTCAACACCACGGCTTGCCAACCAGGCTCTTGGATTGGACATCAAATCCTTTGGTTGCAGCCTTCTTCGCTTGCTGCACCGGCTACGATCGCGAGGGCGTCATCTACGCGATGCGAAATCCCTACAAGGTCGGCACTGGCGACACTGACCCATTTAAGATCGAAAAGGTGATGAGGTACCGCCCTCGGCACATCAGCCCGCGCATACGTGCTCAGCAGGGTCTCTTCTCAGTGCATCCGCATCCAGATGAACCACTAAGTTGCGGACGCGCCGACGGTATTGAGATCGAGTGTGTTTACATTGCGAGCAAATACAAAGAGCAATTGTTGTGGGACGTCGCCCGGTTCGGGATTCACCGCGCCATGCTGTTCCCGGACGCTGACGGGTTGGCAGGTCACATACGATGGATGTACGAGAGCTTTGATCCAGCGAAAGCACCCCCGGACGAATAGGAGTCCTCAATAGTCGTCCCCCACCGAGCTTCTCTTTGCAGCTCCGTGTAGTTGCTCGTGTCCGATCTCTCGCATTCCAGCCAATGCGAGGGCCTGGCGCCAGGTGTAGATCCCTGCTATTCTCAGGGACAGACCCGAGCCGGTGAGTACCGAATTCCGGCGCTCGCGGTGATCGACGACCGCCACGACGACGCCTCCGGTGCCTACCTCGCCGGCCAGTTACCGGAAAAGACCGTGGACGCCAAGTCCGACAAGGTCTTCCTCGCGTCGGTGGATGCCAATGGCCGCGTCACCGTCACGGGCGGCGTGCCGGATCTGGAGATCGCCTCCGTGGTCACTCGCTCGGCCGTCTCTGGAACCACGCACAACTACACGGTTCTCCGCGGCCGGAAGTCGACCCGAGCCCGAGCTTGGGCCACATCCGACCAGGCGTGGCTGATCCCCAGCCACAACCTCACCGCATGGTCGCACCCCGACATCGGGACGCTGATCCAGTCCGGCGCCGTCGGGCACGTTCGCCTGCTTGCGATGTCCGCCGGGACCGAAGCCGCCGACGCCTACGAGCGGACGTTCGTGATGCCCACGAGCTACCAGGTTCTTCCCGTCATCACCTGGACTTCGCCAGCCTCCAACCTCGGCCTGACCGACGGCGCCGGCGACATCGCCCTTGCACTGAGCGTCGCTGATGCCGATGCGAACCTCGTCTCGTTGCGGGTGGATTCCACGAGGGCGGACGGCACCGACCCAGGCAACCACGCCAGTCTGTCCTTCGCACCCTCCGGCGCCAGAGCTTGGTCTGGCACCGTCAACCTTGCATTTCGGCGGCCGTGGCTCTCAGGTACTTCCTCAGCCGGGGACCCCTTCGCGGTCCGGAGGACATCACGAAAGCACTGGTCCTCGCCGGGGTCGTGATCGGCGGCTTCGCGTTGGCGTTCCAGCGCCTGAAACAGGCTCGCGCTTACCGACTGGGCGCACGCGGGGAAGAGTTCATGGGGGAGGAACTCGCGAAAGTCGTCGCGCTCGGGTATCGCGTTTTCCATGACTTCCCCGGCGGACCGAACTGGAATCTCGACCACATCGCGGTGGGGCCCGGTGGCGTATTTGCGATCGAAACCAAGACGCGTCGGTGGCGGGAATCGCTGCCGAAGCGGAAAGACAACGAGGTCGTCTTCAACGGCCAGGAACTGCAGTTCGCGTGGTGCGACGATCGGGAATCGATTCCCCAAGCGCGCCGAAATGCTGAGTCCTTGGCGAAGTTCCTGACCTCGAGCACGGGCGAGAAGGTCGAGGTCCAGCCGATTCTGGCTCTCCCCGGATGGTGGGTGACCCTCCGGGCAAGATGCGACGTTGCGGTTCTCAGCGGCCGCCAGGTGGCCGGGTTCATCAAGGTGTGTCGTCCGATTCTCGGTGAAGCCCAGATCACCCGCATCGCCCATCAGCTCGATCAGAAGTGCCGGGATGTGGAGTTCTGAAGCCGGCTTGTCGCTCTGACCGCGCGCCGGGTGGGATGCAGTCGTCGGTGGTGGCGTTAAGCAATCGCCGATTCGCTTAACACAACGGGCGTTATGCTAAGCGGGGTTTACACAACCAAGCGGCTCCATAAATGCGCATCCCAGGAGGGCTCGGACGGCAATAATTCGGCGCCTCCGCTGTTGACCTTCCCCGCGTGTCTGATAATCAGATTCTATGAGCGAGACGGTCATAACGGTAACCGAGGCAGCACGCAACTTCGCGGACTGCGTCAACCGAGCCCATTACCGGAACGAGACCTTCGTGTTGCTGAAGAACGGCGTTCCGTTCGCCCGTCTCATACCCGAGGGAGAGAGGGTGTGCAGTGGAAAGCAGCTGGCGGCTGCGCTTGCGGGAGCGGCCCTCGGCTCAGCCGAGGCTCGCGCCTGGAGCCGAGATCTCAAAGCAGCAAGGGCGACGCTCAAAGCCCCGGGGGACAAATGGCAATAGTCCTCGACGCCGACGTCATCATCCGCGGCGAAAGAGGGACGTTCGACCTTCCCGCCTGGCTCGCCGGTCAACCCGATGAAGAATTTGCCGTCGCCGCTATCACGGTGGCGGAGTTGTGGCACGGAGTCGAACGGGCAGCCGGTGTCCGGCGCACGAAGCGGCAGAGCTATTTGCAGCAGTTGCTCTCGGCTGTTCCCGTTCTGCCCTATACCGCTCAAACCGCGTTCGAGCACGCCCGGCTCTGGGCGGCTTTGGAGGAGAAAGGCGCGATGATCGGGTTCTACGATGTGATCGTCGCCGCGACCGCGTTGGAGCGGAACTGGTCCGTGGCCAGTTTCAACGTCCGGCATTTTCGAACGGTGGACGGGCTAAAGGTGATCGAGCCCGGTTCCGCGTCCTCCGTCTAACGGCGCCGGGCCGGCCGCGGCGACGCGCCGTTGGGGAGATTCGGTTGATCACAATTCGCCGCGCCCACCACGACGAGGAGCAACTGTATGAAGAGCACGCGCAAACTGACGACCGAGGGGTTTGACCTCCTCGCGGAGACGGGCCAGAGCCTGGTTCCACATCTGAAAATCAAAACCGTCCGGCGAGTGAACCGTGGCGGAGTCCGGCCTGGCGCCGGTCGCAAACGGTCGGGGCGATCTTCCAGGACCGTGTGGCTAGCGGACGGGCTCTGGAAGACGCTGGATGCCGAGGCCGCAAGGACCGGCCTGTCGGTCAGTACGATCATTGAGAGGCGCGTCGCACACGGACGCAAGACTGGCGTCGTCGTCTAACCTTTTCGGCTCCCACGGGGGATCAGGCCCCAGAACCGCTCCGCATCCGCGCGGGTGACGAGGGCCTTGTAGTGGGTCTTCAACTGATCGACGGAGTGCCCGAGCTGCTCGGCGATGTGGACGGGGTTGCCGTCCAGGGCAAGCCAGTAGCTGGCGGCGGTATGGCGGGTGATGTCCTTGGGCCACTCCGCCCACTGGAGCGTGTCGCGAAGTCGGCGAATGGCGGTGCGACGGACTTGGCTGCTCAACGGGAGCTCGGAGCCGGCGTCGCGCGCGATCTTGAGCCAGGCCACGGCCGCGGGCAGTGGGGTCACGATGCGACGCTGCCGGACCTTCGAGGTTTGGGCCTCGACGCGGATGTGGGCCTCGCCGTTGTCGATCTGGACGGCGTTCCAGGTCGTCTGTTCGGCTTCCTCGGGGCGGAGACCGCAGAGGGTCGACAGGACGAACCAAGCGAGGGCCCGGGGATCGCGTCGACGAAGGAACACCAGGCACCGGGCGGTCTGGCGAACTGTGAAGATGGAGGGCGCGGCGCGCGGCGGGGTCGGCGCTTCGACGACATCGCAGGGGTTGTCGCGGCAGTAGCCGCGCTTGACCGCGAAATTGAACAACGTCGAGACCCGGGATTTGAAGGTCGGGCGCCCGGCCAGGGACTTCGTGCTCAGCCAACCTTCGACGTCGGCCACGGTGATCGCGGCGATGCGCTGGCTTTCCCGACCCTTCGCGAAACCGTCGAGGATGAACTTCATGACGGTCGTGTACCTCTTCGAGCGCCCGGCGTTTTCTTTGGCGGCCACCAACTCCTTGATCACTTCCTTCAGCTTGGGCGACGCCGACGCCACGAGGATGTCGCGGGTGTCGTAGGCCCGAAGCAGGTCCCAGAAAGGCAGGGCGCGGTCGATGCAGGCCTGGCGGAATTTCAGGAGCTCGTCGCGCTCGTTAGGAGGGAGGCTCAACCAGACCGATCCAACCTGGTCGGCTTGCTGTCGCATCCGACTGGCCTCGGCCTCGGCTTCTCGGCGGGAGGTGTAGAAGCTCCGGCGTCGGACACCCTCCTCGTAACGGTCGACGATCCAGCGAACCACCCCTCTTCGGCGGATCGGGCGGACCGAAATATTTCTCCGTTTCGCCATGCTTGGTGCCTCACGGTGCCCGTTTCAAATAAGTTGAGTAGATCTTTAGTTGGAAGGGGTTGGCGGGAGTAGGGCGTTGTTCTAACCAGCCTTAACGGTTTCTGATGTTCTGTAAGTCATTTATACGTAAATATAAATGCCGTCAATGCAGTTGCTTGCTGAGAACCTG
>JAEUHG010000212.1 GCA_016795425.1 Verrucomicrobiales bacterium
CCTCGATCGCGTGAAACGCGTCATCAAGATCCTGGGCATGGTCAATTCCGCTCCCGATTTCTACGAGCATCCCAAAGTCATCAACGGATGCAGCGAGTTGTTCGCCGAGGTCTGGGGCCCCGACAATGGCATTGGCAGCCGCAGCGCCGTCGGCATGGGACCCTTGCCAGGCAACATCGCGGTCGAGATCGAGGCCACCTTCGAACTCGCCTGACGCCCCTTCCATGGACGGCTTCACGGTCACCGATCTGGCTCAGATTCCTTCTCCCTCCCTGCTCGTATTCCAGGAGAGGGTCGAGGAAAACCTCCGTCGAATGGTTGCCATGGCAGGCGGCCCGGACCGCCTCCGGCCGCACGTCAAGACCCACAAACTCGCCCCGCTGGTTCGCCAACAACTCGATCTCGGCATCACGCGGTTCAAGTGCGCCACCATCGCCGAGGCTGAGATGACGGCCACCGTGGGCGCGCCCGACATCCTGCTGGCCTACCCATTGGTCGGCCCCAATGTGCGCCGCTTCCACGCCCTCGTTCGCGCCTTCCCGCGCACCCGATTCTCGACGCTGATCGATTCTCCGTCCGCCATCCGCGAACTCGGACATCACGATCTGTCTCAACCGATCGACGTGTTAGTCGATCTCGACATCGGCCAGCATCGCACCGGGGTGACACCAGGACCCGCCGCCGTCGAACTGGTGCACATTGTGCAACGGACGACCGGTCTCCGCTTCGACGGCCTCCACGCCTACGACGGACACATTCACGATTCCGATACGACCGCACGTCGAAACGCCTGCGATGCGGCGTTCGAACCGGTGGAGAGATTGCGCCACGACCTGGAACGCGCCGGGGTCGCCGTGCCCCGCATCGTCGCCGGGGGAACCCCCACCTTTCCGATCCACGCCCAAAGACCGGGCATCGAATGCAGTCCGGGCACCTGCGTGCTCTGGGATGCCGGCTATGCCGCAAAGATGCCGGACCTCGACTTCCTGACCGCCGCGGTGCTCTTGAGTCGCGTCGTGAGTCGGCCCACCCCCACCCGACTTTGCCTGGACCTCGGACACAAAGCCGTCGCGTCGGAGATGCCGCACCCCAGGGTGCGACTTCTTGATCTTCCCCAGGCCACGCCGGTGGGCCACAACGAAGAACACCTGGTGATCGAAACGCCCGACGCCGAGAATTGGCCTGTAGGTTCGACTGTCCTCGGCATCCCGTGGCACATTTGCCCCACCGTCGCCCTGCACTCGGAAGCGTGGGTGGTGAAACAAGGTCGGGTTGCGGACCGTTGGCGCATCGAAGCGCGAGCGCGGCAATTGTCGATCTGACCCTTCCGCTACCGCGGTTCCACCTCGATGAGCCATGATGCCCGACTCCTGCTGGTGACCCTGGCAGGCGTCATCGGTCTCGTGGTCCTGGTCGCTGGACTTCGACTCAATGCCTTCCTCGCCCTCGCCCTGGCCTCGCTCGGCGTTGGCTGGGGTTCCGGCATGTCCCCACTGGCCGTTGCCAAGGCCTTTCAGGAGGGCGTGGGGGGAACCCTCGGATTGATCGTGGTCGTCGTAGGCCTCGGCACCATGCTCGGCAAAATGCTGTCCGAATCCGGCGGCGCCCAGGTGGTCGCCCAGGGACTCATCCGAGGGCTCGGGGAAGCTCGACTGGAATGGGCCGTGGTGTTGGCGGCGTTTCTGGTGGGATTGCCGGTATTTTTCGCGGTCGGCCTGGTGCTGCTCGCCCCCGTCGTGTTCACCCTGGCGCGTGACACCGGGCAACCCCTGCTCCGACTCGCCATTCCGTTGCTCGCCGGACTTTCCATCTGTCACACCCTCGTTCCCCCGCATCCTGGCCCGGTGGTCGCCGTCGGCCGCTTGGGAGCGGACATGGGGATGACCATTGTTTGGTCGGTGGCGGTGGGTCTTCCCACCGCTCTGCTCACCGGACCGCTGTTGGCGCGCGTACTGGCTCGGCGTCTGGTGGTTCCGTTGGGTGGACTCGGCGCTCAGGTGAGTGCCATCCGGTCCGATCGCCGGCGTCCCGGTTTGCCGACGAGCCTCGCCACCATCCTATTGCCAGTCGGTCTGATGCTGGTCGCCACCATCGCCGCAACGGTATTACCGGAATCCGATCCCCGGCGCGAGGGCTTCGCTTTTGTGGGAACCCCCTTGGTGGCGATGCTGGCCGCCGTCCTAGTGTCCCTGATCACCTTCGGTCGGCGTTGCGGATTCACTTCGTCTGAGATTCTCAAATTCACCGAGGATTGCGTCGGCCCGGCGGCTTCCATCTTTCTCGTGGTCGGTGCCGGCGGCGGCTTCAGCAAGGTGCTGGATTCTGCGGGTGTCGACGACGCCATCGCCGCATGGGGGCGAGGGCTTTCCTTTTCGCCGTTGATCCTCGGCTGGCTCATCGCGGCGGCGCTCCGGGTCGCTGTCGGTTCGGCCACCGTCGCCATCACCATGGCCTCGACCATCCTGGCCCCCATTGCCGCCACGCATCCGGAGCTGCGCCCGGAACTGCTCGTGGTCGCTCTTGGCGCCGGCACCCTGGCTCTCTCGCACTTCAACGACGGCGGCTTCTGGTTCGTCAAAGAATACTTCGGCCTGACCGTGATTCAGACGTTTCGAACCTGGACACTGATGATCACCCTGGCCTCCGTCATCGCTCTCGGATTCGTTCTCATCCTTCACACCCTGCTCTGATGCTGCTCTTCGATGCTCACCTGGACCTTTCGATGAACGCGATCGAATGGAATCGTGATCTCACTCGCGACCTCTCCGCGATCCGCCAGCGTGAAGCTCATCTGCGCGATAAACCCGACCGTGGCCGTGGCACCGTCTGCCTGCCCGAACTTCGCCGGGGTAACATTCGCCTCGTCGTCGCCACCTTGATCGCCCGCATCGAACACGATGCCTACAGCCCGGTCGCCGGTTGGGCTTCCCAGGCGCAAGCCTGGGCCATGACCCAAGGACAGCGCGCCTGGTACCGCGCCATGGAAGAAGCCGGTGAGATGTTCCTGATCTCCGATAAAGCCAGCCTCTCGCGGGCGCTTGCCAACGCCCAGCAGGCCATGTCGGGCACGCCACCGTCTTCCCCTTCACCCGTGGGATTTGTCCTCTCCCTCGAAGGCGCGGATTCGATTCTCTCCCCGGCCCACCTCGAAAGGGCCTACGCCGATGGCCTGCGGGTCATCGGGCCGGCCCACTACGGACCGGGCGTCTATGCCAACGGCACCAATGCCACGGGAGGTTTCAATGCCCGGGGACGCGAACTCCTGAGCGAGATTCGACGACTTGGCATGATCCTGGATGTCACCCACCTCTGTGATGACTGCTTCTGGGAGGCCCTGGACCTGTTCGATGGCCCGGTCTGGGCAAGCCACCACAACGCCCGCGCCCTCGTGCCACACAATCGCCAACTGAGCGACGAAATGATCCGCGCCCTCGTTCAACGTGACGCGGTCATCGGGGTGGCACTCGACGCCTGGATGCTGGTCCCCGGCTGGCTCCGCGGCAAAACCACCCCGAAAAGTTCCGGCGTGACGCTGCGCCACGTCATCGACCACATCGATCACCTCTGCCAGGTCGCCGGCAACGCGAGGCACGTGGGCATTGGATCCGACCTCGATGGCGCCTTTGGAACCGAACAGACCCCTGGCGACCTCGATTCCATCGCGGATCTCGCGCGCCTCCCGGACCTGCTTCGGCAACGGGGCTATGGGGAGGACGACCTCAAAGCCATCACCCACGGCAATTTCATCGGACGGCTCGACGCCGCCTGGCGCTGAACCCGGCGTCATCGCGCGTTGGCACCGGCAACCACACCGGGCAGATTTCGCCGCGTGAACCTCAGGCGATTCGCGCGTGGCGTCGGGTGGGTGGCGATGGGCATCTTGGTGCTGGCTTTGATGACGGCGGGCGCCTTCTGGCTGATCCTTCGGGCAAGCCTGCCCAAACTGGACGGACGTCTCGCCATTCCCGGCCTGCACGCCAAGGTCGAAGTGGCCCGCGACCGCCTTGGCGTGCCGACCATTGTCGCCAGCAACCGTCTCGATGCCGCACGCGCCATGGGTTTTCTGCATGCGCAAGAGAGGTTCTTCCAGATGGATCTCCTGCGTCGGCAAAGCGCCGGCGAACTGGCTGAACTCATCGGACCCGGGTTGGTTTCCCATGATCAGGCCCTTCGCATCCATCGGCTCCGCCATGCCGCTCACACCACCCTGGATCGACTGCCATCGCACCATCGCGCCGTGCTCACCGCCTACACGGCCGGGGTCAACGCCGGGCTTGCCGCTCTCGGAGCCCGTCCGCCCGAGTACCTGCTCCTCCGTCAGAGTCCCCAACCGTGGCGCGAGGAAGACTCCCTGCTGGTCGGGTTCACCATGTACCTCACCCTTCAGGATGCCGGGGGGCGCGACGAACGCGACCGCTACGCGGTGCTCAAGGAACTGCCTGCACCCGCCGCCAATTTCTTCTTCCCCTCCGCGACACAGTGGGATGCGCCCATCGACGACTCGCCTTCACCCCTTCCTCCCGTCCCTGGCCCGGACATTCTCGATTTCCGCATCCCCCGCGCAGCGGCCACCCATGAAATTCATCGACCCCGCGACCTCGCGGCTCGAGGGCGCGGCATCGCGGCGGGTGCCCAGTTCCCGCAGCTTGACCAGGGCCACGGTTCCCTCGAACCGGACCTCAAGGCAGGCAGCAATTCCTGGGGCGTTCCGGGCGACGATTCCCCGACTGGCTCGGCGATGATCGCGAATGACATGCACCTGGCCCTCGGCCTTCCCAACATCTGGTACCGAGTCCATCTGAAATGGCGCGGGGAGGGGACCGCGACCATCGGCGAGTTTCACGAGTGGATTGGCGCGACGCTTCCTGGCGTTCCCGCATTGATCGTGGGCAGCAATCGCCACATTGCCTGGGGCTTCACCAATGCCACCATCGACACCAGCGACCTGGTCGAACTCGAGTTTGATCCCGCTGATCCGCAGCGCTATCGCACCCCGGACGGCTGGAAGAGCGTCGAATGGACCACCGAGCAGATCCAGGTTCGCGGCGAACCCCCGCGCGATCAACCCATCGCGCAAACCATCTGGGGACCCATCCCAAACGCCACCACGAACTCCCTCCCCGGGCTGGCCCTCCGTTGGATCGCCCACATGCCCGGCGCCATCGACATGCGCCTGCTCGACCTCGAGACGGCGACCTCCGTCGATGAAGCCCTTGCCATCGCCGCCACCTGCGGCACGCCGGTGCAGAACTTCCTGGTCGGAGATCGCAGTGGCCGACTGGCCTGGTCGCTCATTGGTCCCCTGCCCGACCGTCGCGGATTCTCCGGCGAATCCCCGGTTTCATGGGCTGATGGAACCCGGGGTTGGGTGGGATTCCGAATTCCGGAACGACGCCCGACACCCTACCCGCTCGATGGTTCCCAGCGTCTCTGGACGGCTAACAACCGCATTGTGGGTTCCGAAGCCTACCTCTCCACAGGGGCCTGGAATACCGACCTTGGTGCCAGGGCGCGGCAGATTCGGGACGACTTGCGCGCGCTCTCCAAGCCCGTGCGGGAATCGGATCTGATGTCCATTCACCGCGACGATCGGGCCCTCTTTCTCCAACGCTGGCACGACCGGGTGCTCCGCCTCGCCGGACGTGCTCCAGAATCAATCCTGCCTCAAGACCAGCGGAAGGCCTGGGTGCAGTCTTTGCAGGATTGGGGCGGCCGCGCATCGACCGGGTCGGTGGGCTACCGTCTCGTCCGGTCTTTCCGGTACCAGGTGGTCCGGCGCATGATGGAACCGGTGATTCTCCGTTGCCGGAGAACGCACCCTGGCATGGGTGAAATCAGCGATCGAAATGAGGATGCGGTGTGGCAGTTGCTCGAACAACAGCCGGTCCACCTCCTCAATCCGCGTTTCCGCTCTTACGACGACCTCGAATTGGATGCCTTGAAGGAAGTGGCGGAAAGCCTGCGCGCCTCATCGCCAATCCTGGAGAAAGCCACCTGGGGATCTCGCAACCAATTGCGCCTGCAGCATCCGATCAGTCTCGCGGTCCCGCCTCTCTCACGGTGGCTCGACATGGAATCCCGTCCGTTGCCCGGAGACGACCATATGCCGAGGGTGCAAGGCCCGGATTTTGGCGCCTCCGAGCGCCTCGTGGTCTCTCCCGGTCATGAAGAGAACGGGTTGTTTCAAATGCCCGGTGGTCAGAGCGGTCATTTTCTCTCCGCCTACTACCGAGCTGGCCACGACGACTGGTGCGAGGTGAACCCGAGCCCCTTGATGCCCGGCGCGGCGCAGCATCATCTCACGCTCACGCCCCCCTGATAACCCACCAGCGCGGGACCTCTACGGCACCACGGTCGCCGTCAAGCCGAGGGGATTCAGCAGCAAGGCCGGTGCGCATCCCGCCACCACAACCACCACGGCTGCCACCAGGATCGTGGTAAGCTCGATAAGCCCAGAGCCGTCGCCCGGCTCGGTGGAGAGTCGAGGGTCGATCTCGTCGACGAACACCACCTTCAACAGACGCAGGTAATAGTAGAAGGAAACGCAAGTGGTCGCCGTTCCCAATCCCACCAGCCAGAGCAAACCCAGCGCCCCGGCGTCGCCATTTAGTGCCACCAGGAACAGGAAGAACTTTCCGAAGAAACCAGCCAATGGCGGGATGCCAGCCAATGAGAGAAGGAATACGCCCAGGCACAAAGCCGCGACCGGAGATCTCCGACTTAATCCAGCGAAATGCTCGAAGTCCGTCCCCCCGGTCCGCGCTTCCACCCACCCCGCAAC
Source organism: Verrucomicrobiales bacterium (assembly GCA_016795425.1). Classification (GTDB taxonomy): domain Bacteria; phylum Verrucomicrobiota; class Verrucomicrobiia; order Limisphaerales; family CAIMTB01; genus CAIMTB01. The sequence goes on from JAEUHG010000212.1 coordinate 6,782, forward strand.
ACCAAAGGCTCCCAGGGTGGTGAAGGCATACGTTACCGCGTAGAAACCCACCGCCGGCACCACTTCCGATCCGCCGGCCGCAATGGCCACCACCGTGTACCCGGCGTGGGCGACTGCCGAGTAGGCGAGCAACCGTTTGACATTGCGTTGACGCAGCGCCGCCAGGTTGCCCCACAGCATCGATGCCGCTGCCATCAACGCCAGGATAGGTGCCCAACCCGACGCAAAATCACCCCAGTTCGCCCGACCTGACACCTCGTCGAGTGCCATGCCCGTGAACTTCGCGAGGATAAAGAAGGCCGCTACTTTCGATCCGGCCGCAATGAACCCGGCCGCCGGGGTCGGTGCGCCTTGATAGGCGTCGGGCGCCCAGAAATGGAAAGGGGCCGCCGCAACCTTGAAGCCAAGGCCAACCAAAACCATCACTAGCCCGGCCAACAGGAGCGGGTGAGCCGGCTGACCTTCGAGTCGAGCCCGGATGCCCTGAAACTCGATCGCACCAGTGGCGCCATAGATCAGGCTCAGGCCGAAGAGAAGAAAGGCGCCGGCCATGCCTCCGAACAGGAAGTACTTGAGGGCCGCTTCCCCGCTTTGCGGATCACGCTTGTTGAAACCAGTCAGGATATAGAGCGACACGCTCGCCAATTCGAGCGCCAAGAACATCATCAACACGTTCTCCGAACTGGCGATCAGCATCATCCCCACGCCACCCAGCAACACTGTCGCCACAAATTCGCCCACGTGCATCGTGAAGCCGCCACGCACCGACAACAGCAGCGTGCCCGCCGTCAGAAGTGCCAAGATGGCTTTGATCCAACCGACGACCGGCCCGTTGGCCAACATGCCTCCGGGAGCAGCGCCCGTCGCTCCCCCAAGGACCAGGATCAACGCCGCCACCACGCAACTGGCCACGCCCACCCAGATCGCACCAGTGCGTGAGCTCCCGGCGCCCCGGCCGCGCTGGGCCAAATCGACAGCCAACGCCCCAAGCGCACCCAAAACGACCGCGATCTCCGGCGACGCGATTCTTGCGAGATCCAGAAAATTCATGGCCACCCCATCGTCGTTCGCAGCGCCTCAAACCCTGGCGTCTGCAGGCCGGCATCAATCCAATCCATCAAGAGCCTGGGATACACCCCGACCGCGAGGCTGGTCCCCAGGAGCAATAGCGCACCGACCTTCTCCGCCCAAGTGATCGGCCCGGCATGCTCATCAAGCGCCGTCAACCCGCCGCCGTCCGCAACCATCCCCGGAGCGACCAGAAATGCCCGCTGAAGGACGCGCAAGGTGAACGCCACCGAAATCACCACGCCGACGCCACCGGCGAGGGCGGCCACCGGGAAGGACTGCCAGGCACCTAGAAGCACTTGAAGCTCCGCCACGAATCCGCTGAAACCGGGAAGGCCCATCGACGCCATGCTCGCCAGGGTGAAAATCACCGCCGCAAAAGGCAGCGCCCGCGCCAGCGATAATCCCTCGAGAATCGTCAACTCCCGCGTGTGGGTCCGGTCATAAACCATGCGCCCGACCACGCCGAACAGGAGTCCGGCGATCACCCCGTGGGAAAACATCTGCAGGATCGCCCCAGCCACCCCCCGCGGATTGGCGGCCGCTAATCCCAGCAGGACAAAACCCATGTGACTGACGCTCGAATACCCGATGACGAACTTGAAGTCCTGTTGAACCAGGGCGACCAGGGCCGCGTACACGATCCCGATAACCGCCAGCGCCGCCAACGCCGGCCCCCACAACTTCGCGCCGTCGGGCATCAGCATGAGACCCACCCGCAAGACCCCGTAGGCGCCGAGTTTCATAACCACACCCGCCAGGAGCATCGAGGCCGCCGTCGGTGCCGCCACATGGCCAGTGGGGGCCCAGGTGTGGAAGGGCCACAGGCCGGCCAGTATGGCAAATCCCACGGTCATCAATGGAAACGCCCAGACTTGAAATCCGTTGGGCAATGAGGCGCTCGAGAGTCGAACCATGTCGAAACTCCCCAGGCCGGCCACGACGTACATCGCGATCATTCCCACCAACACCATGGCGCTGCCGATGAAGGAGTAGAGCGCCAGCTTCATTGCGCCGTACTCGCGCCGCGTCGATCCCCAGATCGCGATCAGAAAGTACTTCGGCACGATCGCCAATTCGTAGAAGGCAAAAAACTGGAACAGATCGAAACTCATGAACACCCCGTAAACGCCGGCGATGAGCATCAGGTACAATGCGAAGAACTCGTTGGCCCGATCTTCCACGTTCCAGGAAAATAAAATGCCCGCTACCGCCGCGATCCCGGTCAGCACGAGCAGAACCAAGCTCACTCCGTCGGCAGCCAAATGAAACTCGATCCCCAACGCGGGAATCCACGGAACCCGCACCAGTGTCACCAACCCTGTGGGCGTTCCCAATTGCCAAGCCCCAAAGATCGCCGCTCCAGCTCCCAACATCGCCGATACCAGGGCCAGGACCCGCGCCACGGACGGACGCTCCCGCCCGAGCACGGCCGTCACGACCGCGCCGGCCAGCGATATCCAAAGGGTCAAAGTCAGCGCCATCATTCGATTCAATTCCCAGCCGCCAACAACAGGACCGTCGGATTGGTCCACCTCAGAATCAGGTCGGGATAGACCCCCAGCAGCAACATGAGAAACACCGGCGCCCCCAGCTGGATCCGCTCCCGTGTGGTCAGGTCCGTGAAATCCAACCACTCGCGCTCGCGCGGCCCGTGGAACATCCGCTTCATCGCGCCAAGCAGAAACACCGCCGTGGTCAGCAGCCCCAGGACAGCAATCGACGCCGCCCCAGGGGCCACGGCGAAAACGCCCTTGAAGATCAGGAACTCGGAAACAAACCCGTTGAGACCGGGCAGTCCGATCGACGCAAACATGCTGATCCCCATTAATCCGCAGAAAACCGGTGCGACGCGCCGCAGCCCGCCAAACTGATCCAGGTCGCGCACTCCGCCGGTCCGACGCTCCAGCGTCGCCACAAAGGCGAAGAGGGCCGCCGCGGTGAGCCCGTGATTCAGCATTTGCAGGATCAATCCGTTCAATGCCGGTGCCCCCGCGAGGTCCATCCAGTTCCCACCCTGGGTGCCCGGTATCACCGTGAAGACGGCCAGCAGGCAATATCCCAGATGGTTGATCGACGAATAGGCCAGCACCCGCTTCAGGTCGTTCTCCGCGAACGCAGCCAACGTTGGCAGCAGAATGGTCGCCAAGGCCAGCACCACCAGGATCTCCTGCGCCCCACGCAGTTGCTCCGGAAAAATGGGAGCTACAATCCGCAGTAAACCGTAGACACCCATCTTCGACATGACTCCGGTCAGAACCATGGTCACCGGTGTCGGAGCCTGGGTGTAGGTGTCGGGCAACCAGGTGTGAAAGGGCCACAAAGGCACTTTCACGGCAAAGCCCAGGAGCACCCCGCCGAAAACCCACCAGACCAAATGGTCGCCCGAAGCCAACCCGTCTGCCCACGGCAGTTTCTCGGCCAAAGCAGCTCCCAACCGCCCGGATCTCCCCCATCGCGCGAGTTCGGAGAAATCAAAACTCCCGGTCGCCGCATAGAGCGCCAGGAATCCCAGCAGCATCGCCACGCTGCCAACCATGGTGTAAACGAAGAATTGAAAGGAAGCCGGGCCCGCCTTCGATCCGCCAAACAAACGCACCAACACGTAGGCAGGCACCAGGCTGATTTCCCAAAACAGGAACCAGTGAAAGAAATTCTGGGCAGTGAAGGTTCCGAACAACCCACACTGCAACAACAGCAGCATCGCGTAGTAGAGCGCCTCACGGCCACGATCCACCCCCGTCGACATCAACGACGCCAGCAACGGCACCGCCGCGGCCAACAGGATCGACACCAATCCCAAGCCGTCCAATCCCACGTGATATTCCACGCCCAAGGACGGCACCCACGCGGCGCGCTCGACCCATTGCATCGCCCCGGTGCCAGCGTCGAACAGGACGGCCAGTACCAAGGCTCCAACCAGAATCGCAACCTGCCACCCTAGCGCCACGGTACGCGCCATGGCCCCACGACCGTTCCCGGCGAGTCCGAATCCAACCACCATCGCTCCAAGAAGCGGCGCCAGCGTCAGCAGCGTGATGAGTGGCGGTTTCATCGGCCCTCCCATCCCCAGATGACCAGAATGGTCAGGACCACCATGGCCATTCCCAGCCACCCGAGATACCGTTGCGCGCCGCCATTCTGAATCCGGGAGAACCCCTGGCCAATCCACCGCATCACGCCACAGCCGGCATCGAAGCCGGCATTGACCAGGAGCTCGTCCACCATCCGCACCGCGAAAGCCAAGGCTCTCGCCAGGGCTCCGGCCGCCAACACCAGGCCGCCGATCACCAGTCGATCCAACCATCGATCGACCCTCGAAGACGCCCGATGCGCCCGCACCACAGTCGCCTCGTAAAACTCGTCCACGTAAAACCGATCCCGCAGCACCGCGAAGATTCGTGGCCACCGCGTTTCCATCACATCCGCCGCCGTCGCACTGGCGCGGGGACGTTTGCCGTACAGCATCCATCCCAACCCAATGCCCAATGCCACGATCACCGTCGACGCGACCATTAGCGGAATCGCATGACCCAGGCGATCCCACGCCACCGGGACATGGCGGTGGCCCGACAGGTAGGATTCGAACCATGGCCAGGCGGGAGTTCCGAGCCAGCCGAGTATCAAGGTCGACACCGCGAGGAGTACCAGGGGCACGGTCATCACACGGGGGCTTTCGTGCACTCCGGTCGCCGGTGCGTGCGCAGCGTGGTCGTCACCGTCACCACCCCCATCACCGCCCCGATGCGGTCCGAAGAAAACCTCCGCCATCTGGCGCGTCATGTAGAACGCCGTCAGAAACGCACCCACCGCACCGAGGATGAAGGGCCATCGGCTTGGTCCCCAACCCCAGGCGGCGTGGAGGATTTCGTCCTTGCTCCAGAACCCGGAAAAAAACAGCGGCACGCCAGCGAGGGCCATCATTCCGATGGCATAGGTCGCGAATGTCAGCGGCATCCATCGACGTAATCCACCCATGCGCCGGATGTCCTGTTCGTGATGGCATCCATGAATGACCGAGCCCGCTCCCAGGAAGAGCAGCGCCTTGAAGAAGGCGTGGGTGATCAAATGAAACATGCCCACCGCCACGCCCCCGGTTCCCAACCCCAGAAACATGTAGCCCAGCTGAGAGACCGTGGAGTACGCGAGAACGCGCTTAATGTCGGTTTGGGCGACCGCCATCAGTGCGGCGAACACCGCGGTCACTGACCCGACGGTGGCCACCACACCCAACGCCAACCCAGCGCCGCTCTGCACCGGAACATCGACTCCGCCGGCCATCAATGGAAACGTGCGAGCCACCAGGAACACGCCCGCCGCCACCATCGTTGCCGCATGGATGAGCGCGCTGACTGGCGTTGGTCCCTCCATGGCGTCCGGCAACCAGACGTGGAGGGGGACCTGCCCGGATTTGCCGACGGCCCCGAAAAAGAGGAGCAAAGAAATGCACGTGGCCACGGTCAATGTTCCGGTGACCCTGTTCGTGGTCATCGCTGCCAAGGCCCCGGGCTCCAGGGCGCCGGCGCCACCATCATAGAAAAGAAGCGTCCCGGTCTCGCGATAGAGCCAGAGCATCCCCAGGAACAGGCCAAGATCTCCGATTCGTGTGACGATGAACGCCTTCTTTGCGGCGGCCGCGGCGCTCGGTTTCTCGAACCAGAATCCGATCAGAAGGTAGGACGCCAATCCCATCACCTCCCAGCATGCGAAGAGCAGCAGGAGGCTGTTGGAGATGACCAAACCCAGCATCGCCGCCGCAAACAGCGAAAGGAATCCGAAGAACCGCGCTCGATTGTCGTCCTCTGCCATGTATCCGGCGCTGAAGACAAAAATCAAAAGCCCGACAAACGTCACCATCACCAGCATCATGGCCGCCAGCGGATCGAGAATGAATCCCAGGCGCACTCCCGCACCCGCTGTCCCGACCCGCAGCCACTCGAACTGGGTCAGAATTCTGGCCGGTTCTTCGCCTCCGTGGGTCAGGGTAAAAAGGAACGCCAGCACCGAAAGAACAAGGGCACCGGCCATCGAACCCACGGCGAGGGCCATCGCCGGCTGGTCCGATCGGCGGGGGAGCAATCCGATGACTCCCGCCGCCAACAACGGCAGCATCGGGATCAACCATATTTGGGTGGCAATCCAGGTCATCTCTCAGCCCTTCATCGAATCGGCCGCATCCAGACTGGTCGTACGCCGGTGGCGAAAGAGCACGATAATCAGCGCCAAACCTACCGCCGCCTCCGCCGCCGCCACCGCGATCGAAAAAAGCGCGAACATCAACCCCGTTTGCGGATCCGGATTGGGACCGAACCGCCAGAAAACCACGAAACTCAGATTCGCGGCGTTCAGCATGATCTCGATGCCGACCAAGGTCAGGATGGCGTTCCGCCGAGCCAAGGCCCCCGTCATGCCAATGGCGAACAGCAACACCGCGACGATGAGGTGGGGTACAATCGGGTTCATCGACGCGTCTCTCCCTCCTCCCGGGAAGTCACCGGACCGGAGTCCTGTGGAGTCCGGCGACGATCCGACAACGCGAGAACGGCGGCCCCGATCAATGCTGCCGTCAACAGCACCCCGACCACCTGAAGGGGCAAGACAAAGTCGGTCATCAGGGATTCACCCAGGGCGCGGACGGTGGGAAGCTCGGGTGGCGCGGTCCGCAACGCCAATCCTGGTTGCGCGAGAACCACGGCGATCAGCACCCCCCCCAGTCCGCCCCCCACGCCGAGAGCCGGCCACCATCGGTCGGGCCGCTCATCGAATTCGTCCTTCCCGCTGCCGCGTGTCAGTAACAGCACGAACACCAGGAGAATCGCGACGGCACCCACGTAAACCAGGACCTGGGAAAGCCCCAGGAAATGCGCACCCAAACCCAGGTAAACGCCCGCCAACCCCACGAAAGTCACCACCAGCGACAATGCGCAGTGGACCGGGTTGCGAAGCGACATCGCGGCCACGGCCCCACCGAGCGTAAGCATTGCCAGGAAATAGAAAATCGGGCTCATCCGTTAGAACTCAATCCGCCCTAAGTGGCCGCATACCGATAGCTGCGCTGGCGAATGCGCCGCCGCCCCACCAGGGAACGGCCCAAGAGGACGTAGGCACCGACGACGATGGGAGCCGTGACCAGCCACCCCAGCCATCCGCGCCCCGCGTAATGCCAGATCGCGGCCGTCGGCAGAATGATCAACGCCAGGGGCAACATGAATTTCCACGCGAAATCCATCAACTGATCCATGCGCAGGCGGGGCGTCGTGCCTCGCACCCAAATGAACAGCGCGATCAACACCCCCAGCTTGCCGAAGAACCACATCCACGAGGGCACCCAATCAAGAAAGGCGAAGGGTGCGGTCCAGCCTCCCAAAAACAGTGTCACCGCCATGCCACTGCTCGAGAACATTCCCAGGTACTCGGCCATGAAGAACAACGCGAATTTGAAACCCGAGTACTCAATGAAATAGCCCGCCACAATCTCCGATTCGCCCTCGGGCAAATCAAAAGGGGACCGGTTCGATTCCGCGAAGGCCGCGATCAGGAACAGCAAGAAGGCCGCGAGTCCCCACGGTGTGAAGACGTGCCACCGCGCCAGCCATTCGCCCGGTGCCGCCGCCTGCGCCTCCACGATCTTCGTGGTCGACAACGCACCCGTGATCATGACCACGCCGATGGTCGAAAGGATGAAGGGCAACTCGTAGCTGAGCATCTGGGCAATCGCGCGCATCGCGCCCAGCAGGGAGTACTTGTTGCGGCTCGACCAACCCGCCATGAACACCGCCAATTCCGTGGATGCCCCGGCCGCAAAGAAAAACAGCAAGCCGACCTCCAGATCCATCGCCGTCATGTTTCTGCCGAAGGGCAGTACCAGAAAGGTGAGAACCACGGGTACCAGCAGTGCCAGGGGAGCCAGGAAATGAACCACCTGGTCCGCTGTCCTGGGGACAATATCCTCCTTCGTCAGGGTCTTGATGCCGTCGGCGGCAAACTGAAGGAATCCATACGGTCCCACCCGGTTGGGTCCCAGGCGATTCTGCATCCGCGCGATCGCCTTGCGTTCGCAAACGGTGGTGATTCCAAAACACAAACCGAAAACGGCCAGGATGGCCCCCAGACTGATTGCCAGCGCTACCCATGGCCGGATCGCCTCCGGCAGCGGTGCCGTCATTCCATGCAGCAATTGGACAAATAACTGGTCGAGTGTGGCGGCCATTCAGTTCAGCCCTTCAACAAAGACCCGGGATGCTCGGGGGTTCCACGGCATGGGGAGAAGTACAATCTGGATGTTGCATCGAACCCAAGCCTAGCTGATCGCCCCCTCATTGGCGGGAGCCGCTGCGGGTTTCGGCGTTGAAGCCACCGCCTTGGTCGCTCCAGGCGCAGCCGCCGTCGCTTGCTTGGCCTTGGCCTCGGCATCCGCCTTCGCTTTCGCCTCCGCCTTGGCCCGCTCGTCCACCCGTCGCATATCGATCTCCGCCGCGTCCCGCGGATGAATCGCTTGAAAATGCGAGTTCGGTTTGGCCAATCGATCTCGAGTCAGCAGCAGTCCGCGAAACCGGTCCGCGGTACTGAGTTCGAACTGTTGATCCATCTTGATGGCATCGAACGGGCAAACCTCGACGCAAATCTGGCAGCTCATGCAGACCGAGATGTCGATATCGAAGACTGCAGGATAAAACTGCGGTTTACCCAGGTGATCCGGCTTCTTGTCCTTGCTCTTCTCGATGTAAATGCACTGAGGTGGGCATTCCTTCTCGCAGATCTGACACGCCACGCAGCGCAGGCCGATGTCCGCCTTCTCACCGTCGAAGACCAGGAAGGGAAACTGCCGGAAGTTCTCCTTCACCGGCAGCCGTTCCTCCGGGTATTCCACCGTAACGAGCCGGTCGGGATCCAGGTAGGATCCCACGAAGTTGCGTCCCGTCTCCGCCAGTCCTTTGATCAGTCCAATTCCAAGCATGGGCGGCAATGGTTCATCGATCGACTTCACCCAGCACGATGTCGATGCTCCCCAGAATCGTCACCGTATCCGCCACGTTGTGACCGAGGCAAAGATCCTCGAGCACCGTCAAATTGATGAGGCTCGGGGGTCGAATACGATACCGGTACGGATTCGGTGAGCCGTCGCTGATCAGATAGAAACCCAGTTCGCCCTTCGGCGCCTCGATGCGCCCATAAGCCTCGCCGGGTTTTGGACGAAACCCGCGCAGCTTGGATTTCGGATCCAGGATCGGGCCTTCGGGAATGGCGTCCAACGCCTGGCGCAAAATTCCCAGGGACTCACGCATTTCGAGAATCCGCATCATGTAGCGGTCATAGGTGTCGCCATGATCTCCCAACGGTACCCGGAACTGAAACTTGGGATAAAGCCCATAGCCGTCTACTTTGCGAAGATCGTAATCCACGCCGCAGGAACGTAGAACCGGTCCGGTGATGCCGGCATTGATGGCCAGATCGCGCGTCAACACGCCAATGCCCTGAGTTCGCGCCATGAGAATCTCATTCGATGAAAGCAGATTCTCGAATTCGTCCAGGAATCGAGGAAACCGATCCACGACCTTGCGCACTTCCTCCAGCCATCCCGGGGGCGTATCGCACCGGCACCCTCCGAAGCGCATGTAATTGCACATCATCCTGGCCCCGGTAAGTGCTTCAAAAAGGTCCAGGATCTTCTCCCGTTCGCGGAAGCCGTACATCAGCGGCGTTCCGGACGCTCCCATGTCCTGCATGAGGAATCCTGCGAGGCAGACGTGATTCTGCAGCCGGGTCAGTTCCGCCGTGATGACACGAAGGAACTCCGCACGCTCAGGCACCTGCAGACCCGCCAGCTTTTCCACGGCAAGCGCATACGCCCAGTTGTTGGTGAGCGAGCAAAAGTAATCGAGGCGGTCGGTATACGGCATCGCCGCCAAATAACTCGCGCTCTCCGCAATCTTTTCGTGGTTTCGATGCAGGTACCCAAACACCGGCTTCAACTTCACCACCGTCTCGCCATCGAGCACCACGTCCATTCGAAAGACGCCGTGTGTCGACGGATGCTGCGGCCCCATCGAGATCTCAAGCAGCGAGCCGTCATCATACTCATTGTCACCGGCAGTGAGCCGATAGGCATCGGGACCTCGCGGCGCGCCCGCCTCCGTGGGCACCTTCGCCGTCGCACCACCATGGGAAGGCATGATCACGACGACGCCTCCCGACGGGCAAGCCGCGCCTGGGCTTTCTCAAGAATCTCGTCGTGCGGCGTCGGCTCGTACTCATAGTCATCCGGCGGAACATAATCCTTCCGCATCGGATGATCTTTGAAGCCCTCCCACATGAGCAGGCGGCGCAGATCGGGATGATTCTCGAAATGCACGCCGAAGAGGTCGTAAACCTCGCGCTCCTGGAGCTCACAGCTCCTCCAAACCGGCGTGAGCGAGGGCAGGCTCACATCGTTTCCACGCCCCGGTGTGCGCACACGCAGAACAACCGGCCCGTGCTTCGCCGCCATCGAATAGAGGTGGTACACCACCTCGAGATAGCCGGGCACGACACGCGTTTCCTCGACTTCCTTTTCGGCCCCTGGTTCGCCCTTTCTGACTTTCACCTTGATCGTACGTTCCGGCCAATCGACTCCAGTCACGTTGGAGCAATAGTCGAGACGCAGCGTCGAATCATCGCGGAGAAAGAATGCCGCCGAAAGCGCATGCTCCCGGTCCACCAACCACGAAGGTTCCGCGCCAGGCGCTGAATTCGGCACCACCTCGAAGGTGACGCCGGGAATGGCGACCTTCATTCTCGGCAGAATTTGTTCGAGGGTTTCCACGGAGGCACTGGATTCTGAAGTCGTCCCGAATTCGTTAGGGTCGAGGTTCAGGCGGTGACCGGCCGCGGAATCGCCGGTGGCCGCCAAATGTGAGGATTACAAGGGGGCTCGAGATCCTGTTCCCCCTGATGCGGGATCGGGAACTCACTCGCACCCTCAGGCTTCAAGTGACGCGGGCGCCCCTCTCCTGTCAGGGGCTGGTCGGCAATCATCTTCTGAAGACTCATCAAGGCATGGATCAATGCCTCGGGCTTGGGGGGACAGCCCGGAAGATGGATGTCGACCGGAATGTATCGGTCGATCCCCTTGAGCACGTTGTATCCTTGCTTGAAAGGGCCACCCGAAATGGCGCACGCCCCCATCGCGATGACGTATTTGGGTTCGGCCATTTGGTTATAGAGTCGCACGATCTGCGGGACCATCTTCTTGGTGACTGTCCCTGAGACAATCATCAGATCGGCCTGCCTCGGTGAGGGTCGAAAAACCTCCGAACCAAAACGCGCCATGTCATAGCGAGCCATGGTGCTGGCAATCATCTCAATCGCACAGCAGGCAAGGCCGAACTGCAGCGGCCAGACCGAATTGCTCCGCCCCCAATTGTAGATCTCGTTAAGCGACATCACGATGGCGCCCTGGGCTGAGCGCCACTCAGGCCGAGTTCCCTCAACGGATGTGGAAGTCGCAACGTTCACGTCAGTGCCAAGTCAGTATGCCCTTCAGCCATGCCCAAACCAAACCCTCTGCCAGCAACAGCAGGAAAACTGCCATCGCCAATACCGCGCCAATGGGCAGCCCGGTGAATGCCGCCGCAAATGGAATCAGGAAAACGCTTTCGACGTCGAACACGAGGAAGACGATCGCATAGAGATAGTACTGAACGTTCTGTTGCCCGCCTGGATCCCCTTCCGAGGCAAGCCCGCATTCGTAGTTGGACGACTTCTCGGGGCCGGGCTTCCGCGGAGAAAAGAAACGCGCCCACAACCATGCCAAGCCTAGTGGAACGACTCCCATCCCTATCGCCATCGCGGCGAAGAGAAGAACGATGTGAAGTGGGAATGCAGTCGAAGTCTCCACGACAGGGCGAAAGTGGACTCGACCGGCCCCCATCAAGTCAACGCCACACGTGCACGGTCTGACGCTGCACACGGTGAGCCCACGTCTCCCAGGCGGCTGGGAACACTGAGCCAACGACGGAATCCACGAATCCACCAGCGCCTGTATTACCTGGATTCCCCACCCTGCGGTCCTCCAGATGTCCGGATCACCCAAGGTCGGCGGAGGTCCACCGTTGGAGGTTCTTTTGGTTGCGAAGCCTTCCAATTCCTAAAACGAAAGAGGTGCCCGGAGGGGCACCTCTTTCGGACGGATGCAGTATTTCCTTTCGCTGATCAGCGGCGCAGGGATCGAGTCAGGCCAGGGAATGTTCGACGGACGGACGCACCCCAGAAGGCGTGTTGGAATAAAAAAGGCCGCCCCGGAGGGCGGCCTTAATCCTACACATCAGCAACACGTTACTTCTTGCGACGGATCAGCAACAGACCGGCGCCCAGAAGACCGAGAGCAGCAATAGACGGCTCGGGAACGATCGGGGAGATATTGAACGCAGCCAGACCGGTCAAAGCAGCCGGAGGAAGCGTTCCACCACCCGTGTTGATCGTGATGACGGCGGATTCGCCAACACCACCTTGGCCCTTCGCGACGGCTTCAGCGTAGGTCGCGCCGAGCGAAGCAGCCCATGCCACCAGCTTGACCTGGGCGCTGCTGCCCGGGGTCACGCCAGGAACTTCAACGTTACCACCAGCCGTGATGTAACCCTTGCCAGCGTCGGAACGGAACGGAGTCGCCGTGCCGGAGGGGGCCAGCGTCCCGTTCGGAGCCGCGACGTACAATTGGCCCAGGAAACGGCCATCAGCCAGGGTATTATCACCCTGATAGGTCACCGGAGCGTTGACCGAGGCTCCCGCGCGGGTGGAGAAATTCACCACGCCTTGCGCGTAAGCGGAGGCCGCCACAGCGAACGCAGTCAGTGCGATTGCAATGTGTTTCATGTCGTTTGGTTATGTTGTTTGTCAGCTAAACCGAACCGTTCCGATACTTGCCAACTAAGATTATTAGTTGTTGACGCTGAACGTGCGCGCCCAAGAACCAGCAGCCGCCTTGTCGGTGAAGAAGGCTTCCGCCACCGCGATGGTCGGTTCAGCCGGATCCCACGCACCGAAGGAGTACTGGCTCGCCGCTTTGTAAGACTGAGCCGCCGCGTTCCATTGGAACACAACGTCGTTCTCACCAGCCGGGAAAGCGAGGTCGGTGGAGAGCTTGCCAGCCTGAGGAACTTGAGAACCCACAAGGTTCAAGCCCTGGGCCAGAGGCGTCGTGAGGGAGCCCTGCGGCACTTCACCCACCAGCGTGACCGTGAAATCGGCCGCGCCCGTGTTCTGGATGAAGAAACCTTGGCCAGGATTCAACGTGGCCGCGGCGTCCGTCCAAGCACCGAAGGAGTACTGGTTGGCCTTGAATCCGCCCGCCTGCGAGTGCGTGAAGACGATGGTGTCCTCAGGAACCGAGGGAAGGACGGTGCCAATCTTGTTGCCGTCGGCAGTGTTCAACTGGTTAACGATCAACGCATAGCCACTCTTCGGGACCGTGACGTTGATGTAACCAACTGCGTTCACCGAGTAAACCTGCGCGAGGGCCCCGAGGCTGGCCACACCGAAGGCTGCTGTCGTGAGGATGAGTTTTGTTCTCATTTGTGTTGCTGCTCGTGTTTCCGTGTGTGCGTCAGACGGTTACAGACGACCCTTTTGATGTCAAAACTTTTTTTGTGAGTTTAGCCATCGCTTGAGGTCCTTTACATCCGTTTGAAACCCAGTGTTTTACAACCTGATCTCTTAGCCGATTCCCGCGCGTGGGCGGACTCAGGAGCTCCCAGGGAGCGCTGAAACCCGTTTTCTACGTCCGGTTTTCGACCAGACCACCAGATCCGTCACCTGGCTCCGAGGCACTTGCTAACGAAAATCGTGCGAGTCCGCAACTAGGATTTCTCTTTGTTCGACACCCTCCAGGCGCGCGGCCTGAACATGAACGGTTCCATGACGCCGTTGAACGCGGCCTTCCACCACCAGAAAGGGCTCCAACGTGATCTTGAGTCGCTGGTCTTCGAAGAGCTGCGGCGCCACGATCACATTCGCAATACCCGTCTCATCCTCCAGGCTGAGGAAACACACTCCTTTCGCGGTTCCCGGGCGCTGACGACAGATCACCTGCCCCGCCACGCGCACCCACTCTCCGTCCGTTCCATTGGCAAGGTCGGAAGCCCGCCACACGCCCGGCAGGGTTTCGCGCAGGTAGGACATGGGATGCGGCCCGGTCGTCATCCGCAGGCCTTCATAGTCGGCGCCGGTTCGCTCCCAGGGTGTCATGGCCTTCAAGGGGCCTTCCTGCGCATCCGCCCCGCGGCCGGTTTCGGACGTGGAAGCAAACAAATCCGCCTCGCGAATCGGTCGTTCAACCTGCCACAGCGCTGCGCGTCGATGAGGCGCCAGTCCATTCAATGCGCCGACCGTGGACAGCATTCTCAACTCCTCGCGCGGCATTGGGCAGCGCCGCAGGAAGTCATCCATGGATTCAAAGGGCCGAAGTGCGCGTTCAGCTTCCAAGCGTTCGGCATGGGGGCGACGCAGTCCTTGGACCTGCTTGAATCCCAACCGAATGTCGGAATCCGACTCGAGGGTGCAAAGCCATTGGGAACGTTGCACACAGACGGGCCTTACGCGCAGGCCTCGGCGTTTGGCGTCCCGGACCAGTGTGGCCGGCGAGTAGAATCCCATCGGTTGATGGTTGAGCAGGGCGCAGAAGAATTCGGCGGGCCGATGGACCTTCAAATACGCGCTCGCGTACGCCAGGTGGGCAAAACTGATGGCATGGGATTCCGGGAAGCCGTAGAGCGCGAACGAACCGACGGCCTTGGAGATCTGTTCGGCAGCCAATGGGGTGACGCCTTTGCGGATCATGGCGTCCTTGAGCTTGCGCCGCGAACGTTCCATGCGTTCGTCACTGCGATGGAAGCTGAGCGCTTTGCGCAGTTCCTCCGCTTCCTCGCCGGTAAAATCCGCCATCACCATGGCGATCTGGAGCATTTGTTCCTGAAACAAAGGTACCCCCAAGGTGCGCTTCAATACCGGTTCCAGCTTCGGGTCCCAGTACGTGACCGCTTCCGAGCCTTCGCGTCGCCGGAGGAAAGGATGCGCCAAGTCACCCTGGATGGGTCCTGGACGAATGATCGCGACCTCGATGACCAGGTCGTAAAAGCACGCGGGTTTCAGCCTGGGCAAGGTCGCCATCTGAGCACGGCTTTCGATTTGAAACACGCCGATGGTTTCGGCTCGGCGCATCAATTCAAACGTCGCCGGGTCATCCTTCGGCAATTGGGCCAAATCCACCGGACGCCCCCGTTGCTCGGTCAGTTTTAATGCGTCCTGCAACGCGGCCATCATGCCCAGCCCCAGTAGGTCCACCTTGATGATGCCCAGATCCTCGCAGTCATCCTTGTCCCACTGGCAGACCACACGCCCAGGCATGGCGGCATTCTCCAGGGGCACCACGCGATGCAGGGCATCCTGGCAGATGATCATGCCGCCGGAATGCTGACCCAGGTGCCGGGGTAAACGAGCCATCTGCTGGTAGATCCTGGCAAAGGCCTCGGCGCGGGGATGGCTGCGGGACAGACCCGCCTTCTCCATCTGGGCCAGCAGCTCGAGGGTGTGCGGAAAATCTCCGTGGCCGAACAGGGCCGAGAAACGGTCCAATGTGTCGGCCGGAAACCCGAGCGCTTTCCCCAGTTCGCGCGCCGTGCTGCGTCCACGGTAGGTGATGACCGTGGCGGTCATGGCCGCGCCATGGGGTCCATAACGGCGAAACACCTCCTGAATTACGCGCTCGCGCCGGTCGCCACTGGGCAGGTCAAGGTCGATGTCCGGCCACCCTTTCCGTCCCTCGCTGAGAAACCTCTCGAACAGGACGTGGAACTTGACGGGATCGACGGCGGTAATTCCGAGGCAAAAACAGACGGCGCTATTGGCCGCACTTCCCCTGCCCTGCACGAGAATATCCTGTTCGCGGCAGAAACGGACCAGATCCGCAACAATGAGGAAGTACCCCGCGAAGCCGAGCTTATGGATCAGTGCGAGTTCTTTGTGCAGAAGTTGCCGGATGGGGTCGGGTATCGCTCCGGCATACCGGGCGGCGGCGCCGCGATAGACCCACTCACGGAGAACGCCTTCCATGGTCTCGCCGGCACCCACCGGATACCGGGGAAATTCATAGCCCAGGTCCTGAAGATCAAACCTCAGCCGGTCCGCGAGCCGAAGGGTATGGTCCAGTGCGGACGGCAGATCGGCGAAGAGTTGGGCCATGTCAGCGGCGCTCTTCAGATGGCGCTCCCCATTCATCGCGAGCCACCGGCCCGCTGAGTCCAAGTCCGTGTGATGGCGCAGGCAGGTGAAGAGGTCGGCGACTTCCCGACCTTCCGGAGAGCCGTAGAGCACCCCATTCGTCGCGAGCAACGGAAGCCGCTCCCGCTCGGCGAGTTGCCGCCGCGCTTCATTTAAGCGGTCTTCACCCCGACGAAGGTGGCGCTGCACCTCCACATAAACATTCTCTCGACCGAACGTCTGGATAAGGCGGTCAAGCATTGCGGTCGCCGTGATCGACGCCTGGCCGCGATCCGCCAACGCGACGCTTCGGACTGCCGTTGCACCATCCTTCAGAAGGGCACGTGCCAACGGCCCTTCGTCATCGCCGGTCAACGCCACCAGGCCCGGAGCGAATTCCGGCAGCTCCTCCCAATGCACGCGTCCTTCACCCTTGGCCGACCTCAAATGGGCCGTGGACAATAACCGGCAGAGGTTCTGGTAACCGGTTCGGTCCTGGACCAAAACGGGAAGAACGGAGTCGTCCTCCATCCACAACTCGGCACCATAGATCGGACGGACCCCGCTGCTGGCGGCCATTCCCGCTTGCCTTGCCGCGCCATAGACTCCCATGCGATCGCAAACTGCCAAGGCGGGCAGACCCAAAGCGCCGGCGCGATCCATCAGCGTCTCCGGCAAGGTTCCTCCTCGGAGAAAACTAAAAGCGCTGCTGGCGTGCAGTTCGATGTATGGCGGTGCCTTCATCGCCTTGCTTCGGTCAATCGAGGATCGCTTCCACCTTCCAGGAGCCCTCGACGCGCACCAATCGAAGGACCCGACCGGAACCCAGGGACACATCCCATTCTTCGCGTTCCCAACCCGCTCCTTCCCACCAACCGCCGGAGGTTTTCCAGGGTCCGACCGCGACGGTGAGACGGCCCTGCGCGATGGAGCATCGCAGCTCCAACGGCCTGGGCACTCCTCCGCTTTCTTGAGCTGATAGTTCCACTTCCGCCGGGAGAGGCGGTCGGAATCGGCGCACGGGAACGGAACGCAGGAGTTCTGGCACTTCCTTGAGGTCCGCGGGGTCGGCGTTTTCGAAATTGGGCGGCACCAGAACGAACGCGTCGGTCCGGTGACTATTCTCCCGGCGCGGGGATCCCACGCGCTCCGCGCCCAAGAGTCCGCTCAGACGCGCCAGCGTTTCCTGGAATTGGTGGGGATCCCTCAGTGCCGGCTCAAACAGGCTGAACTGCTTCTGCTCCGGTCGGGCCGGTTCCACCACCAGCACCACCCCCTTGAGTCGGGTTTCGCTGCGGTACGTTTCCAAATGGGTATGCAGCATTCGGAAAAGAACGTCCGAACGATGGGTCGGCTGAGGTACCCGAAGTTCCCGAACGGACGGGGTTCCGGATTCAAATCGCAGGGTGAGCCGCAACACGCCTGCCGCCCAGCCGGCACGCCCGAGTCGGTGTCCGAGGGAATCCGTGAATCGCCGCAACAGAAACAACAGGGGCTCATGCGTCTCCACCGGCTCTTCGAATTCGTGACCTTCTTCGAAGCGTTCCTCTGGCACCACACATCGCAGCGGACGCGTAGCGTTCACCGAGGCTGCCCCGAACAACGCCAATGCTTCCAAGCCTAGGCGCTCGGCCAGAGCTGCCTGCCCGAGGTCCAGCATTTCACCCACTTTCCGCACCCCCCATCGGCGCAGGAGCTCGAGCACATGGCTGGACGGACGCAGGGTCTCCACCCCCAAGCATCGGATAAACCCCAGGGCATCCTCCACGAGGACCACCTCTCGAGAAATCGATTTCGTTCCAGGACCAGATTCCGTTCCCTGCGCGGCCATCTGGGCAACCGATGGTGTGGGCCCGATGCCCATTCGTCCGCGCAGGTTCAACGCCTCGATTTGGGACAACAATGGTTCCGCCCAGTCCCGCAGCGATGCCAGCGAATCCGCCTCAGGACCCGTCGGATTCAGCCGACTCAATCCCCGCAAATCCAAGGTCAACAGACCAGGACCGGTGATCTCGAGATGGGGTGTGAACCCGTAGGCGCACTGCACCAAGGCTTCCATCGTGGCGATTTCCCGTTCGGCGGACCGATGCCGAATTCGAATTCCGGCGCACCGAGCCAACGCCTGGGGTGCCGTGAGGCCCAAAGTCACTCCGGATCGTTTTGCCGACGCGGTCGCCTCCACCACCTTGGGAGTTCCGACCGCGCCATCCACCAAGGCCAACTCCCGGGCCCAGCTTTCCGGTTCATGGCGCAGGACCGCTTGCAGCGCGAAGCCTGGGAAATAGATGGCCGCGAATTGGGCAGGATGCGGTGCTTCGGCGGCACTCACGCCACACCTCCCATCCTTAATCCCGCCTCTACCGCTCGCAGGAGCTGAAAACGGAGCCCGGCAATGTTCTCCGACGGCGTCGCCCGAAGCGATTCAATGGTCAAACGCGCCCTTGATTCCACGCGCACGGCCACGCCCCCCACCATGGGCTGGGGGGTGACCACCAACAGGGTGGTCCCTTGGTGCTCCGCGATTCTTGCGTATCGATGCCAAACGCTGGCCGAAATCTTGCGCAAAGCCGAAACGGGCAAGGGCTTCAAATCCAAGATCACCCACGGAAAATTGCGATCCCGCAGCAACAGGTCGGTGGCTTTCAACGCCTCGTCCGCGCCGCGACAACGCACCCACAGCAACCGACGCAACGCACGGAGTGTCGGGGCATCCACATCGAAACTGTCGGCCGCGTCCACCAAGGCGAGAAATCGTCCATCCCGCTCGGCCTGCTCGAGCACGGCATGAATCACCTGCGCGGTTCCGGATCCGTCCCCATCCCCCACCAACTCGGTCAGTTCACCCCTCGGCAATCCCCCACCAAGGACCTGATCCAAGCCGGGCACACCCGTGGACAGGCACTGGAGCGGCCGTTCTTCGAGGCCCGCGTGGGCCTCCGGAAAGCGCTCGGACAGCATCCGGCGCAGATCGATCACATTCGCGGCTGTGGGCATAGGCTCCGGTGCCGGATCCGACCCGGTCATACTACCTTATCTGTCGAAACCGGGCTGGAAACTGGAATGTTGTCCCCACCCGGGAATCCCGACACGCGCTCAGGGTCGCCCGACGGGGTGGACAACGGTGGTCCATGGGATGGAGCCCGGGGAAAGTCCGGACCGGTTCAACTGGGACCGAGCGCCACGGTTTCCGCCCGGGTCAACCACCGATACCGCCCCTTGGGAAGGTGTCCGAGCTCGAGCGCCCCGATGCGAATGCGGATCAAGCGATCGACCTGGGCACCGACCGACTCCAGAAGACGTCGGATATGCCGGTTTCGGCCCTCGCTCAGGACGACCTCCAGCCAGCAGCGCTTCGGTCCCTCTCGCAGCAATTGAACCCGAGTGGCACTCAACCGTTCGCCATCCAGCGTTTCCACCCCATTCATCAAGCGCCTCAGCACCTCAGGCTCCAGACGTCGATCCGTTTGAACGTGGTAGACCTTCTCCACGGCCTGCCTGGGATCGGTAAGGTGAGCCGCCCAGGCAGTGTCATTGGTGAACAATAACAACCCTTCGGAAGCCTGGTCCAAACGCCCAACAGGAGACAGGTGGACCAGGCATGGAGCAGAGATCGGACCGTGCCGGTGGCTCGTAAAGTCCACCGCGTCCGACGATGCGTTGCCCATCAACGCCGGAGAGCCCCAAGGGTCCGCATGCAGACATTGAAAGACGGTGGCACGCCCCTTTTCATCGGACGCCGTGGTGACCAAGCCTCTCGGCTTGTTCAACATCAAATATACTTTCGGCTGGGACTGGACCACTTCCCCTGCCACCCGAAGGACCTCCCGCCCCTGGAGGGTCGGCCGCTCGGGGTCGAGACAGATCCTGCCGTTCACTTCCACCTGACCGGCGAGGATGAGTCGGCGTGCCTCGGCCCTGGAACAATACCCCAATTTGGAGAGCACCCTGGATAACCCATGACGTGGGATCGGAGAATTCACGAGAGAGTTTCCAAGTGGAGACGCGGACACAGCACCGCACCATGCCCGCGCCTCGTGCCATTCCCGTCTTCCTGCCCAAAGCCGACCGAATTGTCGCGCAGGAATTTGAGGCCACAATGGACCTCGCCGTGAACTGGTGACTTCCCATTTCTCGGTCGCCGCCTACCCTCTCCGCATGCTTTCCCGCGTCATGGCGAACCCACGGGTGCATCGTCATCTACTCACGCTGACCCTTCTGGCGATCGGTACTCTTTCTGTTCCTTCTCCTGCTGCCGTTCGGCGCAGCACAGGTGCCCTCGCCGAGGCCCGCCCGGAGACGGTGGGCATGTCCAGCGAACGATTGGCACGCATCGACGAACTTCTCTCGAGCGCGGTGGCGAAGTCTTCCATCCCCGGAGTCGTTGGCTTGGTCGCCCGCCATGGAAAGATCGTTTACTACAAGGCTTATGGCTCGGCTGACAACGCGGCCCAACGCACTCTGCAAAGGGACGACATCTTCCGCATCGCGTCGCAGAGCAAGGCGATCACTGCGACGGCGGTGATGATCCTGTGGGAGGAAGGCCGGTTTCGGCTCGACGATCCCATTTCGAAATTCGTCCCGGAGTTCAAGAATCCGCAGATTCTAAAATCGTACGATGCCTCAACCGGCGCGCTCGCCACCGAGCCCGCCCGTGGAGAGATCACCATCCGTCACCTGCTCACCCACACCTCAGGGATCGGCTACGGGGTCATCGATGGCGATGAACGCTTCAGGGACCTCTACAAGAAAGCCGGCGTCACGGACTTGTTCACCACCGAGGCGGTGACCATCGGCGAGAGTGTGCGAAAGCTGGCCCGCCTCCCGTTGCACCACCACCCCGGGGAGAAATTCACCTATAGCGAAGGCCTCGATGTGCTCGGCTACCTCATCGAAGTCGTCTCCGGCCAGACCTTCGCCGAGTTTCTACAATCCCGACTGTTCGGTCCGCTCAGGATGCGAGACACAGCGTTCTACCTTCCGGAAAACAAGGCCAGTCGACTGGTTGCCGTTCAGAAGCCGGAGAACGGCCAATGGGTCCGATTCCCGGTCACCTTCTATGATCCGGACTACCCCATCAAGGGCGCCAAAACGTTCTATTCCGGCGGAGCAGGACTTTCCAGTAGCGCCTATGACTACGCCACGTTCCTGCAAATGTATCTCAACGGAGGAACGCTCGCTGGCCAACGCGTCCTGAGCCGCACGACAGTCGACACCATTCTGGCCAATCACACCGGCGACCTGATGAGCGGAGGCAAGCCCGGTGACAGCTATTACGGTCTAGCCTTCGGCGTGTTGACTCAATCCGGACAAGACAAAGGCGGGCGCGGCAGTCGGGGGACCTTCGATTGGGGCGGCTATTTCAACACCCAGTATTTTGCCGACCCCAAGGAACAGGTCATCGGGGTGCTCATGAAACAAACCCAGGGGAACGTTTCCGACGAGACCGGCGATCGATTCCGTCGGTTGGTGATGCAGGCAATCAACGACTAGCCTTGCCGATCCAGCCATCACGCGGGCTCGATTCGATGAACTCGACGGGATCAAGAGTGGCCGAAGCCTCGGATGCCGAAGCAATCGCCGCTTTGTCCGCCGAACTCGGTTATCCGGCCGATCCCAAGACCACGGCAGCGCGGTTGTCGAGAATCCTCAAGGACCCAAGCCACCATTTGCTGGTCGCGGTTCAGGCGCCCGGGGAGATCGCCGGTTGGATTCACGGGTTCCTCACGCAACTGGTGGAGTCCGATTATCGTGTGGAAATCGGCGGGCTGATCATTGGCCAGCGGTTTCAGCGGCGCGGACTCGGAACGATGCTGGTTCGCCAACTGCAACAGTGGGGCCAAAGCCAGGGGGCTGTCGAAGTCTCGGTTCGATGCCAAATCAAGCGTGCAGAAGCCCACGGTTTTTACCAGTCGCTCGGCTTCCAACTCACCAAGACCCAGCACGTCTTTCGTTGCCGACTCCGCCCGATCCAAGACTGAACCCGTTCACCGAGGGCCACCGGACTGGATCCATTTCCAAATCAGGTGGGCCCTGTCGCGCTGAGACAGGGCAATCCCGCCTCGGTTTATGGATGGTGGAACATCCTCAAGGGGCTCGGGAACCGGCCAGGATCCGACGCAAGCCCACGACGAAGCGCCCGACTGCCTCCGGCACCGACGCGGGTTCCAAGGCTCCATAAGCCAGGCGCAGGCAGCACTCGTCGCTGACCCCGAAGGCCGTCCCGGGAATCACCGCCACCCGATGCTCGCGAATCAATTGGTGGGTGAGCTCCAAGGCATCGCCCCCCCGAGGAAGGGTGACCAGGACGTAGAAGGCGCCCTCGGCCGGCGCTGATCGGATCAGCTCGGCCTTTCGCAGATCCTCCAAACCCGCAAGGACGTGGCGCCGCACCACGGATAGTCCCGCCACCTTTTCCTTGAGCCAGGCCTCCCCCGCCTGGAGGCAGCCCAGGGCCGCCAACTGGGAAGCCACTGGCGGACAAATCATGTGCGTATCCTGAATCTTGCGCAGCGACTCCAGCAGGTTGGCTGGAAACAGGCCGTACCCCACCCGCCAACTGGCAAAGCCATAGGCTTTCGAGAAGGAGTACAGACTGATGGTATGCGGCGCGGCACCGGCAAAGGATCCCGGTGAAAAATGCCGCGCCCCATCGTAAACGAAGTCCTCGTAAGTCTCGTCGCTGAGGTGGAACAGTCCCTGTTCCCCACAGAATTGGTTGATCGCGCGCAGACATCTCTCCGGATAAACCGCGCCGGTCGGATTGTTGGGCGACACCGTCACCACAGCGCGGGTGCGCGCCGTGACGGCCGCGCGAAGACGGTCGAGATCGGGATGGTATTGGGCGTCCGTCGGCACCAGGACGGGTCGGACATTGGCAAGAGCCAGGGCCATCTCCTGATTGAAGTAGTATGGGACGGGAAGGATCACTTCATCCCCCGGATCGCAAATCGCCAGGATGGCCTGCAGAAAGGCGGCATTGGCGCCGGCAGTCACCATCAGGCAGCGCTCATCGCCGAGTGCGACCCCGGACCGACGAAGCCATCGCTCGGCGAGCGCCTGGGTCAGCTCCGGCAATCCGCCGACCGGTTGGTAACGGTGGAGAGCGGGTTGTTCCCGTAGGCGCAGCAACTCGGTCCATGCCTGGGGCGGCGGCGCATAACCCGCGACACCTTGTCCCAGCGACAAGGTGCCGGGATGCTGCCGAATCCAGTCCGCGACTTGCGGGATGATCGGCAATTGGACGGCCTCGGCGCGACGGGATGGGGCGGGCACGGGGAGAGCCAAGCATTGGAAGGGGAAACCGGGCAAGATCCGGACGGGACCTCCGCTCCTCGCATTTTCCCAAATTATTCCTGAAAGATTTTGCCCCTATCTTCCGTTATCTCAGTACGCCAAGGAGGCTGGACCTCGCGAGGAACGTCGCGGTCCACCGCGTCGGGTCGCCCGTCCCTCCCCGCTCACAGCGCCGGGAGGGCGGGCGAACCTAGCCGGGTAAGGTTCGAAGATCGTCCCTCACCGGCACCTTAAGGAACTGGGGTCAAACGCCGCAGAACCGCCGGCTGAAACAAGCCGTAACTCACAGTCGCATAACGGGATCCCTCGGGTGGTCCCGATTGGGGTCCGTTCTGAAACATACCCGGCCAGGCACTGCCCAGGCGATGGTTGCCGTGGTGCGGGCCGAGGGTGTTTTTCAACGTCCCAATGACGGTCACCTCGACGTGGTTCTCACCTCGTTGGATCCACCGGGTCACCTCGCAATCCCAGGGCGGCGCCGACACCCAGCCAGCGTCGTGACCG
This sequence comes from Verrucomicrobiales bacterium, assembly GCA_016795425.1. Classification (GTDB taxonomy): domain Bacteria; phylum Verrucomicrobiota; class Verrucomicrobiia; order Limisphaerales; family CAIMTB01; genus CAIMTB01. The sequence continues at coordinate 30,878 of JAEUHG010000212.1, forward strand.
TTGACCTCCACCTTGGCCACCGCGCCATACCAGCGGGGCAGGGTCAACCGGTACTGCCCAGTCCGGTCCGAGATCTGAAAGGTGTGATGATAGGCCACACCCTCGGCGTAGAAGGGATGTCCTTGTTGGTTCCAACCGGACGCGTCGCCCCCCAACCCGATCTCGACGGGAGCGTCCGGCACCACGACCCAGCCCCGATCCGCCGACCTCAGTCGAAAGCTCCCCAACAGATACGCCGGCTCGATTTCGTGCAGGATCTGGAACGGTTGGGCCTTTAAACGAACCTCATTGGAGCCGAGCTGCGCCGCTCCGGCGATTGCCAAACGTCCAAAGGCACGGTCCAACCACCAGTCCGAAGCCTGGCCTTGCACCGGGTGTCCATTGCATTCGACACGGTAAAGGTCAGGACGCTCCACGACGATGGCCAGATCCTTGGGCACCGAACCCTCGATGGTGAAGCGATAGACAACCTCGAAGCCGCTATCGGCAGGGAATTTCCTTCGAATCAATTCATCCTCGAACTGCACCGCGCTGTCCCAGGGATTGCGGTCCATGCCCTGCTTCTTCCAAACAAACTGATTGGCGGCATAGAAGTACTGGTCGCGCACCAACTCCCCGCCGACGGAAACATCGACATAATCCAACGTGAGCACGTTGGGTCCGATCCGCCGCGCCGCCACCGGCCCCGATGCGAACTCGACGATTTTTGGCGGCTTCGAAAGGG
>JAEUHG010000242.1 GCA_016795425.1 Verrucomicrobiales bacterium
ATCGGACAGTTTTGGGGTAGCCCCGTAATGGTGTCCGATTTCGCCCGTCGGCGTGTCCGGATTGGATTGGAACAGGTGTCCGATTTGCGTCGGAACGGGCGTCCGGTTTGACCCGGAAGCCCGGTGGTCATCGGGAAGCGGAGCGGCGCTGGATAACGCGCCATGTTGGCGGTCGGCCGGCCCCCTCGGGGTCAGGTACGAACGCGCGCATGGCCCGACGCCCACTATCCATGCGCTCGATCAAAGAAGTCCTGCGACTCCGATACGAACACCACCTCTCGGTGCGGCAAATCGCCCGCAGCTGCCGCCTGCCGGTCAGCACCGTCGGGGATTATCTCCAACGCGCCGCCCGTGCGCAGATTCCCTGGCCTCTACCCGAGGAACTCGACGAGGCCCGACTCCAGGAAAGATTCCTGGCGTGCCCGCCCACCGAACCGCCCGCAGCACCGACGCCGGATAAGGCGGTTCCCGATTGGGTGGCCGTTCACGAACAACTCCGCCGCAAGGGCGTCACCTTGCAGTTGCTCTGGCAGGAATACCGCCAGGTGCATCCCGAGGGCTACCGGTACAGCCGGTTTTGTGAACGCTACCGCGCGTGGGCCGCGACGCTGGAACCGGTGCTCCGGCAGACCCACGTGCCCGGCGAAAAACTCTTCGTCGACTGGGCCGGCCAGACGGTCCCGATCCACGATCCCATTTCGGGTGAGGTGACCCAGGCGCATCTGTTCGTCGCCGTCCTGGGCGCCAGCAACCGCACCTACGCCGAGGCGTTCGCCGACGAGAAGCTGGAGTCCTGGATCGCCGCCCACTCTCACGCGTACGCCTCCTTTGGCGGGGTCGCCAGGGTCACCGTGCCCGATAATCCCAAGACCGGCGTGCAACGGCCCTGTCGTTACGAACCCCTCCTGCATCGCACCTACCAGGAGATGGCCCAGCACTACGGCACCGTGATCATCCCGGCGCGCATCAAGAAGCCACGCGACAAGGCCAAGGCCGAGGCGGGGGTGCTGATCGCCGAACGCCAGATCCTCGCCGTCTTGCGCGACCAGCGCTTCTTCAGCGTCGGCGCCCTCAACGAGGCGATCCGCCCCTTGCTCGCCAAGCTCAACGCCCAGCCCTTCCAGAAGCTTGAGGGCTCCCGCGACGAATGGTTCGAACGCCACGAACGCTCCCAATTACTCCCACTGCCCACCACTCCCTTCGAGGTCGCCACTTGGTCCTCGGCGGGCGTGAACATCGACTACCATGCCGTCGTCGATCATCACTACTACAGCGTTCCCCACACCCTGATCCACGAGCGCGTGGACGTTCGTCTGAGCGCCACCACCGTCGAACTCTTTCACCAGGGCAAGCGCGTCGCTCTTCATCCCCGCAGCCACGTCCGCGGCCGTCATTCCACCCTGGAGGAGCACCGTCCCAAGGCCCACCAGCGCTATCTGGAATGGACGCCCGGACGTATCGTCCAATGGGCCCACACCATTGGTCCCGACTGCGCCCGCCTGGTCGAGCGCATCCTGGCCGAACGTCCCCATCCCGAGCAGGGCTATCGTTCCTGCTTGGGCATCATCCGCCTCGCCAAAGGCGTCGGCAACGCCCGCCTCGAGGCCGCCTGCCGCCGTGCCCTGCACCACGGCACCTGCTCCTACCAAAGCGTCCAGTCCATCCTCCAAAACCATCTCGACCAACAACCTGTCGAGCCGGAACTCCCGCTGCCCAGTCCGGCTCACCCCAACCTCCGCGGCAGTCCCTATTACTCCTGAAAACCCCGATCCCATGCTCCCTCAACCCACCCTCGAAAGACTCCGCGCCCTGCGTCTCGACGGCATGGCGCAGGCTCTCGAAGAACAACGCCGTCAGCGCGACATCACCGATCTCGACTTCGAAGAGCGCTTCGCCCTCCTGGTCGAACGGCAGTGGCTCTGGAAGGAAAACCGCGGTCTGACCACCCGGCTCAAGCGCGCCCAGATCGAACAACTGCGCGCCTCCCGCTGGATCGAGGAGCACCGCAACTGCCTCATCACCGGGCCCACCGGCTCCGGAAAGACCTACCTCGCTTGCGCCCTGGCACACCAAGCCTGCCGCCAGGGCCACCGCACGATCTACTACTACGCACCGAAACTCTTCCGCGCGCTCCAGA
>JAEUHG010000247.1 GCA_016795425.1 Verrucomicrobiales bacterium
GGGGTCGAAGAAGACAACGAACCGAATCCGCATCGCGCGGAGTTGCCGATTCACGGAGAGAATGCCCTCGGTCCCCCGTTCTTTTCGTCTCCTTCTCAGCGCTTCAGCTGCTCCGAGACTCTGCGCGAGACCACCTCTTGGTCCCCGTTCCTGCTCCTCTTCCTGGCTCTTCGCGGAGTTGGCCTTTGACGGACCGCTCTTCAAGGGCTATGTAGGCAGTCGAACCTTCGATGCACTCGTCGCGGACATCGGCCACACGCTTGGTATTTGCGCTCACGTTGTTGTGCGGCGCGTCGCCGGCCATGGCCCAGGGCGAAAAGATCGAGTTCACCACGCCCGCGGAATCCGCGCCGGTCAAGCCTCTCACCGAACGCGACCTGGGCGAACGCCGATTCAATTTCCAACGCCGCGACCTGGGACCTCAAAACGATATACCCGCCGGCGCCGGGCTTCCGGCCCCGGACCAGGTCAATCAGACCCGCGCCCTCCAGGAACTTCTCGAACGCGGCGCCCTCCTCCAGCGCAACGATGGCGGAGAAGACAGCTTGTCCGGCAACGATCCACTGCGTCCTCGCGGCTCCGAAACCACCCTGGGTATCGATGATCTCTTCGACCGCCAGGATCGTGGCGGGTTCGGTTCCGATAAGGAGGATTCCGAGAGATCCAGCTTCCGCTATGACGATCGGTCGACACTCGATCGCGATGATCGCGACAGCCGGTTTCGACGGGACCGGGATCGGGATGACGGCACTGATCGTGATAACTTTGAAGGGTCCGACGAAAAGGACTCGGGCTTTCTGCCAAGCCTCAACCTTCGCATCGGAGATTCGAATGTATCCAAACGCGACAACCGCGAAGGCGGCCGCGATACGTTCCTGGATTTCAACCGCACGGGTCCGCGAAACTACCTCGACGACGCGGACCGGGCGGCGGTCAAGGCCCAGAACCAGTCGATGGAATCGTTTCGACGCCTGTTCAATACGGGACTTCCCGGCACCAGCCGATCGGTCAATTCTGTCGTGCGCAGCGGGGGCGCCCCGGTCGCCGGCTCTGCGAATCCCGCCGATCGCCTGAGCGGGGGTGCCAATCGCAGTGTTTCGGAAGTGCTCGGAAGCCGCGACGCTGGCGTGGCCAACGCCCCGGAAGCCATCGGTGCCTCCCGTGCCATGGCATTGCCTTTGCGCCCGGTGGAAGTGGACCTCGCGGTGACGCGGAATCCCATCCGCCCCAACGACCGGACAGAACCCGCCCCGGCTCTGAAGCCGATGCAGCTCTTCCAGCAGAAGCACGATACACGCATTCCTTCCCGCGTGTTTTAGCCGGCAAGCCCAGGCCTGAGGTGCAAGGGCCGATTGGCCCCGCGAAGGATGGCAGTGAAATAAGCGGGAATGGCTCTCAATCCACGCATTCGACCATCACTTCGCGACCCGTCTCCCAATGCGCGCCGGGAGGCATGTCGAGCAAGGCATCGGCGATCGCCAAACTGGACTGCACGTGCGAGGCCTGAACTCCGGCCAAGCGCACCTTCCCTGCGTCGTCAAAGCGCACGCGGATGAAATGCCGGCGATCGCCGCGATTCGCGACCGGCTCCGCCAGGCAGGCCAAGACCCGACGTCCCCGGGTCGACCGCCTGCCCATAAGACGACGCAGCGCAGGGCGCACCAGGAGCCACCAGGTGACGAACGCCGATACCGGGTTGCCAGGCAAACCAAACCAATACGCCGCTCCCAAGCGGCCAAAGGCAAACGGCTTACCCGGTTTGATCGCGATGCGCCATAGATCCAGCGATCCCCCCAGCGCGGCCATCGCCGGCTTCACGAAATCCGCGTCCCCAACCGATACCCCTCCCGTCGTCACCACCACGTCCGCCTGCCGTGCCGCGTCGTGCAGTTCAGCCATGGTCTGTTCGAGGGTATCCGGGATGTGGCCTGTGTGCACGATCGGGAGGCGGTCCTGATCGGCCAAAGCGCGCATCAGCAGGCTGTTCGAATCGTAGATCTGGCCCGGCTTCAGGACTCCGCCGAGGGGAATCAACTCGTTGCCAGTCGATAGCAAAGTCACGCGAGGCCGCCGGTGGACGGCGATCCTGGCAAAGCCCGAACCTGCCAGAAGTCCCATGTGGGCCGGACGCAATGCTTCGCCCGCATCCGCCAGCACCGCTCCGCGACGGACATCGTCACCGGCCATGCGGACCCCTTCCCAAGCCTTCACCGCGTCCAGAACTTCCACCACGCCTTCCCTGGGAATCCTTGTGTCCTCCTGCATCACTACCGCATCGGCGCCGGCAGGAAGCAACGCACCCGTCAGGATCCGCATGCAGGTGCCCGGCCCGACGATTTCGACGGGCGCTTCACCCGCTTTGACCGAACCGGTCGCTTCCAGAATTACCGGGTTCTCCTTCGAAGCACGCGCCACATCAACACTCCGCACGGCGTAGCCGTCGAAGGCCGAATTGTCGAACGGGGGCAAATCCGTCGGAGCCAGCAGGGCCTGCGTCGGCACCCGGCCCACCGCCTCCGAGATGGCAACCACTTCCTCCGGCAAAGGGTTGATGGACGAGAGGATGCGGTCCAACGCTTCTTCCAGCGTCATCATGCGTCGGGACGAGGTACGGGGTCCTCCGGCGGACGGCGGCGATCGCGCAGGTGCCACGACCAAGCCAGCAAACTGGCACCAATCAGTCCTCCCACGACGAGCAGGCCGACGAAGACACTGCGATTGGAATATTTGCTCAGGATGATGGCGGCAATGCCGAGGAAGATGCTGATCACATAGAGGAAGAAGGCCGCCTCTTTCTGATTCAGACCCAGCCGCAGAAGTTTGTGATGAACGTGCGTCTTGTCGGGTGAGAACGGGTGCTGCCCACGCCGCAACCGGCCGATCACCACCTGCGTCGTGTCGAACAAGGGCAATCCGAACAACAGCAACGGAACCAAGACGAGGGCCGCGGTGGCCGCCTTGAACAAGGAGATCGTACTGATCCCCGCCATCACCAGTCCAAGAAACAGGCTTCCACTGTCGCCCAGAAAGATCCGCGCGGGCGAATAGTTGTACGGCAGGAAACCCAGGGCCGAACCGGCGAGGCAGAACGTCAGCAATGCGACCACGCTGTTCCCGCCCAGGATATTGATCATGGCCAATGACACCGCCAGTACCGCCGCCACACCCGCCACCAGGCCGTCCATGCCGTCCAATAGATTGGTGGCGTTGGTCAAACCCACGATCCAAATCACCGTGATGGGGCCGCTCAGCCAACCCAATTGCCACGTCGGACCCAACGGAGTACTCAACTCGTTGATCCGGAACCCTCCCCAATACATTCCGATGGCCACGATGATTTGCAGCACCAGTTTCTTGCCAGCGGAGATGCCCACCACGTCATCAACCACTCCCACCGCGAACATCGTCAATCCGCAGAAGATGAGCGCCAGAATCAGACTTTCGTTCGCCTGAAACACCTGGGCCACGCGGTTATCCAGGAAATACAACGCGAGAATGGGAGCACAGAATCCCGCGGCCACCGCAAATCCCCCGAGTCGCGCCGTCGGTTCACGATGGATCTTGCGCGGATCGGGCCGGTCGACCGCCCCAATGAGAAACGCCAATCGGCTCGCGATGGGCGTCGCCACAAACGACACCACCATCGCCAGCAGCAGCATGGTGAAATAGGTCCTCATGCGGTGCCCGACCTCGTCCTGACACGCTCAAAAAGATTCCAGTACCGTTGTACCATTTGTTCCAACGAGAACTCGGCCTTCGCACGGCGCCTGCCTCCTTCGCCCAGCGCCCGCCTCAGACCGGGATCAGCGCACAGCTTTTGCGCCGCGAAGGCAAGCGCTTCCGCATCGCCCGGTGGCACCACCAAACCCGTCGTTCCGTCCTGGTTCACATACGGAACACCGGAATTCAACTGACAACTGATCACCGGCTTCCCGCAGGCCATCGCCTCCACCTGCACCAGTCCAAACGCCTCGTTGGGCGTAATCGACGACAGCACAAACACGTCGCACGCATGCAACATCGACGGCAGCAATTCGTCGTCCACCTCGCCCCAGAATCGAACTCGATCCGCCACCCCGGCCTCAGCCGCCACTGTCTCCAATTCCGCCCGCAGCGGCCCGGTTCCCACCAACCAAGCCACCGCATCCAAGCGCCGCATCGCCTCGATCAGGTACCGCTGCCCCTTGTACCCCACCAATCGCCCGATGTTCAAAAGGACCGGCCGATCCCCAGCCGCGCGCCGAGCCGCCGCAATCTCCGGCGCAATTTCGGTCACCGCCTCAAATCGCGCCAAATCCAATCCAAAGGGTATGACCTCACATCGCGATCGATGACGGCACAACACCGGTGAATGCTCCAACTGCGGCGGAGTCGCCACCACAATCTTCGTCGCCCGCCTCAACAGCCAGTCCAGCAGCGGCCGGTACAATCCCATCAAGCCCGCCTGCCGTATGATGTCGCTGTGGTACGTCACCACCAACGGCGTCGAACGGCGCCCCAGCAGCAGGGTCACGTCCGCCAGTGGATTCGGAAAATGCACCTGAATGACGTCGGCCGGTGCCCGTGCCGCCCGCAGGTATCCCGGACAAACCGGCGTCGACAACAGGGTCCCGAATTGAGCCATCCGCTGGACCTCGACGCCCTGCACGGTTTCCCGATGCGTGCGCGGACGGTCGTTGGCGACCACGCAACGCACTCGGCCACCCAGACGCACAAAGCCCTCGCACCAATGGCGCGTGAGCGTCTCGATGCCCCCGAAATAGGGCGGATAGTACTTTCCAAGGACAAGGATGTTCATGCGTCGCGCACGACCGCGGCCAGGTCGCCAGCGGCCCGTTCGCAGGCACCGACCTGGTGTTCCCACGAAAACCGCTGCCGCGCATACTCCGCGCATTGCCCACGCGCCGGCAATACTCCCGGATTCCGAAAAACGCGCCCCAAACAGGCAGCGAGGGCCTCCGTGTCGCCCGAGGGAAAAAGCAATCCGTGATCCAGCGGCTCCAGTAACTCCGGCGTTGCCCCTGCCCGTGATCCCAGTACCGGAGTCCCACACGCCAGCGACTCCGCCGTCGCCAATCCAAATCCTTCAAGGTCCAACGACGGCATCACCGTGGCGTCCGCCGCCCCCAATAGCCGCGGAAGATCCGCTTCCGGCAGAAACCCAAGCAGCTTCACCGATGCCCCCAAACCCAGGACGCGAACCCGTTCCGCCAAGGCCGCCTCAGCAGGTCCTTTCCCGGTCAACCAAAGCAGCGGACGTCGCCCGCCCTCCGGTGCCAACCGCGCAAAGGCGTCGATCAGCACGTCCAATCCCATCCGCGGATCCAAGCGGCGCATGGCGACGAACAAAAAGGCGCTCTCGTCCAAACCCCACGCCGCCCTCAGCGACCCGCGCTCCGATGGAACCCGGAACCGCTGGAAATCCACGCCGCCAGGGATCACCTCGATGCTGCCGTTTCCTACACCGGGATGCCAGCGTGCCAGGTTCTTCCGGAAATGGTCGCTCAACACGACAATCCGTCCGGCACGACCGAGCGCGCGCCGTTCAACCCGATGCAACAGGAGCGGAATGACCCGATCCAGCAGACGCCGCGCCCAGGAACGACCGCCAGCGCGCGACGCGAATCGATACTCCTCCGACCAGGGTCCATGAAAGACGTGCAGAATCGGAGCATTCACCCCCGACACGGCGGGCCCCAGGTAGGCATGGTGCTGGATCAGCAGGAACGGGTCCGGTGCTGCCCTCAGACATTCCCGAATCAAAGCCTCGGCGCTGCGATTGTCCGCCAACCACTTGCGATAAAAATGACCCGTGCCACTCCGATAGCGTCGAATGCGGACGCCCTCCCGCACTTCCACCGGCGGCAGGTTGCCGGCGGGGTCGACGGTCACCACTTCAACGGTATGCCCGCGGCGGGCCAAACCCGCAGCCTGTTCGGCGGCGACGCGCCATGCGCCTCCCACGACATCCGGGTGATACCCGAGACTGACACAGACAAAGCGCATCAACGAAGGCCCTCAAAAAGACGATCGAAATCCGTGCGAACTCGCGTGACCGGGAATCGACGGGTCACCGTCTCACGACCCGCCTCCGCCAGTGTGGCCCGCAAGGCATCGTCCTGGACCACCCTTGCCAGGCATTCGCGATAGCTCGCGACATCGCCGGGTTCGGCCAGCAAACCGTTACGCCAATGGTCGATGATTTCAGGAACACCGCCAGCCTTGGCTGCGATCACCGGAACACCCACCGCCATGGCCTCGATGATGACCCGTCCGAAAGGCTCGGGTTTGAGCGAGGTATGCAGCAACAGGTCAAGATCACTCAGACCCGCCGCCACCTCGCGCTGAAAGGGAACGAAATGAACCCGGTTCCGCAGCTTTCGCTCGCGAACAAATTCGCGCAGACGCGCCTCGAAGGGCTGATCCTCGTTGAAGGCATGGCCGATCAGTGCGAAATGGCCGCGCGCCGAGTCCCGACACCACGCCTCCGCCAGTTGCACGAACAATTCCTGGCCTTTCCAGGGCGTAAACCGTCCCAGGACTCCTATCAGCAATTCGTTCTCGGGTAGGTTCAACATGCGCCGCAGGGTGCCCCGCGGATGCCGACAATACCGCTCCAGCGGAATGCCGTTGTGAATGGCCACCACCCGTTCGGGCGCCAATCCCAACCGCAACAGGGCCTGCCGGGCGTATTCCGAAACCACCACCAATCGATCGGCACCCCGACGCGCCTGGTGGCGAAATGCTTGCAGCGCTGCCCAGGGAAAGAAGTCGCCCGACACGATGTCGTTGACCCACCACACCGATGGCACACCGGCCGCGCGACAAGCGGGCCAAACCGCGAAATGATCCTTGTTCGTGCAGGACACCACCACGTCGGGCCGCACCTCCGCGATCAATTGCCGCAAGGCCGTCCGGGCTCGCGACAAGGCCCGCAAACTCCGTATCGCGCCCGCCAGCGGAAACCGGGTCCCCACCAACCGCAGTCCACCCAGCGCGTCGTCGAATCCAAAGGCACGCCGATCCACCGCCGCCACCGCCAGGGCAGTGTGCAACGGCCCATCCGGAGAACAGGCCACGGTGGAGTTCCACGGCGCAGGCGGTTGGCCCGAGGTCAATAGCTCCACCAGGTTCACCTCCGCGCCGCCGAGAATGCGACGGACGTGATCCACCCACAGAACGCGACGGGAGCCAGCGGGGGAACTCATTCTTTCGCCGGGGCAAGGGAAGCGGGCGCCAGCGCCGCCAGGCGGGAGCGCAACACTTCCCAGACACTGTCGGTCGACATCCCGGCAAGTCCGGTGTCGTCCTGGAGGACCAGGATCTCCTTGCCCCGCGGCCGCCACACCGCCAGTGGCGACGGGCCCCACAAAACCAGGCACGGCACACCCACGGCAGCCGCCAGGTGGGTGATCCCTGAATCGTGTCCGACGAACTGCTCGCACGCTGCCAGGCGCGCGGCCAGCGCATCCAGCGGCAGTTGACGGGCCACGAACACCCGCTCGGGCGGCAGGCCCCGGCTCAGACGATCCAAGCGGTCCCCTTCCGCTTCTCCACCCACCAGCAGGACCCGGCAGGAGGTGTCATCCACCACACGCCGAACCAGCTCCGCCCACCGACGCTCGGGCCAGTTCTTGGTTTCTGAACCGCTCCCAGGATGCATCGCCACCCAGCGCCCCGACCCAACAGGCGCGGCCTCGGGTCGCAATCGCGGCGTGCCGTCCGCCTCGAAAATCGCCAATTGCTGCAGGGTGCGAAGAAACACGTCGCAGGCATGCGGCCCCTCGGGATCCGGCCGGTGCGGTCCGCTCATGAATTGGGCGGGCGTGCAGGCGGCGACGTTGCTTCGGAAAATTTCGTCGGGGTCGTAAAGAAACGAAATGATCAGGGCAAACTCGGAAAAGAACGCCGCCATTCGAGGATCAAGATCACCCCCGCGAGCGAAGAAACCGGCCAACGACCGCCCCTCGATTGCATGGACCGCGTCCACCAGGCCGCCCACCGCCGCCAGGCGCGCGATGTGTGGGTAGCCCAGCACCTCGAGGGCCACGCCGGGAAACCCCGACCGCAATGCCGCGAACACCGGCAGGGTCAGAATGAAGTCCCCGATCGCTCCACCGCGGATGACCAGGATGCGGCCCTTCGCCGCACCGTCCGCGACGGTCGAGGTCGAAACTCTCGTGATCTCACCGTGGCTCAAGGCTTCTTTCCTTTGGCACTCGTTTCCTGCTCCGTTTTCTTGGCCGCCTCAGGGTCCTTCGAGTTAAGGCTCTTGGGCGGTGCGATGGGCCCGGACTCCTGCCAACGAATGCGATCCGCCAAAAGGAGGTGGTCGGGAAACGTCGTCATGAATGCGGGTGATTTGCGCAACGGAAATCCCTTGGGAACCTCGCCCTTGGTCAGGATCTCGATGATGAACCGACCCCACTTCACCGCGTTGAGCACCCAGTCGGTCAGGAATCGTTGATCCATCGTGATCCGGGTCAGGTAAAGACCATTGACCGCCTTCTGCCAATCGCTCAGATCCAGGAATTCCTTGTCGGGCGTCGAAGTCAGGAGCACCGCCTGTCGATTGCCGTACCAAGCCACCGCCCAGGGCATGTCGGTCATGATCAGTTCGCCCGGCTCGAACCAGTGCGCCACCCGCTGAATCGTTGGCGGGTAATAAGGAGGATAGGCGAGCGGGATGTTGCGGGGTGGACCGAAGGTCACCAACAGCGGCAACCACAAGAGAATCACGGCCGCTCCCAGAATGACGTTGCGCCATGCCTCGACCACGACGTCGAGGCTGTAAACCAGCAACGCCAGGAGCGCCGCGCCGTACATGAAGACCAGCGGCGTCATGAGGACGAGCAGGTTCTCGGAGTTGATCTGCGGAACGTCCGACGACAGGTGGGTGCGCGCCAGGATCTGCGCCAGACCCAGGATCCCGATCGTGCCCAGTGTGAACCAGCGCAGACGTTTGCGCGCCGGATCCACAAAGGGCACCAGCAAGCCCACCAGGAAGAACGCCACCAGCCAGCTGCCCCCCATCTGCGGGAGATCTTCCTGCAGCAACTGGCCCGCACCGACAAACGCCTTACGCACGATGTCGTCTCGATTCACCTTCGATACGTCAGGATCCAGCGTGCGCGACAGCCAGTTTCCGGTGAACTGCGAGGTCTCCTGCACCAGGCTGTAGGAGGCGATGCCAAACGGGTTTCCCGAGATCTGCCAGTTGCGAACCAACCACGGCGCCATCACGCCGAGAAACACCACCGTCGCCACCAGTGGCATCACCACGCGGAAGCGCGACACGTTCGCCGCCAGAAACACGATCACTGGCAGCAGGATGACACCCAGCGAATACCGCGTCAGACCCAGCGCGGCGCAGAGAAAGCCAGCCAGCGCCGCCAGCAGCAGGGAGGGGACCAACCCCATCGGCGGCTCGCGTCGCCAACCGGCGTCCAACGCCAGCAGCGTGTTCACCAAGGCGAGCAGGAGAACCATCGCCAGCATGGTCGACAATCCCGAGGCACTGAAGCGCCACAACAAGTCGCTGCCCACCATCACCAGCGCCGTAACCATCGCCACACGACCATCGAACAACCGGCGAGCCAGTCTCCAGGTCAGAACGATGGAGATGAAGAACAGTCCCTGGTTGATCAGCGTAATCAGAAGGTCCGGCTGATGCCGCCGGAACAGCCCCTCCTTCGGCGAGGCGATGCTGTGATCGAACATCCCCGGGATCTTCATGAACGCCGCCAGAAACAAAGGGTAAACCGGCGCATGCATCAGGTCCGGATGCTCGCCCTTCACCAAGGGATCCCGATCTTCCCGGCGGTCCATCACCAACTTCATGCTGATGGGCCGGATATAGCGCGTAGTGAATCCCCGGCCCTCGGCGATGTTGCGCGCCACCTGCGCCGCATCCATCGCCTCCTCATTCTTCATGTTCTGGAATTCGTTGAGGTCGTAGAAGACCGCGATCGTCGCCACGCCCAGCACCAAGGCGATCCATCGAAGATAACGAACCCCCGACCCGACCTCGAGGGCATGAATGATTTCCTGTAAACGTGGCATGTGTCAGAAACCTTCCAACTGGTATTCGTGAAGCTTGCGGTGAAGCGTCCGCCGGCTCAACCCAATGCGCCGCGCCGCCTCCGTCCGGTTCCCCCCCGTCTCCCGCAATGCCTGGATGATCAACTGTTTCTCCGCCTCCTGGACCGTGGACGAGCCTTGAATCCCGGGTGAAACCGCTGCCCCCGCCGTGGGCGTCGCCGCCCCTGGCCCCCCCGCAGAATAGCCCGCCGATAATCCCGCACCAGCACCAGCACCCGCACCGACACCCACCCCGCCCCCTACCGGGCCGCCCCCGGAACGCCGAAGGTCGTTGGGCAGATCCCGCAGTGAAATCACCTCGCCCCGACAAAGAATCACCGCTCGTTCCACCTTCGCCCGCAATTCCCGCACGTTGCCCGGCCAATCATGGGCTTGCAGCGCTTCCATCGCTTCCGGACTGAACCCGGCCAACGATTTTCCGTTGGCCGCCGCGGATTCGGACAGGAATGCCGAGGCCAGCAACGGGATGTCCGTACGCCGTTCACGCAGCGGCGGCAACACGATCTCCACCACGCACAGGCGCCAGTATAAATCCTCGCGAAACCGCCCCTCGCGCACCATGGCCTGCAAATCGCGATGGGTGGCGGTCAGGAAACGCACGTCAGCGGTTAGAGTCTTGCTCGACCCCACCCGTTCGAACGTCCGCTGGTCGAGAAAGCGGAGCAGCTTCACCTGCAGCGTGGCGTCAATCTCGCCGATCTCATCCAAGAACAACGTGCCACCCTGGGCGATCTCGAAACGGCCAATCCGCCGCTCATGCGCCCCCGTGAATGCGCCCTTCTCGTGTCCAAACAATTCGCTCTCGAGCAAGGTCGGAGCCAAGGCACCCCCGTGCACCGTGACGAGCGGGCCGCGCGAGCGCGGACTGAGCTGGTGAATGGCGCGGGCAATCAGTTCCTTGCCGGTGCCGCTCTCGCCGCGAATCAGGACGGTGGCACGCGAATCCGCAACCTGGCGCACGGTATCCAGGACCTCCCGGATGGCGGGCGAGTCACCCACGATGTGCTCCAGCCCGAATCGCACGTCCAACTGCTGGTGCAAGGCGGCGTTCTCAGCCTCCAAATTGCGCGATCGCAGCGCCTTCTCAATCTTCAGCTCCAACAACTCGATCTCCATCCGCCCCTTGGCGATGTAATCATCCGCCCCACGCTTCATCGCCTCGATGATCGTCTCGTCCGACCCGTACGCCGTCATCAGGATGCAGACGGGCGGCTTGGGCAATGACTTGGCCCGACTGATGAGCCGAAGACCGTCTTCCTTGGGAAGGCGCAGGTCGGTCAGCAGGACGTCGATGCGCTCCCGTTCCAGAACCTCGAACGCCGTGCCCGCCTCCTCCGCGACCCACACATCGAAACGTTCTTCCAAGGCCAGGCGCAAACCATCCCGAGTCGATTTCTCGTCATCGACAATCAGCAGGGTCGGAGGATTCGGACTCACGACGCGTCCTCCCCGGGGTGGGACAACAGCCGGACTTTGGGCGGCCCGGGCAGCCAGATGCGAAACCGCGTCCCGCGGCCGACGTGGCTCTCGACGTCGATGCGCCCATGGTGCGCCCGCACCAATCGCTGAACGATCATAAGGCCCAGTCCGGTGCCCTTCTTTTTGGTCGTGTGAAACGGCTTGAACAGCCGGTTCATGGTTTCCTGCGGAATGCCCCCTCCCGTGTCGCCCACGCTGAACCATTGCCCCTCGGCGTGCTGCCCGGTGGCCAAAGTCAGGGTCCCACCACGGGTCATGGCCTGCATCGCGTTGCGTATCAGGTTCACCAGGACCTGCTTGATCTGGTCGGGATCGAAGTGGCCGGCGGGCAGTTTCCCGTCCAGTTCCTCGGCGATGAACAGGCCGCGATTCTCCAACTCCGGCTGCAGGAGGTCCAGCGTCTCGCGGATCGTCTGGTTCAGGTCGGCCGACCGCAATTTTGGGTTGCTCGGCCGCAGGGCCTGGAGGAACTGGCTGACGATGTAGTCCAGTCGTCCAATTTCGCCGCGCGCCACCCCCGCGAATTGTTGCAGTTTGTCGATGGACGCAAACGCCGCCTGCTCGGCCCCCAATTGCAGCGCCCGCGGACGCGGTCCCCGCGGCGTGTTGTTTCGCATGGCGAGAAGCTCGGTGCGCAACCGCCGGATCTCGCGCTCCATCAACTGGAGGTGAATGTTAAGGGCATTGAGCGGATTCCCGATCTCGTGCGCCAGGCTCGCCGCCAGTAGGGTGAGCGCCTGCAGGCGCTCGCTCTCGACCGTCTCGAATTCCTTCTGCCTCGCCTCGGTGGCGTCATTGAGAATCAACGCCAATCCCGCGCTCCCCGAGGCCTCGCCGTCGATGGGAGCGGCGAACAATCGGAAAAACCGTGGCCGGGGCCAAGTCACCTCGAACTCCTGGCGCACCACCTGGCTGCCCCCTTCCTGGTCCACGGCGCGGAGCTTCTCCCAATCCAGTTCCGGAAGCAGTTGCTGGATGGTTTGTCCTTCGGCCTTGGCTCCCTCCGCCAGCCCCAGGAGTCGCACCGCACTCTGGTTGAGATAAAGGACCCGACCGTCATCCGCGGTCACGACGATACCGTCCTCGACAATGTTGAACACCGTCTCCAGCAGGCTGCGTTCCTCGGCCAGGCGCTGCATCAACGCCCGCACATTGTCCGCATCCAGCCGGGTCAATCGGCCGAGAACCTTGTCAACAAAACTGGTCTTCGCAGGAGGCATCGCAGCGTCTCGTCATCCTTGCACCCGCGTCTACAGCCAACCCTTGCGTTTGAAATACAGGAACGTGGCGGCGGTCGACGCGAGGGTGGTGACCACCGCGGTGACGTAGCCGTAATGAGTCTTGGTCTCGGGCATGTATTCGAAGTTCATCCCGTACCAGGTACCCACCAGCATCAGCGGTGTGGTGACGACGGTGATCAGCGTCAGCAGCTTGATCACCTCGCCGGTGTGGTGGCTCGACATGTTCACATACACCTGCAGCACGTTGGTCAGCGAATCCGCATAGGCCTGAGCCCGTTCGCCAATCGTGAACAGGGAGTCGTAGACGTCCCGGTAGTAGGGCACCAAATGCGCCCGCACGAGCTTGAACTCCCCGCGCGCGAACCGCGCCAGCACCTCCCGCTGCGGTCCAATGATCTGCCGCAGGTGCAACACTTCCTTCTTCACCTGGAGAATCTGGCTGATGATCTCCTTGCTCTGACGTTCCACCACCTTCTGCTCGAGCGCCGCTATCTCGAACGCAAGCTCCTCCAGTGCCGGTTTGTAGTTGTCCACGATCGCGTCCAACAACGTGTGCGCCACCCGGTCCGGTGCCCGCGCCACATGCACCGTGCTCTTCCGACACCGATCCTCCACCATCTGCACGCTCCGCATGGGCGTGGTGTGATAGGTCACCAGGTAATTCTTCCCGAGAAAGAAGTTCAGTTCCGTGGTGGCAAAAACGCCGTCCGTCCGACTGTAATCCACCGCGTGAATCACCATGAAGAGGTACGGCGAAAACTTGTCCTCTTCCTTCGGGAAATACTCCTCCACCTTCGGCGAGGGGGATTCCGAAATGCAGTCCTCGATCGACAGCGGGTGAAAGTGGAAGATCTCCTCCAAGACCATCTTCCCCTCCTGCGCCGTCGCCGCCTCGATATCCACCCATAAAAACAAATTCGTATCCGACAACAGGGTCGGCATCAGGAACGGCGCAATGTCCTGGCTATGCAGCCGACCCTGGGTGGTGAACGCGAACGAACGAATCATGCAACGACGGCATCCCCTCTAGGTCTCACGGTGGCGTGCCAATCTGGCGCGATGGTAGGAAGCGGCAGGGTCATGGCAAGCGGCATTGCCGAAAACCCGCTCGCTCTTCCGCCCTCCTATCCCCGGTCCACTACCGAAAAAACAAGGCCGCCACCCCGCCTGCCACCACCGTGGATCCGAGAACCCCGATGAGAAACCGCCGCAGTACCGGCGACCCGAGCGTCGCCCCCATCCCCGCTTTCACCACGGTGTTGCTCACGCATCCCACCACCACGGCGGTCGCGGCCGTCGAAACAGCCAGCGACCCGTCGCGAGCGGCGTCGGACATCGAGATGGTAATGGCATCCACATCCGTCAACCCGGCGATCGCACTCACGGCGTAGAGCCCCTGGGTCACCTCCATCGAGGTTGCCGCCTTCACCAGGAATTTCACCGCCGCATACAACAGGGCGAACTTTACCGCCGTGCCCAAGCCCAGCGGATTGGTCATCGCCGGACCCTCCACCGGTTCCGACTTCTGCCGTCCGCCAGCCCACATCCAGATGCCGAAAACGAGTCCGGGAACCGACATGACCAGCAAGGGCAGCCACAGGCGCGCCCCGATCGCCGGGGAGATCGCCATGGCAATCACCAAAACCCGGCCCAGCATCACGGTACAGGCCAGGACGATGGCCAAGGCATAACTGGCAGACTCGCCCGGGTCCTCGCGCGATCGTCGGCTGAACGCCAGCGTCGTCGCGGTACTCGAAGCCAATCCTCCGACGAGCCCGCTCAGCGTGATTCCCGCCCGATTCCCCAGCAATCGGACCAGGATGTAGCCGAAGAAACCCAGTCCGGAGATCAGGACCACCATCAACCACAGGGACCACGGATTGAAGGCATTGAAGGGGCCCAGGTCACGATTGGGCACCAGCGGAAGAATGACTCCGGTGATGGCGGCGAATTGGAGGGTGCTCCGCACGTCCTGCGCCGTGAAACTGCGCGTCCATTGATGGATCGGCTGCTTCAATCCCAGCAGCAGCATGGTCAGGGCCGCCACGAGCACGGCCGTCTGCCGCTCACCCCAAACCACCAAGGCGCCGCTGAAGAACGCCAGCAGGGCCGCTCCCGCCGTCGTATATCCGCCGGCCGCCTCACCCGATCTCCACACCTGGGCCATCGCCACCAACCCGCCCACGATCGCCAGCACCACCGCGAACGACCCGGGCGCATGGTCCCGCGTCACGTGGGCACCCACCGCACCCAGCATGGAAACTATGGCAAACGTCCGCAGGCCGGCGAATTCGCCGCCCCCGTCGCTCTTCTGTTGCGCCTCCCACTGGCGGATCAAACCAATCAATGCGCCCAAACACGCGCTGATCAGTAGAGATTGGGCCGGCTCAGGCATCGGAAGACCTTTGCCCTAGGGTACGTGGGACCGGCCGCTGGTAAAAGACCGGTGTTGAACCTCGGCTCCCGACACTGCGGGCCAGGCTTTGCGTTTTGAGGTTCGATCAAAGCCCTGCACGGCTCACGTCAATCGCCACGAGGGTCACCAAAGGACACTGCGGGCCAGGCTCAGAGGATTGCCCCCTTCCCCCTCCCAGCACGGATCCAAGGCGCCACCTTCTCGTACCTGGCGCCAGGCTCAGAGAACTTGCCTTGTCGCGAGGGTCAGCAAAGGCGGGCGCGAACCGTACCGCCCCGTCCATTGACACTCCGTGTCCCCCCGCTAGCTTGCCGCCGGTTCTGCCACCGACCTTGCCTATGAACGCTTATCACCGCTCCCAGATTGGGACTCTCGTACCCGCCATCGCCCTCGCGTCATTGGCCGTCCTGACCACCATGGCGTCGGATTGGCCGCACTGGCGGGGTCCCGACCGCAACGGCATCTCCAAGGAAACGGGTTGGAAGGCCGAATTCCCGGGTGAAGGTCCCAAGGTCTTGTGGAAAGCCAACGTCGGCCTGGGGTACGCGTCGGTCACGGTCGCGGATGGCCGGGCCTATACCACCGGGAATAAAGATGAGAAGGACACCATTTACTGCTTCGACGCGGGGTCCGGAAAACTGATCTGGCAGCACACTTATCCCCACCCGAAAGACGACAAGTACTACGAAGGTGGCACCAGCGCGTCCCCCACCGTCGACGGCAACAATGTCTACGTTGTCAGCAAGCGCGGCCATCTGTTCTGCCTGAATGCCGCCGATGGGAAAGTGGTGTGGCAAAAGCAGGCGGCGGAAGAACTGAAGGTCAAAATGCCAACCTGGGGATTCGCGAGCTCGGTGCTCATCGACGGCCAACGCGCGGTGGTGAATGTCGGCACCTACGGGGCCGCTTTCGACAAATCCAACGGCCAGCTTCTGTGGAAGACCGGCACGGACGACTCGGGCTACTCCACGCCGCTGCCCTTCGAACAAAACGGCCAGCGCCTCTACCTCATTTTCGCCTCCAAAGAACTCGCCGCCATCCGCGCCGACAACGGCCAGAAGGTCTGGGGCCATCCGTGGGAGACAAGCTACGATGTGAACGCGGCCGACCCCGTCGTCGTCGGTCCCGACAAGATCTTCATCGCTTCCGGTTACAACCGCGGTGGCGCCCTGCTTTCGGTTGCCGGGGGAAAACCCACCGTCCTATGGGAGAACAAGAACATCCGATCGCACTTCAATGCGGCCGTTCTCCTCGACAAGCACCTTTATGCGATTGATGGCGACGTCGGCAAAGCGCAGTTGCGCTGCGTGGACACCGAGACTGGAAAAGTGGCCTGGACGTTCAAGGACCCGAACCACGGCGCCCTCACGGTGGCCGACGGTAAGCTCATTGTGATCAGTGAGAAGGGCGAACTCCTGATCGGCGAAGCCAGTCCCAAGGAGTTCAAGCCGACGTCCCGCGCCCAAGTCGCCGGCGGGCGTTACTGGACCACCCCCGTTCTGGCGCAGGGACGCCTCTACATTCGCAGCGGTGAAGGCGCCATCACCTGCCTCGATCTCGGTGGCACCAAGGTGGCCACCGCCCGGTAAACCGGAGAATTCCATCGAGACACAATTCCGCGGCGAAAGCCCTGGACGCGGCTTCCCGAAACAGCCGCGCGCCGTCGCCCTCCGGCCGCATTCGCCGCCGTGAGGGCCGCCGAACGAAGATCTTCCTAGCGCTTGCCTTGCCGGCCCGTCTGGGGCGTCCTCCACGGGCATGCGACCGACGATTCTGGGAGTGGTAGGCTGGGCGATCCTGGCCGCCGGACTCTCCGCTTGCATGACACGTTCCCCCCGATCCTCCCTCCCCCCCGCCCCGATCGCCCTCAAGCGTCCCGACGTCCGCGAATGGCACGGCGATCGATTTGTCGATGACTACGGCTGGCTGCGACAGAAAACAAACCCGGTGGTGATCGCCCATCTCGAGGCGGAGAATGCCTACACCGAGGCCTGGATGAAACCCACTGAGGCCCTCCAGGAAACCCTGTACAAGGAGATGGTCGGGCGCATCCAGGAAACCGATTACACCGTCCCGTATCGCAAGGGACCCTGGCTCTACTACACCCGGACGCAACAGGGGAACCAGTACCCGGTCCATTGCCGGAAGCCAGCCAGCGGCTCCGGATCGGAAGAGATGCTCCTCGACCTCAATGAACTGGCCAAGGATGAGAAATACCTGTCCGTGGGATCGTTCGAAGTCAGCGACGACGCGCGCCTCCTGGCCTACACCATCGACACCGTGGGATTCCGCCAATACCGGCTCGCGGTGAAGGACCTCGCGACCGGCCGTACGTTTGGCCCCACCGCGGAACGCGTGACTTCGGTGCGCTGGGCCTCTGATCACCGGACCCTGTTCTTCACGACGGAAGACCCGGTGACGAAGCGCAGTTCGACCCTGTACCGCCAGACCCTCGACGGTCCCGCGGAAGCGATCTACACGGAGCCCGACGAACGCTTCAGCTTGCGCCTCGACCGCACGCGAAGCGGCCGGTTCGTCGTGCTTTATGTGGGCAGCCGCACCACCACGGAATTGCGACTTCTTGAGGCCAGCACACCGACGGGCTCCTGGCGGACCGTCGCGCCCCGCGAAGCCAACCACGAATACGATCTCGACCACCGGGGGGACACGTTCTTCATCTGGTCCAACAAGAGCGGACGCAATTTTGCACTCTACACCGCACCCGTGGACCAACCCGAACCAGCCCACTGGAACCTGATATTGCCACACCGCTCGGACACCATGATCGAATCGGTCCTGTGTTTCGAAGACCATTACGTGGTCCACCAACGCGTCCAAGGTTTGGCCCGCTTCCAAGTCTCCCGCTATGACGGCGGCAACTCGCATGCCATCAGTTTCGCCGACGCCACTTATACGGCCAGCCCCGAGGCCAATGCGGAGTTCCATTCGAATCGTTTCCGCTACTCCTACGCCTCGCCCGTCACGCCGCGATCCGTGTTTGATCACGACATGAACTCGGCGAAGGACGAACTGCTGAAACGCGAAGCCGTGCTCGGCGGTTTCGATCCGGCGAATTACGTCGTCGACCGACTGCACGCCAAAGCCCGTGACGGCACCCTGGTTCCCATCTCCTTGCTCCGCCGCAAAGACACCCCCAAGGACGGAAGTTCACCCATGCTGCAAATGGGCTATGGCGCCTACGGCATACCGTCCGATGCCGGTTTCAATTCGACGGTGTTCAGCCTGGTCGACCGCGGCATGAGCTACGCCATCGCCCATATCCGGGGCGGCGGCGACCTCGGCAAGACCTGGCACGACGGCGGGCGCATGGCGCAGAAGATGAACTCCTTCACGGACTTCATCGACGTCGCGCAGTTTCTAGTCGACGAAGGTTACACGGACACCGATCGCCTGGTCATTACGGGCGGCAGCGCGGGCGGTCTGCTGATGGGTGCTGTCACCAATCTGCGACCCGACCTCTTTAAAGCGGTCGTCACCTACGTACCGTTCGTCGATGTCATCAACACCATGCTCGACGAGTCCCTGCCGCTGACCGTTGAGGAATTCGAAGAATGGGGAAACCCGAAGGTGGCCGCTGAATACGCCTGGCTTCGGCAGTATTGCCCCTACACCAACCTGGAGCCCAAGGCCTATCCATCGATCCTGGTGAAGACGGCGTTGAACGACAGCCAAGTCATGTATTGGGAACCTGCGAAGTACGTCGCCCGGCTACGCGCCTTGAAAACGGATATCAATCCGCTCCTGCTCAAGGTCAACATGGCGGCAGGCCATGGCGGGTCGTCAGGCCGTTACGATTACCTCAAGGAGCGCGCCTTGGATTACGCGTTTATCCTGGATCAGGTCGGACTTGCCAAATAGCCATCCACGCGGCGTTCCGGCCGGGGCGCATCCCGAGTTGTCGGGGCGATTTCCGTTGAAATAGCGGGAGAGGACTCCCGCACTCCACGACGACCAGCGTTGGCCTGGCCCCAGGGTGCGGACTGGCGCGAAGCGTCGTGGACTGCGGCAGTCCCCTGCCGCTTTCCCAGCACGGCGATTCCCGGCCGGAACGATGGTGC
>JAEUHG010000275.1 GCA_016795425.1 Verrucomicrobiales bacterium
AAAACTCGGGTCGGGGTGGCTGGTTAGGCCTTCCCATTCGGTTCTTTCGTTCCGAACTCTGTTCATTCTCGCTCATGCGTTCATGTCAGACTGGAGGGACTTTCACCCTCGGCGTTGTTCGACTTCTCCTGTGACGCACCATCTCCGAGGTGTCGGGACGAAAAGCGGGAGAGGGCTCCCGCACTCCAGGACGGCCAGCGCTTGCCTATCCCCGGGTGCGGACGGGCGCGAAGCGTCGTGGACTGCGGCAGTCCCCTGCCGCTTTCCGGGCACGGCGATTCCCGGCCGGAACGGTGGTGCCGCCCACTCGACAACTCGGAGATGCGCCGCCCAGACGCGCGACGAACCTCCCTCCTCCGGGCAACACCGCTCTTGGCACCAAGGACCAGGCGGACGGCCTTACCGTCCCTGCCGACTTTCGTGACTTGATCCGAGCCGTGAACGACGTCGGACTGGTGGCGCCGGACCACCACCGAACGCCGCGCGAGTCCCGGGCATTGACGGAAGTAAGGGCGCCCGGCACTGCGTCCGGGCGCCAAGCCGACTCCCAAAGCACTCGCATCCGGCCCTCATGGGCACGTATCCGGCAAAGTCACCAAGTCATCGAGGTATCCTAGCAACGCCGCCTGCACGATGCTCTCGAACCACGACGCTCCGTCGGCAAGGAGATTGGTCGATTCCCAACGATCGGTCGTGACCGCGTAGAGTTCATAGGTCGGCGCCGCGCCGTCGTAGTCGCGCACAATCAGCTTGTAGGACGGACCGCGCACCGCGAGGTCCCATTGCCCGGAATTGCTGAGTGTTTCAGCCATAATTGCGGCGCGCTGATTTGCCGTGGTTGCGCTCTGGAGGTACGGGACCAGGCTGACCGAGTCAGTGCCGCAGGTGGCATCCGCGTCACCGATCTCCGCGATGGTCGCGAATAAATCCATCGTTTGCACTGGCGCATCCTCGAATCGCCCCGGGCTCACGACGCGACCAACCCCCTTCAGGAACGAGCTCTGAGTGCCATGGAGGTAGGTGTATCCGTCCGCAATAATCAGCGGCACGTTCACGCCGCCTTCGTAAAGACTCGCCTTGGAGTGATCCGCGGCGAAATGGGAGGTGATGTCCGAGTCCGTGCCGTTGTCACCCATCAGGATGATGGTCGTCTTCTCCAATTCGACCGGATCAATGGCGGCCAGCAACTCGTCCAGCTTGCGGTCGGCACACTCAATCATCGACCGTACCATTTGCACATCATCGATCGCCGCCCGAACGCTGTAGGCTGTCCCGGCCGGTGGCAATTGGTAGTACTGACCACCAGCGTTCTGCGCCCAATGCGCCGAGTTGAAAGTCACTGTCGCCATCCAGGGGCCGGACTGCGCCGTGATCCAGGTCTCGGCGTCGGTCTTGGTCTGGCTGGTGGCGTAGGTAGTTGAGGTGGCGGTCACGCCGTTCTCGGTGCGGGACCAATTGTAATAGTCCGTTAGCATGCCACCGAGGTTGCCGGCGTACTGATCCCACCCGAATTCGTGAGGTCTCCCGAGTGGATCCGCAGTGACCGTACCCAAATGCCATTTGCCGAAGAGACCGGTCGCATAACCTGCATCCCCCATCACCTGCGCAATCGTCGTTGTTCCTGCCGGCAAGGTGGGCGCCGAAGGGCTGTAGACACCATGACGGAATGACGATCGGCCTGAGAAGAGACCCGCGCGCGTCGGCGAGCAGGTTGGACTCGACCAAGCATGCAGAAAGGTCACCCCCGATTCCACCAACCGGTCGAAGGTCGGCGTCGCCAAGGGGGTGTTGGTGGATCCCGTGTCGATCTCGTCCCCGACCACGCTGTTCGTGGCATAGTACTCGACGTACTTTGGCATGAGATCGATACCGACGTCGTCCATCACTACCAGGAGGACGTTTCGCTGCGACACATACCCCGGAAGATCGACGCCGGGGACTTGATTCCCTGGATTGGGTGGAAAGGGGTCCTTGATCGCATGGACCTGCAGGTTGGCCAGTGCACAGGTGGCAATCCCCAGCGCAAGGGCCTTCGAGAACAACCGCTTCCAGAATAGTTGTGGTGCAGGCGTGGTCCTCACCGGCTGAGGTGCCTGCGGATTGGCAGGTATCGTCTTCATGGTATCCGTGAACTAGAGTTAAAAGTCGTTTCTCCTTGTCGGTCTCCCGCCCCGCGGCCCTCGCGACCCCATTCGGATTCCGTGGACCGGGTTCGATTCGACCGTTCAGCGTTGGATACCTTGACCCAGGCCAAACCTTTCATGGGGATCGCGCCGAGGAATGGCCACCCCATGTCCCTTGCCCCTCCGGCCCCTCTTTTTTGTCATTTCGGGCGGACAAGGCTCCGGCTATACGTCTCCTGTCGCCGGTGCGAACTCAGGCTTCCGGCCAAACCCCCAAAGTCGAACTATGCCACTTACGACGACGAAAGAGCTCTTTGCCAAGGCGCTGAAAGGGAAGTACGCCATCGGTGCGTTCAACGTGAACAACATGGAACTCGTCCAGGCGATCATCGAGGCCTGCGAGGAGGAAAAGGCGCCCGTCATCCTTCAGATTTCCCGCGGCGCGCGAACCTACGCCAACCCCGTTTACCTCCGGAAACTCATCGAAGCCGCGGTCAGCGTCGCGACCATTCCTATCGCCGTCCACCTCGACCACGGCGACACCTTCGAGCTCTGCAAGGAATGCATCGACGAAGGTTTCACGTCGGTGATGATCGATGCGTCCCACGAGCCGTTCGAAAAGAATGTCGAGATCTGCAAGCGGGTCGTGGACTACGCCCATAAACACGGCGCTGTGGTCGAAGGCGAACTCGGCCATCTGGTCGGCGCCCAGTTTGATGAGGGTGAGGAGGGCGGCGGTTACAGCACCGGCGGCCACTACACCCATCCTGAAGAAGCCGTCACCTTCGTCCATCAATCCGGCGTCGATTCACTCGCCATCGCCATCGGCAACAGCCATGGGGCCTACAAGTTCAAGGGCGAACAACATCTGGACATCGAACGACTCAAGGCCATCAAGAAGGCGCTGCTCGACGCCGGCCTGGGTGACTATCCCCTCGTCCTCCACGGCGCCTCCAGCGTCCCCAAGGATCTCGTCGTCGAGATCAACAAGTACGGTGGAAAAATGGGGGAGGACACGGCGGGAGTTCCGGAAGCCGACATCGAAATCGCCCGCCGCACGGGCTGCACCAAGGTCAACATTGACACCGACCTCCGACTTGCGCTCACGGCTGGTATCCGCAAGGCCCTTTTCGAGAATCCAAAGGAATTCGACCCGCGCAAGTACCTCGGCCCCGCCCGTAAGATGGTCAAGGAACTGGTTCGCCACAAACTGCGCAACGTGCTGTGCTGCGCCGGTCATGCCTTCGATTGATCTCTGCCAGTGAACCTTTCACCGGGGCCTGCCGCGACACCCTCCGCGACAGGCCCCGGTCCCTTTTCATGGTCCACGCCGAGCGCCCATGAATCTGTCCGCACCGGCTCCGTCGGTACCCCGTTCTCCATCCCCCGTCGCGGCGATGGCCTTCACCGCGATGGCGGGCGGCCTCGGGTGGGGCATTCGCGGCCAATACGGCCATGAAACCGGGGCAATGATCGCGGGGCTTCTGGTCTTTCTGACCCTGGCGACGTTGTTTGGCGGTGGACTCCCGCTGACCACCGTCCTCCGTGCGGTTGCCTGGGGAACCGTTGGCATCGGCATCGGTGGATCCATGACCTACGGCCAAACCGTCGGCCTCACCCACGATCCCGCCCTGGTTGGCAATTGGGAGGCGTTGCGCTGGGGCATGCTGGGTCTCGGGATCAAGGGCGGACTCTGGATCGGTTTCGCCGGGGCCCTCTTCGGCATGGCACTCGGCGGCTCGCGTTACCGCGCCGGTGAGCTGACCCTGCTCTTCGGTGCCTTGCTGCTTCTCTTCTTTGCCGGCACCTGGCTCCTGAACTCACCCTTCGACCCGTCGCAAAAGGTACTGCCGCGAATCTATTTTTCCGCGGATTGGCGCTGGCAGCCGGAGGCCACCTTGCGTCCCCGCCGCGAAGTCTGGGGTGGACTCCTCTTCGCCTTGGTTGGGTTGCTCGCCTACACGGGAGTGGTCCGCCGCGATCCCCTCGCACCTCGCCTGGCGGCATGGGGAGTTCTCGGAGGGTTTCTCGGTTTTCCGGCGGGCCAAAGCCTGCAAGCCGCCCATGCCTGGAACCTCGACCTCATTCGCAGCGGCGCCTGGGCTGCCTGGGATTCGAAGATCAATTGGTGGAATTTCATGGAAACCACTTTCGGCGCCGTCATGGGGGCCTGCCTGGCCCTGGGCACATGGTGGCACCGTGACCGGTTGGTCGCCGCGCCCCACCCTGGGACAGCAACCCTGCCCTGGCCCGCGGAAATCCTGCTCATGATCCTCCATGTGACCTTGCTGATGTTGAGCGAATTCACCGACCTTCCCTGGATCGGGCTATACACGGATCTCGGATTGCTGATGGTGGTGCTCCCGGTGGCAGCCATCGCCACCGGTCGGTGGTGGCCCTACGCCCTGCTCTTTCCCATCACTCTCCTGCCGATCGCCGGAAAGACCGTGCGCGAAATGGTGATCGAGCACCCGGTCCTTCCGCCTGTTGCCGGTTGGGCGCTGTATGGGATCGCACCCGTGCTGCTGGCCGCCGCCACCGCTGTCTGGTTTGAGCGCCGCGCTCAACACGGCATGCCCACTCTCGTCTTCGCACGGTCCGCCCTGCTTCTCTCGGTATGGCTTTATTTCGGACTGAACTTCGCCTTCTTCCGCTTCCCGTGGCCGTGGAACCCTTGGACGGCACGCACCCCGAACGCGCTGGTATTTCTCGTTTGCGGTTTGGGACTGACAGTGCTCGCCAGGTCCCGATACCCGAGCGGCAGCCTCCTGCGACCAAAGGCGTATGGCTCCCCGTGAGCGAACCGCTTAGAAGTTTCGCCGCGCGGGCTGGTGCCTCCAACCTTGTGGCAGGTGGGGACGGCGACCGAGCCGCGTCGGGCCGATCATGGGAGCCATCACCTCCAATTTCGTGGCGCCAGCAGGGAACTCCGGGAAGCCGGCCGTGCTGCATCGGTGGGAGCCACGACGAGGCAATGCCGCGGCCGCTCGATGCGGCCGTACCCAGCAGGCCGCCCGGTGGTTGTTAGGTGAAGGCGTGGAACCGACCACGGCACTTTGGCCGCTGCGAGAGCCGGTTTCCCCTTCCCCACTTGCCGCCGATCATCACATCGCCTTCGACCCCACCCGCCGAACGGTGACCTACCGGGAGCCCAACCGCGAGGTGACGATTCAGATTCTGGCCGCCGAGACGCCCCTTCTTGACCTGGAATCCATCGACGCCTGGCGGCGGTCCGATGGCCCTCCCACCGTGGTCACGGATGAGGAGAAGGTCGAAGTTGCGCGTCGTACCTTGGGCTATTTTCGGCAGCACCTCGGCGTTCGATTGATCCTCGCCTGAGTTTTCGCCTGCCGGATCTTCCACCCTCCACCTCCATTAGGGTGATTGGGAGGATCCAACTTGCGGGAATTCGACACGACGCACCCTACGTAGTTATCCCTCGGGCCTACGGCTCATGGACACGGCGGGCCCCGCCGCATAATCTTGCCCGCTGCCCTTCGGGCATCCATCGAGGCCATGGGACAAGACGTCATCCGCATCGGCGGGGCACGCGAGCACAATCTCAAGAATGTGTCGCTCACTATCCCCCGCAACCGGCTCGTCGTCTTTACCGGGCTGAGTGGTTCCGGCAAATCGTCCCTCGCCTTCGACACCATCTTCGCTGAAGGCCAGCGAAAGTATGTCGAATCCCTCTCGGCCTACGCGCGACAATTCCTCGACCAGATGCAGCGGCCGGACGTCGATTTCATCGAGGGCCTCTCGCCTGCCATCGCCATCGAACAGCGCACCTCCGGCTCCAACCCACGTTCGACGATCGCCACAACCACCGAGATTTTCGACTACCTCCGGCTCCTCTTTGCCAATGCCGGCCAAGCCCACTGCCCTGACACGGGAGAACCCATCCGGCGCCAAACCACCAGCGACATCATCGATCGCCTTTTGGCACTGCCCCCCAAAACCCGTGTCATCCTCCTTGCCCCCATCGTTCGCGGCGAAAAGGGCGAGTTTCGTGACGTCCTCGACCGCCTGGCTCGCGAAGGCTTCGTCCGCGCCCGTGTCGATGGGGTGCTCGTCGAACTGGCCGAAAACGCCCGACCGCGCCTTGACCCGAAAAAGAGCCATACGGTCGACGTGGTGGTGGATCGGCTGGTCGTGGATGACCGGATCCGAGGGCGCCTGACGGATTCCGTCGAGACCACCCTCAAGTGGGGGGAGGGTTCGATGCTCGTCCTGCATCAACCCCCGACCTCGCCGACGCCGGCGGTTTGGGAGGAAATGTCCCTCGCGAACCGCAATTTCAGCCCGACGACCGGCCGGACCTTCGAGGTCCTGACGGCCAAACACTTCTCGTTCAATTCGCCCCACGGCGCCTGTCCCGTCTGCCAGGGACTGGGCCAGAAAATGGTGTTTGATCCGGCTCTGATCGTTCCGGACCCGAATAAATCGATTGAGCAGGGGGCGGTGCTGCCATGGCGGCGAGGCGGAAAACGAATGATTGTGTACTACAAGGCCTTGCTGCGGGGTGTGGCGCAACACGCCGGAGTAAGCCTGGAAACACCGTGGAAGGACCTTCCGGCCGACTTTCACGAATTGATTCTCCGGGGATCCGCCGATCGCGAACTCGACTTCGTCTTTCTCAAGGGCGGAACACCCTCCAAGGTTCGCCGAACCTTCGAAGGCGTCGTTCCGAACCTCGAACGGCTGTACCACGAAAGCGAAAGCGAGTTTACCCGCAATCGGCTCAAGGCGTTCATGTCGCCGACTGACTGCGATGCCTGCCACGGTCACCGCCTGAATCCCCAGGTCCTCGCCGTCACCCTGGGCGACAACGCCCTGGCCCGACGGTACTCGCCCCAACGCACACCGCTCACCGCGGCACCTGGCCTATCCATCATGGATCTGTGCCACTTGTCCGTGGATCACGCTTGGAACTTCCTCGGCGACCTGACCCTGAGCCCCCAGCAGCAATCCATCGTTTCGGAAGTCCTTCATGAGATTCGCTCGCGACTCGGGTTCCTTCGGAACGTCGGCCTCGGCTACCTCACCCTCAACCGGGAAAGCGGAACGCTCAGCGGCGGCGAAGCTCAACGCATCCGGCTCGCCACCCAGATCGGGGCCGGACTGGTCGGGGTACTCTACATTCTCGACGAACCCAGCATCGGTCTTCATCAGCGGGACAACGACCGCCTCCTGCAAACCCTGGTCAACCTGCGCGACCTGGGAAACAGCGTCCTGGTTGTCGAACACGACGAAGACACCATCCGTCAGGCCGATTTCCTCGTCGACCTCGGCCCAGGCGCCGGTGTGCACGGGGGGGAAATTGTCGCCGCCGGCACGCCGGTAGAGGTCCTGCAATCGAAGGCCTCCCTCACCGCCCGATACCTCACCGGCGAACTCTCCGTTCCTATCCCGAAACGGCGCGCCAGCCCTTCCAAGGAACGCGGTTGGATCGAAATCCTGGGCGCCTCCGAAAACAACCTCGCCCACATTGACGTCCGGATCCCGCTCGGCACGTTGACCTGTGTGACGGGAGTGAGCGGCTCCGGAAAGAGCACCCTGGTGGATGATATTCTCCGCCGCACGCTCTTCCGGCAATGGTACCACTCCAAGGAACGTCCCGGTGCCCACCGCGAAATGCGCGGTATCGAACTGCTCGACAAGGTCGTCGTGATCGACCAAGCCCCGATTGGTCGAACGCCACGGAGCAATCCGGCGACGTTTACCGGGCTTTTCAACGAGATCCGTGACCTATTTTCGCAATTGCCGGCGGCGCGTATCCGCGGATATGGCCCCGGCCGCTTCAGTTTCAACGTCCGCGGGGGACGCTGCGAAGCCTGTGAAGGCGACGGTGTCATCCGGATCGAGATGCACTTCCTGCCGCCGGTCTATGTCACCTGCGAAAAATGCGGCGGCAAGCGCTACAATCGCGAGACCCTCGAAATCACCTACAAAGGACTCAACATTGCCGACGTCCTGCAGCTCACCGTGGACGAGGCGCTGACCTTCTTCCGTTCGATCCCCAACCTCCACGACGTCTGTGCCACCCTGGCCGAAGTCGGGCTCGGCTACCTGCGACTCGGACAAGCCGGCACAACGCTGTCCGGTGGCGAAGCCCAACGCCTGAAGCTCGCGGCCGAACTCAGCCGAAAATACACCGGCCGCACGCTCTACCTGCTGGACGAACCCACCACCGGTCTTCACTTCCACGACGTCGCCAAACTTCTCGAGGTTCTCTTCAAACTCCGCGACGCAGGCAATAGTCTCGTCGTCATCGAACACAACCTGGACGTTATCAAAACCGCGGATTGGATCATCGACCTTGGCCCGGAAGGGGGCACGGGTGGCGGACGCATTGTGGCCGAAGGTCCACCCGAACAAATCGCCCTCGCCGACGCCAGCCACACCGGAAGGTACCTCCGCGCCCACCTGGCGCGAACCCGCCACGCGCGACCGGCATCCGACCCACCGGCATCGGACATCGCCCCCGTAGCTCCGCGAACGCCATGAACCGCGCGCGCCCTCCGTTACTTTTCAGGTCAAATGGAGCACGCTCCATGGTGGCGGGTTGGCTGCTATGGTTCTTTGGGTCCACTCTAGGCTTCAGCCAGACACCGGCCGAGCGCATCGCCTTCGACGCCGCTTTGCGTTCCTTCGAGACTGGATTATCGGAGCTCGCCGGACGGCAGTTCTCTGAATTCATTGCGGCCAATCCCTCTTCACCGCTCGTCCCTCAGGCCATCCTGCTCGAGGCGCGCGCCCGGCTGGCAGTCGGGCAACTCGATGCCGCCGCCCAGGGGCTCGCCTCGCGACTGGAAGCACTCGGCCCACTCAAGGACGAAGCGCTTTATCTGATCGGCGACATTGAATTGCGCCGCGGTCGACACCCGGAAGCCGCCCAGGCCTTCGGTCGACTGACGGCATCCACCCAGGATCCCGGGTTGCTGCTCAAGGCCGCCGTAGCCGAGGCCTTGGCATGGTTTCGCGCCAATCAATGGCGGCGCGTCTCCGACCTCCTTATCGGCACCACCAATGCCTTCACCCGGGCGTCCACGGCCCGACCGAACGACGAAACCAGCGTGCGCGGATTGCTGCTCCTGGCGGAAACGCAATTGAAGCTGGGGGAGATCCAACCCGCCCGCGCGACGCTGACGGCGCTCACCAACCGGCCCCTCACCGCCACCCAAGCCTGGGAACAGACCTGGCTCCAAACATCCCTCTTGCTTACCAATCGCGAAGTGGATGCCGCCCTGATGAGCGCCTCCAACTTGACGGCCTCGGTGGCCGCCGCGGCGTCCCGCGATCTGCTCGCGCGATCCCGACTGCTGCAGGGTGAAGCGTTTCGCATCGCCGATCGCCCCGTCGACGCACTCACGGTCCTCACCAATAATCTTGCCGAGTCGACACCCATCGAATGGCGCCAGGATGCCATGCTGGCCATCGCCGCCCTGCCCCTCCTCGGCCCCCAAATGGAACCCGCAGTCCAGTCCATCGCATCCATGACTGCTGGACCGCCCACCAACCTCGCTACCATCGCCGCCCGAATCACCCTCGCTGAGCTTCGACTCCAACAGCATTACGGACCTCCTCCGCCACCGACCAACGCCGTCGCCGAGGCCCGGCAACATCTGCTTGTGGTCGTGTCGAATTCCCCCTCCGCCACTCTGACCGCCCGCGCCTGGTTCGACCTGGGTTGGTGCGAGCTCGCGGAAGGGCGACAACAGCCTGCCACGGA
This sequence comes from Verrucomicrobiales bacterium, assembly GCA_016795425.1. Taxonomy (GTDB): domain Bacteria; phylum Verrucomicrobiota; class Verrucomicrobiia; order Limisphaerales; family CAIMTB01; genus CAIMTB01. The sequence goes on from JAEUHG010000275.1 coordinate 9,856, forward strand.
CGCGTTCGCCCGCGCTGCGGAAGGACTCCAGCCCTCCCCACTTCACGCCCTCGCGTTGTTCAAATGGGCCGACGGACTTCAGGCCGCGGGACAACACTCGGCCGCGCTGACCAACTACCTGCGACTGCTTCGAGAGTATCCAGATAGCCCCGCACTCCGAGGTGGGATTCGGGAACGGGCCCTCTACCAAGGTGCGGTCGCCGCCACCGCAGTGGGCGACCAGGGGACCGCCAATCGACTCGCCGGCCAAGCCGTGGTGGAGTTTCCCAACGGTGATTTCCGCGACGACACCCGCGTGCTCTACGGTCAAACCCTGGCCCGCATCGACCCTCCTCATCGCGCCCGAGAACTGCTTCAAGACCTCGCCCGCCGTCTCGTCGATTCTCCTGCGCTCCCGGAGATCCAACTCGCTGTCGCCCGATCCTACCTCCGCGAAGGCAGTTGGTCGAACGCCCTCACCCAACTTGAGGATTGGACCCGTTCCTATGGCAATCACTCAGGCATTGCCCGGGCCGAATTCGAGCGCGCGTGGACCACATTCAAGGCCGGTGACGATGGCCGAGCCTTTTCTCTATTCACGAACTTCCTGGCCAGGTACCCGGCGGATGCCGCAGCACCCAGAGCCCAAACCTGGGTCGGCGATTACCTGCTTCGAAAAGGCGATTTCGTGGCCGCGGAAGGAAGCTACCAACTGGTCTTTCAACGCACCAACTGGCCCGTCACCTCACTGACCCATGAAGCCCGTCTGCTGGCAGGGCGAGCCGCCTTTCTGCGTCAGGGCTATCGCGATGCCCGCGGCTACTTCAGCTGGTTGATCACCAACGGACCGCCCGCCGTGACGAATTCCCTCATCTCACCCGAATTGGTGGCCCAGTCGTACCTCGCACTGGGCGATTGCTTCCTCCTCGAAAAGGCAGGTGATGACGCGCAACGCGATCGCGATAACAAGCTCAGCGACGCCATGAACGCCTTCGTCCGCACCTTCGAGGCATTCCCCCAAACCCGCGAAGCCCATCTCGCCAAGGGCAAACTCGCCAATTGCCACCTGCAGATCGCCGAACTCGACCCGAGCGCTTCCCTGGCGTCGTACACCAATGCCGCTCAACTTTATCTCGAACTCATCGAATCACCGTCCGCCGGCGTCGCCACCCGCAGCGAAGCCGAGTTCGGTTTGGGCCTGGTGAGGGAAAAGCAGGCCGGCCGCGCGGAAGGACCGGACCGCGCCGAAGGCCTGAAGTCGGCCCTCCAACATCACCTTCGCGTCTTCCATGCCGGCAACCTCCGCCCCGGCGAGTTGGCGTCGCCCTTTTGGGTGAACCGGGCTGGCGTCGAAGCCGCCCGTGTCGCCGAGGGACTGGGTCTGGCCGACCAAGCCGCGGCTATCTACGATCGGTTGGCGGAAACCTTTCCAGCCACCGCAGACGGCTTCAGAAAGCGCGCGCAACAACTGCGCGGCCGTTGAACCACGGGCTTCCAACCCGTCCGTTTGACCCCTCCTCCACCCCCTGCTACGATCTCTCGGGTCGTTTATGAGCACTACTGCCACCACCAACGCCGAAGAATCGATCGTTACGCTGACCGAAGCCGCCGCCCGTGAGATCCAATCCATGGGCGAACGGGATCCGGCCAACGCGGGCAAACATCTTCGTGTCTTCGTTGAGGCTGGCGGTTGCTCCGGCCTTCAATACGGCATGGTGTTCGATGAACTCCGCGATGGCGATTTGCCGCGGGAGTTCTACGGAGTCCGTGTGCTCGTCGACGAGTTCAGCGCCAATTACCTGAAGGGCGCGGTGGTCGACTTTTCCGACGCACTGACCGGCGGCGGATTCAAGATTACCAATCCCAATGCCCGCCAGGCCTGCGGTTGTGGAAAATCGTTTGAAGCCTGAAATGCCGCCGCGCACTGCGCGATATTGGGGTGCCACCCGGCCGCCGTCCTCAGCGGCGCACCGACTCCACGGGTAGTCCCAGCCAGCGCACGGCCGCCCCCAACGCGCTCACGGCCACCCAGAGAAGCAGCCAGCGCGATCGCCGTCGCACCCGGCGACGTCCGTCCCCCCTGTTGGATCCTGGCCGCGGTCCGGACCATCGCGGGAAGCGCCGCACTCTTCCGGGGCGTGTGAGGGGAGCATGCATGGGGTGGATTCAAAAAAGATCATCGCCCGCCAAAGACGCGCTCTACCATGTCGCGCAGTCGCACAAATTGAACCAGTCGTTCGGTGGGAAGCTTCCGCAGGTCGTCATACCAGCGACACATGGTTTCGAAGAAATCCCGCATCTCGACCAGACGCGCCCGCGTATGCGCCGTCACGCCGGCTGCCTCCGCCTGTTCCGCCGATTCGCGCAAGAACTGAAGGGTCGGATCAATTTCACGACGCTTTCGCTCATCCAGCACCTTCCGGAACATTTCCCAGACGTCACCGATGGACTCAAACAGATCCCGGCGATCCCCCAGGACGTGGGAGACTCGAACGACGCCCCAGTTCTGGAGCTCTTTGAGGCCATTGCTGACATTGGACCGCGCCACATCTAACGCCTCGCAGATATCATCTGCCGCCAGCGGCCGGGCAGAGAGGTAGAGCAGCGCATGAATCTGGGCCACGGTCCGGTTCAGCCCCCATCGCGCTCCCATCTCACCCCAATGCAAGACGAACTGCTTTTCCAACTCACCCAAGGTCGCCATATTTGAAATTTCTGTAATTACTGAAACTTCGAACGATGAATGTCAAGCGCGTGGGCACCTTGGCTCTTGACAGGATTTCGCCGGCCAACTCATTCTCGCGGGTAGTTGGAACGCCTAAGGAGACGTAACATGGAACTTTCACGGAATCTAATGTGCGTATTGGGCTCTGCCCTAGCCGCGTCAATCTGTTCTGCCAACGGCGAGATCCTGCCGTTTAGCCAAACACGATCCGTCGCGGCGGATTCCAAGGCCGTCGTTCCTCAGATGGTGGACCAACAATTCGGGTTGGAGACTTCGCTGGACTTCTCATTGTTCGACAAAGAAGTCGCCCCTCTGAGTCTGGCCATCAATCGGACCCTGGTTTCGATTGCCCAGGGCGTCGGAAAGCAGGTCTCCGGCATCGCCGATTTTGGCATCGCCGGACAAGGCGAAGCGAGCGTCAGCCTGACTTTGGTGCCCGGAGCAGGTATTTCCGGTGAGGCTTCGGGCCAATCCCTGTTCGACGTGGTCTTCACCATCACCAAGCTCAGCAACTTCACCCTGACGGGTTCCCTCGACACCCAGAGCATCACCACCGGGGGTGCCGCGCTGCCAACGCTCTCCAACAGTTTCCTTTTCGAGGACGTCGACAACTCCCTCACGCTCTTCCAGGCACTCACCGACGATGAGGCGTTCGGGATCTCGGGAACCTTGCCCCCCGGCACTTACCGCATTTCGGCGGGCGCCGACGCCGACGCCTCGCAAGCCGCTTCGCTGACACTCTCCCGCACCGTCAATGGGATCAGCGCGTTCGACTTCGATTTCCGAATCGCCACCGTTCAGATTCCGGAAGCCGGTACGATGGGAGCCGCCGCCGCCATTTTGGGTTTGTGCGGCTGGACCTTGGTGAATCGCCGCCGTCGCGCCTAATCCCATACGACTCTTCAACATTGTCCAAAAGGCCGGATCCAAAGGATCCGGCCTTTGTCTTTCGCGCACCTGGCAGGGTGCGCTGCCAAGAAAAAGCGCATCCCCGGACACGGAGGATGCGCTCTTGGGAGGCCGCTGCGCTCGATGGGTGGGTCAAACCTTCACCCACCCCTTGGTTTTCACGGAGGTATCGACCGCATCCAACACCTTCTGGCATTCCAATCCATCAACGAAGGTCGGATGGGTATTCCTGCCTTCGACGACGTTGGTGATCAGGTCGGCAACGGTGTGCACGAAAGTGTGCTCATAACCGATGATATGTCCCGGAGGCCACCAGGCCTTCCAATAGGGGTGGGTGCCCGGCTCACTGACCAGAATATCGCGAAACCCCTGTTTTCCGGCCGGATCAGCCGCGCTGTAGAACTTCAGGCGGTTCATGTCTTCGAAGTTGAAGACAATCGAACCCTTGTTGCCGTTGATCTCGAACTCCATGCCGTTCTTGTGTCCGGTGGCAAACCGCGTGGCCTCGATGTTGGCGATCGCACCATTCTTGAATCTGCCGATGAAACTGACGGCGTCGTCCACGGTGACCTTGCCCATCTTCGCACCCGCCTTGGCGCTGAGGCCCGCGCCCACCTCTGCCAGCACCGGCCGCTCCTTGATGAAGGTCTCCATCAAGCCGCACACCTCCTTCATCCCGCCGATGAGGTAATGGGCCACATCGATGAGGTGCGCCGCCAAATCACCGTGTGACCCCGATCCGGCCACGTGCTTTTGCAGGCGCCACACCACCGGAAAACTTGGATCCACGATCCAATCCTGGGCGTACCGCGCGCGGAAGTGGAAGAAGCGATCCCCCAAATCGCCATTTTCGATCATCTGCTTGGCGAACGCGATCGCCGGAGCCCGGCGATAGTTGTGGCAGACCATGTTGATGGTCTTGTTCTTTTTGGCGGCAGCCACCACCGCCTGCGCCTCGGCAACGTTCATCGCCAATGGCTTCTCGCACAGAACCGCCTTGCCCGAATTGCAGGCGCGGATCGCCATCTCGGCGTGCTGATTGTTCGGACTCGTGATGTCGATGATGTCGATGTCCGGATTGTCGAGCAGATCCTGGAAGTCATTCACCGTGCGGTTCCATCCGTAGATCGCAGCGTGTTTTTCCGTCGCGTCCTTCGTACGGCCGCAGAGGGTGTGAAGTTCGACCTTGGCCGGCAGGTCGGGGAAGAAGTGATTCACCTGGCGCCAGGCGTTCGAATGCGCCTTGCCCATGAAGTTGTAGCCGACCATTCCAACGCGGAGGACTTTGTCTGCCATAGGACCAAATTGAGATGATGGTGCTTTGCGAACGCGATGTTGCGGAAACGGTGCCCGAATCATCACCGGCACCGCCCCACCTCGTCAATCGCTCCCATGAACCCCTGGCAAGAACGCCCGTCCATCGTCCGTCCAAATCCGAGGTTGTTCCATCCCAACACCGGTCCTATCGTCTGCGGGGGCTGGCAAGTCGCGGCACCAAGAGAAACCCTCCCTGCCGTTGACGCCGTTACGACATGGCGTCGAGCCCTGGTTATCATCCATGCTCGTGCAATTGTTAAAGTCGAAGATTCACCGCGCCACAGTCACCGGCGCCAGCGTGGACTACGAAGGCAGCCTGACCATCGCGGAGGATCTGATGGAATGGGTGGGGCTCCATCCCTACGAACGGATTCTTTGCGGAAACATGGCCAATGGCGCCCGATGGGAAACCTACGCCATCCGCGGACCTCGCGGCTCCGGTGCCATCGAACTCAACGGCGCCGTCGCCCATCTCGGCAAGATTGGCGACCGCATCACCATCATGTCGTTCGCCCAGGTCGAGTCCGCCCTGGCGGATCATTGGCAACCCAAGGTCATTCGGCTCGACTCTCAAAACCGGGTCGCTGCCCGCCAAGGAACCTAATCCCACCCTGTTCATGACCACCGGCCAAGTCGCCGAAATCCTCGGCGGATCCGTCGAGGGCGATCCTCAACTTACCTTGAACGGCTTCGCGCCAGCGCATACCGCGAGGGCAGGCGACCTCACGTTCGCGGAGAACGAGCTCTACTTCGCCGCGGCAGAGGCAAGCTCCGCCGCGGCTGTGCTCGTCGGTCCGGACATTCCCGCCTCGAAGAAAACCCTGATTCGGGTCGCCCAACCGCGGATCGCCTTCGCCAAGGTGCTCCCGATCTTCTTCCCGGACCCTGTCTATGCACCAGGGATCCATCCCACCGCCGTCGTCCATCCGTCCGCCGTGGTCGCACCGACCGCCCACGTCGGCCCGCACTGTGTCGTCGCAGAGCGCGTACGCCTGGGCGCCCACTCCGCCCTGCTGGGCGGCAATCACGTCGGGGATGATTGCGTGATCGGCGACGATACCCGTCTTTTCCCCAACGCGGTCCTCTATCCCCGCACCCAGGTCGGACATCGGGTCCGCATCCACGCCGGCGCGGTCGTAGGTTCGGATGGCTACGGCTACGTTCTCGACCAGGGCTTGCACCGAAAAATTCCCCAGGTCGGGTTTGTCGTGGTCCAAGACGACGTCGAGATCGGTGCCAACACGACGATCGACCGGGGCGCGCTTGGCGCAACCCTCATCGGCCGAGGCACCAAGATCGATAACCTGGTCCAAATCGCGCATAATGTCGTCACGGGCGAACACTGCCTCATCATTTCGCAAGTCGGGATTGCCGGGAGCACCCGGCTCGGCAGTTACGTCACCCTCGCCGGCCAGGTCGGCATCGCCGGACACTTGAAACTCGGCAGTCGCGTTACCGTGGGCGCGCAATCGGGCGTCATGAACCATATCCCCGATGGCGAAAAATGGCTGGGATCCCCAGCCGTTCAGGAGAAGCAGGCCAAACGGCAGTACATCGCCATCCACCGCCTGCCCGATGTCTCCCGCCAGATCGATCGGATGGAGGAACGCCTGCGCCAACTCGAGCAGGCGCTTCACCCTGCACCCCATTCAGCACCACAGCCGCCGGCAACTCCCCCCTGACGCCCTCGGCCAACCCGTTCGGTCCAGCGTCGCTCCCGCCACAAATCTGTTCCCCCGGACTGCCGGCCCGGGGCATGGTTTCTCCACGTCCAAGCCATGCGTTACATCGAACCTCATGCCCACATGGTCAGCCGCGTCACGGACGATTACGTGGCCATGGCCACGGCCGGATGTGCGGCGATTTGCGAGCCTGCATTCTGGGCCGGCTTCGATCGAAGTTCACCGAAGGGATTCTTCGACTACTTTTGCCAACTCACGGAACACGAGCCAAAGCGGGCGGCGAAATACGGCCTTCCGCATTACTGCTGGCTCTGCATCAACCCCAAGGAATCGGAGGACGTTCAACTCGCGGAAGAGGTCATCGACCTTATCCCTCAATTCCTGGACCGCCCCAACGTCCTCGGCATCGGGGAAATCGGACTGAACAAGAATTCACGCAACGAAGTCCGAGTGCTCGAGAAGCACATCGACCTCGCCGCGCGCCACAACCAACTCATTCTGGTTCATACGCCGCACCTCGAAGACAAGCTCAAGGGCACCCGCCTCATTCTCGACGCCTTGCGTGCGGATTCCAGGATTCGTCCGGAACGTGTCATCATCGATCACGTCGAAGAACACACCGTCAAATGCGTTCTCGACCGCGGTCACTGGGCGGGCATGACCTTGTATCCGATTAGCAAGTGCACTTCGGCCCGAGCCGTCGATATCCTTGATGTCTACGGCACCGATCGGCTGTGGATGAACTCGGCCTGCGACTGGGGTGAAAGCGTCCCACTGGCCGTCCCCCATACGGCTTTGGAGATGCGACGCCGGCGCTGGCCTTCCGACGCGATCGATCGGGTCATTTATCAAAATCCGATTCGGTTTCTAAGTCAGACGCCAAAGTTTCGTTCTCCCACCCCTTGAAGTCCCAGCGCTGCGCGCTGGCGTCACTTCCCACAGGCCGTTCCCTGTTGCACGCCCTCCCGCGCTGAACGTCAGACTCGTCCTGGATCCATCGGTGCCTCTCTGACGGCAGAGCTTCCGGATGACGGCGGCGGACTGGCGATTTGGACGGGTCCGACCGTTTGGTCCCAGGATCATTGCGCGGTCGCAGGTTCGGAGTCGTGATGCCACACGACGATTCCAATCCCGCAACGCCTCGAATTCTCCGCCTATGAACGCTTCGTTCAACCGCCGTGCCTTCGTGCGTGGAGCGCTTCTCTCCTCGGCTTCGCTACCCCTGCTCTCCCGTGCCGGCGCGGATGCGCAACCCGAACCCACCCCTCCGCCCGCGCCAGAATCCTTGTCCACCTTGCCGAAAGGGCGCATCGGCAAGTTGGAGATTAGTCGCCTCATCCTTGGCGGCAACCTGCTCACCCATTTCACCCACAGCCGCGACCTGCAATACGTCTACAACCTCGCCGCCAAGTACAATACCGACGACAAGATTCTGGACACGCTGGCTCTCGCCGAAGCGCACGGCATCAATGCTCTCTCGATGCATAATCCCGAGCATCCCATCGCCCTGCTTCGCAGGTACCGCAAGGAGCGCGGCGGCAAGATCCAGTGGATCATCTGCCCTACCGCCCCCGTGGAACCTGGACTCGACAAATACCGCGCCCACGTTGAGGCACTGATTGCGGACGGTTGCGAAGCCATATACCTGTGGGGCGTCCATGCGGATGCCCTGGTGGCCCAAGGCAAAATCGATCTGCTCGCCAAAGCTGTTCAGCTCCCCAAGGACCTGGG
>JAEUHG010000296.1 GCA_016795425.1 Verrucomicrobiales bacterium
TCCACCGGAAGACCGGACCATGCGTTGATCATGGTCTTTTGGTTGGGATGTTCGCCGAGCCACTGGACGATTCCGGTTTCGAGCTCGTAGATCGCACCCACCATGCGAACGGACCCGCTTTGAACCTCCGATCGAATGACGGAACTCCGTTTCAGAATGTCGGCAATCGCCTGCCACACATTCTCCTTAATGCTGTTGGCCAATAGTGCCGATTCGTCACCACCCGCAGTCCGGGCGCGATCGACCGCCGGCTGGATGTTGTCGATCAATTGAGGCAGCAGGCCGTGAACCTCTGCTCCTTTGACGACCGCCGTCACCGCACCGCAGTGGGTATGTCCCATCACCACGACCAACGGTGTGCGCAGATGGCCGACACCGTATTCCATCGTCGCTATTTCGTCGGTGTCGGCGACGTTGCCGGCAACCCGGACCGTGAAGATTTCACCCAAGCCGCGGTCGAAAACCAATTCCACGGGTACCCGTGAATCGGCGCACGACAGCACCGTGGCCAAGGGCGCCTGGCCCTCCAGAGCGGTGGCTGTCCGACGTTCCGGTTCCGCGCTGGGATGAAGGGGTTTTCCCGCGGCGAATCGCAGATTACCCTCCTTCAACAGGACTGTGGCCGCCTCCCGCAACAGCTTCTGCGTCTGGGGGTTGATCCCGCCCGAGTCGGAGGACAGGGAGCGGAGGGGGAACAACGAGGCCGCGATGGCGACGGCCGAGACAACGACGGGAAGCTTGATCCTCATGGAGTGACGACGGGCCGGCAGATGCACGGACTCCGTCGGTCGGTACATCGGCGTTTCCCACTCGCCGCTTGAGGCCTCGGCGCAACCTGCCAACCGGTTCCAGCCTTCAGGTTTTCGGATAAACCTCGGCGCCCTTCGCCAGAAACTCCTCGCTCTTCGCCTTCAACCCCTGCTGGACCGCCTCGTCTTCCGAGATCCCCTGCTCCGCCGCAAATCGACGCACGTCCTCGGTGATCTTCATCGAGCAGAAGTGCGGACCGCACATGCTGCAGAAGTGGGCCGACTTCGCACCATCCTGCGGCAAGGTTTCGTCATGGAATTCACGCGCTGTCACCGGATCGAGCCCAAGGTTGAACTGGTCCTCCCAACGGAACTCGAAGCGAGCCTTGCTCAAGGCGTTGTCGCGGTACTGCGCGCCCGGATGCCCCTTGGCCAGGTCCGCGGCATGAGCGGCGATCTTGTAGGCGATGACCCCATCCTTGACGTCTTTCTTGTTGGGCAATCCCAGGTGCTCCTTCGGGGTAACGTAGCAAAGCATCGCGGTGCCATACCACCCGATCATCGCCGCTCCAATAGCGCTGGTCAGGTGATCATAGCCTGGCGCGATGTCGGTGGTCAGCGGCCCCAGAGTGTAAAACGGCGCCTCGTGGCACCATTCCAACTGCCGATGCATGTTCTCTTCGATCATGTGCATCGGCACATGGCCCGGACCCTCGTTCATCACCTGGACACCGCGGTCCCAGGCCCGCTTGGTCAAGTCCCCCTGCACCTCCAGCTCGGCGAACTGGGCCTCGTCATTGGCGTCGGCGATCGAGCCCGGACGCAATCCGTCGCCAATGCTGAAGCTCACGTCATAGGCCGCCATGATTTCGCAAATCTCATCCCAATGGGTGTAGAGGAAGTTCTCCTGATGGTGCGCCAGACACCACTTGGCCAGGATGCTGCCGCCGCGACTTACGATCCCGGTCATCCGACGCGCCGTCAGCGGGATGAAGCGCAGGAGGACACCCGCGTGAATGGTGAAGTAATCCACCCCCTGCTCCGCTTGTTCGATCAGGGTGTCCCTGAAGATGTCCCACGACAGTTCCTCAGCCTTGCCTCCCACCTTCTCAAGCGCCTGGTAGATCGGCACGGTGCCAATGGGCACCGGCGAGTTGCGCAGAATCCACTCGCGCGTGGCGTGGATGTTCCTGCCGGTCGAAAGATCCATCACGGTGTCGGCACCCCATTTCGTCGCCCACCGCATCTTCTCGACTTCCTCTTCGATGCTCGAGGCCACCGCGCTGTTGCCGATGTTGGCGTTGATCTTCACCAGGAAGTTGCGACCGATGATCATCGGCTCGGCTTCCGGATGATTGACGTTCGCCGGTATGATCGCGCGCCCGGACGCCACTTCGTCGCGCACAAATTCCGGCGTGATGCGATCCGGCATGCGTTGGGGAAACCGCCGGAACACCGAAGGCGCGAAGGCTGAAGGATCCTGCATTCCGGGATGACGATGGCGTACTGAATTCCGCGGCTCCGTGGACTCCCCCTGCCGACGAGGTTCAGCTCCCTGGTTCTCCCGGATGGCGATAAACTCCATCTCGGGCGTGATGATCCCCTGACGGGCGTACCATAGTTGCGTCACAGGGTGCCCCGCGGAAGCGCGCCAGGGGCGCCGTCGTCGCGTCGCGGAAGGTCCCGCAAATTCCCGAAGACCAGGATTCTTCTCCACCGCATGAATGCGATGAGCATTGCTGAGATACCCGTCGTCCACCGGTTGGACCACGCGCCCTTCATATTCAGCGACGTCGCCCCGGCGCAAGATCCACTCCCGGCGCAACGCAGGCAGTCCCTGCTCGACCGTCCCGGTGTATGCAGGATCTCCCCATGGACCGCTCGTGTCATAAACCCGAATCGGCGGATTGGATTCTGTCCGCCCGTCCACCGTTCGCGTGGGCGCCTGGCTGATCTCGCGCATCGGCACCCGGACGTCCGGATGCTGAGTGCCTTCTACATAAACGCGGCGCGAATTGGGCAGTGGCTGGGAACTGTGCGGCGGGAAATCCTGCGGCTTGGCGATCATGGGTGTGAACGCGAGCCACGGCGTCGGCTGCAGGCCTGTTGGCTCACGAGTTTATTGCGTTGGTTGATAGTCGTCACTCCGCGGCCTTCGACCCCCGGTCCTTCCGGTCCCCACCTGAATTCCGAACGCCGCGCGACGCCAACGAAAGAAGGCAGACCAACCGCTTCCCTCCGCCGGCATTACCCGGATCAGGTTCCACGGGTCATCCGCTGTGGCGGAACTCTCAGCCGTGACCATAACGGCTCCCCGAATGGTGTGAATTCTGGTCCTCAGACGCCCAAGGTCAAGAGGCCCTTTCGGATGATTCTGACCGCCGCCTCTGAATCCCACCCCAACCCGTAACCCCAAACCCAAAAAGTGTTACCAATGTTCTGAACCAAAAGTGTGACCCATGTATGGACCACGCCCGCGCCCAGGCCGCCCTTCCCCCTTTCCGCCTCCCCCTTCCCCATTCTTGAGCCGCCCCACGATCCGTGTCACAAGAGTCCCATGTCTCTCCCGCGGTGTCGTGTGTGGTCATGCTTGGCCATCGTCTGCGTTCTCTGTGTCGCCAAGCCCGCCTGGGGTGCGCCCCGGGCTGAGTACGGCCGGATCGAATGGATCACCGACTCATGGGGAATCCCCCACGCCTTCTCCTCCACCGACGCCGGGGCGCTTTATGCCCTCGGCTACGCCACCGCCGACCAGCGGGGTTTCCAAATGACCTACGCCCTGCGGATCATCCAAGGGCGCCTCTCGGAGATCGTCGGACACCGACCCAAGGAAGGCCGACGCGAAACCAGCGTCGATTCCGATCGGCTGGCCAGAACCATCGGTTGGGAAGCAGCCGCCGTCCGCACCGCAAAGAATCTCGACGGCAAGACCTTCGCCTGGCTGCAGGCCTACTGCGAGGGCGTCAACGACAGCTTCGAACACCAGCGCGCCGAAGGCCGTCTTCACCCGTTGTTTGCACGCTTCGGATTGCATCCGGAACCCTGGCGCCCGGCCGATTGCCTTCTAAGTTGGTGGCACCTGGCTCAGTTCTTCGCCTCCGATGGAACACGCGATCTGCTCGCATGGAAGACTCGACAGCGCGCCGATGCCGGACGTCCGGCGATGCCCGAACCGGGCCAAGCCTGGTTCGATGACGCCGCTGCCGTCGTGCAGGAGTCGGAAGTTTCCCGAACCTGGCTGCGCCGGGCCAACGACTTCGCCGCATCGCGCGGCGTGCTGCGAGCCATTCCCGATCAGGACGGACCGAAATTCAGTCATGCCTGGGTCGTTGGCGGCGAACGGACCTCGACCGGAGCCGCCGTTCTCGTCAGCGATCCGCAAACGCCGGTACGCGATCCCTCCCTGTGGATGGAATTCCATCTCTCCGGAAAGACTCTCGATGTCCGAGGCGTTGGAGTGCCGGGCTGCCCTGGACTTCTTATCGGCTTTAATCGACACGTCGCCTGGGGTTTGACCGCACTCGGCGCCGATCAAGCCGACCTGTTCCGTCTGGAAACCGACGCAGCCCATCCCAATGCCTATCGATGGGATGGAACCTGGCGTCCGATGCAGGTTCGACAAGAACGCATCCACGTCAAAAGCGGCGACGATGTCGTCCTCGAAGTGCGTGAAACGCACCTCGGCCCCGTCCTGTCCGAATTCAGTTTTCGCCAGGCCAATGATCCGGAAGTCGCACTCAAGCGGGTTCCTTTGTGTGATTCCGACCGCGACACCCTTCAGGCCGTCTTCGCCATGATGACCTCGACCTCCACCAAGGCGTTCCTCGCCGCTTCCCGCGCCTGGCGATTTCCGTCGGCGAACTGCGTGGTGGGCGACCGTCGCGGCGCCATCGGCTACGCCGTGCTCGGCGCCATTCCGGTGCGAGCCCGGCACGCCGCCGACAAGGAAGGCGGCGAAGCTCAGACCGGTTCCGGCGACGCCCATGACTGGCAGGGTTTCGTTCCCGCGGAATGGCTGCCCCAGGTCCTCAATCCCAACGCCGGCTACCTGCTCAGCGCCAACCATCGCCCCATCGGGTCTTTCTACCGGGTGCCCCTCGGACTAAGCACCGGGTCGCTGGGCGACACCCTCAGGTCGTGGCGTCTGCGCGAACGCCTCTCGGCGCTGTCCGAATGGACACCCGAACAAGTGCTTCAGATCCACTTCGACGATACCAACCCGGCCCGGCGCGAGATCGTGAGGCTGGGCAGCCATCTCCGGCGTCGGCAGGCGGACACGCTGTCCGACGATGCGCGCCGCGCTTTGGAGGTCCTGGAACCGTGGCTCGCGGATGGCGCCCGCAGCGATCTCGGCCGCGACGGCGCCCGCCTCGCCACCCGGTTAAGCACCTTCTTTCGCTTCGTCGCCACGCCCCTGGCACGCCGCTACGGCGGCGGCGAATCGGGTCTGGCGCGATTTCTCAAGACAACCTCCGCACGCGTCGAAGCCGACCCTGGGGCCACGTTGGATGACCAGGAAAGCGAGTTCATCGATCGCGTGCTCGCCGAGGCCTGGAGGGAGAACGACGGCGGAGACGGCCGAGAACGCGGCCGCGCAACCGGTGGCGGGGGCAATGCCGCGAACCACCTGCCGTGGTTCGGAAGCTTGGATGGATTTGGTTCGCTCGATCCGTCCCGGGACCTAATTCGCCCGAACCTTGCCTGCATCGATGGACAAACCCTTCGATCCCAGGCGGCCCAATCCTATACCCAATGGGTGCCCCTCCACGATGTGGACGCTGCCCGATCGATTTGCCCGATCGGCCATTCCGACCGACCGGACAGCGCTTATCGAGCGAGCACCATGGAACTGTGGGCGACTTCGCGACTTCACCAGGCTCCCTTGAGCCGGCGAGCGGTCGATGCCATCGCGACCGATCGTCGAGCGCTGGCTCCGTAAGTCGTAGTCGCTGTGCACGCTCACGCCGAGGCGGCGGCAGAGGTTCTCCGGGACCGAACCTGATCCGGCAGGAGCGTCGATGGGGATCTCATCGACCGTTGGGCCGCGCCGGGGTCTGAAGTACCTGCCCATCCCGCAGCAACTGCTCGCGCAAGGTGGCGTAGTCGACCTCCTGCACCGCAATTCCACGATCCAAAGCCAAGCAGGCCGCAGTGGCCGCGGATTGTCCGAGAATCATGAACACGGGCTCCATGCGAATCGAACCGAAGGCGATATGCGTGCTCGAGACGCAAACCGGGACAACCAAGTTCTCGCATTGACCGCGTTTCGGAACCAGGGCGCCGTAGGCGATCTCGTACGGCCCCTTTGTCGGCACCCCGATATCACCTTCGTTCTGCACCGCGCCCTCCGGCGTAATGTAACGCTGCACATTGTGGGAATCGATGGTGTACGACCCCATGCCGACTGAATCCGGCGTCGGCACGCGCCGCAGCAACTCGTTCTCGGTCATGACGAACGCACCCACCATGCGGCGTGCTTCTCGAACGTAAATCTGGCGCGGCCAATGGTCGTTGTCGGGGAATTCGTCCTTGGCCAATCCCCACTGGCGCATGCGTTCCTGAACCTCTTTCGGCACTCGCGGATCGTTGGCGATGAAATAGAGCCAGCCCTTCTGGTAACGCTCGTGGTCTCGAATGATCTGCCGGCGTCTGGCGTACGAGGCTTCGGGGTAATCGTAACTCGCGCCGATATAGTCCGTGCTGACCGGGCCATGGTTGTTCGTGTCGGTCTTGCGGTTCGGAATATCGTCGAATTTGTCGAAGGTCTCGCGCCACCCGGCCTGGAACACCCGGACCAGCAATTCATAAAGGTCCGGGTCGTACCCGCGCGGCTTTCGGAACGGCACGCGATTCTCCGGGTGATTCGACAGGCACATCCGAAAACAATAAGCCTGCACTCGACGGTCGCCCTGTCCGTACTCCCCCGGTGGTTCGGCACTGACCAGAGGCACCACACCGCTCGTGGGATCACCGGGAACTCGATAGGGGCTGATGGGCACCGGCAGAACGCCAAAATGATGGCGGTGATGCAGAACGCCCGTCTGCACGCCATTCCAGGTTTCGCCATACTCCGACTTCGCTTCGCGTCCGACGCGATACTCCACCCCAGCCGCCGCCATCAGGTCCCCTTCGTAGGTCGCATCAATGAACATACGGCCGGTGTAGGTCCGGCCGCCGAGGGTGCGAATGGCCCGAATCCTGCCCCCTTCGCGCCGCACCCCCCGTTCACGGTCGAGGCGCGCCCCACGCACGACTCGAATCTCATGTTCGCGGACAAGATCCTCGAAGACCGTCTCGGCGACGTGCGGTTCAAAGATCCACATCGTCCGCTGCTCGCCGTCCATGGCGGGCGTTCCCTGGCCCTTGTTGCCGTACTCCGAGCGCTTCTGCCAGCGCCACGCCTGCTCACGATCGTAATGCCGCCATACCCGGTGGTAGAAGTTCCTCGCCAGACCGCCGATCACCGACTTGTCGCCGGTGTCAGTGAATCCCAGGCCGCCGCTCGACAAGCCTCCCAGATGCCGATCGGGACTGACGATGATCACGGATTTCCCAAGGCGCCGGGCTTGAACACCAGCGATCACCGCCGCCGAGGTGCCACCGTAGATGACCAGGTCGTAGCCCGTACCAAGAGCCGTCGACGAAGCCGTCACCAGCGCAAGGACCCAACGAAACAGCCGATTCGGGAGCATGTCGCCGCCAACTCAACACCAACCCAGCCGGTCTCGACTAGCATTTGTCCGGGATCGCCGGCAGATGGAGTTCCATCAACAGGCGATCTCGCATTTGACGCGCGGTTGCTGAGTCCGACAGGTCTCCAACTTCATCATAGGTCTCCGCCAACTGGTGAAGACAGCCGGCGAGACCTGCCATCGTGTGAAAATGGCCGGCGAGGGGATTGCTCGCCGCCCGCTGACGAAGGTCCAGCGCCCGGATCATCCACTCCACCGCCCGTGCTTTCTCCCCCCGCTTGCCGCATCGCCGAGCCTGTACCTCGCACCATCCCGCATGACGGGTCTGAACCCCGGCCAAATCGGGGCAATCCGCATCGATACCCAGGTAGGCGGCCGCCGCCTCGAGATCCGCTTCCGCCGCGGTGAGGTCGTCCACCGACAGCAGGCAACTCGCGCGAATCACCAGGGCTCCCCCGCGCATGTTCTGGGCGTAGTCCTCGATACCGATCTCGGCCAAGGACTCCTCGACGCATTGCAGCGCCTGCCGAAAGTCTCCGCATCGCCTGGCACAGACGGACTCCACCAGCAAAGCCTGTCCGACCAGAACGGGCATACGGTCGACTTGCCGCGCGGCAGCCGTGGCCCTTCGGGCGTGAATGAGAGCGTCCTCGGGTCGATTGAGATGGTGCAGCAACGTCGCCAATTCCCGCTCATGCCGGAAAACGTGATGAAACTCGCCTCGACCCCGGCAGCGCTCGATCAATTGTTCTCGCAATGCGATCACCTCGTTCCACTGCCCCCGGCGTGCCTGGGATTCCAGGTCCTCCTCCAATGACAGGTCCGGAGATGGATTCTTCAGCGCGTGTTCATTGGCCGCCTTCATCAACTCCGCCGCCAACGCCTCCATCTGCTCGGCGTTCCGCAAGACCGAGGCATTGGTCATCCCGCGCAGCAACCGGTCCAAGTCTTCCTCCGCATTGGAGCCGGCGGTCTCTTCGGGCGGTTCGGCCATAGCTGAGTTTCTGGCGCAGGCATCTCATCAATTCAACCGAAGAACACGGTCCGCCGCCTTGCGCGCCGCCAAACCATTTTGTGCCTCATGCCGGCATCACCAGCCCGGCGATCGACGCGGTGATGTACGACGCAAGGACGCCACCCACCATCGCGCGTCCTCCGAGCGCGGCGAAATCGGCGCGGCGCTCCGGAGCGAGCGCACCAATCCCCCCAATCTGAATGGCGATGCTGCCAAAGTTGGCGAAGCCGCAAAGGGCGTAGGTCGCAATGACAAAGCTGCGCGGTTCTATCGTGGTACGTTGGGCGGCCAAGGAGGTGTATCCGATGAACTCATTGAGTACGATTCTCTCGCCGAGGGTTCCGCCAATCACCGTGCAATCCTTCCAAGGAACCCCCATCAGCCACGCCATCGGCGCGTTGAGCCATCCTACCAACTCCTGCAGGGACCGAGGTGTCCCGATCCCGACCCATGATTGGGCCGACTGAAAGATGAAGTTGGCCAGCGCCACCACCGCCACGAAGGCGATAACCATGGCGAGCACGTTGATCGAGAGCATCATCCCTTCGCCCGCGCCGCGACAGAGCGCATCAACGGCGTTGGACGTATCTCGACCCGCCGTGAGCGGGGCATTCCCAGCGGTTTCGCTACTCTCGGTCTCCGGCAACATCACCTTGGCAACGAGCAGAGCCGCCGGCGCGCTCATCACCGAAGCGGTCAAAAGGTGGCCCGCCATGTTGGCCTCGCCTGCCCTCACGCCAAGACCGACATAGACCGCGCCCACACCCCCGGCGATCGTTGCCATGCCCCCGGTCATCAGAGCCATGATCTCGCTGCGCGTCATGCGGGCGAGATAGGGCCGGATGACCAACGGCGCTTCCGTCTGTCCCATGAAAATGTTGGCGGCCGCCGCAAGGCTCTCGCTTCCGCTGGTGCGCATCACGCGCTGCATGACCCAAGCCATCGCTGCCACCACCCGCTGCAGGACGCCCCAGTGATAGAGAAGCGCCGAGAGGGCCGCCACCACGATGATCGTCGCCGTTACACTCACCGCGAAGACATAGGCATGGCTTGGACCGAATTTGTCAGCCAACAAGGCGCCGTCCGCCAACGGTCCGAACACCATGCGCGCCCCCTCCCCAGCGAAGGCCAGCAACCGGTTGACCGCGTTCTGCGCCAGGTCGAAGACCCACCGGCCCAATTCGGTCCGCAGGATCACGAGCGCGATGGCCGCTTGAATCAGCAAGCCCGCGACCACCGTCCGCCACGGGAACAACCGCCGCCGAAAAGACAAACCCCAGGCAATCCCGATGAAGACCAAAATCCCTGTCAAAGCAGCAATAGACTGCATGCGGCGCGAAACCATGCCGAGTCCAACGAAGAGAGACGACGCTGAAATTCACGGATGGCCTGCCATCCGTAGCTCGCACGTCGAGCGGGAACTCTTTAAACCACGGCCCTCCTTCGCCAAGGCTTCGGAGGGCACCATCCTTCGCTGCGAGCGAAATCCCCGAAAATCAAATCCAGAAATGCCTCCTTGCGAAGGCGTGGCCTGATCCGCTCTTGAGGTAACGCTCAAAATTCCGAGCTTGGGCCAATCCCTCGAAGGCCACGTACACTCTTACCTTCCACGGCACCTGTCCGGAGGTGTGGGGGCAACGACCGGCGTTGTGGTCGGCGATTCGCTGTTTCAGATCGCTGGTATGACCCACGTATCGGACCCCAGGACGAGAAAGACTCTCAAGAAGGTAGGTGTAATGCATGGGATGGCCTGCCATCCGTAGCTCGCACGTCGAGCGGGAACTCTTTAAACCACGGCCCTCCTTCGCCAAGGCTTCGGAGGGCACCATCCTTCGCTGCGAGCGAAGGATGGTGGAGCCGACAGGATTCGAACCTGCGACCTTCTCATTGCGAACGAGACGCTCTACCAACTGAGCTACGACCCCACGCGAACCGGCAGGAAAATGAAGATCCCCACCGACGATTGCAAGCGCGGACCCTCAGCCTACCCAGACGCGGGCGATCGGGATAGGGACGCCGGTTGCCCGGCGCCCCCCCACAGATCCCGGCGAGCGGTATTCCCGCACCGGGCCCTTCACGATGATTCGCTCACGCACGGCTCGGCTTGTAGTGCGACCCGAACAGATTCACTGCCTCGATCGGTCCGGGCTGACTTCTGGGCCGGCTCGGTCGTTGTTCCCGGCCCCGCGCCGTTTCCATGATCCTCGGTCGAGGTACTCGATAGCGCTCCAGCAGACGGTGGAGGCTGGGCCACGTGAAGCTGCGCCGCTGGCTCCTCCGGTTCAGCCACTTGAAGAGGCTGCTAACCGTGGCCCAGTGGTAATGCCAGAGGCTCTTGGAGTTGCCGATAATCCCGTAGTAACTCCAGTGTCCTCGGTACTTTTGCGCGACCGTCTCCAACACTTCGCCTATCCGTTGCGATCGGTTTCCCTTGATCCATTCGCTGAACCGTCCAATCGCCGCATGCAGCTTCTTACGACTGGTGCGTCGATGGATGATCGAATGTCCACGGGTGCGGCCCTTCCCCCAGCTGAACTCGAAGCCCAGGAAGTCAAACCGTCCGTTGTACTCCCGTCCGCCCCTTCCAAAGCGCAAGCTCCGCGTCTTGTCCGGGGCCAGTTCCAGTCCGAATTTCGTCAGACGCTCGCCCAACGCCCGCACCAACGCGTCGACCTCGTGTCGGTGATCGAACGCGCAGACAAAGTCGTCCGCGTAGCGGAACATCCGACTTTGCCCTCGGTTCTCCCGCCGCACCCGCCGCTCGAACCACAGGTCCAGCACGTAGTGCAGGTACACGTCGGCCAGCACCGGAGAAACGATCCCGCCCTGCGGCGTGCGCGCTCCGTCGTTCCCGGTAGCCGTAACGGCACGGCAGGTAGTCCGCCTCGTAGATCGCCGAGAGGATCCGGGCAACAGCGTGTTGCACCAGTTTGTCCTCCAGCGTGGGAATGCCCAAGGGACGCATCTTGCCGTTCCCCTTGGGGATGTACTTCCGGCGCACCAATCGCCCGCGGTAGCTCTTGTGCCTGAGCCGCTGAACGAGGTTCCGCAGGTTCGCATCGAGATCCCTGGCATAGTCCTCGAAACTCACCCCGTCGACTCCGGCGGCGGCCGCCTTCCGCAAGCGGAAGAAGCACTCCCTCAGGTTCGCCTCGCTTAGCAGCCGATAGAGCCCGCCGAACCGGTGGGTGGGCTGCTCAACGGCCTTCCTGGCTATGGCCCGCAGGGAGGTTCGCCAGCTCGATTCCGTCGTTCTTACGGCGCTACATTCCTGTGCGGACTTCATCATCGTGTCGGCCCCTTCGCCGGGGTCGGGGCCGTGACCTTGCCCCAGGCTACTATGGACCGAACTGACTCCCGGACTCCCTTCGGTCGGCTCTCCTTGTCGTTGAGTCGTCCTTCCCGCTTGGTTCCCGTATTTGGAGCGGCGGGAGGAGCCCGGGTCTCTCAGGTTCCGAACAACCCCTTCGTCGCGTGCCACGCTCTTCGACCCCGGCAGACCTCCGGAAACCTCACCGCTGGCGGTCTCCTTCATGTTGGGTTCCGGCGAGATGACACCGTCCCCGTCTGCGGCTGGCTCTCTCGAGGCTGAATTGCTTAAGCGGGGTGCGACGCCCGCTTGCGGCCCACGACTGTCCCTGTTTACGCCTCCGACCGGTCGTTCGGAGTTAATCCCTTCAGGCGGGGTTTGCTCCTGTCCTTTCGGTCGGCAAAACTCGGGTCGGGGTGGCTGGTTAGGCCTTCCCATTCGGTTCTTTCGTTCCGAACTCTGTTCATTCTCGCTCATGCGTTCATGTCAGACTGGAGGGACTTTCACCCTCGGCGTTGTTCGACTTCTCCTGTG
>JAEUHG010000033.1 GCA_016795425.1 Verrucomicrobiales bacterium
CCGTCGCCCAGGAGTAGGAGACCGCGTCCAGCATCCTGCCGGGATGTCTCGTGATCGACGCCGAAGAAGTTCTGGGCCAGGAACAGGTCCTCGTGGCCATCGCCGTCAAAATCGGCGACCGAGATGCCGAAGCTCGTCGAGAACTGGGCTTCAATGGGCAGCGGCACCGGCAGGAAGTGGGTGCCCCGATTGAGAAAAACGGTGGATTCGAACCAGGTGGCGTGTCGCATTCCGGCTCGTGGTGCGGATTCGCCCAGGATCGTTGCGATATCGGCGTTGCCATAGCTGCGGTGATCAGGAGCTCGGAGGCCCAACGATGGAATGGCGGATACCAGTGCTTTTCGCTCGCGCCATGGGAGAATCTTGCCGAGCACGGGATCGGACGAAGCCAGGATGGTGACAACGGATCCGTCGCCGGCGAAGTCGCCGAAGTAGAGGTGGGCGGGCGCTCGTGCGGAAGATGCATGGAAAGCCTCAGCTCGCGGGATCGGAGAGGTCTGGTCGATTCTCCAATTGCGACCCCAGTTGGACGCCACGAAATCGAGGCGGCCGTCTTCATCAAAGTCGCCGATTGCGATGCCATTCCAAAGTCCCGCGTAGGCGTCCAGACCGAGGCTACGAGTGGCGTCTTCGAACTTGCCTCCCTCATTGCGAAGCACGCGCGGGGAATCCCATTCGCAGGCGAGCAAGAGATCGGAATCGCCATCGTCGTCGAAGTCGCTGAAGGCCGCCGCCTGAACCAACGTCCGCAGCGGTAATAATTCCGCCGTCCGCAGACCTTGGGTGTCGGATCGCAGCAGGAAGGAATCGCCCGCTTCGGGGTAACGGTCTGGAAGCGCGTGGCCGCCCACAAAGAGGTCCAGATCGCCATCCTGGTCCACATCGGCGGCCGCGAGTGGACCACTGGAGACCGAACTTCCCTTCGGGGCGTGCCAAGGAACGGGCGTCGCTGGGGTATCGACCGCCCATTGCCAGGCCAAAACCGACCTGCGTTCCTGGTCCATGAAGCCGGTGTTCCCGGCAATGATATGACCGCCGGTTGACTCCGCTGAGGACAGAAAGAGGACGGCCGATGGATCGTGGGCATTGGTCGCGCCGGTGCGGATTGGTTCCCAGGGGTGCCAGGCCGCATTGGTAGACGCCATCAGCGCCTGCAACCGACCACCCGGGCCGCCCGCCAGGAGCAAGTCGTCGAGGCCATCGTCATTGAGGTCGGCCCACGCCAGACTCGGACCTGCCGAGCTGAGTCGGCGTGGAAGAAGGGGTTGGCGCGCGAAGTCATCGACACGATCGCCGGTGTGCCGCAGTGGTGAGGAATCCGCGACGTCTTCGAACAGAGGTTCCGAAAGTGGCGGTCGGCTTGGAGAGAGGGTCGAGGTCGGGACCGATGATTCATCAATTTCGTAGATTCGGTTCGGCCTCACGTCGCGCAGGGTGATCTGGCTGCCGTTGCGCCAGAGTACTTCCAGATCGGCCGTGGCGTCGGCGCCAAAGGCAAACACCCGCATGGGATCGTCGCTGGAGGCATAGCGGCCGGCGGCGACCATCACCTGTCGGAGAGCCACGCCTCCGCGCCGCAAGGTGATGCGGGCTCCGATGCCGCGTGAGTTCTGCCCGCTGCCACGGAGTCGGACGCCGATTCTGGGAGATGGGGCGTTATTGCGCAGAATGCGCGCGGGTTCATTCATGGCGTTGACCACAACATCGAGGTCCCCATCGTTGTCCAAATCTCCCAAGGCCATGCCGTGGCCGATTCCGAGTTGATCGAATCCCCAGCGCGCGCCGACCTCTTCGAAGGTCAGGTCGCCACGGTTGCGGAAGGCCCGCGAATGAGCGTTGCGATCGGGCCAGCGCTGAAGGTCAGCAAGGCGTTTCTCCCGGGTCTGGGATTCTCCGGTAGAACCCAGGGTGGCCAGGAAATCGGCGTCCTGAACGTCGTGGCTGTTTCCCGCAACGGTCAGAAGATCGTCCCAACCATCCAGATCGACATCCATGAAGAGTGCCGATGGCGTCCAGTCGGTGGCAGCGACACCGGCCAGTGTGGCAATCTCAGCATACGACCCATCGCCCCGGGCCAACTGCAGGGTGTTCCGGGGAACTTCCGGTTGAAAGGTGGGATCCTCGATAGGCCAGTTCACTGTATCTGCCAATGTGTCGGGCCGTTGCCGGGCGCGCGCGGTACGGTCCGCGGGAAGCATCTCGGCGACGAAGAAATCATCGAAACCATCGCGATTGATGTCGGCGACATCGACCGCCATGGAGGACAGGCTGATGGATCCGAGGGCGGTGGCGGTGGCGGCCTGAAAGAAACGCCCCTCCTGATTGATCCAAAGCCGGTCCGGCCAATGGATGAAGTCGTTGCAGACATAAAGATCGGGATGCCGATCCCCGTTCAGGTCGCGGAACATCACCGATAGACCCCAGTCGGTGGGTGGCTTGGAGACCGGATGGCCGGAGCTGTCACGAAAGACGCCGACGGTCCAGGGGACCGGTCGGAACCTCGCGCCTCCCACGTTGAGGTAAAACACGTCGACTTCACCGCGTTCGAGAATCACGGGGACCTGTTGCTTGCCGTAAAGAGTGACAAAGCGATCCAGCGGTTCCAGCGCACGCGTGCCATCCGGTTGTACGCGCATTGCGGTCGTGAGACCTGATGGTCGGTCCAGAAAGGTGTCCGTACGGTAGTTGGTGACGTAAACGTCCAGGTCCCCGTCGCCTTCGAGATCTGCAATGCCGAACGAAGTGGCGCCGAAGGCGCGGAAGAATCCAGTCCGGACTTCCTCCTGGAACCGGCCGTTGCCGAGGTTGGCGAAATAGCGAGTGCCACCGCCGAGGCTGTTGACGAGGAGGTCGAGGTCCCGGTCGCCATCGAGATCCACCAGGGCGGCGCCGATCGACCATTGGTTGGGGCAATCCACGCCGGCCTCGGCGGCGACATTCTGAAAGCGTCCGTTCCCGAGATTGCGGAACAGGGCGTTAGGCCCTTCCAGGCTGCAGAGGTAAAGGTCGACCCACCCATCCCCGTCGACATCGCCGAGGGCGACACCGGAGCCTATTGATAGGAGTCGATTGCCGGCGATGGATCGGAGGGAGAGACGGTTCGTGAACGTGATACCGGTAGCGGCGGGCGGAAGCAGGGAGAATCCGGGAGAGTTGGTGGACGTTGGGGAGACCGGAAGCCAGCGAAAACCGGGGCCGGCCTCCCAGGAAAGCGATGCCGCGCCTGCGGCGAACGACGGGGTCAGAACAGCACCTCCAAGCAGGACCACAATGAGGAGTGTGGTGGTGGGTTGCCTCACAGGACCCGAGGCGAAGAGGCCGGCACAAAAAAGGGCCGGGCACGAATGCCCGGCCCCTGTTGCTTGGGTTGCTGCTGCTAGCGCTTGCTGCGCCAGAATTTGGCGCCACCGGTCGCCGGAATCGCGACCGTGTGCGGGCTGGTGGCGTTGGCCACGTCGGTGTACGGGCCGGAGACTGAATCAGCCGCTTGCAGAGTGCCGTCGAAGGTGATGACGACATTCGCACCGCTGCGGGCGACGGAGACTTTCGAGGCCGGGGCTGAGCTCGCCGGAGTGACGAGTTGAACCGCGTTGATGGGGGCGCGGGCCGGGCTGCCGGTGGCGACGGCCGCGACCGTGGAACCCTCGAGGATGATGCCAGAGGCGTTCAGGCCGCTGAACACAATGTAATTGCCGACGCCATGAGAACCGTCGGCATTGATCGGGACTTCGACGTAGGAGGTCAGGTTGGTGCCCGACTTGGCCTTCACGTAATCCTTGATCACAGCCTTGGAGGTGGCGTCGAGGATACGGTAGCCACCGCCACGGCCGCCCACGCCGCCCTGGGCGTAGACAATCACGTCATAGCCGGAGGAGGTGAGTTTCGAACCCAGTCCGGTGATGGTCACGGACGTGGTGGTGGGCGCGCCCGTATCGAGGTAACCGGTAAACAGGGTCTTATCGGCTCCGGTGAGTGCGTTGTTCTCTTCGCCGAGTCCGGTCGAACCCCAGGTGTTGTTCGAAGTCCAGACGACGTTGATCGTGGTGGCTTCGGAGGTCCCTTGGGCATCCGCGACGATGGTGGTGGCGGTGCCGTTTTGGCCGGAGAGGTTGTTCCAGTTCTTCTGCGCCAGGTCAGGAGCGCCGGCGGACACGGTGGCGGCAAGGGAACTTGACCCTTGGTCGACGCCGAAGTTGAGGCCGACGGCATAGGTCGGTCCAGGCGGCGGCGGCGGATCGTTGAAGTTGAAGTAGGCGATCAGACCAGCGGTGGCGGGCAATGAATTGGGCGCCGAGCCGGTGGCGAGCTTGAGGATGTCGGCTTCAACCAAGGCGGTCTTGTAGACGGCGACATCGTCGATGAGTCCGCGGAGCGCGGCGTTGTCCGGCGGATCGAACCCGAGATAGGCCTCGGTGAAGTCGGTGGGCAGCGGATTGGTGTTTTCGCCGGTGATGAAGAGCTTGCCGTCGATCCAGATCTCCTTCGTGGCTCCCTTCTTCTGGAAGACCATGTGATGCCAGTTGGTCCACCAACCCGGGTCGCCGCTGTAATCGGCGAAGTCCGCGATGCCGCCGTTGATACGCTGGGTGCCGCCATCGCAGCAGCCGGCGGTGTCGAAGTAGAGGTTGTTGTTGCTCCACGGCGTGTGCACGGAGAAGCCGCGGCTCGAGCCGCTGGAGGACGGGGACACGCCCCAGAAGAGGGCGGAATCAGCGACCTGGTGCAGCTTTTGCCAGGCGACTACGGACATCTCGTCGTTGGCGGAGGCCTGGTTGAGGAAGGAGGCGTCCAGGATGTGAACGGCCTGGCGGGAATTGTTCTTGCCGAGGTCGATGGCGTAATCGCCAGCCTGGCTGGTTCGGCCGCCAGCGTCGGCGGAGTGGACAGCCGGTCCTTCGAGAGCGCCGATGTACCCGGCAATGCTGTCGCGGGTATACACACCAACGGTGAATTCCCAGGAGAGCGACCCCGCGGTGCCGTCGGGGTTGGGGTAATTCAAGGTGGCGGAGTGCTTCGAGCGCGGGGCGAAGATCGTGCTGGGCACGTATCTCACAACGGTGAAACCACCGTCGCGGGTCGTCGTCGCGGTGACCGGCGAGCCGTCAACCACGAGGTTCACCTTGGTAAGGTCCCACGGGGAGGTGCCTTCCTGGTGGCGGACCTGGATGAGGTTGGGAGCCGCCGTGGTGCTGTTGGGCGCCGGGGAGATGGAGGTGAACAAGCCACCGGGCGGGATGTCGTTGAAGTCCCAGTAGGCCATGAGCTTGTCGGTGGCCGGAAGGGCACTGGGCAGGGTGCCGGTGAAGAGTTGTTGAACGGAAGCTTCGCTGAGGGCGGTGCCGAAGATCGCGAAGTCGTCGATCACTCCATGGGTAATGTTGGCCGTCATCGTCTCGGAACCGATGAGGAGATCGGTGAAGTCCGTGGGGAGCGGGGCTTGGTCCGCGCCTTCCAGGAACAGCTGTCCATCGATCCAGATCTGCTTGGTCCCGCCCTTCTTCGAGAACACGAAGAAGTGCCAGTCATTCCACCAGGTCGTCTCGCCCGAGTAGCCGCCGAACGTGTCGATGCCCGCGTTGATGCGTTGCGGGGCGTCGCAGCAACCCGCCGTGTCAAAGTAGACGCTGTTGTTGCTCCAGGGAGTGTGGGCTTGGAAGCCGCGTTGGCCATTGTTGCTGGACGGCGACCTGGCCCAGAACGCGGAGCTGTTGCCGGTGTCGTACTTCTTCTGCCAGAAGGCGAAGGTGAGTTCGTCGGCAGCGGTGGCGGTGTTGAGGAACGTGGCGTCGTTCACGTAGACCGGGCCGGTGTTCACCCGGCCGAAGTCGATGGCGTAGTCACCGGCCTTTCCGGTATGACCGCCGGCATCGGCAGTATAACTTGGACCGGCGATGGCGCCGACTCGCTTCGCCACTTTGTCGGTGGTGTACGGAGCCACGCTAAAGGACCAGTCAAATGATGCGGTCTGTCCCCCGCCGATCGGGTAGGTGATGCTGGCGGAATGGGTGGACTGCGCGGCGAAGTACGTGGCAGGCGAATAGCTCACCGTCACCCGTGTTCCGTCCCGGGTGAACGTTGGCGTCACGACGGCTCCATCCACCTTCAGGATCACGCTGGAAGCATCCCAGGCGACCGAGCCGTCGACGTGAACGACCCGGACCAGGTTGGGCGCCGCGCTCGAGGTATCGGGCGTTGGCGAGATGGACACGAACTGGCCTTCCGTCGGCGAGTCATTGAAGTCCCAGTAGGCGAGAAGCTTCTCGCTGGCGGGCAGAGCCGTGGGGGAGGTGCCATTCTTGATCTGATTAATGACCGCCTCGGAGAGCGCGGTGCCGTAGATGGCGAAATCGTCCACGACGGCGTGGTAGAGACCGCCACCGGCTCCGTCCGAACCGATGTAGAGATTTGTGAAATCGGTGGGGAGCGGTGCTTGGTCCGCGCCTTCGAGGAACAGTTTGCCATCAATCCAGATCTGCTTGGCGCCGGCCTTCTTCGAGAACACGAAGAAGTGCCAATTGTCGGTCCACCACGTGTTGTCTCCAGTGTAGTCGGAGAAGGTATCGATGCCGGCGTTGATGCGCTGAGGTGCATCGCAGCATCCGGCGGTATCGAAATAGATGTTGTTGTTGCTCCAGGGCACATGCGCTTGGAAGCCACGGGATCCGCCGGCGGATGGGGCATTGGCCCAGAACGCCGAGCCGTCGGCGATGTCGTATTTCTTGGCCCAGAACGCGAAGGTCAGTTCATCGGCCGCCGCGGCGGCGTTGAGGAACGATGCGTCCTCGACAAAGACGGGTCCGGAACCGGTTCGGCCAAAATCGATGGCAAGGTCGCCAGTCTGACCGGTACGACCTCCTTTATCTGGGGTGAACAACGAGCCGCCTCGCAGGACACCAGGATAGCCTTTGACCTTGTCCTTGGTTGTGGGAACCGGGGCGGTGGCCCCCAGGGAGGGGAGGGCCGTCGAACCGACGGTCAACGCGACGGCTGCCAGCGTCAGCCAGCGCGGCCGCTGCGAATCAATCGGGGAATGACTCATGATGGTTGTGGGGATGGTTTTGGTGCAATCCGACCACTTTGCCGCCGGCCCCTGGTTGAACGACATGGTGAGGTCGAGACCATTGCGGCATGACGTAATGGAAGGGATTAAGGAACAACGTAGGAGGGTGCGATTGGTGGAATCAATGCGTTTCTGTGATTCCGTTCGTAGTAGTTGCTCCTGGTTTGTCTTCCGGCGCCAAGAGCGGCCGCGGTTGGGTGCGAGGTTTCCGGTCGATGGGCAGGCCCCAGCGGAAGCGATTTCGGCTTGGCGTTCCCGGGTACGCCTAAGGCAACCTCGCGCTCGTTCATGAGCCGAACCACCGCGGAAACCCAGGTGACGCCCGTCCGACTCGCCTCCATCGACGCCTACCGCGGGTTTGTCATGTTCCTGATGATGGCGGAGGTCCTTCACCTGGGTCGAATGGCGGCAAATTTCCCCGAAAGCAGTTTCTGGCGGTTTTTGGCCCACCACCAGAGCCACATCGAATGGGTCGGATGCACGCTGCACGATCTCATCCAGCCGTCCTTCAGTTTCCTGGTGGGCACGGCCTTGGCCTTCTCAGTGGCG
Source organism: Verrucomicrobiales bacterium (assembly GCA_016795425.1). Classification (GTDB taxonomy): domain Bacteria; phylum Verrucomicrobiota; class Verrucomicrobiia; order Limisphaerales; family CAIMTB01; genus CAIMTB01. Next base: position 7,610 of record JAEUHG010000033.1, read on the forward strand.
AATCGGCAAGCGCGCGGTCAACCCTTTGGTCCGATGCTGGGACATGCGATCTGGCGCGCCTTCGCCTTGAGTGCGCTGGGCATCTTTCTGCGGTCGGTGGGGAGGGAGCAGACGAATTACACTTTCGAGGACACGCTGACCCAGATCGGCCTCGGTTATGTGCCGTTGTTCCTCATCGGGTTTCGTCCGCGGCGCGAACAATGGATCGCTGCGGGCGTTTTGATCGTCGGCACCTGGGCGGCGTTCGCCTTGTATCCGCTTCCGGCGCCTACGTTCGATTATGCGGCGGTGGGGGTCAGTGCGGAGTGGCTGAAAGAGCACGGTCTGCAGGGCTTCGCGGCGCATTGGCAGAAGAATTCGAATCTCGCCTGGGCGGCGGACGTCTGGTTTCTGAACCTGTTTCCGCGTGCGCAGGCGTTTGTCTACAATGGCGGCGGCTACGCCACGTTGAGTTTCGTACCCACGCTGGCGACGATGATTCTGGGCTTATTGGCGGGCGGGATTCTGCGTTCCGAGGGGGCCCCGGCGAAGCGCTTGAAGCACTTGCTGGCATTGGGGATCGCCGGGTTGTTGCTCGGAGGGCTCGCGGGATGGCTTGGAGTATGCCCGGTGGTGAAGCGGATCTGGACGCCTGCCTGGGTGCTGTTCAGTGGGGGATGGTGTTTTCTTCTGATGGCGGGATTCTATGCTGCGGTCGACCTCTGGGGTGGGCGGAGCCTGGCATTTCCGTTGGTGGTCATTGGCATGAACTCCATCGCGGCGTACTGCATCGCGCATCTGTGGGATGGGTTCATTGTTGGGTCGTTCAAGACTCACCTGGGGCAGAATGTGTTCCAGATTCTCGGTCCCGGCCTCGCGCCGCTGGTTCAGGGCATCCTGGTTCTCGCGGTGTTCTGGTTGATTCTCTACTGGATGCACCGTCGGCGCCTATTTCTTCGCGTATGATCTCGAAGCGTTTTTTCCCGAGATGGTGTTGGATCCTGATGGGCGGCCTCGCCGCCGTTGTTTCCGGATCCGTCGTTCCTTTGAAAGGTGTGACCTTTGCCGAGCGCCTGGGTTGGAGTTCCACCAACGTGGTGGTGATCCTGCATGTGGACGATGCCGGGATGCATCACGCTTCGAATCGCGGCGTGAAGGAAAGCCTGGAAAACGGCGTCGCCACGTCGTTCGCCATCATGATGCCGTGTCCATGGGTCCCGGAGATCGCGAGATATGTGAAGGATCATCCTGGCGTGGATGCCGGCCTGCACTTGACCCTCACTGCGGAATGGGAGTTCTACCGATGGGGACCTTTGGCGGGCCGTTCCGCGGTCCCGGGTTTGACCGATCCTGAAGGTTGCCTGTGGCGCAACGTGGCCCAGGTGGTGGCCAAGGCCACCCCGGACGAAGTGGAGCGCGAATTGCGGGCGCAGTTGGCGCGCGCCGAGGCGCTTGGGTTGGACATCACGCACCTCGACTCCCACATGGGAACCTTGTTCGCCAAGGCGGATTTCTTCGAACGGTTCGTCAGGATCGGGGTCGAGAAGCGGTTGCCCATCCTGGCGATCGGGGGCCACATGACCTACGCCCGCGTGGAGAACGGCGAGGCCACCGAAGCCCTCAAGCCCTGGGTGCCGAAGATATGGAACGCCGGCCTGCCGGTCCTCGATGACTTACACACCGGGTCCTACGGTTGGCCGCCCGCGGAAAAGACGGCGCGCCTGACGGCACTGCTTCGCGAATTGAAGCCGGGAGTCACCGAGATCCTCTTCCATGCCTCGGTTCCGACTGATGATTTCCCACGCGTCACGGGGTCCAGCGAATCGCGCCACGCGGATACCAAAGCGCTGACCGCGCCGGAGGTTCGGCAGGTCATCGCCGAACGGGGCATTATTCTGACGACGTGGCGTGAGTTGATGGCGCGCCGATCCAAGGCAGCGCCCATGTGAGGCAAGGATCCTGGCCGGCACTCTGCGGCCTGCCGGTCCCGCAAGGAGGCCGACCTCTCCGGAAACTGACGCCGCTAGCACCCCGCGTCGTCAATCACGGGTTGGCGCAAGGCATCGAGGCTCATGGGACGGCCTCCCAGACACGCATCATAGATTTTCTCAAGGCGCCGCGCCGCGGTCGGCGCCGCGAAGAGCCGCTGCACCCGCTCACGACCTGCCCGACCGAGACGCTCGCGGTCGGCGGTGGATAAATCGAGTACACCGGCAAGGGACCGCTGTAGCCCTTCCTGGTCTCCCACGGGAACGAGTCGGCCGGTAACACCGTCCTGAATGATGGCGGCGGGACCCACCGACGCGAAGGCAACCACCGGTTTCTCCAACGCCTGGCTTTCAGCGACGATGAGTCCGAAATCTTCGTCGAGCGCGGGATGAACCATCACTTCGCAGCCATCGACCAGGCCGTGCAGATCGGCATCGGGCACGAAGCCAGGGAAGTGGGCGCGGTCGGCGATGCCCAATTGGTTGGCCAGGGCCTTGAGTTGATCAAGGTAGTCCTCCTCCATCCCGAACAACGCGCCACCGATGATGATGACATGCACGTCGCGTTGGGACGCGGGGAGGGCGGCCGTGGCACGCAGGAGGTATTCGTGCCCCTTGTAGCGTTGAAGTCGCGAGGCCATGCCAACCCACCGCCCCGCGACGGGCAGTCCGTATTTTGAAGCCAGGGCGGAGCGCGGCGTCCGGTCTTGCAGTCGGTCGAGGTCGACGGGCGGCCAAATCAGGTTCACGGGGAACCGGCGGGCGGCGTACCAGTCGGCGGTTCGCGGACAATTGGCGGTCACGCTGGCGACCGGGATGCGCAAATTGACGCGTGTGCTGACGCCGTCGACTTCAGGGCAATGAACCGACCAGACAGCGGGGACCCCTGCGAATCGCGCCGCCAAGCCGCCATAGGTGTGGCCGCGAAACGCGTTGCTGTGAATCAGCCGGACTCCATGCCGACGCACCAAGCCGCGGATCTGGAGAATCGATCGGGCGACCGCAGCGAGATTGCGCATGCGATGTCGCTGCAGGACAAAGGTTTCGATATCCGCGTCCTTCAGGTCGGTTTCAAACGCCCCTGGACGAAGCAAGACCACGGCAGGCGTGTAACGCCGGCGATCGAGGTGGCGCAGGAAGTTCAGCAGGTAAACCTCGGCGCCGCCTTTTTCGCCAACACACGATACCCATAGGACCTTCGAAGGCGCAGGAGCGGACGTCATCGACGGCGGCATGCTGCGGCGGGATGCGGTCGAGGGCAATCCTGACGGCGGGGGAGCGCCGGTGGCGGGGGCGTTCAGTTCGGCACGAGTTTCCACACCACGCCGGTGCGGTCGACGAGTCCGGTGCGTTGTGTGGTGAGAACATACAATTCGCCTTCGGCGTCTTCTCCGAATCCGACGACGTAGGCGCCGAGTTTGTGGTCCGGGTTCGACGCGACTTCGAGCGTTTCCATGGACCATGCGGATGCACCGCCTTGGTTGGGAGGTGAGGCGACAAAGAGGCGGCCATCGGGCACGGCCCATTGGCGGCTCCAATCCGCAAAGATGTAGCGGCCATCCAGGTGGGGCAGGGCGCGTCCGCGGTAGACGTAGCCTCCCGTGACACTGATGCCACGGGCCTCCGGGTCTTGGGGGTGGGCGTTGAGGTTCTTATATTCGATAATGGGATCCAGGAAGGCGGCGCGATCGGCGGGCTGCATCGGGGCCGCCGCGTCGATCTTGTTCGGATTCTTCGGATCGAACGCGTGCCGGCCTTCGCGCTGATTCCATCCGAAGTTGCCGCCCTTGGTGATCCGGTTGATTTCCTCGTAGCGCGCCTGTCCGACGTCGGCGGCGAACAGTTCGTGACGGCCTCCACGGTCGAACGACATCCCCCACGGATTCCGAATGCCCCAGGCATAGATTTCAGGCTTGGCGCCGGGTTTTCCGACCAGGGGATTGTCGGCTGGAATCGCGTAGGGACGCGAGCTGCCGGGGCGATCGATATCGATGCGCAGGATCTTCCCGAGCAGGGTCGTGAGGTCCTGTCCGTTTCCGGTTGGGGCGCGGTCGTGACCCTCGTCATGGGCATTGCCGCCGTCGCCCATGCCCACATAGAGAAAACCGTCGGGACCGAAGGCCATCCGACCACCGTTGTGATTGAAGTAGGGCTGATCGATCTCGAGGAGCAGTCTCTCGGACGAAGGGTCGACCTGGTGAAAATCGGGCGTGACAGTGAACTCGCAAATGCGGCTCGTGTGATCCCAGTTGGTGGGGCAGGAGGCGCGGAGTGGCGCACTGTAGTAGGCGTAGAGTTTGCGATTTTCGGCGAACCTGGGATGGAGCGCCAGCCCCAGAAGACCGCGCTCATCAAAACCCTGGTTCAGCTTCTGGATTCTGGGGCGCAGGTCGAGGAACGGTTCGGTCCGCCGGCTGCCCTTGCCATCGAGGACATGGATGACACCGATCTGATCGACGACGAGCAGACGCTGGGCATCGAGCGAGGTGACGACGAGCGGATTGACAAACCCGTCCGCGATCCGGCGCAGGGTTTGCCCCGCCGCCGCGGCGGTTGGTAGTGACACCAGTTGCAGGATCAAAGCCAGTGCTGCCGCCCGAGAAATGGTGCGGCAACTGATAAGGGCGCGGGAGAGGGGCGCGGGCATTGGGGGCGAACCATAGGCGAGTGAGGCGATCTGACAAGGGGGCAACAGGTGTGGCCTGACTTGACCTGAGGCGGCAGTGGCCTAAACACGCGGGCGCGCATGCGATGCCTGATATACCCTTTGTTGATCCTGGTCGGCGTGGTGACTACCGCTCCGCGTGCTTCCGCCGCGCAGGCCCTGCACGTCTTCATCTGGAGCGAGTACCTCGATCCCGAGGTGGTTCGGGAGTTCGAGCAAACCCGCAACGCCAAGCTGACGATCGATCTGTACGAGGACGCCGAGAGCATGGTGGCCAAGCTGCAGAACGGCGGGCTCGGCCTTTATGACATCGTCGTGCCCCCCGACCACATGGTGGCGTCGATGGTGAAACTCGGTCTGCTCAGCCCGTTGCGGCATGAGAACCTGCCCAATCTCAAGAACCTCGAGACCCGTTTTCGCGCTCCTCCTTTCGATCCCAAGAATGCCCATACGGTGGCGTACCAATGGGGAACGGTGGGCATCTACTTCCGAAAAGTGCCCGGCCAACAGGCGCCGGATTCCTGGGCGGCCATCTTTGATGCCAGGAACCAAAACGGCCCGTTCGTCTTGATCGACTCCATGAGGGACGCCATTGGCGCGGCCTTGAAGTTCCGCGGCCACAGCTTCAACGCCACCGATGCCACCTTGCTCAAGGAAGCCCGTGACCTGCTGATCGACGCCAAGAAACGTTCTGTGGCCATGGAGGGCAGCGTCGGCGGGCGCAATCGGGTGCTCGGCAAGACAGCGACGGCCGCCATGGTCTATAGCGGTGAGGCCGCGCGCGGCATGGCCGAAGACAGTGCGACGGGCTACGTCATACCCAAGGAGGGGAGTCAGATCTGGGTGGACAATCTGGCCGTGCCTGCGAAGGCCCCGCATCGGGATCTGGCGGAGCAATTCATCAATTTTCTGCTCGAGCCGAAGATCGGCGCGCGCATCTCCAATTTCACCCAGTTCGCGACCCCCAACCAGGCCGCCAGGGAGTTCATCAAGAAAGAAGACTTGTCGAATCCTGCCATCTATCCACCGGCGGATGTGTTGGCGAAACTGGAGTATCTGGAGGACGTGGGACCGAAAACGCGTCTCTTCGACCAGGTCTGGACCCAGGTCAAGGCCCGGTGACCAGCCGGATGGAATCCCGACATGGGTGCCTCTGGTGATACGGTCTTTCGTCGGCGCGCGGGTTCGGTGGCGACCGCGGGCCGGTTGGTGATCAGTTTTCTCGTTCTCATCGCGGTCGGCTCGGTGCTCTTGCTGCTGCCGGCGGCGCGTCAACCTGGGGTTCCAGCCATTGCCTGGCTGGACGCCGTCTTCGTGGCCACTTCCGCGGCCTGCGTCACTGGACTCTCGACGGTCAATGTGGGGGCGACGTTTTCGGGGTTCGGCCAGGCGGTGATTCTCGGGCTGATTCAGTTGGGGGGCCTGGGAATCACCACGGCGGGTACGCTCTTTTTATTGGTACGCCGCGGGGCCGGTTCGTTGGCGAGCGAGGACTTCATTGCGGCGAACGTAGGGCGCCTTCGCGATGCGCGGCCGGTGGATGTCTTCATCTACTCCTGCTTCGTGGTGTTGACGATCGAATGGATGGGCACGGTGGCATTGACGTATCTGATCATGGAACATCATCCATCGGCGTCGTTTTCCCAGGCACTATGGGAGGCGGCGTTCCACAGCGTCAGCGCGTTCTGCAACGCGGGTTTTTCAACGTACGAGAACGGACTGATTGCGTGGCGCGACGATTGGCGGGCACTGGGGGTCACCAGTGTCCTGGTCATCGCCGGCGGCATCGGCCTGCTGACCCTCGTGAACTTTCGCTACTACTATCCCTGGCGTCGGGACCGGCGACGGCGCGGGCGGTTGACGCTGCAGACGCGGCTATGCCTGTACGTGTCCCTGATTTTGCTGGGCCTGGGGACCTTGTTTACGTGGATCAATGAGTGGGATCATACCGGCAAAGAAGCGCATGGCTGGCAGGGGTTGTTGTGGGCGTTCGTCCATTCCACCATGACCCGAACGGCGGGGTTTAACGTGGTGGACCTCGCGGAGATGGCGCCTGAGACCCTACTGGGATCCCTGGTTCTGATGTTCGTGGGCGGATCACCGGGCTCGATGGCGGGTGGGATCAAGGTGACAACCCTGGTCCTGCTGGGCGTCGTGGCATGGTCGGCATTGAAGCGGCGGTCCGATCTGGTTCTTGGACGCAACACCATCGCGCCGGCGCAGGCCAACAACGCCGTCATGGTGGCGCTGCTCAGCGCCATGGTGCTCATTGTCGGCATTGGATTGCTGATGAACGTCGAGGCCCATCGCCCGGCCGTTGAGACTCCGCTCCATTGGCTGGCATTGATCTTCGAGGCGACCTCGGCGTTCGCGACCGTGGGCCTGTCGACGGGAATCACCGAGCTGCTGAGTCCGGCGGGAAAATCAATCGTGGCCATCCTGATGTTTGTGGGCCGCCTGGGTCCCTTGTGCCTGGCGATGCACCTGGCCCGGCCCGCTCAGCCCGCTCGAATCACATTTCCTCGCGACGATGTCGCGTCCGGTTAAACCTTGGTCATGGCGCAGCGTTTCGTGATCCTTGGAGCGGGAAGGTTCGGTGTGCAATTGGCGGGCCGTCTCAGCGAACTCGGGTGTGACGTGGTCGTTTGCGACCGTGACCCGGATCTTATTCAAGACCTGGCGGAGCAGGGGTTTCGCGCCGCCCGGTTGGACGCCGATGATGCCGGTGACTTGAAGGCCGTGGGGGTATCCGACGCCGACGCGGTCATCGTCGCGATTGGCGAAGACATGCAATCCAGCGTGCTGGCGACGATCACGCTGAAGGGCATGGGGATCGGCCGGGTGCTGGCCCGCGCAACCACCGACAAACACGCTGAAATCCTGCGTCGACTGGGAGCCGATCGCGTGATCGCACCGGATCGGGAGGCCGCGCATCGTCTGGCCGAGGAACTCCACGCGGAGACCGCGGAACAGCGGCTCCCGTTTCACGGCGACTATCAACTGGCGCGCATCCGATTGAATGCCAAGCTCGCCGGCAAGATGGTGGCCGATGCGGAACTCGAGGAGCGCCACCACGTGACGCCCGTGCTCATCGTCCGCAAGCATCCCACCCGCGAACAGTTCGACGAATTCCTGCCCGGACGGAAAGAGACACTGATGCCCGGCGATCTGCTCTTCGTCGTCGGGCACAAAGATGAGGTGAACACCTTCGAGGAACGGTTCGGTTTCAGGGCCGAGTAAGGGTGCGACGTGCCGCAAGGGCGGTCCGCCTCGTCACGACAACAACTCCTGGATCTCGTCCCAGGTCAGGGCTTCCGACAGCTGTTCCTCGCCGGAGATCAGGCCCCGGATGATGTCGCGCTTGCGTTGCTGGAGGCTGAGGATCTTTTCCTCAACCGTTCCCCGGGTGATCAGCTTGTAGCTGGTCACCACGCGAGTCTGGCCAATGCGGTGCGCGCGATCGGAGGCCTGATCTTCCACCGCGGGGTTCCACCAGGGATCAAAGTGAATGACCGTGTCGGCGGCCGTCAGGTTGAGGCCCACGCCACCGGCCTTCAGGCTGATCAGGAACACCGGGATCTCAGGATCATCCTGGAAGGAGGCCACCGCGGCCGCTCGGTCGCGCGTCGACCCATCAAGGTAGGCGTATGGTAGCTCCGACCGTTCGAGGTGTTCCTTGAGCAAGGAGAGCATGCCGGTGAACTGGCTGAAGACGAGGACGCGATGTCCGCCGTCGACGACTTCTTCGATCAACTCGGCGAACGCAGCAACCTTGCCGCTGGACTCGGCCGATGCGCGCTTGGAGGGTTCGCGTACGGTCACCGTCGGGCCTTCGTGAGGGGCGCTCGGTTCCGTGCCTTCGACGTCGGGATCCGTCGCCTCCAACTTCAGCAGACGCAGGTCACAGCAGACTTGGCGGAGTCGCAGCAGGGCGGTGAGCACCAGCATGCGACTCTTGGCCAGACCTTGAGCGCCGACCGCCTCGGTGACTTTGCGTCGGGTGCTCTCCAGCAGTTGCTGGTAGATGGCGCCTTGGGAATCCGTGAGGTCGCACCAAACGACCTGATCAATGCGCGGAGGCAGTTCGGGGGCGACGTCGCGTTTGAGTCGGCGCAGGAGGAACGGACGGATCCGTCGCGCCAAACGGGCCTGGGTCGCCTCGCATTTCTCGCGGGTGATGGGAATCTCGTAGCGATCGCGGAATTCCTGCGCCGAACCGAGATAACCCGGCATGAGAAAGTCGAAGATGCTCCAGAGATCGAGCACCGAGTTCTCCATCGGTGTTCCCGTGAGCACGACGCGGTTCCGCGACCGGATGGCCTTCACCGCCTGAGCGTTCTGCGTTTGGCGGTTCTTGATGTGTTGGGCTTCGTCGAGGATGACGGTGTCGAATTCGATGTCCCGGTACCACGCCATGTCCCGTCGGACCAAAGCGTAGCTGGTCACCACCAAGTCGCAGTCGCGCAAGCGCGGGACGTGGCTCTTGCGATTGGGGCCGTGCATCGCCAGGGCGCGCAGTTCGGGGGTGAACCTGGCCGCTTCGGCGATCCAGTTGGAAACGAGCGAGGTCGGGCAAACCACCAGCGCGATCGGACGTTGCGGTTCACTTGAGTCCGCGGTGTTCGACGACGTTTCCCTCGCCAGCGTGGAAAGGTGGGCGAGGGTTTGCAGGGTCTTCCCCAAACCCATTTCGTCGGCGAGAATCCCGCCGAATTCGTTTCGACGCAGGAATCCGAGCCACGCCACACCCTGCCTTTGGTACGGACGCAGCACGGTCTCCAAAGGTCCGAGGGGCGGGCAGGTGAGGTCGACTTCGCCGGTTTGTTGGCGGGTCCGTTGGCGCCAGGACTCCGGGGCGGACAAGGGAGTGCCGTTGCGGCGAAGCGAGGTCTCGAGAAACCCGGCCTGGGCCTGCGACATGCGGTAGGCGCCGTCCGCCTGGTTCGGCGCGCAATCGACCAGGATCTCCTCGAGTTCCTCCACGGCTCCCGTGTCGATCAGGGCGATGCGTCCGTTGGGCAGTCGGGTATGGGACTGCCCGCCGCGCAGCAGGCGTTGGATCTCCGATGCGGGCAGGGAGATGCCGGCCGAGGTGGCGTAGGTGACCCGCAGGTCGAACCATTGTTCGCCCGACGGTGTTACCGCGAGCTGCGGTTCGATGCGCTCGAGATTCTGTCGAGTCGATCGATCCAGGCGCTCTTCGAGGGTCACGTTCCATTCACGCTCGAGGCGCGCAAATTCGCGGGCGAAGAACGTCAGGACTTGGTTTTGCCCGTGAAGGTTGTAACGGCCCTGGTCATCCGGGCCGGTGAAGCCATGACGCCGCAAGCGCTCCAACGCCGACTGCTCCGCCACGAGATCGCGAGTGGCGTATCGTTTGGGATGGGCCGGATCGGGAAGCCAGTGGGCTTCGTCCGTGGAGGAGACGCCGATCGTCATGACCCGGGACCCGTACGTGCATTGCAGGAGGGCCGAAAGCGTTGCCAGGCCGCCGGCGAGATGAAGCTGAAACGTCGGCGGGCGCGGCGAGAAATCGAAGTCCGCGACGGAAAAATCCTTCTCCAGATCGGCGTCCCGTTCGAGTTGGGGCAGGAGGCTGCTGACAAAGGCTGGGACCTGGAGTCGGTTCCATTTCATCGGACCCGCCAGGACCGGCAGGCATTCCGTGGGCAGGCCCAACCGCCGGATGTTCGGGCCTTCGATGACCCAGCATTTGTCTCCCGGAACCACCGCCGGCGGTTTGGCAAGGGCGCGGCATTGAAGGGTGATTTCGCCGTTCGTTTCGATCCGGGCTCGCAGTGGCGTGCGCCAGGGCTGGTCGGAAATGGAAACGTTTCGGGTTTTCGCCAGGGTGACCCGTGGGTGGTCGACCATCCCGGAGAGCAGGGTGGCGAATTCCGCGGTGCTGACCTGGAGCATGGCGGGCGTGTCCCCCCCGGCGAGGGCTTCGGCGGCGTCCAGAAGTCGCGTGTCCGCGGCGTCGAGTTCGACGGGCCGATCCACGGGAACCGATGACAGCGGCACCCGGCCTTTGGCGGTCTGAGCTTCAAAGAAGACCGTTCCTTTTCCCCGCACGATGCCATCGGCGAAGTTCGGCGGGAGCACCACGTGCAGGGTGATCGATTCGGCCGGGGTTCCAGCTTCGGCGCGGCGGAGGCGGCGGACGGGCCTGGTTTTCGCCGGGACGGGCGTGACCGGGGTGAGACCAGGTCGCGGCGATGCGGACCCCGGTGCGCCTGAGGGACTGGGAGTGGTTCCCCCCGGTTTCAGGGCGTGGAGTCCGATGGCGATCGAGTGGGCGCAGAGTGTGCCCCATTCGCGGGATTCCCGACAGGGACAGAGATTCTCGGCGTCGTTCTCGCGGCGGATCACCAGGCCCGCCCGTACGCTGTTGTTCTCCGTTTTGACGACGCCCTTGAGCACCGGCGGCGTCCAATTCGAACTTAGCACCCGCTGATCGGCGACGAGGGCGCGGGCGCGCTTGATCACCTCCCAACCGGCCAGGTCAGCGAGGAGCTTTTCAGACAGGATCACGTCAGGCATCCGTCCACTGAGTCTGGGGCGAAGCGGCGATCGGTCGCGACACCGAAAACGCGCCCCCTGCGCTTCCCGACAGGGCCTCCCTCGCGCCTTGCCGGGGCGGCGACGAAAACCATGACCAGCCGAGCTTATTGCCAAGCAAGGGCTTTATAGGTTTTGGGGCCAAGGGGTCGTTTCTCCGAACCGTAGGACTCTAAGACTGGAACGGATTGATGAGCCTGACTCTAGCGGGGGCGAAATCGTGGGTGTCGCGCGTCGCGACGGTAAGATCATGAGCCAGAGCCGTGGCGGCGATCAGGCTGTCCTTGATCGGCATGGAACGACCCCGACGCCGAAGATCGGCCATGAGAACCGCCCATCGGGACGCGGTGGCGCGATCGAAATCCAGGACCTCAAGGCGCTCCACTCCGGCGGCGAACCATTGTTGTAGGCGCTTGCGGCGACTTCCGGCCGGCAGCAGCAGAATCCCGTACTCGATTTCGCCGAGAATCACCGGGCTGACCACCAGCTTGAGTTCCTGGGCGCGGAGCCAGGCGAGCACTCGCGGGTCGGGGTTCGGACGGGTGGGCTCGCTCAGGACATTGGCATCGACCAGATAGGTCATTCGTTCACAGGGATTCGGTGGATTCCGAAGGGATTGCCTGGAACCAATCCTTCTCGGGACATGCGAGCAGCCAATCGACCAGGCCGTGGTTACCCTTCGATCGCTGGCGCTTGAGGAGGTACTGCCCTTCCTCTAGACGTTCCACTTCGAATCGCTGCCCGGCGACAATACCATCCTTTTCGCGCAGGGGGGCCGGAAGGACAATCTGCCCCTTGCTGGAGATGGTCGTCAGCATGGAGGTAAGATCCCGTCTTACCCCATCGATGTCAACCTCACCGATCTTCAAGTCGGTATCGGAATCGGTATCGGAATCGGTATCGAAAGGTGGATTCGGCTTCTGAACTTGGAATCGATTTGGGGGCCGGCGCGTGGCGCGGCCGGGACGATGCGCGGTTCGCTTGGAACGTCGGCGAGCGTCCGTCGCCCTACAATTCAACCTGCACGCCAAGTTCCACCACCCGGTTGGGGGGAAGACGGTAGTAGGCGGCGGGTTGTTGGGCGTTGCGGGAGAGCAGGCGAAAGAGCGCCGCCTGCCAGGCGGGAAGGACCGGGTGGCGCGACCGGACGATCACTTCGCGCCCCAGGAAATAGGTGGTGGTCATGTCGTCCCATTCCAGGCCGTGCGGGCGGCAGGCGTCACGAACGGTGTCCATGCTGGGTTCCTCGACAAACCCAAAATGAGCCGTGACGCGCCAGAAGTGCGGGGAGAGCTTTTCCAGGAGCACACGTTCGGCGTCGGACACATACGGGTGCTCGCTGACGGCGAAGCGAAGCACGACGACGCGGTCGTGAATCACCCGGTTATGTTTGAGATTGTGAAGAAGGGCGACCGGGGTGCCATCCGGGCTTCCGGTCAGGAACACCGCCGTTCCCGGGACTCGGGTGACGGACGCGCTGGTGGTGACTTGTTCGACAAAGTCCTCGAGGCGCACCAAACGGGTGCGGAGGCGGCGTCCCAGGAGTTCCCGGCCGCGGCGCCACGTGCTCATGACGGCGAAAAGGGCGGCGCCCAGGGCGATGGGAATCCAGCCGCCGTCATGGAGTTTGGCGAGATTTGCGCAAAGGAAGGATAAATCGATGAGCAGAAATGCTCCGAACACCATGGCGATCCACCGGGTTTGCCACTGCCACCGTTGCCGGGCGACAACCGCGAGCAACAGGGTCGTCACCACCATGGTCAAGGACACGGCGACCCCGTACGCACTGGCCAGGGCGTCCGAACTCTTGAACATCAGCACCAACGCGATGCAACCGGCGCCGAGCGCGAAGTTGACTGGGCCGATGTAGATTTGGCCGCGCTGGCTGGCGGAGGTGTGTTCGATGTTCAAGCGTGGCAACAGGCCGAGTTGGACCGCTTGCATGGTCAGTGAGAAGGCGCCGGTGATCAGGGCCTGGGACGCAACGATGCCGGCCAGGGCGGCCAGCACCACCAACGCCCAGGCGACGGAATCCGGTGCCAGGTGAAAGAATGGGCTTTCCGAGGCGCTGGGATCGCGCAGGACCAGGGCGGCTTGACCCAGGTAATTGAGTGCCAGCGCCGGGAACACGATCAAGGTCCAGGCCCAGCGGATCGGCCTCGCGCCGAAGTGTCCGAGGTCCGCGTACAATGCTTCGGCGCCGGTAAGAACCAGAAAGACCGATCCCAGGATGGTGATGCCGTGCCATCCGTGTCCCAGGAGGAAGTCCAGCGCGTAGCCCGGATGCAGCGCGCGCAGCACCTCGGGGGTGATGAGTATGGAAGCTGTGCCCAGCACGGCCAGCACGGCGAACCAGACGACCATGACCGGTCCGAAGGCGCTTCCGACACGTCCGGTGCCATGGCGTTGGATCAGAAAAAGCACCACGAGAATGGCGACCGCGGCGGGCACGATGAATCGATGGGACGAAGGCCAAACCACTTCCAGCCCTTCCATGGCTCCCAAAACGGTGATCGCCGGGGTGAGGATGCCGTCGCCGTAGAGCAGGGCGGCACCAAACAGGCCCAGCACCGACAACAGGGCCGGCCAATGGGAGACCTCGGACGAGACCTTGCCCGAGGTCAGTGCCAGCAATGCCAGAATGCCGCCCTCGCCCTGGTTGTCCGCGCGCAGCACCAAAGCCAGGTACTTGATGGAGACCACCAGTGTCAGGGCCCAAACGATCAGCGAGGCCGATCCCATGAGGGTTTCGACCGTGGCCGATTGTCCGGTTTCGTGGACGCACTGACGAAACGCGTACAGCGGGCTGGTGCCGATGTCCCCGTAGACGATTCCCAGGGCCCCCAGCGCAAGCCGACGGAGATTTTGTCCGGAGCGTTCGGTGTTCATCCAGGAGGGCGGCCGGATCGGTCAGGGACTCACCGGTCAGATTTCGACCTGCATTCCCAACTCGACCACCCGATTGGGTGGAAGCTTGAAGAAGCCGGTGGCCTGTTGAGCGTTGCGCGCCATGAAGCCGAAGAGGCGCTTCCGCCAGCGCGCCATGCCCGGCCGGGAGGTTGGCAGAATCGTCTCCCGCCCGAGGAAATAGGTGGTCTTCATCACGTCCAATTCCAGCCCTTCGCGACCACAGGCGTCGCGAACCGCGTCCAGGTCGGGAGATTCCATGAACCCGAAGTAGCCGGTGACACGGAAGAATCCCTGCGAAAGACCCTCGATCTGGACCCGGTCGGCCGCTTCCACGTAGGGCGCTTCGGCAACTGCAAAACGCAGGATGACGACGCGTTCGTGAAGGACCTTGTTGTGTTTGAGATTGTGCAGCAGGGCGCCGGGTGTGCCCTGGGGATTGCTGGACAGGAAGACCGCGGTGCCGGCGACGCGCGCGGGCGGGTGTCGCTCCACTTCATTCAGAAACATCCCGAGTGGCAGGGAGCCGTTGAGAAGCTCTTTCTGAACGGCGCGCCGGCCCCTGAACCACGTGGCCATGCACAAATAGATCAACGCCCCCATGGTGATGGGGAACCACCCGCCATTCTCGAATTTCAGGGAGTTCGCGGCGAAAAACGCAATTTCGAGGGTGAGAAAACTGCCCGACAACAGGCCTGCCCGCCACCGCGGCCATCCCCAGACATGCTGGGCGGCAAAAAACAACAGCAGCGTCGTCATCATGATGGTGAGCGAGACGCCGATGCCATACGCCGCCGCCAGCGCGTTCGAGGTGCGGAACCCAAGCACCAACCCGATGCAGGCAATCATCAGGATCCAATTCACGGCACCCACATAAATCTGCCCGCGCTCGGTCGAGGAGGTATGTTGGACGTTCATGCGCGGCAGGAAGCCGAGTTGCATGGCTTGCCGAACCATGGAAAAAGCTCCGGAGATGAGGGCCTGCGACGCGATGATCGCCGCCAGGGTGGCCAGGATGATGAGGGGAATCAGGGCCCACGACGGGGCGAGGTTGTAGAACGGGTTGCGAACCGCGTCGGGTTGCTTCAGCAGCCACGCGCCCTGGCCGAGGTAATTCAACACCAACGCCGGAAACACCACCGCGAACCAGGCCAGCCGAATCGGGCCCACCCCGAAGTGACCCATGTCGGCATACAAGGCCTCCACACCGGTGAGCGTCAGGAAAACCGCCCCCAGGACGACAAACGCGCCCCAGCCCTGGTGCATTAGGAAATTCACCCCATGCATCGGATTGAACGCCGATAGCACGGATGGTTCAACGAGCAGACCCCGGACGCCGAGCAAGGCCAGTGTGAAGAACCAGAGCAGCGTGATGGGGCCGAACCAGGCGCCGACGCGTCCGGTGCCGATGCGCTGGATGGCAAACAAGGCCACCAGGATGAAGACCGTAATCGGGACGACATACGGATGGAATGCGGGGGCGATAGCCTCCAGACCTTCCACCGCCGATAGAACCGTGATGGCGGGCGTGATCATTCCTTCCCCCAAAAGGAGCGCCGCCCCACACGCGCCTAGAATCAACAGCGGGGTGCGATGACCGTTGGCGGGCAACCGGCTCAGCGTCAGGGCAAGCAGGGCCATGATGCCGCCCTCGCCCTGGTTGTTGGCCCGCATGACGACGATGAGGTACTTGAGGCAGACGATGACGATGAGCGACCAAATGACCGCGCTAAGAACGCCGAGCACGGTGGATCGCGTCGGACTCAGCGCGTGGTCGCCATGAAAACACTCGCGCAAGGCATAGAGCGGGCTCGTGCCGATGTCCCCATAGACGATTCCCAAGGCACCGAGCGCCAGTCCGAGTCCCCGGCGTGGCGATGATTCGCGGCTCATCCAGTCAGTGGCGCAGGTCGCCTCCCATTTCACGATCTCCCACCGAAAACGACAGGCCCTTCCAGGTCCGCCCGGCGGACTCCCGGAAGTCGATCAATACCAGTCATTTCCGCTTTCCGACGCCGACGAGGTTAGCTGTCGGGCTGGGTCCGGAAAGTGACCCCGACGGCCCATGCCGCCGTTCGCCCCTGGACCGGCTCGCGCCGGTACCGATGGTTCCCCCGCGGCGGGTTGAGAATGAAATTCCCCGCCTTAGGCGCCTGCACACGGACCGCGTACTGCCGGAAACCTGACGGGATGTCAATCTGCGGGACGGTGGCCTGGGGGTGAGCATTTCTCTCGGAAGACGGCCCCAACGCCTTGTAGGCTGGGTGAAAACCCGAGGGAACCGTGAACACACCGTGCGAAGCGGAAGCCAACCGGTTGGCGGTGGCGCGCGAATACCCGCTGACCGACCGCAGCGCGGATGCGGCGCTTTGTGAAGCGTGTCGGTTGGCCACCTTGCTTTGTCACCGGCCGATCGCCGCGGTCGAGTTCGTTCTCCAGGATACAGTGATCGTTGCCGCCGCCGCCGGGTTGCATGTCGGCCGCATCCAAAGGTCCGATGCGTTGAGTCCCCACTTTCTTCAGGAATCCCGGGTGGTGACGGTTTCCGATGCTTCGGCTGACGCCCGCTTTGCGCCGCTGAAGTTGGTACGCGGGGCCCGCGGGGTGCGATTCTACGCGGCTGTGCCGCTATTGACGCCGGAAGGCGTGGCGCTCGGGGTCCTGTCGGTGTGGGACCATTACGCCGGCGATCTCGCGCCCAGCCAGGCGGAATCCCTCGAAGCCCTCGGTCGCATGGTGATGGTTCAGTTGAACCTGTGGCGCCGGCAGCGCCAGTTGGAGCGCCTCGAGGCACAGCACGCACTCGTCGAAGCCGCCCTCCGTGAGGCGGAAGGCAAGTTCCGCGGCATCTTCGAAAACACCGTGGTCGGGATTTACCAAACCACCCCGGAAGGTCGGTACCTCTCGGCCAACCCCATGCTTGCGAAGATCTATGGCTACCGTTCCCCCGAGGAACTGATGGACGCCGTGGGCAACATCGGGGTCCAGCTTTACATCGATCCCCGAGCCCGGGACCGTTTCATCGAGGCCCTTCAAAAAGAAGACACCATCACCAACTTCGAAGCGCAGATCCGGCGCAAGGACGGCACGGTGATCTGGATCGCCGAGAACGCCCGGGTGGTCCGCGGCGATGACGGAACCGTCCGATTCTACGAAGGCACGGTCCAGGATATCACCGCCCGCCGCCTTGCCGAGGACCAGTTGCGCAATTCGGAGATGCTCTATCACTCCTTGGTCGAGGAGTTGCCGCAGAACATCCTCCGCAAGGACACCCGGGAACGTTTCATTTTTGCCAACAGCCGGTTTTGCGAGACGGTGGAACGCCCCCTGGAAGAAGTCCTGGGAAAAACCGATTTCGATCTCTTCCCGCCCGAACTCGCGCGCAAGTACCAGGCCGACGACCAGAAAGTCATGGCCGACGGCAAGACCGTCCGCGTCACGGAACGCAACGTGACGCCGGACGGCGCGGTGCACTGGGTCGAGGTCATCAAATCCCCATTGCGCGACATCTCCGGCGCCGTGGTCGGTATCCAGGGTATTTTTTGGGACGTCACCGAACCCAAGCGCCTCCAGGATGCCTTGGCCTACGAGCGCGATCTGCTTCAGGCGCTTCTCGATCACAGCCCGGACATCATCTATTTCAAGGATCCCCAATCACGATTCCTGAAGGTGGGCAAAGCACTGGCCCGGCGTTTCGACATTGCCGATCCCGAGACTCTGGTGGGAAAGACCTCGGCGGCTTTACTGGCGCCTGATCGCGCCCAGGCGGTGGAGGAGGAAGAGCAACGCCTCCTGAAAACCGGGGAGCCCATCATCAACAAGGTCGAGGAACTGGTGGATCAATCGGGGCGCCGCAGTTGGACTTCGGTCACCAAGGTCCCCATCTATAACCGGTCCGGGGAGATCCTCGGCCTGGTTGGCGTGTTCCGTGACATCACCCAGTTGATCGAAACCGAGCAGGCCCTCCGCGAGGCCGAGGAAAAATACCGCACCATCTTCGAGAATTCCGTCGAAGGCATCTACCAAACCTCGCCCGGCGGCGGTTTTATCCGCGTCAATCCGGCCCTCGCCCGAATTTACGGCTACGCTTCCCCCGAAGAGCTCATGGCCCGGCTGACCGATGTGCGGACCCAGGTCTATGTCGATCCCAGGCGACGGGAAGAGTTCGTGCGGATGGCTCTCGAGAAAGGGAGTATCACCGGATTCGAATCGGAGATCTATCGCAAGGACGGTTCCACCACCTGGGTCTCGGAGAGTGCGCGGGTGGTCCGTGATCGTGACGGCAAGCCCGCCTATTTCGAAGGCACTCTCGAGGACATCAGCAGCCGCAAGCAGGTGGACGCGGCGCGGGAAAAGGCCCGGCAGGTCGCCCTCGAATCCGCGCGCATGAAATCGGAGTTCGTGGCCACCGTGAGCCACGAGATTCGCACTCCGTTGAATGCCATTGTGCCCAACGCGGAGCGCCTGCTGGAGACCCGGCTCGATCTCCAGCAACGGTATCTCGTCGAAGGTATCGAGTACGGAGCCCACATGCTCCTGCAGATCGTCAATGACATCCTCGACCTCTCGCGCATCGAATCCGGCGCCGTCTCCCTGGAGAACATCGATTTCGACCTGCACGAACTGGTGGAGAGAACGGTGAGCTTTTTCGCCAGCCGCGCGCATGCCAAGGGCCTGGAACTCGTCGGCGATATTCAGCCGGGCGTTCCTCATCGTGTGCGCGGCGATTCCGCCCGACTGGGGCAAATCCTCAATAACCTCGTCGGCAATGCCATCAAGTTCACCGAAGCCGGAGAAGTAGGGGTCGAAGTCGAACCCGGCGAGGCATCCGATGCCTTCGTGGACTTGAAGTTTCGCGTCCGCGACACGGGCATCGGTATCGCCCCCGAGGCGCGCGAGCGGGTCTTCCAGGCGTTTGCCCAGGCGGACGGTTCCATGAGCCGGCGTTACGGTGGTACCGGCCTCGGTCTCGCGATTTCCCGAAAGGTGGTGCAATTGATGGGAGGCGACATCGATTTCACCAGCGAACTCGGCAAGGGAACCACCTTCTTCCTGAACGTGCGGTTCGCCCCCTCCTCACACGATGAATCGGATTTCGTGCCGGAGAGATTGCTCGAGGGACTGCGCGTCCTCGTCCTGGATGACAACGCCGCCCAGCGTCGAGTCATCATGGATTCCTTCCTGGCCCTGGGTGCAACGACCGTGGCCGGCGTCGCGAGCATCGACGAGGCGGTTGAGTCCCTCCGGGCTGCGCTGGTGACGCAGGCCGGGTTTCACCTGGTCTTCTACGACGCCGATCTCCCCGGCAGCGATGGCATCCAGACGGCACGTCGACTCCGCGCCGCCGGTGCAGGAGCCAGCCGCCTGATCGCGCTCACCGCTCCAGGCACCGTCGCCGATGCGCGTGGATTGGAGGCGGCAGGCATCGCCGGCACCCTCGTCAAGCCACTCCGGCAATCCCGGCTCGTTTCCGATCTCGGCGCCATCCTCCAGGTGGCACCAGCGACCGAGGTGCCCGAGGAAACCACCAGCGAGGCGCCGCCTGGGCAGGGATTGCGCGTCCTCCTGGTCGAAGATCATCCGCTGAATCAGCGGGTCGCCACGGAGTTGCTCGAACGCCTGGGCGCCTCAGTCGACGGCGCCTTCAATGGGCCTGCCGCGCTCAGCGCGTTCGAACGGAAACGGTACGATCTCGTCCTGATGGATTGCCAGATGCCCGACATGGATGGTTACGAGACCACCCGACGTTTGCGCGACCTGGAGAAGGCACTCGGTGGCGCGGCGGCTGCCGGAAAGAGAGTCCCCATCGTCGCCCTTTCCGCCAACGCCTTGACCGGCGATCGCGATTTGGGTTTGGCGGCGGGAATGGACGACTACCTCACCAAGCCGTTGCGTCAGCCTGAACTCATCCGGATCTTGCGCCAGGTGAAGGACGGAACGATCTGCAGCGCCGCGTCCGGCAGCGACCAGGACGCAGGCACGGCGACCGCCGTGCCGGCGGTGGTGCCCGGCCCTGATTCTACCACCCCGTCGGCGACTTCGGACGCCCCTCCCATCCTGGATGAGGAACCGCTGCTGGCGCTGTCGTCACCCGATGAACCGGATGCCTTGCCTGGCTTTGTCCAACAGTTCCTCGAGGATGCCCCGCGCCGAATCCGGCGCTTGCGTGAGTTCGTTTCCACCGGCGAAGCACAGCGAGCCGGAGCCGAAGCCCATGGTCTCAAAGGCAGTGCCAGCTATATGGGCGCACGTCGACTCGTGCAGGCCTGTGCACGGCTCGAAAAGGAAGCACAGCAGGGCAACCTGGAGTCCGCCAGCCAGGGCTTGGCGGAAATCGAAGCGGAATTCGCGGCGGCAAAGGCGGCACTCGAACAGTATGTGGCACGACCGTCCTAGGAGGGGCGCTTTCTGGTTTCGGGGCCGCCCGGTTCTGCTGGTGTTCCTTGCACTTGTTTGGGCCGCCCCATACGAGTTCCCAGCCATCTCGGCCGAACCGCCTCCCAGCTTCCTGCGCCGCCTCCGGGCGTCCATCGCCGTGGCCCAACCGGAACAAACACCGGCCTTGGACCTGGCCCTTGAAGAAAACCTCCAGCCGGCCCGCTGGAATCCTGGTGATCGCTGGACCCTTCCCGTCGGACCGACTCGCGATGCGGTCCTGTGCGTGGCCGACGTGCGATTCCTGGCGGGCGGCGGGGTGGCGGTCCGCGGACATCTGGAGGGCCACCCGGCGTCGGTGGTCCATTGGGTATTCGTCGGCGATCGGGCTGCCGGCGTGGCCAAGAGCTGGCCGGGGACCGACTGCGTGTACCTGCCGGGGATGGCGGGTCGTGCCACGTTGCGCGGGGTCTCCAGCATCGGGGCGCCTCGCTGCGGCAACGAGGACCACCCGCCGTCGCGCCGCCTCGCACCGATGGCGGCGCCCTCGACGGTCGAACCGCGCGGGGCCTTGGCGACCAACATGGTCGACCTCGGTTTTTTCTACACCCCGAAGGCCGAGGAAGCGGCGGGCGGACCCACCGGTATGCGTGCCTTGTTGGAACTCGCGTTGCTCGAGGCCAATGACGCGTTCGAAAGGAGCGGCGCACGGGTCCGATTGCAGGCCGTTTGCCACCAATTGATCCAATACACGGAGTCCGGAACCCTGGCCGTCGACCTCGATCGATTTGGCCGGACGGGCGACGGCTGGATGGACGAAGTGCATGCGTTTCGAGACCTTCACGGTGCGGACCTGTGTTGCCTGGTGACGGAGTTCGAGAACAGCAATCAGTACGCGGGCATGGCCAACCAGTTGTACGACACCACGGTGAGTTCCTTGTCCCGCGGATTCACGGCGTGCCTGCGGCCGTATCTCATCGGCAATTACACCTTGCCGCACGAAATCGGACATCTCATGGGCTGCAACCATGATCGGGAGAATGCCGGCAGCCAGGGCCTGGATGCCTGGTCCTACGGAACCCGCATCACCGTGGATGGCGAGGTCTATCGCACGGTCATGGCCTATCGGCCCGGCCTGCAGTTTCCTCACTTCTCGAATCCCCGGGTCAATTTTCGCGGCGTGCCAACCGGTTTTGCCAATGGCGCCGGTATCGCCGACAACGTTCGCACGCTCAACAGCACCGCGGGCATGATCGCCAATGTTCGCAGACCCGCCGCGCGTGTCGGTTTCGCGGAAGGCCGTATTGAGGCGTCAGAATCCGCCGGTGCGGTTCGGTTGGCATGGCTGAGGACCGGTTCCGCCGGACCCACCCAGGTCACGGTGCGAACACGAGCGGAATCCGCGCAGGAAAGCATCGATTTTCAGCCGGTGAACCAGCGGATCGCGGTGTCCCAACCGACGGCCGACGGAGTGATCGAAGTGCCGCTGATCAACAACGCCGTGGCCGATGGGGTGCGCCGCTTCGTGGTGGAGTTGGTCGACCCCGCCGCCGGTCTCACTCTTGGACCGATTCCGGTCGTGTCGGTGACCATCACCGACGACGAGACCGATCCGGCAACCCTGCTCGATACCGGTTTTCAAACCCGACCCGGTGCCGACTATCTGGCCACCGCCGTCGCCGCCACCCCGGATGGCGCGGTGCTGGCCGGAGGTGGATTCGCCACCTTCAATGGCGAGTCGCATCCCAGACTGGTGCGGATTCGTCCCGACGGTTCCGCGGATTCCGGCTTTCAGGCCGAGGTCAAGTACCGGGTGAACGCCATCGCCCCATTGGACGACGGACGGATCGTCATCGGAGGCGAGTTCAACACCGTCAATGGCGTCCGATGCAACCACCTGGCCGTGCTGAAATCCGATGGCACACCGGACCCCACCTTCGACTTCGAGAATGGTCCGGACCTGCCCGTCGAAGCCATCGCGGTCCTGCCCGACGGCTCGTTCTACATTGGCGGCGCGTTCACCAATGTCTTGGGCCGTCCCGTCCAAGGCCTCGCCCGCATCACCAAGACGGGTGCCTTCGACGCTGGGTTCGAGTCCACGGCGGGACCCGACGGTCCCATCAAGACCGTCGCCGTCGATGTTCTGGGGCGGGTGACCCTGGGTGGGGCGTTCCGCCGGTTTGGCGGTTTTGTGCGTGGCGGCATCGTCCGACTGAAGGACAACGGGGTCATCGATGACGCTTTCGGAGGAGGGCAGGGAGCCGACGGCAACGTGCAGGCCGTTGCCACCGACGCCCAGGGGCGTCCGTGGGTGGGTGGTGATTTCAAGGTGTTTCACGGCGAGCCCGCCGGTGGTTTGGTTCGGTTGAACGACAACGGTCAGCGGGATCCGAACTTCCGCTTCGGTGCCGGCGCCGATGCGGCGGTCACCGCAGTGGCGTTCGCACGTGACGGCAAGGTGTGGATTGCCGGGCGATTCACCGAGATCGATGGATCGAGGCGTCGGCACGTCGCGCGGCTCCACCCGGATGGATCCCTGGATACCACGTTTGATCCGGGGTCGGGGCCGGACAACTGGGTGCTGGCGCTCAGTCCACGTGTCGACGGTGGGGTGGTGATCGGGGGGTTGTTTTCCTCGGTCAACGGCGCGCGTCGAGGCGCGGTCGCGGCCTATCTCGGCGCGTTGCCCGAGGCCCCGCGGTTCGTGTCGGCGACGGCGAGTGCGGGCCGGCTGGATTGGACGGCGGACGTCGCGCCTGGTCAGGCGTATGGGGTGGAAGCGTCGGACATGATTTCCCCGTGGCTCACAGTGGAGACGTTTCGCGCCACCGGCACACGCGTGACGCGCACGTGGCAGTTGCCGGGCGCCCCCGCCGCGTTCCTTAGATTACGTCGCGTTCTGGAATAGCGCCGCTTCACCCTGGGGCGATTCCGGCGCGCTCTTCCTTGGTGCGAGGCCGGGTAGGGCGCCGACCCGCTCACCACCACTCGGCGAGCCTGCATCCGGGCAAGGTCCTGTAAGACGAGGACATCGCCATGGACATCCTTTTGGGAGTCGCACCACAACAGTTACCGCTCGCGGCGAAAGGCGGCGTGCGGCTAGCTTCGGCGCAGCACCTATCGTTATGAGTGAAGTCCGCCTCGGCATCATTGGCGTCGGTAACATTGGTCGACATCACGCGAATTATCTCCTGGATGGAAAAGTGAAGCGGGCCAGGCTGACCGGCCTTTGCTCCGTCATCCCGCAGGAATTGGAACCCTACAAGAATCGCGGACCGAAGCTGTTCGGTGACGCCGATGCGATGCTGAAGTCGGGAGAGGTCGATGCCGTCGTGATCGCCACGCCGCACTATCAGCATGTGACCATCGGCATCGCGGCTTTGGAGGCCGGACTCCATATCATGGTGGAGAAGCCGATCGCGGCGCACAAAGCCGACGCGGAACGGCTGATTGCCGCGGCGCAGTCCCGACCCGACCAAGTGTTCGCCGCGATGTTCCAGCTCCGCGTGGAACCTCGCTATCTTAAGCTCCGGCAGTTGCTCAACAGCGGAGATCTCGGTCGAATCATGCGGGTCACCTGGATCAACACCGACTGGTTCCGAACCGATGCCTACTACGCAAGCAGCGGCTGGCGGGCGACTTGGAAAGGGGAGGGCGGCGGCGTCCTGATCAATCAATGCCTGCATAACCTCGACACCCTCCAATGGCTCATGGGAATGCCCCAGAGTGTCCGCGGCTTCTGCCATCTTGGTCGCTACCGGAATATAGAGGTCGAGGACACGGTGACGGCCTACATGGAATGGGCGGGCGGCGCGACCGGCACCTTTCTCTCCACCACGGGAGAGGCGCCGGGCACCAATCGCCTCGAATTGGCCGGCACCCGTGGACGCGTGGTGCTGGAGAACGACCGCCTGACTTTCGACCGCAATGAGGTCGATGCCGAGGAATTCAATCGCACCACCAAGAGCGGATTTGCCCGGCCCGACACCTGGCGCATCGAGATCCCGTTTGGCAATGCGGTTCTGCCCCATGCCACGCTGATTCAGAGCTGGGTGGATGCGATTCTCGACCACACGCCACCCTTGGTCGCGGGCGCGGAGGGTATGCAGTCCATCGAGCTGGCCAACGCGATGTTGTACTCGTCGTTGGTTGGAGAAACCATCCGGTTCCCGCTCGATGGCGCCGCCTACGAAGCACGGCTGAATCAGCTGATTGCCGAGTCGCGCTTTGAAAAGAAGGTGGTGAAAACTGGCGCCGACGATTTCGAGAAATCGTTTCGCCGTTGAGCGGCCGGGTCATGCTCAACATCCATCATCTGGAATTGTTCTATTACGTCGCGCGCCATGGCGGCATTGCGCAGGCGGTGCGGCGCATGCCCTACGGCATCCAGCAGCCGGCGATCAGCGCCCAGATCCTCGCGCTCGAGGATCATCTGGGGCAAACGCTCTTCCGGCGGCGACCATTCGAACTTACCGCGGCCGGCCGGGAGTTGTTTGAGTTTGCCGAACCATTCTTCGGGCGACTCGAGGAGGTGGAAAGTCGCCTGCTGGGCGGTCCGACGCAGCGCCTTCGGTTCGGTGCCTCGCAGGTCGTGCTCCGCGACCACTTGCCGGGGATTCTGCGGGAATTGCGGCGGCGCGTTCCCAAGGTCGCACTCGTCCTCAAGGCGGGCTACCAGCAGGAACTGGAGCAGATGCTCGTTGCCGGCGAAATTGACCTCGCTGTCACCGTCATCGATCGCACCGTTGCTGCCGGCCTTAAATCCGAAATCCTCATTGAACTGCCACTCGTGCTTTGGGTCCCTCACGCCACCACGGCGCGTAACGTCGAGGAAATCCTGGGCGCGGATCGCATTTCCCAGCCGCTGGTGGCGTTGCGGTCCGAAGAAGCGGTGGTCCGCCTTTTCAACCAGGAATTGGCCCGTCGAGGCGTCGTCTGGCCGATCGCCATCGAGGCCGGAACCCTGGATCTGGTCGCAACCTACGCGGCCGAAGGTCTTGGCGTGGGGCTCGGTGTCGAGGCTCCTGGCAGTCTCGAAATGACCGGCGTGCGGAGCCTGCGTCTCGATGGATTTCCAACCCTTCCTGTCGGTCTGCTGTGGGGGCGTCGCCTTTCCCCGGTGGCTCAGCAGCTCGCGGAATTGTTGCGGGACGCGGCACGAGTATTGTCCAAGACACCGGAAGCCACCCCGGCGGCCGCGCCGGCCAGGCGTCCCACCCCATCAGCCAGGAAAGGACGCGATCCCACGGCACCGTCTTGACAGGGGAGGTCGTGGAATGTCGGGATCCTGCCGAATGCCACGGCGATCTGCGGACTGACTGGCGATCCCTGGCAATGCCACAACGTCCATGAATTCACGCGGCGGTCTGATCACGCTCATCGTCTTGCTCGGCGTTCTCTTGGCATGGGTGATCCTGCGCCCATCGCCCACGCCGGCTCCCGAATCCATTCCCGGCACCGGTACCGCGGTTTCCCCGACTGCCGAGTCGGTACCGAAGCTATCCCTGGACCTCCCGAAGGAGCCTCATCCCAGAGGGGCGGCACGAACCGAGAATGACGCCGTGGAACCGGAGCCGACGAGTCCACCGCTGGAAGCCACGCTGGAGTTCGTCGAAGAGCGGGAAGCCCTGCACCGGCAATTGGCCTCGGCCAATGACCCGATTTTCGCTGATGTCACCCGACTCATGAACGCCGCGAATCTGACCAAGCCCTCGCAGCTCGCGGCCGCCTGGGTGCTGGCGCAGCGTTGGGGAGTTTTCATCCGCGGGGAAGGTGCCGATCTGTCGAAGGTCGAGGATCCCAAAATGCGCGAGGAACTCGTGGAGGCGCGCCGGCGCATTCTCATCGATGAGTCCGCCAATGATCTCCGCAGGGTCGCCGGGGAGGCGGTGGATGTGAAGTTGCTGGCGGCGATCGAGGAGATCGGGCGCCGACATGCGCCTGCCAAGATCGCCATGCCGAGAATTGTGTCGCCGAAGAGTTCGAGGCCGCCGCGTCCCAATCTCCCGCCCGAGACGCACGAGGAGCCCTAGCCGGGGTTTCCTGGCATTGCGCGCGACGCGATCCGTCGGTTAGCTAGGCCCATGATTCTTACCGGTATTGGAGACGAAGCCGGCGCCGGGTTGTCCTCCCAGATCGCCGCCGTGCGGGAGTTGGGCTGGAACCGCCTCGAGATGCGGGGGGTGCAGGTGCCCGGCTTTGACAAGGCCAATTTCCATGACATTCCCGAGGCGGCGTTCGATCGGGCCTTGGCGGAAATGCGTGAACAAGGCGTTTCGGTCTACTGCTTCGGCTCGACGATCATGAATTGGGCCAAGACCGTGGAGACGCCCTGGGAGGTGACGCTCGAGGAGGTGAAACGCTGCATTCCGCGCATGCAACGGGCCGGATCCCGCTTCGTTCGCATCATGAGCTTCAAACCCAGCGATGACGCGTTCTCCATTCCCAAAGTGGTGTTCGACCGCGTTCGCGAGGTCACCCAGAGATTCGTCGATGCCGGACTGACCCCCGTGCACGAGAACTGCATGAACTTCGGCGGCATGAGCTGGCAGCACGCTCTGGAATTGCTTGAGAAGTGTCCCGGACTCAAATGGGTCTTCGACACCGCCAATCCCGTGTTCAATCCCGATCGTGCGAAGCCACGCCCTTGGCCGAAGCAGGATCCCTGGGAGTTTTGGGTCAACGTTCGTGATCACGTTTCCCATATCCACGTCAAGGACGCCACTTGGGTGACGGCCAAGAATGATGCCGACTACCACTGGCCGGGAGAGGGTTCGGGCAGGGTCCGGGAGATCCTTGCGGACGCCTTCCGTCGCGGTTACTCCGCGGGTATCTCCATCGAACCGCACATGGTCGTCGTGTTCCATGACACCACTTCGAAGGTTTCCAACGACGACGCGACGCGCGCCAATTTCATCGAGTACGGTCGCCGTCTGGAACAGTTGATCGCCGAGGTCTCGCCCAAGGGGCCTGCGTAACCCTTCCCGCGTTCGTCCCCGCGGCGTCGCTGGCATTGCCTGTGGCGGCCAATTGATCATGCTCGGCGCATGTCCGACCGCGTCTTGTTGGAGGTC
This sequence comes from Verrucomicrobiales bacterium, assembly GCA_016795425.1. Taxonomy (GTDB): domain Bacteria; phylum Verrucomicrobiota; class Verrucomicrobiia; order Limisphaerales; family CAIMTB01; genus CAIMTB01. The sequence continues at coordinate 35,158 of JAEUHG010000033.1, forward strand.
TGCATCGATTCCGTTGAATCGGCCCTCGCCGCCCAGGCGGGTGGCGCCGATCGGGTTGAACTCTGCTCCGCTTTGTTCGAGGGCGGACTCACCCCCAGCGCGGGACTTCTCGAAATTGTCCGTGACCGGGTGAAGATTGCCGTGGCGGCGATGATCCGGCCGCGAGGCGGGGATTTCTGCTACTCCGCCGAGGAATTTGCGGTGATGGAATGCGACCTGGTGATGGCCAAGGAACTGGGGGCGGATGTGGTCGTGCTGGGTCTGCTGAATCCGGATGGCACCGTGGATGCCGAACGCACCGCGCGCCTCATCGAAATCGCCCGCCCCCTCCCCGTGACTTTTCATCGCGCCTTCGACATGGCCAGCGACCCCTTCGAGGCGCTGGAAACTCTCATCGATCTCGGTGTCGAACGGTTGCTGACCTCGGGCCAGGAAAAATCTGCGGTCGAGGGCATGGATCTCATCGCCGAGTTGGTACAGAAGGCGGGCGACCGGATCATCATCATGCCGGGAGGCGGCGTGACGGAACGCAATCTCCAGAAGATCCTCAAGGTCACTCGAGCCCGGGAAATCCACGGATCCGCCAGCGGCACCAAGGAGAGCCGGATGACCTTCCGCAATCCCCGCGTGTTTATGGGCGGCCAGGTCGGGCCGCCGGAGTATTCCATCAAGGTCGCCAAGGAGGATCGGGTCCGTACCTTTCGTTCCCTGGCAGGGTAGGGGCCGGCCCCGGAGGTGCCCCTTTCGTGTCATGGCCCTCCTGACCCACGCCTTCCATCCTCCGCGCGACGATGACAATGGACGCCCTTTCCGAAGGCCCCACGCCGTCGCCACGTGAGAACCCAGCGGTCCTGCGCACCCAGGGTTTGCGTCGGTCTTTCGGACGGGTGCGCGCCGTCGAGGATCTCAACCTGACGGTCCCCGCGGGCGGGGTTTATGGCTTCCTCGGAATGAATGGCGCCGGCAAAACCACCACCATCCGCATGCTGATGGGGATCCTGAAGCCGGACGCCGGCCACATCGAGATGCTCGGCGAGTCCACGCCGCGCACTTCCATCCGGCAAAAACAGTGCATCGGTTACGTCTCACAGGAGCAGAATTTCTATCCGTGGATGACCGCCATCGATCTCGGTCGGTTCGTCGGTGCGCTCTATCCGACCTGGGATGCCGCCGAGTTTCAGCGGCTTCTGCGTGTGCTCGACGTGCCGGACGATCGACGGGTGTCGCAGCTCTCCGGGGGCACGAAGGTGAAATTGGCGCTCGCGCTCGCGCTCGCGCCCCGGCCGGCGCTGCTCCTGCTCGATGAACCAACCGCAGGCTTGGATCCCGTGGCGCGCCGCGAGTTCTCGGACGCCATCCGCCAACAGGCGCGGCACCAGGGACGCACCACGTTCTTCTCGTCTCATCTCATTGATGAGGTCGAGCGCGTCGCGGATCGGATCGGCATCATTCACCACGGACGCCTCCTCTTCGAAGGCGACTTGTCGTCCTTGCGGTCGGAGGTGCGGCTCCTGCGCCGTCCCGGGGAGGCCGGAACCCCGTGGGTGCTTCCACCGGGCCTGACGCTTCTCCGCCAATGGACCGAAGGCGACGAGACGCGCGGGGTCGCGCGTGGGGCGCCGGACTCGTGGAGTGCTTCGGTGCCGGCAGTCGGGAACAGCGAGGAAATCCCGTTGGAAGAGATATTCCTGGCAATGGTCGGGATCAGCCCATCGGACATGTGATCCGCGCCCTGTTGTACAAGGAATGGATTCAACACCGCGGCCCTTTGGCGGTGTTGATGGTCCTCGTCGGCCTGGGCTGGACCCTGGCCATGCTCCCCGTTCTCGCACGGGGCCGGGAGTTGGTCTTGCTGGACCAGTTCCGGAACTTCGTCCTCATCTACGGCATTCTGGCTGCCAGCTGGATCTGTCATCGGCTCATCGCGCTCGAGTATCGGGGACGAACCCAGCTCTTTCTCGAGGGGCTTCCGGTGTCCAGGATGGTCATGGTGCTGGTCAAATATGGGGTGGGGGTCTCCGTCTTCCTGCTCCTCCTCGGTAGCGTCACCCTGCTGACGCTGGCGTTGGAGGCGTGGCGCCACGGCCAGGAGCCCTCCCTGGCGGCCATGGTGGCCCTCCGCGTCGGTGCCGTCGGGTGGTTCTTCTTCAACCTCTGTTTTGTCTTGGCGTTTGCCGGCCGATACCGATTGGCAATCTGGATCGGCCTGCTCCTGGCGTTGCTCGCGGTTCACGAGTTCACCTCCCTGCGCGTGAATGAGGTCGGTCCCTTCGGTTTGCTCGATCAACGTTTCGCCTTCGAACGGGAATGGCCGAGGCCGGGTGCGCTTTATGGCACCCTCGCCGGCGGCACGTTGTGTCTCATCGGTGCCCTGGTCCTCGGCTGGACACGCGAGGGCTCGGTCGCAGCCTTGTTGGCGGAGAGCATGTCGCACCGGGAGAAGGTGATGGTGGCCCTGGTCCTGGGGGGCGGGGTTTTCGCCGTGAGTGTCTTGGATGAGCGGCGTCCTAAAGCACCGTTCGATCTGCCGGGCGCCGCCACGGAGACTCGGCCGGGCATTGTCGTGAAGGTCCCTTGGGAGGTGGTGGACGCCTCGCAGCGCGCCCGAATGACCGCCGACCACCTGTCTGCCATCCGCAGCTTTCTCGATTTACCCTCCATTCCTCCGGTGTTCCTGGTGGGTCGCTCGGATCTCGATGGCCGCCATTATGAGCGGGGAACGCTCGACCAGGCCGAAGGCGTGCATGTTCAGGCCAATTTTTCCGCTGCCGACTGGGACGAGCAACGCTTCAACGCCTGGCTCATTCGCGAGGCGCTTCTGGCCGCCACCCGCGGGCGGTCCGCCTTGGAATCTCGACGATGGATCCTGGACGGGTTTTCCGTGTGGTGGTTCGGTTCGGGGCGCGACCAGAACCCGCTTGAGACCGATGCGCGTCTGGCTCTCCGCGCCTGTTACGGCGCACCCCAATCCGTTTCCCGCGGCCATCTGGCGCGATGGCTTCAGTTCCGGGAAGAGGTCGGACCCGACATCGCCGCGGCGGTGGCGTGGTCTGGGCTGCGCGCACTGGAACGTCGTCGAGGAGGCGACGCCCTGCGCCAAGTCCTGCGTCGCGCATTGGGTGTGGTCCGCCCGGTGGACGGACGGGTGTTGTGGCTGGAGAGCGAAGGGGCCTTCGACACGGCGCTGGAAAACGCGGCTGGCTGGGAGTGGCAAGCGTGGATTGCCGGCTGGAACGAAGACCTCGACGCCAGTCGTGGCCGGTTGTCGAACACCTTGGCGGCCATTCCTACCCTCGAATGCCAGGTTGGTTTCGAGAATCTCTCTGCGGAGTCGCGATTGCTGAACTATCAGGTCCGGTTTCAACCGCCCGACTCAGCGGTGGGTGCCTGGTCGTTCCTGCACGCGGAATTGCCGGCCGTCGATGTCGAGATTCCGCCGCAGTTGGTGCAACGCGAGCGTCATGGGCGTCCCGGCGACGGGATGGAATCCCTGCCGGGAACAATCTCGGTGGGGGCCCGCATCGCCACGACGGCCGCCCTCGAGGTGCCGGCCCTGGGGTGCGAGGTGATCGCCGGATGGACGCGGCACGAGGTGCGATGATGCCCACGGCCATGCGCATGCTTTGCCGCAAGGAACTTCGGTCGATCCGGCCCTTTCTATTGCTCATCCTCGGCTTCGGCCTGTTGGATCCGCTGTTCGTCCTTTTCGCGCACTATCCGGACCAGGCGGATCTCAGTGAGTGGTTGGAGGCTGAGACTCAGTGGGAGGCGCACCTCATGATGTTCTTCTTCGCCATTGCCCTGGCGGTGGGATTGCTGGTGCGCGAACAGGACGAGGGCACGCTGGCGTTTCTGGATGCTCTTCCCGTGAGCCGCGATCGCGTCTTCGTCGCCAAAATTCTCGTCGCCTCGGGTGTGCTCTGCCTCTACCCATGCCTCAATGTGGCATCGGCAGCCGTCTTCCATGCCCTGTCCCGAACCTCGCTGGAGACGACCTTCCCCTGGCGGCTCCTGCTGGCCGGGGGCGCCTTGCAGGTTGCCGCGGGCTTCTTCTGGTTCAGCCTGGGATTATCGCTTTCGTTCCTCCGTCGGTTCGCCTTTCTCGTCCTGGCGCTGCTGTTTTGGGCCGCCCTCGCCCTGGAGGAGGCGGGGTGGACGCCGATTCGATGGATCAACGTTTTTTCCCTGGCTCAACCGACCTTCCTAGGACGCACTTGGGTCTTTCCCCGGGAAAAACTCCTGGTGCAAGCCGCCGTCGCCACCGCGTTTCTTGCCCTCGCCTGGTGGCGATTCCGGCGCCTGGGAGAGGCGGTCGGCGATGGCCGGTTTTTGGCGCTGCGCCGACGTCCCTGGTGGACCGTCCTGATCGTCACCGGCGCGACCATGGTCACGGTCGTCGCGTGGATCGGCCTCCTGGTCTGGTTTGGCAAAGACCTCTCGGACAGCCTGCCCGGTTCCGTCTCATACCCTCAATGGCGTCCATCGCGTGCCACCACCGAACGCTATGAGTTCATCTTCCCGGAATACCAGATCGGCACCATGGCGCCGCTGTTGGAGGCTGCCGATGGTGTGGAGGCCAAAGTGCGCGGCTTTCTAGGCGGGGAGGATTCAGCGCGCATTCGAGTGGATCTCACGAGCCCGCTGGAACGGCATGCCGGCCTCGCCTACTGGAAATCCGTTCGCCTGAGTTCGCGCATGCAACCCGGGGATCCCGAGACGTTGGCGGTGCTCGGGCACGAGACGGTTCATGTGCGCCTCGACCAATTGAGCGCAGGACGATTGTCGGATGTGTTCCCCAGCATGCGCCTGTTTCACGAAGGCGTGGCCACCTATGTCGAGCATCGCTTTTTCGCCACCAACGAACCCCTGGCGCAATCCCGCCGGGTGGCCGCGGTCACCCGGGCGCGCGACGAGGTGAAGGTGGAGGAGTTGGTGGATAGCGATCTGTTGCGCAAACGACGTGATCCCGACCTGGTTTATCCGCTTGGCGAAGTCTTCATCGCCGCCCTGGTGACCCGCCATGGCGACGACGCTCCCGCACGAGTCGCTCGCGCCCTCGCGCGACCCAGCGCGCCCAAGGACCTCGTGGGTCTTCCCTTGTGGCAGGACGCCTTCCAGGCGGCCGGCTGCAGTTGGCCGGGTGTCGTCGATGAATTCTTCGCCGAACTCGATCGCCTCAAGTCCGAGCACCGCGAGTGGGTCGCGTCCATTCCCCGCCTCCGCGGCATCTTCGTGAAGGACGCCGACCGTCTCGGCGTGCGAGTCGCCAATCCCTGGCCGACCCAGGGTTTCGTGGTGTGCCGTTTTCGGGCGAGCCCGGAGGCCGATCCGCGGTTCTATGAATCGCCAACCCCCAGCGGCGACACCTTCTGGGTGGATCGATCCAATTACCCGGCGGCCACCTTGGGATTTCAGGTCGGCATCCGTCGTTTCGATGCCAGCCAGGTCATTTACGAACCCTGGGTGGAAGTCCGCCTGTGACGTTGTTTTACGGAGTCCCCACGCTCAGGCAGCGAGCGGAACGGTGCGTCGTGTCCGGGCGCTTTTCACGGCGGCATCGACGATCTCCTGCCCGATGCGGCTGATGGGCAGTGATACGGGGCCGGATAGCGGTTCCTGGCGATCGAGGCAGTGGAGCAGGTACTGGACCGGGTTCTGATGGGGAGCTTTTGGTGACGGTGCCGCCACGCGGTGCGGCTTGGGACGGCGCCGTGTCTGCACCGTCACGAAATCATCGTAGTCGTAATTCGAGATCGTGCCTTCGGTCCCGGCAATCACGAACCCACAGCGCGGTTGGGGCTGAATCGTCCAGGGATCCGTAAAGGTCCCCCAGCGCGTCTCGAACTTTGATAGACCATGGGCGTAGCGCGCCACCACGATGCTGTGTTCGTCGACTTCCAGTCCGGCGGGATGATCGACCGTCGCGGTCACGTCGAGGGGGCGTTTGCCCCCCTGATACCACGTGCACAAGGTCGTCCCATAACCGAGGTAATCGAGAAGAGATCCGCCGCCGTGGGCCTTTTTGTAGAACCAGGACTTGGGCTTTTCGCGCGCCACCTGCTCGGCCGTCTTCTCATCCTTGTCGGCGCCGTGCCATAGCGGACCCCGATTGCCGCCGAAGTGCCAGACATTGAGGACTTCCCCGATGGCGCCGGACTCCACGAGTTCGAAAGCTTTGCGGTGGGAACCTGCCCATTGCAGCGGCCAGTTGATCATGAGCGTTGAGCCCTTCGGCATCGCCCGGATCATGCCGTCGGCCTCCTTCAAACTGGCCGCGAACGGTTTCTCCACCATTACATGCGCTCCATAAGGCGCCACCTTCTTGACCCAGGTGCCGTGCTGGGACGCGGCCGGACAGAGGATCACGACGTCCGGTCGGGTCTGTTCCAGGCACTGACGATAATCCGTGAAACTCCGATCCCTGGAGATGCCCAGCTTGCGAATGGCTTCCTCCATGCGTTGCGGGTGTTCGTCGCTGATTCCGACGATCTCCGCCCGCGGATGCCCGGCGGCATACCGAAGAAGGTCTCCCATGTGGAAGTGATCAAAATTGATGCCGGCAATCCGCCAGGTCCTGGGCTTTGTCATGCGCAATGAAGGTCCGACACTCTGAGCGGGAGCGCCGAGGCCGGCCAAGTCCCAAAAGTTCCAGCCGCCAGGATTCAATCCCAGGCTTGCCGTGACGGGCTGTCCATGCCACGACACGGCCCGCGATGAGCTTGACCGCATTCTCGTTCCCAACCCGTACCCTCTTCGGCGCGGGTGCCTTGCGTGAACTTCCCACCCACCTCGCCAACCTCGGCATCCGGCGACCTCTGGTCGTCACCGACGACGGCCTCGTCAACACCGCGGCATTTCGCTCCTTGTCCCAGGTCCTGGGCGACTCGAAAAAGGGGATGGATTGGCATCTCTTCTCAGGCGTCCACCCCAATCCCATCGAGGACGACGTGCGCCGACCGGCGGCGTTGTTCCGCGAAAAGGGCTGTGATGGGGTCATTGCCATCGGTGGGGGAAGCCCACTCGACGCCGGCAAGGCGGCCCGTCTTCTCGTCAAGAAGCCCGACCTCGACTTCACCCAGTTCTATTCAGCGCCGGCCGACTGGACCGGGTTGCCTCCGTTCATTGCCATCCCCACCACCGCCGGCACCGGCAGCGAGGTCGGTCGCAGTTCGGTCATTACGCTGGATGCCACGCATCGGAAAGCCGTGCTGTTCCACCCGGAGTTGCTGGCCAAATTGGTCATCCTCGACCCGGAACTCACAGTCGGGCTTCCACCAAAGCTGACGGCCGCCACCGGTGCCGACGCGCTCACCCACTGCATCGAGAGTTACACTTGCCCGGTCTTCCATCCCATGTGCGACGGCATCGCCCTCGAGGGCGTCCGCCTGACGGTGGAAGCCCTCCCGCGCGCCTATCGCAACGGGGCCGACCTGGATGCCCGCGGCAAGATGCTGGTGGCCGCCGCCATGGGCGCGGTCGCCTTCCAGAAGGATCTCGGCGCTGTCCATTCCCTCGCCCACCCGCTGTCCACGATTTGCGGCATGCACCACGGTCTGGCCAATGCGCTGTGCCTGGTCGCCGTGATGAACTTCAACGCGCGCCGCAAGCCCGGATTGTACCGGCGGGTGGGGATCGCCTGCGGCCTTGACGTGGTAGCCTGCACCGACGGCGAAGCGGACTGCAAGACGGTGGGCTTTATTGCTCAGTTTCTGGCTGATTTGGGGTTGAACACCAAGCTGAGCCAGCATGGGGTCAAGCCGGAGCAGTTGGAGGCATTGGTGGCCCAGGCCTTTGAGGACCCCTGCCATAAGACCAACGCGGTTCCCGTGACCGCCGCGGATCTGCGCGCCTTGTACCTGGAAGTGCTCTGATCATGCCGGGCCCCGCCTCCATGCAGGAGGATGAGCACCTGCTCCGGCAGTTCGGTTACGAACAGGAGCTGGCGCGTCGAATGAGCGGGTTTTCCAACTTCGCCATTTCGTTCTCCATCATCTGCATTCTGGCAGGCGGCATCACCTCGTTCCACGTCGGCCTTTGCAGTGTGGGCGGCGCCAGCATCGGCCTGGGCTGGCCCTTGGTCTGCGCCTTCTCCCTGGTGGTCGCGCTCACCATGGCCCAGGTGGCATCCGCCTTCCCAACCGCCGGCGGGCTTTACCATTGGGGAAGTCTGCTGGGCGGACGCGCCTGCGGCTGGTGCACGGCCTGGTTCAATCTGTGCGGACTCATCACCGTGCTGGCGGCGATCAATGTCGGGGCCTGGGATTTTATCGTGGCCACCTTCGGACTTCCTGCCGGTATGAATCCCGCCCTCGCCAAAACCGTTGCCTTGGTGGTCCTCCTCGGAGGTCAGGCGGCGCTCAATCATTACGGGATCCGCTGGACGACCCGTATTACCGACTTCAGCGGTTGGCTGATCCTGGCCATCTCCACCATCCTCACCGTGGCCGTGGTCCTGGCTACGTCACACTTCGAGTGGTCGCGGTTGTGGGACTTCCAGAATTTCAGCGGTCATCCGTCCGCCGCACCGGTTTTTCCGCGGCAGGACAACGTGTTCTGGCTCTTCTGCCTCGGATTCCTGCTGCCCGCCTACACCATCACTGGATTCGATGCCTCGGCGCACACTTCGGAAGAAACCGTCGGGGCGGCCGTGAATGTGCCGCGAGGCATCGTTCGCTCGGTGTGGGTCTCCGCCGTTTTCGGCTGGTTCATGATCGTTGCGTTGCTCCTTGCCATGCCCAGCATTTCCGAGGGCGTGGATCAGGGGGCGGCGGTCGTGCCATGGGTCATGAAACGCTCGTTGCCGGGTTGGCTTGCGTGGCCGTTGCTTGCCGGCATCGCCGTGGCCCAGGTGTGCTGCGCCCTCGCTGCCCTCACCTCGGCCTCCCGCATGATGTTCGCGTTTGCCAGGGATGGCGGGCTTCCGTTCTCCCGCAGCCTGAGAACTGTCAATCGCCGAACCCAATCACCGTCGATCGCCGTGTGGACCTGCGCCATCACTTGCGGCGCGATGATTGTCCTGCTGCGTTACGAGACCATTGCCGCGATCGGCACGGTCTTCCTCTACCTTTCCTACGTGCTGCCGGTGGCGGCGGGCTTCTTCGCTTACGGCCGCAAATGGAAGCGCATGGGACCTTGGAGCCTGGGTGGTTGGTATCGGCCGCTCGCGGCAATCGCGACGTTGGGTTGTGTCTTCCTGCTCGTGCTCGGAGTCCAACCTCCCAACCAGCAGGCCGTCCCCGTGGTCGGCGGCATGGCGGTCCTCATGGTGATCGTCTGGTTCGGCCTCGAACGCCGCCGGTTCCGCGGCCCACCGGTTCCGGAGGGTGACGACAGAGGCTAGGCCAGGCGGGGGGTGCGGGGGGCCAGGTGGTTGAGCACCTCGCGCCGCGCCTGCCACGCTTCCCGGCCCCGGTAGCCTTGGGGCCAAAGCGCCTCCGGCAGCAGCGGGTCCAGTTGTTGGACCGTGCGCCAGGCTCGGCGGAGGGAGGCCGCCCATTCCCGACGTTGCGAGGGCTTCCAGCCCCGGCGCTTGAGCGCATCCTCACCCTCGGCGGCGAGCCGCAGGACGTCACCATGCGCACGGTCGATGGCAGGGAAATCCCAAGCCCCCAACACCATGGCCTGATCGTCGTCAGGCGGCACCGGTCGACCTTGAATAATGGTGTAAGCCTCGGCCTTGAGGCGCAGGGCTCGAATCGGTACGGACTCGGTGTCGACAGGGTCCGGGGTGATCCAGACGCTGTTCTGCAGGTAGCCGAAACGTTCCCGTCGCATCCAGCGCCACAACGCCACTCGGATCTTGGGCTGTCGACCCGGTACATCGAAGAAGAAGAAACGCCATTGCCCGTCCCAATGCCGGGACCAGCGGGCCTCCGGATCGACACCGCCGCAGGCGGCCTGGCGTCCGGCATCGGTCAGCACCACCACCGGCTCGGGACCTTCGCGGCGCACTTCAATCCATCCCCGACGTTTCATGGACCGCATCCGTTCCCGCACCCGGACTTCCTCCTCCCACAGGGAATTATCGCGAAGGAACTGGCGGGCGGAGCGCTGCGAGGTCCAGCCATAGAGCCAGAGCAGATAATCGAGACACTCATCGGCGACGGACAAATCGCGCATGTCGGGGACTATGCCGAGACTTGTAACAATTGTAACAAGATTTGGGCCCGCGGGTCGGCCGTTTGTATCGGCGGCGGGGTTCTGGTTGAATCGCGCCAACGATGAGCTTGTCTTTGCCTACTCAGTTGTTTGTCGATGGTAAGTATTGCGATTCGGCTTCGGGAAAGCGGACGCCCCTGGTGAATCCAGCGACCGAAGAGGTCTTCGTCGAGGTGGCGGCGGCGGAGGTGGTCGACGTCGAACGGGCCATCGACTCCGCGCAGGCCGCCTGGGAGGGGGGTTGGCGCGATCTCGCACCCGGTAAACGCACCGAGATCCTGTTCCGAGTGGCGCGGGTGTTGCGCGAGAATCTGGAAGCGATTGCGCAGATGGAACGCCTGCACATTGGCAAGCCCATTGCCGATGCGCGGGACGAGGCGGGTTTGGGGGCGCGGGTCTTCGAGTATTACGCGGGGGCGGTGGGACGTGTGTGCGGCGAGACCATTCCGGTGGCTCGCGGCGGATTTGATTTCACCCTTCGGCAATCCATGGGAGTGGTGGCGGCGATTGTTCCCTGGAATTTTCCCTTTCCGATTGCCTGCTGGAAGGCGGCGCCGGCCTTGGCGGCGGGAAATTGCGTGATTTTGAAGCCGGCTTCGCTGTCCCCGTTGACGGCGCTCAAGCTGGGCGAATTGGCTCACCAAGCGGGGCTGCCGCCGGGTGTGCTGCAGATCCTCCCGGGCAGCGGCGCGAAAATCGGGGACGCGCTGGTCGCGCATCCGCTGATTCGCAAGGTCTCGTTCACCGGCAGCACCGAGATTGGGCGTCGCATTATGGAGATGTCCTCGCGTGACCTGAAGCGGGTGTCGCTGGAGTTGGGAGGAAAATCCCCCAACATCGTCTTTGCCGACGCCGACTGGCAGAGGGCAGCGGAGTCGTCTCCCATGAGTGTGTTCGCGAACACGGGCCAGGACTGCTGCGCGCGCAGCCGGGTGTTCGTGGAACGATCGGTCTTCGAGCCGTTCGTGGAGAAGTTCGTGGCGGCGACGGAAAAGTTGGTGGTGGGTGATCCGGCGAAGGAGGAAACGCAATTGGGGCCGATGGTCAGTGCCGCGCAGCGCGATGTGGTGGAGGGGTTTCTTGCCGACGCGCGGGGCCGCGGCAGCCGGTTCGGAACAGGCGGCGGGCGACCGTTGTCCAGGGGATATTACCTGAGCCCGACGGTGTTGCTGAACGTTGGCATCGGGGATCGTTGCTGGAAGGAGGAGATCTTTGGTCCGGTGGTGGCGATCACGGCATTTGACGATGAGGCGGCGATGATCCGGGAGGTGAATGCGTCGCCGTACGGATTGAGTGGCTCATTATGGACCAATGATTTGTCGCGGGCGTTGCGGGTGGCGCGCGCGGTGCAAAGTGGCGTGCTCAGTGTGAACTCGCACAGCAGTGTTCACGTGGAAGCGCCGTTCGGCGGGTTCAAACAGAGCGGCTTGGGTCGGGACCTTGGCATGGCGGCGATGGAAGGATACACGGAGCTTAAGAACGTGTACGTCGCGGCCTGAGGCGCCGAGCCCTTCGAAAGCCCATGGCGCTACCGAGATGCCTCCCGGCGGGATACCTGTCGGGACTCCTATTCCTCATTCTATGGCTGGCGGGTACCGGGACGTCGACGTCCGCCCCGGCCGATGCCACGGCCGTCGAGGCGTTGCGGCGTCTCAAGGGCATGGATCTTGAGGCGAACCCGACCTTGAAGTCGGCGGTGCTACGGGTCTTGGAGGGATTGCGCGGCGCGCCGGAATTCGTGGAGGTGGTGCGGGACTTCCAATTGACCGGACAAGAGGACGGATTGCTGGAAGTCGCTCGACGCCATCCTGACGCCACCGGGGGCGCCGAGGCCATGCGGCTCTTGCTGGGTCAAGGCGCGGAGGCGCGGATTCGGTTGGCTTGGACCGCGCCTGGGGGCGGGGACGCCGTGATTCGTGCCTTGTCGAACAGTGGCGATTCAAAGGCACTTCCGCTTCTGGTCGAGGTGGCGACGAACCACTCGGTCTCCGCCTCGGCTCGCGCGTCGGCGGTGCAGGGATTGGCGCGGTCCGAGTCGGGGGCGCGCGAGTTGCTGCGATTAGCGGAGGGTGGCGGGCTGGATGATGCGGCGCGGGGGACGGCGAGCCTTGCTTTGGCTCAGGCGCGGTGGCCGGCGATTCGTGAGGAGGCGTTGAAACGGTTGCCGCTGCCGAAGGCGGGGGACGGCACGAGTCTGCCTCCGCTTTCGGAATTGGTGACGCTGACGGGTGATGCGGCGCGCGGGGCGGTGGTGTTCCGAAGCGAGTCGGTGGCATGCATTCGGTGTCACCGGGTTGGTGACGAGGGCGTGGATTTCGGTCCGGCCCTAGGCCAGATCGGTTCCAAACTGGGCCGCCAAGCGTTGTATGAATCGATTCTCGATCCCAGTGCCGGCATTTCGTTCGGGTACGAGGGTTGGACGGTGGAGACCAAGGATGGGGAGGAGGTTTTTGGGATCATGGCGAGTGAGACGGCGGAGGAATTGGCGATCAAGCAGCAGACCGGCGTGCTGACGCGGGTTCCGGTGGCGAAGGTGGCGCGGCGGGAGAAGCAGGGGTTATCGGTGATGCCGGCGGGGTTGGCGCAGACGATGACCCGTGAACAACTGGTGGATCTGGTGGAATATCTCCTCAGCTTGAAGGCGCCGGCCTCGCCTTGATGGGGCGGGGGAGGATACAGGCCACAGCGGCTTAAAGGAGAACGCCACTTCCCCGTTGGCAATCGCGGGCAGGTTCTGGAATCAATCCTGCATGTCCGACCGCGTAAAGTACGTGCTGGAGGAGTCCCGGCTTCCGAGGACCTGGTACAACATTCAAGCCGATTTGCCGCAGCCCCTGCCGCCGGTGCTGCATCCGGGGACCAAGAAGCCGATAGGACCCGACGATTTGGCGCCGTTATTTCCGGAGGCGCTGATTCGACAGGAAGTCAGTCTGGAACGGGAGATTGAGATTCCGGACCCGGTGCGGGACATCTATCGGCAGTGGCGGCCGAGTCCGCTGTTTCGGGCGCGTCGATTGGAGAAGGCGCTGCAGACACCGGCGCGCATCTACTACAAGTGGGAAGGCGTGAGTCCGGCCGGCAGCCACAAACCGAATACGGCGGTGCCCCAAGCCTACTACAATCGGGAGGCGGGGATTCGCCGGATCGCGACGGAGACGGGAGCGGGGCAGTGGGGATCGTCGCTGGCCTTCGCGGGAGCGCTCTTCGGCATCGATGTGACCGTGTACATGGTACGGGTCTCCTACAACCAGAAGCCCTATCGCCGGGCGCTGATGGAAACCTGGGGGGCGCGCTGCGTGGCCTCGCCTTCGAACGAGACGGAATCGGGGAGGGCGATACTGGCGCAGCGCCCGGATCATCCCGGGAGCCTCGGCATCGCGATTTCGGAGGCAGTGGAGGTGGCAGCGAAGTCAGGGGACACGAAGTACGCCCTGGGATCGGTGCTGAACCACGTGCTGATGCACCAGACCGTGGCGGGAATTGAGGCGATGGAGCAGATGGCGTTGGCCGAGGATTATCCCGACGTGATCGTCGGGTGCACGGGAGGCGGATCGAATTTCGCGGGCATTGCGTTTCCCTTTCTCGGTGCCCAACTGCGCGGCGGCCGAAAAGTCCGGATTGTGGCCGTGGAACCGGCCGCGTGTCCGAGCCTGACACGAGGCAAGTACGCCTATGATTTCGGCGATACGTCGCATCTGACGCCGCTGATCAAAATGCATACGTTAGGGTCGACCTTCACTCCGCCGGGATTCCACGCCGGCGGTTTGCGCTACCATGGCATGGGGCCCTTGGTGAGCCACGTGCAGGAACTCGGTCTGATTGAGTCGAAGGCCTATCCGCAGACGGCGTGCTTTTCGGCCGGGGTCCAATTTGCGAAGACAGAGAGTTTGTTGCCGGCGCCGGAAGCCAATCACGCGGTGCGAGGGGCGATCGATGAAGCGCTTCGTTGTCGGGAGGAGGGGGTGAGTCGCGCCATTCTGTTCAATTTGTGCGGTCACGGCCATTTCGACATGCAGGCCTACATGGATTACCTGTCGGGCAAGCTGGTGGACCAGGACTACAATCCTCAGGAATTAGCCATGGCCCTGTCCGGGCTGCCCTCGGTAGGTTAGGGCATCATGACGTTGCACTGCGCCCGCCGCCTTTGGTTGGTCATCGTTCTTGCTGTGACGGGACTTGGCGGGCTGCAAGGGGTGGCCTCGGATCGCGCGATTCGCAAAGCCGAGGCCCGGCTGGCGGAGATGGAGGTCCTGTTTGAGGAGCTCCAGTCCGATCCGGCGCGGGCCATCCCGCCGGAGGTGCTGCGCGAGGCCCGGGGGTTGATCGTGCTTCGGGAGAAGCGCGCGGGATTGATCGTGGGTGGACGGAGCGGCACGGGGTTCGCCCTGGTGAAGCGCGACGGGCGTTGGAGTTGGCCGGCCTTCGTACGCGCCACGGAAGGCAGTCTTGGTCTTCAAGCCGGCTACCAGAAGGCGACCTTGGTGCACGTGTTGATGACCGATGCGGCGGTCGGAGCCTTTCAGACCAACCGTTTTCGGTTTGGCGTGGGGCTTCGGGTGACCTCGGGCCCTCGGACCATGGGGGATGATGCCAAGACTGGGGCGGTAGGGGCCGATGTCTTGGTGTATGCCAGCACCGGAGGTGTGTTTGGTGGTGTCGCGGTGGAAGGCGGAAACCTGGGGGCCGACGACGACCTCAACGAGGCCTATTACGGCAAAACGGCGGAGGCATTGCTGTTTGGAGCCCCGCCATCCGCCTCGGCGAGTCCTCCGGAGGGTGCGGGTCGTTTTCGAGCCTGGCTGGAAAAGCAGACCCGCGGGACACCCGACAAATAGCGGCTTCGCGCAGGTGCGCGCTTGGCATTTTTGCCGGCGTCCAGTAAGCCCACGGGCCATGATCAACGTTGCGGTCATCGGCTTGGGCTTCATGGGGGTCACGCACATCAAGGCGTATCGCAAGGTCCCGCAGGCGAAGGTGGTGGGCATTTGCGATGCCTTTAAACTTCCCGCGGACGGCGTGCTGACGAGCGTTACGGGCAACGTGGCCGATCCGGATCCGGTGAAACTGGATCTGGCGCAGGTTCAGGCGACCAAGGACTACAAGGAAATCCTGGCGAACCCGGCGGTGCACGCCGTGGATATCTGTTTGCCGACGGCCCAACACGTGGAGGTGGCGTCGGCGGCGCTTCAGGCGGGAAAACACGTGGTGTGTGAGAAGCCCCTCGCCCGGACGTCGGCACAATGCCGGGAGATTGTGGAGGCGGCGAAGTCGGCCAAAGGGTATTTCATGCCCGCTATGTGCATGCGGTTTTGGCCCGGTTGGTCCTGGCTGAAGGCCGCGATCGCGGATCAGCGCTATGGCAAGGTTCTGGCGGCGCGATTTCGTCGGGTCAGCGGTCCGCCCGGCTGGAGCAAGGGCACCTACTTCAAAGGGGCGGAGTCCGGTGGAGCACTGTTGGATCTCCATATTCATGACACGGATTTCATCCAGTTCCTCTTTGGAAGACCGAAGCAGGTGTTTTCCCGCGGCTTGAGCCGTTTCAGCGGGGCCATCGATCACGTGCTGACCCAGTATGATGTCGGAGGGTCTATTGCCGTGTCGGCCGAAGGCTCTTGGCTGATGAGCGAGGGTTTCGGGTTCAACATGGCGTACACGGTCAATTTCGAGAACGCCACCGCGGACTTCGACCTGAGCCGGGGACCGGAGACGTTGAAGATCTTCGAGGACGGCAAGGGGGCACGGGTGGAAGCGATTGTGGGGGACGACGGGTATGTGGGCGAGTTGACCCATTTCATCGACAGCATCGTGGCGGGGCGCGCACCCAGCGTGGTGACTCCGATGGATGGGGCACAGGCGGTGGAGATCTGCGAGGCGGAAGAACAATCCGTGCTGTCGGGCAAGCCCGTGTCGCTATAGCTGTCTGGGGACTTGGCAAAAGCGCGGTTGGACCCTGGCTCGCCATGATCGCCGAGTGGAAGCGGGGGCGCTTCTGGGTGGGAATCGCGACAGCTCCGGGGAATCCAAAGAATGAGCGTGCGGGAAGGCGCGCCTAGGTCTGGCGCAGGCCAGGATCCCGGCTAAGACTGTCGACGTGCTGGACACACATGAGGCGGTGGGTGCGGGTGTCGGCGTCGCCGCGGACGACGTCGAGGCGATTGTCGTTCGGGGCGCCCGGGAGCATAACCTCAAGAACCTGACGGTTTCGATCCCCCGGGGCAAACTGGTGGTGATCACGGGGGTGAGCGGGTCGGGCAAAAGCACGTTGGCTTTCGACCTGATCTTCGCCGAAGGCCAGAGGCGATTCCTGGACTGCATGAGCGCGTACGCGCGGCAGTTTGTGGAGCAGATGGCGCGTCCGGATGTGGATCTCATTTCCGGGTTGCCGCCCACGGTAAGCATCGAGCAACGGACGTCGCGAGGGGGTGGCAAGAGCACCGTGGCGACGGTGACTGAAATTCAGCACTTCCTGCGCCTGCTCTTTGCGCGACTGGGAACGACGTATTGTCCGGATTGCCGGTCACCGGTGCAGGCGCAAACGCGCGATGGGTTGGGGGACCATCTGTTGGAGGAGACGCAACGCCGTGGCGACCTGTTATTGCTGGCACCGCTGGTGAAGCATCGGAAGGGGTTTCATAGCGAAGTGGCGGAATGGGCGGCGCGGCATGGATACGCGGAAGTGCGCGCCGACGGAAAGTTGCATCCCACGGACCAACCCCTGCGGCTGGATCGATTTCGAGAGCATGATGTGGAGGTGGTGATCGGGGTCCTGGAAAAGGCTGCCGGACGAAGGACGACGGGGCGCGCGAGAACCAAATCCGACGGGCCGACGCCACGGCAATTGATCGACGAAGCGTTAAGCGTTGGGAAAGGGACGGTGCTGGCCCTGGACGACGATGGGAAGGTCACGGTGCATTCGACCGAACGGGCCTGTCCGGGCTGTGGGCGGTCCTTCCAGGTTTTGGATCCCAAACAATTCTCGTACAACTCGGCGCAGGGCTGGTGTCCGAAGTGCCGGGGGTTCGGCGAACTCTTCTATTTGCCGGACGCGGATCGCGGGGCGCGCGCGGATGCCATCGAGGAATCCTGGTGGAGTTGGCAGGAAGGGAAGCGCGAAGTGTGTCCGGAATGCGCCGGGGCCCGGTTGAATCCCGTGGCGCGATCCGTTCGATTGCTGGCGGGTTTGCCGACCCCGCGATCGAAGCACGCGGCAAAAGCGCCGACGATGGAGAGTTTGGGGCGCATGTCGGTGGCTGAGGCGTGCCGGTGGGTGGACACCCTGCGGATGGATGAGCGCGAGGGGCAGATCGCCCGTGACATCCTGCCGGAGATACGGTCGCGGCTGAAGGTGCTGGACGAGATTGGGCTCGGTTACCTTCAACTCGGGCGCAGCGTCACCACGTTGTCGGGTGGCGAGGGGCAGCGCATCCGGTTGGCGGCCCAGCTTGGTTCCAATCTCAGCGGCGTCCTGTACGTGCTCGATGAGCCGACGATCGGCCTTCACGCCCGGGATAACCAACAGTTGCTCGATGCCTTGGAACAGTTGCGTCGGCGGGGCAATTCGCTGGTGGTGGTGGAACATGACGAGGACACCATGCGCCGGGCGGATCATGTCATCGATCTGGGACCTGGCGCCGGGGTTAATGGGGGGCAGATGGTGGCGGCCGGGACGCTGGCTGAGTTGCAGGAGCATCCGGCATCGCTGACCGGACGATGTTTGAAAGAGCTGCGCCGGTTCCCGGCGCGCGGAGAGCGCCGTCCCGTGGCGGTGAAGAAAACGCGACGGTCTGCGGCGCCGGAGGGCGAATGGCTGCGATTATCCGGTGCGGCGTTGAACAACCTTCGGGATCTTACGGTGGAGTTTCCGTTGGGACGGTTCGTGGTTGTCACCGGCGTGAGCGGTTCCGGAAAGAGCACGTTGATTCGGGAATGCCTGTTGCCGGCATTGGCGACGGCCCTGGACAAGAAGCGGCCCATTGGCGGAACGAAAGGCAAAGGGCCCGTGGTGACAGGGCATGAAGCTTTGAAGGGCGTCTACGAGGTCGACCAGTCGCCCATTGGCCGCACTCCGCGATCAACGCCGGCGACTTACGTGGGGTTCTTCGATGAAATTCGAGCGCTGTTTGCCCAGGTTCCGGAATCACGCATGCGCGGGTATGGCGCGGGTCGGTTTTCGTTCAACTCCGCGGCCGGGCGGTGTCCGCAATGCGACGGAGCCGGGGAGACAAAATTGGAGATGAATTTCCTGCCACCGGCCTACGTGCGATGCGAGGTCTGCAAGGGGACCCGGTTCAATCCGGAGACCTTGGACATCGAGTATGGGGGCAAGAACATTGCGCAAGTGCTGGGACTGTCCGTGGAGGAGGGGATCGAGTTTTTCGCGGCGCTGCCGCGGATTCGGCGTCCGTTGGAAGCTCTGCGGGATACCGGATTGGGCTATCTGCAGTTGGGACAGACCAGTCCCACCTTGAGCGGCGGTGAGGCTCAGCGGGTGAAGTTGGTGACCCATTTGCTCACCGGTTTACGGGAACCCGGTGAGGTGCCCGACCGTTTCCGGCGGCGGAACCTGTTTCTGTTGGAGGAACCCACGATTGGTTTGCACATGAGCGACGTGCACCGGTTGGTCGAGGTGATCCAACGGTTGGTGGATCACGGCCACACCGTCATCGTGATCGAACACAACCTGGATCTGGTGGCGGAAGCGGATTGGGTCATCGACCTGGGGCCAGAAGCTGGGGAGGCCGGCGGTCAGATCGTGGCACAAGGAACTCCCGAGCAGGTCGCGGCCGGCGCAGCCTCCCATACGGGGCGCTTCCTCGCACCGATCCTCGCCAAGTCGGCGAGGATGGCGGGCGTTGGTCGGAAGGCAGGAAAAACCGCGGGTGGGGCTTCGGTGTAAGTCCGGTCTGATTTCGGCAGCTGAAGCCAGGTGATCAGCCCGGAACCTGCGGCATACCCCAAAGGCGGCATGGTGAAGGCGGAGAAGCATGGTACGGTGCCGCGCGCTCGTGGTTCCGAGCCAACGCAATGCCGGTATGACAATGAATCGCCTCTTACCCTTGATGGTCTTGTGCCTGGCATGGACGGCTTGGTCGCTGCGGGCGGCGACGGCGCCGTCGTTGGAGATTCACCGCGAAGGTCCAAGAAACCGCTTGGTGTTCACCGGCATCCTGGAGTCGGCAACGACCCTTCAGGGTCCGTGGGCTCCCGTGGTGGGAGCCACCAGTCCCTGGTGGACCGAGTCGGATGCGCACGGGGATCAGTACTTCCGGTCGCGCACCGAAGGTCTGTTCGATGTGCGCAGTGTGGTGGATTGGTTCGTGCAGGGACCGTTGCAGACCCACTTCGAACTGGCGTTCGCGGGATTGCCCGACGGTATTTTTCCACCCAAACGGGAGAAGCCCTACTTTGACGGGCAAGTGACGATGGGTGAGTACGATCGGCCGGCGAGTCTGCGAGTGCGCGGCAATTCGAGTTTGCAGGAGTGCCCCTTTCCGAAACTGAAGTTGAAATTGTCACGCCAGGACCGGGTGGGAACACCGTTCGCCACGGCGCGGGAGATCAAGATCGGTTCGCACTGCGCAGAGGGCGGGCAGGGACCTGTGGGGCGGCTGCGGGATGAGACGGCAACCTATCGCGAGGCCCTGGCTTACGAGATCATGGAGGTGCTGGGATTCCTGTCGCCCCGAGTTCGACGGGCGCGAATCGAGTATCGGGACACCTCGCCGGCTCGCGAAGGAAGCACGACGGGCTGGCAGGTGCGGCGACAGGCGCTCCTGGTCGAGGACATCGAGGTGGTAGGCGAGAGGTTGGGAGGCCGGGCGTTGAGCGACGAAGAGATCACCGCGTTGCGGGATGCCGGCTTCGAGGACCAGCTGCTGATCGATCTCCGGTGCTTCCACGCGCTGCTTGGAAACTGGGACTACTCCGTGGCCCAGAGCGGGGACAACCTGTGGAACACGGACGTGGTGGAATTGCCCGGTGGGAAGCGGGTGCCGGTGGCCGGAGATTTTGATTTGGCATCGTGGGTCACCGGGGAGGTGAGGCTGATGGCGCCGCACGATTATCGGCCGGACCTCGAAGATTTGACGCGCCAGGCCTATTTCGAAGTGAACGAGATCCGCCGTCAGACCGATGAGGCGGCTTTTGCCATGAGCCAAGCGCGGTTCGAGGAACGGCGGTCAGCCATGGAGTCCTGGATCGCCACGGCGACGTTGGATGAGCCCGGACGCAGCAATGCGGTACGACATGTGTCGGTATTCTTCGAGGCGTTGGCGGAGGCCGCGAAGGGGGGAAAGCGGGAGTAAGCGTCCCTTTCCGAGACTAAGAGCGCGTCTTAAAAGTCAGATTGTTGATGATGAATTGATTACGCGACGCGACCAAGCATGACCCTGATCAGTGCGAGGAAGAGCCATCCGACAGCACTACTTTCTGTCTTTTCGTAATCCCTCACCAACCGTCGATGTCGGACCAGCCAGCCAAACGTCCGTTCCACCACCCAACGCTTCGGCAACACTTGGAAGCCTTGGGCCGAGTCGGATCGCTTGATGACTTCCACCTCGAGCTGTTGTGCGAGATCGCGGGCCCAATTCGAGAACTCCGGGCCGCTGTATCCCCCGTCAACCCACAGCTTCTGCAAGGATCCAAACTGCGGAAGCACCGTTTCCAGCAGCGAGCGCGCTCCTGCGCGCTCTGGGGTATCTGCAGGCGCGACCGCCACCCCGAGCAGAAATCCCAGCGTATCCACGAGGATAAAGCGTTTTCGTCCTTTGGTCTTCTTCCCTGCATCGTAACCGACTTGGCCGCTGTGCGAATCCGAGCGTACCGTCTGGCTGTCGAGCACTGCGGCAGTCGGCGCGATCTCCTTGCCCTCCTCGGTTCTCACCACAGCACGGAGGGCATCATTAAGGAGCGCCCAGGTTCCATCGAGACACCATTTTCGGAATCGCCCATAAACTGTCTTCCACGACGGAAAGCTCTTTGGCAAGAGGCGCCAAGGGCAGCCCGACTTCACCACGTAAAGAAGGGCATCCAGCAACCTACGTCGGTCAGTGGGCGGCCTTCCGAATCGCTTGGGCGCAGGAAGCAACAGTTCGATCAATTGCCATTGCGTGTCTGTAAGATCGGTCTCGAAAGAGGCGATTTGCATCGCCTCGACAGCGCTGCCGCGAAGAGTGGCCAATCCACTTGGAGACCCAAGTCAAGCCTTTCGTGCTGTTTTGCTTACGATTTCTAAACTCACGAGTCGCCATCTCATTTTACCTCGTAGTCTGACTTTTAAGACGCGCTCTAAGGAACGGAGACGGGGAGCGCGATGTGGGTGGGCGCGTCGCGGTCGCAGGAGAGGAGGCCGTCCGATTCCCGAAGTTCCACGACTTGAATGGAGCTGCGGCGTTGTTCTGTGCCATCGGCCTTGGCGTGCTCCGGGGTTCGGCCGGGGTGCGTGAAGTAAAAGAGGTAGGCGCGGGAATCGGCAATCACCACGTCGGGGTGGCCGCCCTTGACCCCGTCATCGGGTCCTCGGCCGGGTTCCTGCAGGAGATTGGGTCCGGGCTGGCGTTTCCAGGACAGGGCATCGGTGGAACGATAGACGGCAAGCCCTTGCCAGACATCGGTGATCATCCAATAGGCATTCTTCCACCGAAAGACCTTGGGCCCCTCACCTTCCTGGTCCCCGACGGCCTTGCCGCGGTCGGTCCAATGCTGAAGATCGGTGCTGTCGGCGAAATAGATCGATTTTCGATCGCGTTCATTGTTGTACCAGAGACGCCAGGAACCGTCGTGGAGTCGAATGACGCAGGCATCAATGACACGATCCGACGAGAGTTGAAGGGGTTGCGGATTCGACCATCGACGAAGGTCTTTGCTGGTGAAGTGGACGAGGGTACGGGGGTGTTCCCAGTTCTCGAAGACACCGGGAACGACCGTCAGCCACATGTGATGGGTACCGTCGGGGGCAGTGAGAATCTCTGGCGCCCAATGTGTGGGCTCCTTGCCGCCGAGGTCGGCAGGTAGTGGGATGTCACATTCGCCGACATGGCGCCAGGTGACTCCCGCATCGACCGATTCAGCGATACCGATGCGGGTGCCGTGGACCCAGGCAACACCGGACAGTCCCGGAGCATTGGCGCGTCGGTTGGTGTAGAACATCCACCAGCGTTTCAGGTGTGGATTCCACAGGACGACCGGATCGGCGGCGCCGTCGAAGGTGGGATCCCGATAGAGAGGTTTCGGGGCCGGCGCCCCTGCCGGGCGGGTGTCGGCGGCGATGCAGATCGAGGCTGCCGCGAGGGCGGCCAGGGTACCGAACCTGAGGACCTGGAGCAGACCTCGCCGACATTCTGGGGAGGCGAGAAGCATGAGGAAACGCTAGCGGGGAGCAGGCGCGATAAACCAGCTTGGAAGCTCAGGCTCGGCGCGCGGGGGCAAGCGGAGCCGGACGTGCCGGGAATCAGTCTGGGAAATGTGCGGTATGAAAATTCGAGTTGGACTCAGCGGCCCCCAATCGACGAGAACCAGCCGCCACCGCGGGACGCCGTTATTCTCGGACCTGGCAGGATTATGACCTCTGTGACACCGCTCGACACCCCGGCCTCCATGCCTGAACCCTGCCCGATAGGAAACCGTGAACGCATCACGGCGTTGGATGCGCTGCGGGGATTTGCCCTGCTGGGCATCCTTCTGATGAATGTGGTCGGCTTCGGGCTGTATTATCAGGCCTACGACAATCCGACGTCAGCCGGCGGCGCGACAGGCATCAACCTATGGATTTGGTTTGTGCTGCATGTTCTGGCGGAAGGGAAGATGCGGTGCCTTTTCTCGCTGGTATTCGGGGCCAGCGTGATCCTGCTGACCACTCGCTGGGACCACCGTTTGGATGGGGCGGATCTCTATTATCGGCGCACCTTGTGGTTGATGGTGATGGGTATCGTTCATTCTTTTCTGCTATGGCAGGGGGAAATTCTCTTCCCGTACGCGTTGTGCGGACTTGCTCTTTATCCGTTTCGAAAGATGGCTCCGCGCGGGCTCATTCTTCTGGCGGCAGCGATGATGGTCTATTGCGCCGGCTTTTATGTGATGGAGGGTGTGTGGAAGCGGGAGAGCATCGAGGCTGGAAAGGCCGCGTCAGCGAAGGCGCAGGCGAGCGAATCCTTGACCGAGGAGGAGCGTGAGGCACTGCATGAATGGGAATCCATGGTTAAGAACCGCAATCCCTCGCCAGAAGCTTTGGCAGAGGATGCGGCGGAATGGCATGGGAATGTGTTTCAGGTCATCCGGGCGCGCGGCGCCGTCGTGCTGGAGTGGGTATCCATTCCATTCTACCACGCCTGGAACCTGGATGTATTGAGCATGATGCTGGTGGGAATGGCCTTCACGAAGCTCGGCATTGTCACGGGGTTTCGCTCGAGTGGGTTCTATCTTCGGATGGCGTTAGCGGGCTATCTCATCGGGCTGCCCGTCAATATCTATGGAGGTTGGATCGTGGTTCGTTCGCAGTTTGATCCCGTCATTCAGAGTTATTCGGGTGGGCTGTATGACCTGGGCCGGTTCTCGGTCGCCTGCGGTCATTTGGGGGCTATCTTGTTTCTTGGTCAGAAGCCGGTGTTCAGGCCTTTGATGGAGAGGTTGGGGGCCGTGGGGCAGATGGCACTGACGAACTACGTGATGCACTCGGTGGTGTGCGCGTTTCTGTTCACCGGCTACGGCTTCTCGTTGTACGGAAGGCTGGAGCGCTACCAACTCTACTACGTGGTGCTGGCTCTCTGGGCGTTTCAACTGGTGGCCAGTCCCATCTGGCTGAAACATTTTCGGTTCGGGCCAATGGAATGGTGCTGGCGCTCCCTCACCTATTGGCGTCGCCAACCCATGCGATGGGCGCCATCGGAAGTCGGCGTGAGATCCTAGCCCGCCGGTATCCCCGCGTATTGCACGGGAGTGAGCCTGCCGCCGCGGGGATCGCGTTCCTGGTCGGACCAGTCGTCGAGGAGCCGGTCCGGAACCGTCAATCGCCGGCGATCATCGTCCACATGCCTTTCGGATTGTTCGTAGAGCCGGTGCCGACGGTGTCGGTGACGCGGTGGATCGAGACGTGGCCGTCGTGGAACAGGTAGTTGAAGCGCCGGGCGTGCAAGCCGTAAGCCGCGGTTCCGTAGCTGATGCCGTTGAAGGAGCTGGCCTTGGAAAGTTGAACGCAATCCGGGCTCAGGCCCGCCGGCACGGTGGAACCCGGCCCGGCGCAGAAGGACGGCCAGTCATTGCCGGCGGCGTTCCGGCCGTTGGGCAATTCGACCAAGAGCAACGTGCCTGACGGGTCCTGGACCACCGATTCCTTGTACCCGGGAGGATCCCAGTCTGGGCGTGAACCGGCGGCCGAGGTGCGGAGGTTGTAGTAGATGCCGGCGCCATGGGTGGCGGGAGGCGGTGGGCTGTTGCGGCTGGTGACCATGAAGGAGGGCCCAGCCCAATTCATGGCATAGGTTCGGCGGCGGCTGTAGGTGGCGTAGTCGATGCTGATCTCGATGCGGTCCGCCGGGCAGCGGAGGATCTTCGGGATGAGACTCGGGTCGGCGACGGCTCCGGAGATTCCCAGGATCAGGTCCTCCTCGGGCGCGGATCCGCCGATGTTTCGGTGGATATAGTCGTCCCAGGAGAGTTGGTACTGATAATCCCCGGTGGCGAAGGCGGTGGGTGGGAGGCGGTCGTCGTGGTCCGCGGCGAAGATGGCAAAGCCCAGGCCCAACTGTTTCATCTGCGCCGTGCACTTCAGGCGCTGGGCGCGGGCTTTGGCGCCGCCCAAGGCCGGGAGAAGCAAGCTGGCGAGAATGGCGATGATCGCAATGACGACCAGGAGTTCAATCAGTGTGAAGCCACGACAGATCGTCGGTCCTGGGACAAGGATGGAGGCGCGTCGCGGGGACTGCGGGTGCACATGGCCAATCAAGCATCCGAAGATCGCTGCGCAAGTCGGGAGTGCTCGCGCGCCGGGGTGCCGGAAGCGGATGGATGGTTAGGCTTGTCAACCGACACCAGATTTCCTTGGCACCGAGGCTTCGTGCCAAGGACCTGGCTGGCAAGGGGAACTCGACTGGTAGCGCAGAGTTGCGGAGCCATGCGCGACTTCAATTTCCGTGTAACTGACGGTTACAGCATCCGGACGATGCACGCAGTGGGAGTAGGGTCCGGGTTCGGGATCGTGGGACGCATGAAGGGCCTGGAGCCAGGAAAGAGAACCCGCATGGGGCAATGCGCGGTGGTGGGCGAACGTGGCAGAACGGTAACGCTGCGCGCCGGGTTCGTCCCGGCCCGAGGAGATCCATTGCTGCGGTTCCCACGGCAGGTCCAGAGTGAAGAGTCGGCGTTGGTCCCAGCGCCATTCGCGGATGGAGCGAGTTTCGGGAAACACCCCGACCAGTCGGAAGGGACGCGTTCCGGGTTGGGGATCGGGTCGAGTGGTTTCGACCGATTGGGAATGTCGAAGACCGGCGATGATGACGCCTCGTGACGGGGCGTCCGGATCGTTTTTCGAGAGAATCGCGTACCAGTTGACGAGCAAGAAGGTGATTCCTGAGTCATTCAGGGAAATCCACGTGCCGCCACCGCTCTCCGTGGGATGCAGGGCGGTGCCGGCGGCCGAGCTGTGCTTGACGGGCGGCAGCGCGACCGGGCGTCGGCGTTGCTCGTCGCGATTCATGGCGACGCGGTAGCCGTCGAGGGTTGGCCAGAAGGTCGCGGTGCACATGGCGTTACCGGGAGATTAATCGGCGGCCGGACATTTCGCGAAATGTTGTCGGGCCAAGCGCCAGTCCTCGAGGAACCTCCCCAGGGACGGGGCACGATGGCCGGACTGACGATGGGCCTCACCGATCTCGAACACCGTCCGCCATTGGCGGAACAGGGTGCGATAGGCGGTGGCGAGAGAATTGCGTCGGTCGTAGATCGCCGTCATCTCCGCGGACGCGCCATTGAGTTCGAGGATTTGAAAACCGCGGCCATCGCGAAGCGCGTCGACCGACGAGAATCGGATGTCATAGCGCCCAAAGAAGAAACCCGGAATGGCGCGCGAGATGGCATCGATGCGTGCCTCGAGGGCGGGAGAATGCCAGGCCATGCCATCGACAAAGATGCAGCCCTGGGCATGGTTGCCGGCCTCGACGAGTCGAACCTTGGCTCCAAGTGGTGGAACCTCTGATCGGCGAGCGCCAAGCCGTGCGAGATAACGATTCGCGAGGCAGCGGGCGCGTGGATCATCCCAGATCAGGTCTTCGAGGGTCCGGATGCCATCGCCCTCGACGTGAGGAAACACCTTTTCGGTTATCGACACGATGCGACCCTGGGATTCCTGGGGATGGCGCACGTAAAAGATGCCGGCCTCGAATGGGCCCGGGACATAGGCTTGGGCGATGGTAGCCGCAACCACCTCCGCAAAGTAATGGGCGGCGTCCGGGAAATGGCGCACCACCTTCACTCCCAGGCCCCGTTGGCCGAGGTCAGGTTTCAACACAATCGGGAACTCGACCTGATGCTGGGCCATCCACTGGCGCAGCGCTTCGAGCCGACGGGACTGGGGACCCGGCTCGAGCAAGGTGGACGGCGGAACCGCGTTGGGAGCGGCGTGGCGCAGTTGGTTGAGAATGGCGTGTTTGGATTCGCCGACGATACCGGCATTGGGCATGCCCGGGTTGGCGAGGAGCGGAAGGGTGAGACTGCGAAAGCGGATCATGAGCCAGGCGAGGTAGGCCGCGACGGGGGCGTAAAAGAGCCAGGCCGGCCAGAACTCCCAGTGTCGCCAGCGGAGCACGCTCGTTCGCAGGCGGCGACCCACCTGAGGCAGGGGCATGAGACGACGGATGCCAGCGAGGACCAGCCACGGGGTGATGATGAGGAGGGGAAGGACGAGCGCGCCTTGTCGCAGTTCCGAGAGCAGGTGCCGGGCTGCCGGGCCGAAGGCATGGGCGATCGCGAAGATCAAGGTCGTCCAGGCAAGTGCGGCCAATCCCGTGACGAGGGCAAACTTCAAGAATGGCATGCGCACCAGCCCTGCCGCCAGGTAGGTCGGGAGTCGGGTGCCGGGAACCAACCGGCTCAGGACGAGGGCGACGGCGCCACGGCGGGCAAACCACCGCTGACCCTTGGCCAGGCGCTGAGGCGGGATCCAGCGTTGGATCCACGGGCGGGAGAGCAGCGGCCGCCCCCATCGTCGCGCGCTGCCGTAGAGGGCGGCATCTCCGAGCCAGATGCCGAGACAGGTTCCCCAGAACGCCGGATGCCAACCCATGGCACCCAAGGCGCCAAGGATGCCGGCGCCGACGGCAACGCCGTCTTCGCTGACCAGGGTGAGCAGTCCGAGGACGGTCGCTTGGGCCAGAGCCGGCCAAGTGTGGAATCCGGCGGGGAGCGCGAGAACCTCAAAGGTCGGGTTCATTGGGGATTGGGGCGCCTTCCGGCGAGGTATTTCGCGGTGGATGGCGCCAGGCCAAAGCCGTCGGGCAGGGGGATTCCCGACTGTCGGGCGAGGAAAGCGACGAGGGCAAAGTGATGAATGGCATGGGTGATGGCGTAGGCGAGCTCACGCCCGAGGGTGGAAGCCAACGGTGCTTCCTCGGACGCCTCGTAACTCACCGAACAGCGAACGGGAATCGAGTCCTGGAGATCATCGTCCTCAAAGCCTTGGAGTGCTCGACGCAGGTTTCGAGTCACGGCAAGGGCGAAGTCCGGATCGGTCTCGATGCGTGGATTGCGTTCCCTGCCATCGTAATCCACGAATCCGGTATCGCGGGCGTTCACGACGCTGAGGAAGTGGTCGAGGCAATGACGATAATGGCCGCCAATCGACGCATTGAAGGCGTGAGGGTGGCGCCGTTGGTATTCTTCGACGGTCAAAAGGCGCAGGAGTTCTTCGCCTTGATCCAGCACGGTTCCGGCGGACCGGACCGCATGAGGTTTGGCCGCCAAGGAGAAATCCGAAGCGAGGTCTGGACTGACATTCATGGGAAGGGGACTCAAGGGGTGGCTTGTGTCTTCAGGGTCGAGGGGTAAGGGACGCCCAGCAGGCGGGCGACTTGGTGGCGCCGGGAAACGAGGATGACCACGCTGCCAAGCAGGACGATGACGGCGAGGCCGAAGAGGAGTCCGCGATCGTCTTGGACGGCGATGCCGAGGGTGAAGAGATGGGTGCCGATGGCGCCGGTCATCAGGCCGGCGGCGAGCATCGCGCCCAAGACCGCAGTCCGATGCCGGACCAGGAAGAAGACGGCGACCAACTCCACGAGGCCGACCACGACACGGCCCCAGGGTTCGACGCCGAGCGCGGTGAAAATGAATTTGGATTCCGGAGCACCGGTGAATTTGAACCACAAGGTTTGGGCGAGAATGATCGCCACCACCCAACGGCTCACGGTGGTCCATGGCGAAGGTGAAGAGGGAGGTTTCATGATGGGAACACGTCCATCTGTCGGAGGTGGAGCCCGGGCCTTACACGGCCTCAGGCGGCGAGATGGACAGGACGGGACGGCAGCGGGGTGGTGGCGCGGCGTCCGCTCCAAAGGAGAAGATGGTCGTTGAGTTCCAGGCAAAGGGAGCCGATATCGGGGCATTCCCGGATCCGGCCTGACCGTTCGCACACGGCGAAGCCGGGACCATACGCGGCGCCGTTAAGCACGCAGGCATCGGTATGGTTGCGATCGATCTGGTGCCAGGCGCGGTCGAGGGCGTCGTCGCGACCGCCCGCGAGTTCGAATTTCCACCCGACGATAAGGGCGCGAGGAAACCAGGAGCGGAGTTTGGCGATGATTTTGGTGGCCGGTTCGAGGACCAACGTCAGGCGACCGTTGCGGGTGGCGATTTTGGCCGAGCGAACCGGAGCCCCAGCGTCGTCGAGCGTTTCAGCGACGCGAAAGTCACACAGGGCAGCCGCGTGATAGACGGCGTCGAAATCCTGAAGGGCCGCCAATTGGGAGATGCGAAGGGCGAGGTCGTCGTTGGTGGTGAAGGTACCGCAGGAGTGGGCGAGAAGCGGGGTGGGATCGGTGGCCCCTTCGCCCTTGAGACAGACCACATCGTGACCCTTGCGGGCGAGGTGATTAGCCAGGGCGATGCCCAGGCGGCCAGTGGACAGGTTGGTGAGTCGTCGGGCGCCGTCGATGGGTTCGTAAGCGGGCCCGCAGGTGATGAGGATGCGCATGACCCCGTTGAGTTGCGGGTCGGGGCGTCACCTTACGCCGGGGGCGGGGTCGGGGGCGATTCCCTGCCAAGGCGATGTTTGAGGCGCTGGCGGGCCTCGACGGGAAGTGGGTGCGGAACTGGATGCGAGTGGGAGAGGTCGGCACAGGTCTCGCGATGGGCGAGGCTCCGGGCGGCGGTGCGCAGGAAGCGCAACTGTCGGGCGTAGCGGAGACACCAATCGCACGCCAGGAAGTGGGCGAGGCGCAGGAGACGTTCGCGCGGGGTGAGGGCTCGTTCGAGCGAGGCTGAGGATAAGCGCGCCATTTCGCGACAGGACGGCGTGTTTTTGGCGAGCCACAAGGCCAGACGCCGAAAGAGCGGGATGCGCCAGCGGAGGGCAAAGATCCGGTTCATGGGGGCGCGCGGGATCAGCGGTTGGGTTTGCCGAACCAATGTTCCTCCAGACATTGGCGCAGCGCCATGCGGGCACGGTGAAGCATGACCCACAGATTGTTGGGGGAAATGTTCAGGGCGCCGCAAATTTCGTCGCTCTCGAGATGATCCACTTCTCGCATCAGAAAGACCCGGGCGATGCGCTCGGGAAGTCGGGTGGTGCAGGTCTGGAATACCTTCCAGAATTCGTCGCGGTCGAGGCTGGAACCGGCGTCGGTCCATTCGGAGGGTGCCTCCTCCGCGACCCAGTGATCGGGAAAAGCGTGGTTTTCGAAGGGTTTGGACTCGTCGTCGGCAAGGAATTCCAGGTCGGTGAAGGAGGTTTCACGGCCCGATTTGCGGAAATGATCGAGCATCTTGTTGCGCAGGATGCCGGTGAGCCACGTCCGCTCGGTGGATCGTCCGGCGTAACGATCCTTCGATCGGAGCGCCGCCAGCAGCGCCTCCTGGACGAAATCCTCGGCAAGAGTCTGGCTGCGGAGTCGGGAGAATGCGTAGTGAAAGAGGTAATCCCCGTGGTCGTCGACCCATCGTTCCGGATCGAGAGCGGGTGACGGTGCGGTGTCCATGGGCGCAGCCGAGGGGCTGGAGACCGGCGCTTCAGTGGGCGCCGGTTCGGGTGGCGAGCCAGGGTGTTGGGGCAATGGTGGCATGGCAAGCTCTCGGGTTAGGGGCGATGGGAAGAACAGTGGCAGTCGTTGCTCGAAGCCGAATCCTTGCGGAGGGCCCGCTTGATGCGTGCTCGAGCCACCGGGCTAAGAGGATGGCGGGTGGATGAACGCAGGGAGGAAAGGGCGAACGCGCGCCCCAGAAATCGGAGTTGGCGTCGGTACCGGCGGCACAGCCGACACAGGGCCCAGTGGACCCAGTATCCCGGGTATCGCCACCAGGGCAGGGTGCCGTCCATGGCCATTGAAGAGAGCATCGTCATCTCCCGGCAGTTCGGGAGAAGGACGTGGGACTTGCTGGGTTGGGCGGCTGGCGGGCCGTTTCCGCGTTCCATGATTTCGCACGCGGCACTGGGCCGCGTTGAGGTTGAGTCGGGTGACGCGGAAGGAACTTACAAAGAAATCGTTGGGTCGGCGGACAGCGAGTCCGGGTGCGGAAGGTAGTGGTCCGGTCGCCATCGCGCGCCGGGAGCGGGAGGAATCTTCCGAAAATTTCGTCTAAGAAATCAGCGCCGACGGTGTCTCAATCCCTGGAGCGACCCAAGCGACGTTGCGGGCCTGCCGGGAGGCGGGGCTGTTCGGGCCGCGAGCGGGCGAGCGGGCGAGAGGCGAGGCGAGACCAAAACACGGATGGCAGCGGTGCGACCAGACGAGCCAGGGACGGGACCCGGCAGGGAGGAATCCCTGGAGGAATTGTTTCTGGCGTTGGAAGGGGCCTTGTTGAACTACGCGTTACGCCTGGTTCGTAACCCGCAGACGGCGGAGGACTTGGTGCAGGAGGCGTTTCTCCGGCTGCAATCGCAGGAGGAAAGGGTCCGCGAACCTCGCGGTTGGTTGTATCGGACGGTGCACAACCTGGCAGTGAACGTGATTCGACGGGCGCGAACCGCGTCGACGCCCGAGGGGGCCGGGGAACCGGCGATGGTGGGGATGGACGACGATCTGGCCGACACGCGACCGCTTCCCGACGAGCAACTTGCGCGTTGGGAAGGCATTGGGCTGGTGCGGTTGGGTCTGAAGACCCTGGATGAACGCAGTCGAAGGGTGGTGGAGATGAAATTCAGTGAGAACCTCAGCTATCGGGAGATCGCCGGGCGCACGGGCCTGACTGAGGGCCACGTGGGCTATCTCCTGCATCACGCACTCAAGAACCTGGCCGACGAATTGGTCCGGGCCGGGCTTCTGCCATGAATGATTCCTTTTCCCAACTTTCACGCACGGACCTCGAAGCAAAGGTTACGGCGATGGTTCTGGGCGAGCTGGCGCCGGCCGAGGCGGCCGCGCTGCAAGCCTGGCTAGCCAAGGATCCCGAACTGCTGGAGTGGCAGCGGCGATTGGAGCGGACCTTGATCCGGGTCCGGGAGGCGGTATCCAACCCCGGCGAGCCGACCGGTGTGGCACTCGAGGCACGACGGCTTTCAGAAGGGCGACGCGACCAACTGCTTCAGCAGCTGCGACGAGGTCGGGCAACCCACGCCTCGGAGCCATCCTCCGGCGAAACGACACGAGTCATCCCAGTGCGATTCGAGGCCGAGCCCGGCAGAGTGACCCGCGAGTTCGGAGCGGGTTCATTGGCGTTGGCGGCCGGCCTGGTGGCGTTGCTGAGCATCACGGCCTTCCTGTTCACAACCGACACCCTTTCGGGTCGAGGGGTTGAGGCTTCTCTGGCGAGCCTCAGCGGCGAACGGACGCCGATTCTGATCACCGGTGCGCTGGCCGACAGCGATTCCAGCTCTGATCTGACCACTTCACGTTTCGGGTTGAAGGTGGCGTCGGAGGAGAAAGAACGCACCCAGTTTCGTGGATTCGCGGTCACCGCTACGAATTCAATGGCGGCGTTCGGACGTGCGCTGTCCGAGGATTCACTTGCGTCGGTTCCCCAGTGGAAGACTTCGAGCGAGCCGATGCCACCGCCGCCCCATTCAGCCTCAGGACCGTCGGTCATGAGTGTTCGTCCCGCCGTCGCGAGGGATGACTGGGCCCTTCAGACCGCGGCGCCGGAGGCGATTGCCAACCAGGTCCCATCACTGGGAGACCAACCCATGGTGGGATTGATATTTCGGGTGGCGGCCAATGAGGCTGAAAGAGGTCGTGGCGCCACGCCGACGCCGGCCAGCCCGGTTCGAGGCGAGGTCGAGGTTCTCCGCAAGCAGGTGCCGGCAGACCTCGCCGCCGCGGCGGGCCGCGGGATCAAGGCGGGAGTGCTGATGGAGGGTAGCGAGGATTCCGGTGCCTCGAAGGACGTGAAGCTGGCGGTGCCGCTGCCATCGGTGCAGGTCAGCGCCGGGTCGGCGGTGACCCGTTTTGGAAACCAAGTGGTGAACGCTCCGACGGACGAGGCGCGGGTGGTGATGGAGCCGAGGACAATGGCGCGCGCCACCCTTCATCGAATGCATGTTGGTGAGTCTGCAGGACAGGCGGAGTCTTCGCCCAGTGGTGGCGCCGGCGGCGGGGCAGTGAATGACAAGCTGGATCGGTTCCTGGGCAAGGCCGTGGCGGCCGACGCCTTGATCGCCGGGGTGGGCGGGAATGTGCCACCGCCCCCGCCGCGTGAGGCCAAGCAGGTGTCGGAGCGACTCGATCGGTTGGCAGAAGAGCGCGCCGAGTCAGGCGCCCGAAACGTTGACGAGGCGAAAGCACCCGAGGCGGAGGTCGCCGAGGCGTTGGCATTTGGCCGGTTTGACTCCGCTGGTCGCCCTCAGGCAGCAGGGTCGTTGCCCGCGGCCGTTCCGGTGCCGGTTCCGCAGTCGGAGGTTTCGGCGGAACAGGACGCCTTTTCGACCTTCTCGCTGAATGTGGCGGATGTGTCCTTCAAACTGGCGGAGGCGAGTTTGGGGAACCAGGCCCTGCCCGGCGCGGGCACGATTCGCAGCGAAGAATTTCTCAATGCGTTTGACTACCATGATCCCCAGCCGGCCGCGGGCGCGCCCTTGGGCTTCGCTTGGGACCGGGCCCGGGATCCGTTCACGCACGGAAGGGATCTGCTGCGCCTCGCCGTTAAGACGGCGTCGTCCGGTCGGGAAGCGAATCAGGCGCTCCATCTTGTTCTGGTTCTCGACAATTCCGGGTCCATGGAACGCGCGGACCGGGTGCGTATTCTGCGGGAGTGCCTGCGGGTGCTGGCGGAGAAGTTGGGGTCGGCGGATCGAATCAGCGTGGTGGCGTTCGCCCGGACGGCGCGCCTTTGGGTGGAGGCGTTGTCCGGGGATCAGGCCGGTGAATTGCTGGAGCGCGTGGGCCAATTGACCCCCGAGGGCGGGACGAATCTCGAGGACGCCTTGCGAGTGGCCTATGAAACGGCGCTCAAGCATTTTGTCATTGGCGGCGGCAATCGAGTGATCCTGATGACAGACGGCGCCGCCAATCTCGGCGAGGTGCGATCCGAAGTTCTGCGCCAGTTGGTGGTGGCCCATCGGACCAAGGGCGTCGCCCTGGACTGCTTTGGCATTGGTTGGGAAGGTTACAACGACGAGGTGCTGGAGGCGTTGTCGCGCAACGGCGATGGCCGCTACGGGTTCGTGCAGTCACCCGAAGAGGCGTCCGCCGGTTTTGCTGCGCAACTTGCCGGTGCGCTCCAGGTCGCGGCCTCGGATGTGAAGGTGCAGGTGGAGTTCAATCCACGGCGGGTCGCGTCGTGGCGGCAGGTTGGATACGCCAAGCATCAACTCACCCAGGAACAGTTCCGCGACAACACCGTCGACGCCGCGGAGATCGGAGCGGCCGAATCAGGCAATGCCTTGTATGTGATCGACACCCTGTCGGGCGGGAGCGGACCGGTGGCAATCGTGCGGGTCCGGTTTCGTGAACCTGCATCGGGATTGTACCGCGAGCATGCGTGGGAAGTGCCCTACACAGGCTTGGCGCTGCCACTCGATCAATCGAGGCCGGCCTTCCGCCTCGCCGTGGTGGCGAGCCTCTTCGCCGAGTCGCTTGCGGATAGTCCTTTCGCCGCCGAGGTGACCTCCGACCGTTTGCTGGGATTGATGACGGGTGTCCCCGCCGCCTTCGTCCCGGACCCGCGTCCCGGGCGACTGGAATGGATGATCCGGCAGGCCAAGTCATTGAGGGGGCGATGACTCAGGAGCGGGATTTGGAGGATTCGCTGTCCTTATTGGATTCCGATGAAACGGCTGATTTTAAGTCTTATGCATCACGACACTTCACTGGGAATGGGAGGTCACGCGGGGCGCGCCACTGCCAGGGCTTGGGTTTGCGGTGACACTCACCCGGCATCGAACCGAGTCTTCCGAGCCGAGCGCAGGGACTTTTGTTCCCGCGAAGGTCCGAGGCCATTGGGGGGATGGGACCGTTGGCTGGTCACGGTGGGCCTCGTGTGTCTGGGGCTGATTGGGCAAGGAAACACATCGCGAGTCGTGGCGGCGGAGGGGACACCGATTCCCGTCGAGGTGAAGGATGCGTCGATTGAGGGCCAGTTGGACGGGGACACGGGCAAGTTGGTGATTCAGGCGACCCTGGGTGGCATTTCGCGGGACGGAGAAAGCTCCGTGTACGGCGCGACATTTTATCATTGGATCCGACCGGGTGCCGATCAACTCACGCACACGGTGACCCTGCGTGCGGAGGCGATTCGAGCCGGATTGCGCGAGGTTGTTGTGGTTGTGAAGGGCACCGGAGAAATCCAGGAGGTGACGGGAGACGCCTTGGAGGATTGGTCGGAACGTCGGACCGCCGCGGGTGGACGAGCTCTCGTCCTGCGGTTCAAATCGGGCGACAAGGTGGTGAAGACGGCGAGTGCCCGGGTCCGTGCGACCACCCGGTGGACGACACTTCCCGCGGATCTGGATGCGTTGACCTTTTCGGTCGAGCCGGCGGTTCTTGGAAGTGGCTACGTGATCCTGGATTCAGGAGGCGGACTTCAGTCGCGGTTGACGGGTGGCAGCACCTTGGTGCC
>JAEUHG010000081.1 GCA_016795425.1 Verrucomicrobiales bacterium
CGCATTGGGGTCTCCTGGAAGCAAGACCAGGGGCTGCGTGCTGGGACAGCCCGCGGTCCAAAGGCCCGGTACGCCGCGCCAAGTGGTAGGTGAACGATCATTGAGAGGAAGGATTCCAAAGTCCCGACACGGATAGGGAGCATGTACGGCAGAAGGTCCTTACCACGGAGGCACTGAGACACGGAGTTGAAGAGCCTATGCTCTTCCTCTCTGTGCCTCCGTGCCTCTGTGGTGAATACAGATTCATAGGCAGCCGTTGTTGTTTCATCGGAGCGCCGTGGTGGATCGCTGAATTAGCCACCAGATATCAGGGTTGTTCGGTGACGCGGTGTCGTTGCCGGCGGGCAACAGGACGCCCGACTTAACGGGCGGCGTGGTTCGACGATCCAACCAGCGCTTCATCTCGCCGTGTCCATCCGCGAAATTGAGACTGGCTCCCGGTCCGTGGAACCACCCCGGCCAGTTTCGAATGACCGTGCCCTGCGGTTGATCGGTCATGATCACCGAGAAGCTCGCGTTGTTGATGCTGTCGGGGCGTTCATCCAACAGCACGAACGTGCGCGCCGGCGCATCCAAGTCGCCGGTGCGCCAGGCAACGCGCCACGGTTCATTCTCCCAGTCCCGATTGTTCATCCACGCGTTCATGGCGATGCTGCGAACTCTCGGGTAGGTCTGTCCGCCATGGCGCGAGACGGATCGGTCGGCGGGACATTTCCAAACCCCCAGAGACGGCGCGTACTTCCAGAGGTGGCTCGTCTCCAGAAAGAACCTGTTGGTGTTGTCGGGCGTCGAGTTGGCAAAATCGAGGATCCCCCGAACCCACGTCCGATTTGGATCATTGTCGTGAAAGAAGTCGTTGGGTGGAATGCGATCGGCGTTGTCATCGGCATACATCACCCAGGCCAGCCCCATTTGCTTGAGGTTATTGAGGCATTGGATGCCATGCGCCTTGCCCTTGGCTCTCCCCAACGCGGGCAGGAGAATCGAGGCCAGAATGGCGATGATGGCGATCACCACCAGAAGCTCGATCAGCGTGAAGGCCTTTGCCTTTCGCCGGAAGCTGGATTCCAGCGTCTGATCCCGGGCAACCGGAGAGTGGGCGGCAACTTGCATCACGTCCTTCAACCCGCCGATTGCCCGATTCTTTCCGACTATTTTTTGAAAGAGGACTCGCCGGGCGTGGTTGAAGTGAAAGGATGCCACCCACATTGCGACAGGAAGACACACCGTCGGTCCAGACCCGACCCAGCATGGTGGCCGGACTGCAATCCGGAGATGAAGATCGCTGGCGCGAATTCCTCCGGAAGTACAGCCCGGTGATTCGCGGTTTCGCGAAAAAGGCCGGACTGACCGAGGTTGAAGCGGACGAAGTGGTTCAAGAGACCGCGATCGGGGTTTCCCGAAACGTGGAGGAGTACCGATATGACCCCTCGAAATGCCGGTTCAAGACCTGGCTGCTCAACCTCGCGTCGTGGCGCATCCGGAACCAACTGCGCAGGCGTCGCCGCTGGGATGACCGAAAAGTCGAGACCGACGCGCCCGCTCCCTGGGTGCCCGCGAATGAGGATCGGGCAGTCGCCGAAGTCCCGGACACTTGGACCTCCCTGTGGGATGCCGAATGGCGGGACCGGATGATGGCGCTGGCGTTGGAGGGGGTTCGCGCCCAATTCAGCCCGACCCATCTTCAGATCTTTGATCTGAACGTGCTCAAGCAATGGTCGGCCGGCGAAGTCGCCAAGGCCCTCGGCGTCAGTTTGCCAACCGTCTATCTGGCAAAGCATCGGATCTCGGTGGCGTTGAAGAAGGAAATCGCGCGTTTGGAAAGGCTGGACGCGCCGTAGCGAAGGCACCCCTCATTCGAACGTCATCGCCACGATGAAGAAACCGGCCCGATTCATGGCCGACACCAGGTCCAGACTCCGAACCTCCACCTCCGGCCGAGGATTTGAAAAAGAAGTGAGGTACAACCGCAGGTTTTGCCCAGTCGCCATAGCATAAGGGCACTGACCGCGCCACACGACACGCGCCCTGGGCGTGTCCAAGGGTTCGCCGCTGACGGTCCACCAGTTGCGGGTATCCCGGCCATAGACCACCTCCACCCGGCGGGTCTCTCCATCGGCATAGTGCAGGACGATATCGCCCACGGGCACGCCGTCGGCCGCATCAAAATTGGCCCCTTGGAGCACGTGCAAGGTGGTGCCGCGCACCCCGACCGGGATGCCCATGATCCGCGCTCGATTGCGCCCGCGGTCGGGATTCATGGCATCCAAAGTCACGATGCCGCCCACGTCGAATCGCACCCCTTCGAAGGTATGGGGACCTGACGTCAGGTCGCCGAGATGCAGGCCGGGGTTGCCGAAACCCCAGGTGCCGAGTCCGTTGTTGTAGAACTTTCGCAGATCAATTTGATGCGGGTTGTGAACACCATCGCGGTCAGGACCGCCCAGCGAAGGCTTGTCCTCCGCCGCACCCAGGGCATCCCCGGAGGTCAGCCGGAGCAGGGCCCGACGGTGTCGCATCTCCGATCGGCCTCCCTCTGGACTGTCGGGAGACTCGCGTTGGATGGCTTGGTCGAGATGCGTTCGGAGACTACGCTCCAGCGCCGGCCAGGTTCCAAATTGCCGTTGGCGCCAGAGGAACTCGACGTTCCATTCCAGCGGGGGCGTGAACTCGGCTGGATTCCTCGTCAGAGCTCGTGTCCGCGCTGTCCTCAATTCATGCGGTTGAACCGCCACGAGTCGTCCCGAGCCGTCGAGTCTTCTTCCGGAAATGCCCGTCGCCAGATCCTCCCAATCCGCGTCCGAGTAAGGTCCCGGTTCGAGACTCCAGATTCGCACCGGGTATTCGCTGCCCACCGCGGCGAGCCGGGTCGAGTCCGGGCTCCAGTCGATCTTGTTGGCGAAGCCAAAATCGGGATCGACCATCCACACCGGAGTGACGGACTCGAACGTCGGGACTTCCCACACCCGAACGCCCTGCGTTCCCGTGACGGCCAGCCACCGACCGTTGGGACTGAACTTCAAGTGATGCGCATCCCACCCGAGGTTGATCGCGCGCTGCAGCTGGCCGGTGGCGGCATTCCAGATTCGCAGCCCACCAACGCTGCCGCAGACTGCGATCCAACGACCGTCAGGGCTGAAGGTCACCGACTGCATACCCGGGGTGAAATCGAGAGACCAGCGAAGCGTTCCCTTAGGGAGATCCCAAACACGAGGTTGCCCCTCCGAAGAGCAGCCGGTCAGGAGCAACGTTCCGTCGGGACTGATCTGTCCGGAGTGCACCGGCCCGCCGATCGCCATCGGTTCCCCGCGAGGTTCCAACGTCACGGGATCCCGAACCACGGCCCTTCGATCATTCGCCAGCGTGACCACAAAGCGCCCGTCCGCCGGGACAAGCACCTCGCGAACCGGCAGGCCGGCCGTCTGCGTCGCCACGGCCAGGCACACGCCATCCTCGAGTCGAATCCGGCGAATGACGCCCTCGTCATCGCCGGTGACCACTTGTCTCCCGTCCGGCAGAAACGCGGCACAAACCCGCAGCCCCGGACTGTTGGTCCACAAAGGCGACACCGGCCGGCCGCTGTCGTATTCGTACAAGCGCATGGTTCCGCCGTTGTCGGTCGCCAGGAACCGCCGGCCGTCCGGAGTCGAAAGGATCTGGTGAATCCCCCAACGTCCCGGTGTCTGGAAATGCGGCGCCTCGATTCGCGAGCGAAGAGTGGTCGCATCCCAGACTCCCAATCCCGACGACAAGTCTCCCGCGACCAATCGGCGGCCATCGGGTGAAAAGGACACCGCGTTGCCAACCGAAGTCAGGTCCGGCGCCACTCCCGTCGCTCGAACAGGAACGAAGTTCCAAACCCAGACGCCGCCCTCGCGATCACCGACCACCACTCGCCGTCCATCCTCGGTCACGCGTGCCGACGCGACCGGCACCGAAGGCAGAAACGGAGCCCGCGCGAGACCTTGCTCGGGCCGATGAAAACGCAGTCCTTCCCGGTCCCAGACCAGAATCGTTCTGCCGTCCGCACCATACTCGGCCCGAGTCGTCTCCGCCGTCGAGGTCCAGAACTCATTGGCATTGATGACCAAGCTCCGAACGCCATTGGTGGCCGACCAGATCTCAACCTGCCCGCCTCGGGAACTGGTGATCAAGGATTGGCTCTTCGGATGGTAGGCGACGGCGTTAACCTCGCGGTCTGGATTCAGGTCGAAGAGAGGACGACCGCTCTCCGCCTCCCAGACCCGGACACTGAAATCCCGATAACCGGCCAATTGCTTTCCGTCCGGACTGAACAACGCGACCCAACGTCGGTCCCAGGTGCGCAGGCTGGTGCCGGAAGGGGGGCCCTCCAGGTCGTGAACTGGACGACCGGTCCTAAGATCCCAGACCCGGAATCGACTGTCCCTGGCTCCCGTGGCCAACCGGGTGCCGTCTGGACTGAACGCCGCCGAACGATTCTCCGCCGGATGTTCGAACTCCCATTCCAACGCCAGGCTCACCGAGTTCCCATTAGGTTGAACGGTCCAGACTCTCGCTTTCCCATCGGTACACGAGGCGGCGATGCGACGTCCGTCCAAACTCCACTCCGCGGTGCTGATGGTGTTGGTGGCGTCGAAGGCCCACATCTCGCGTCCTTCGGGCAGCGCCCAGAGGCGGAGGCTGCCTTGGCCACCTTCGGGACCGAGACCGGGTCGGTGCAGTCGACGTGAGCCAAAGGAGAGCAGGAAACGGCCGTCCGGGCTGAACTCGACTCCACGCACCGCTTCCGGATGACGAAGCGGTGGCGTGAGGGGCTGACCGCTTTCGAGGTCCCAAACCCGCGCGGTTTCGTCTTCGGAGCACGAAGCCACCCAGCGTTCATCCGGACTCAGTCGCACCAGGTTCACGGCGTTGGAGTGGAACCAGACGTGCTCCGAGCGTGGCGCCGTGAGTAGCGACGCATGCAGTCGGCGCCGATGCACCTCGCGCCGTTCCGGCTCCGGTTCATCGCGCAACGCCTGCAGATACCAAGGGAGCGC
The DNA here is from genome assembly GCA_016795425.1 of Verrucomicrobiales bacterium. Classification (GTDB taxonomy): domain Bacteria; phylum Verrucomicrobiota; class Verrucomicrobiia; order Limisphaerales; family CAIMTB01; genus CAIMTB01. The sequence continues at coordinate 5,022 of JAEUHG010000081.1, forward strand.
CTCGAGCACGCGGCCTTGGCCCCCGAGTTCGTTGCCCGTGGCCACCCATTGGCGAACCAGTTGGTTTCGAATCTCCCGCTCGGCCTGACCGGCGCGCCCGGCTTCCGTCTCCGCCCGACGCCATTGCCAGAGAATGCCGGCGAGCCCCAGAGCCGCGACCACGTGCAGGGCGACCACCAAGGTCGCCATGGCCGGCCGGCGACGCGCCCACCGCCATCCTCTCCCCATAGGCGAGATCGGACGCGCCGAAATCGGGTGACCGTCGAGAAACCGACCCAACTCCTGCGCCAATTCCGCGGCACTTTCGTACCGGCGGAAGGGGTCCTTCTCCAGGCACTTCAGGCAGATGGTCTCCAGATCGCGAGGAACCCGTGCCTGCAAGAGTCGCGGTGACACAGGATCCGTGTCCCGTACCCGCAGCAGCGTCTCCTCCAGCGTGGCCCCAAGGAACGGAGCTCGGCCGGTGAGGCACTCGTACAGCACCGCGCCGAGCGAGAACAGATCGGTAAGCGCCGACCCTCCTTCGATGGGCGGCGCCGATGCACCAGCACCCGGAACTTCAACACCTTCCGTCGATCGCGTTCCGGTCCGGCGACCGTCCAGCAACTCCGGAGCCAAGTAGTTCGGCGACCCCAGAATGTGTCCCGTCAAGGTCAGGTCCCCGGTTCCATCCAACCGTCGCGCCAGGCCGAAGTCCGTGATCCGTGGCGTATCGAACAGATCGATGAGGATGTTCGAAGGTTTCAGGTCGCGATGGACGATGCCTTGGGCGTGGGCATGGGCGACTGCCTCGGCGAGCGCCTTCAGGTACACTGCGGCCAGGTGAGGCGGCAGTGGTCCGGACTGTAGCAACGAGGCGAGACTGCGTCCTTCCACCATTTCCATGGTGAAATAGTGCTGTCCATCGCACTCACCCACCTCGAACACACTGACGATTCCCGGATGACGCAGCGCCGCGGCGGCGGCGGCCTCCCGCTGGAATCGCTTCACGGCGAGGTCGGAAGCGAACTGCCCAAGCAACAACATCTTCAACGCCACGACCCGATCCAGCTTCACATGGCGGGCCCGATACACGACCCCCATGCCGCCATGCGCGATTTCCTCGATCAGTTCGTAATCACCGAACCGTCGAGCCGCACCTTCGGGCACCACTCCCTCGGGCGCGGACACTGGTGCCAGAGCGGCGGCAAACTCGCAGCGCGGACAGATGCTCCCGGCGATCGACGGCCCCAAGGACCCGCCGCATTGGCGGCAGCTCGACGCCGGATCAGGGCAAGGTTCGGAAATCACGTTCGGGTGGAGAAATTCACCGGAGACTTGGGGATCCTATTTCAAACCCGCCGTCCGTTCCTGAAGCCAAGCGATGTCCACATTGTTCGGCGAGGGAATATTGAGTTTCAGCGCTTCATTTTTCCGGAGGACCGGAGTGGTCCGGCGATCCAGCCACTTCTTGATCTCTCCGTGGCCATCCGCGAAGGACAAACCTCCGGCACGATTGTGGTAACTGGCCGGGTAATCGACGATGTAGGCCTCGGAACCACGCCGGCCCGGACTGTTGAAGAAGGTGCTGTCGTTGATGCTGTCCTCCCGTTCGTCAATAAAGACGAACTGCTTCGACGGGCTTGGGTCCACGATCTGTCCGACTTTCCGCACGATGCGATAGCGCTCGTCCCCCGGGTTGAACATCGATCCGTCACTGCCATCCGGCAGGATCCGTCCCAGGAATGCATTCATGGAGAGGCTTCGAACCCGCGGGAGCCGTCCCCCGCCCCGCACCCGGGCGGTGCTTTGGTCGGCCGGGCATTTGAAGACACCGACGGTTCCAAGGTAGCGGTACAGCATGCTGTTGCGAAGGTGCGCTGGGTTGGTGTTGTCGTCGGAAATGAGGTTGGGATCGAGATCCAGCAGGCCGGCCACCCACGTGGTGTTGGGGGTGTTCGCAAAACTCATCCCCAGGTTAGGTGGCACAAAGTCGTCGTGATCGTCCCCATAGAGATGCCACGCGAGTTGGAGCTGCTTGAGATTGCTCAGGCAGGCGATCCCGTGGGCCTTGGTCTTGGCTTTGCCCAAGGCAGGGAGCAGCAGGCTGGCCAGGATCGCGATGATCGCGATCACCACCAGGAGTTCGATCAACGTAAAGCCTCGTCGGCGGTGGATTCCAATCGGGTTCGTCGTCAGGCGCATGGCATCGGTCCCTTCCCTCTGCGTTCTAAACGGTCAGGCCTCCCGGGTTACAACCCTTCGCTCCGTCCCGCCCTACAGCCCGCGTGTCCGGAAGAAGGAGGACGTGTCGGAAGCCCCTTCCAACAGCAAGACACCGGTCCCATCTGGACTCAGGGTAAGCCTCGCCGCCTCCGTCCACGCCCCGAGATCAGCGGATGCGTCGATCGCCACCGCAGTTCCCGGCGGTCCCGTCACGCTCAGCTCCCATTGGCGGATTTCGCCCCCCGCCGCCACGGCGCGAACCTGCAACCGCAGACGGTCGTCCGGTTCGGTGATGGTCAGAATCTGGCGGGCCACAACGTTCCGCAGCGTGGTGACTTTGCCGCTGGGCCAGCGGATCTCCACCTCATCGGCCTGGGTGGCATCGGCGAGGCCAAAGTGCACCCGCGAATCGTTCTGTGCGGCATAGCCGGCAGTGAAACCCACCTGGCGGTACTGCGTTCGCCGGCGATCCTCCGGCGCACCGATGGCCGCTTTCAATCGCACCCGCGCCCCGATGGCGTCCCGATTCGAGACCGTTCCCACCAGGCGCAACAGGAGCCAGGCATTGCTGTTGCCGGAATTTCGATAGAGGCGATTTCGGGCGAGGTCTGCCATCACCAGGTCGAGAAACCCGTCGTTGTCATAGTCGCCCCAGGCCGCCGCGGTGGTGTTCAAGCCATCGCTTCCCAGGCTTCCCGCAGGAATTCGTTCGAAGGTGCCGTCACCCTGATTGCGCCACAGGGAATCATCATTCGAACCTTGAGCGGTGTAGAACGTGGTCCGTGGAACAAACAAGTCCAGCCACCCGTCGTTGTCGTAGTCACCCCAGGTCCCGCAAGTGCTGCGGCCTGGCTCTTCGAGCAACGGTTGCGGCTCGGCCTTGATAAACCGGCCGCCGCCTTGGTTGTGCAGCAGGAGTCCGAAATTCGCACCATAGGCCACGTACAGATCCGGCAGTCCGTCGTTGTCATAATCCGCGACGCCCACCGAGCCGATGTAGGATCCGTTGCCACCCAAGGCCACGGTGTCGAAGGTGCCGTTGCCACGGTTGTCATAAGCGATCACCACTCCACCAGGATTGGTCGTCACCAACACATCCACATCACCGTCCAGGTCGTAGTCGACGGCTGCCGAACCGAAGTTTCTTCTGTTAAGTCCTGGAAAGTCCTCGGCAGCCGCCTGCTGGAAGGAGCCGTCCGGCTGATTGAACCACAGTTCGTTGGCGCGCTCGGCAAGCGACCCGGTGACATTGCCCAGGAACACATCCAAGCGCCCATCCCCGTTGTAATCGCCCCATGTCGCGCTCATCGACGATTGAACACGTCGGGTCATGGCGTTGGTCACCAACACGAACGATCCGCCTCCCAGGTTGCGATACAGGTAATCGGCCTCGTCCGTAGGATTGAACCCGGTGCCGATATGTACGTCCCGGCGTCCGTCGTTGTCGAAGTCCACGAAGGCGGCAAAACCATTGTCGTTCGAGTAAGTGCGCACCGTCAGCGCGTTGGTTCGCCCGATCTTGACGAACTGACCATTGCCTTCGTTGTGGTAGAGAAACGGCGTGGTTTGACCGCTGCACAGCAGATCGATCCAACCGTCGCCATCGTAGTCTCCCCAAGCCATCGACCACCCGACGTCGCGGGATATCGGAGTGTCGGAAATCACGCGGAACGTCGTGTCCACGTCCACCCGGGCGGAATCGCTGGTCACAGTTCCAAGCTCATTCGACAATCGGACGGCATAGTCCCCGGCATCACTCACCTTCAGTCCGGTCAGAACCAACAAGGCATTCGTCGCCCCGGTAAGCGGTTGCCCGTCCTTCTGCCACTGAAGGGTGACCGGCGTCGCGCTGGTGAACACGGTGGAAAGCCGGACTGTGTCGCCCAGGCTCTTGGACTGGCTGACCGGGTGCCGGACGATCGTCGGGGGTACCGACTGAGCGATGGCGCTCGAAGCCGTGCCAACCAGGAACCACGCGATGAGAGCCACCCGACACTCGGGAAACAACCATGACCGCCACCTCGCGTCTTGGGCCCTTGCATCATTGACCACCGAGGCGCGGAGGCACAGAGGTGGAGAGCAAATATCTTTCCTTTCTGTGTCTCCGTGCCTCGGTGGTGAAGGTAGTTTGATGGGTAGAAGGCCGTGTGAATGCATGGAGGTGTGGCAACTCGTGGACCCACCGCCCGTCGCGGTCTGGGCATCCGTTCCGCTCTCCTTCTAAACAGCCGATGGTCCGAGGTTACGCGGCAACTTCGAATCGCCTTGAAGTAACCCTGAGTCACAAAGGGCTTAGAACCCTGACGACATGAAGTTGCCGCCGCTCGTCCCCCTGCTCCTCTTCCTCCTCACCATTGACCGCATCGCCTCGGCCCAGGGCACCATCGTCACCTTCCCGTTCCCCTACCCTTTGGAAATCGGTGAGAACGCTGGAACCATGGCGGTCGAAATCCGCCGCACGGGCGACACCAACCGAGCCGTTGCGGTCGAAGTGGTCAGCGTGGGCCTCACGGCGCAAGCGGGCTCGGACTTCGAACCGGTGAACACCAACGTCACCTTTGCGCCCGGCGAACTCTCCAGAGCGGTCGAGGTCAGGATTCGTGCGGACAGGAGACTTGAAGCCACTGAGACATTCGCCCTCGAACTTCACAACCCGGTGGGCGCAAGTCTCGGCACCGCTCGACGTGGCGTGGAAATCCTGGACCGCAACACCGGCGTGCGCTTTGACGGATGGGGTTCGAGCGAGGCGTTCGAGAACCAATCCATCGTGTCGGTCAACGTCCACGCGCCGGAAGGCCTGACGAAGCCCTTCACGGTTCGCTACCGCACTTTGGAGGACCCCAGGCAACCCCAGCACGATTATGTTCCGGCTGCCGGTCAACTCACGTTCGATTCGGAACACCCCTTTCAAATGCTGGTCTTCCATTTGCTCGACGACCACGTCAGGGACGGCATGAAGAGTCTCACGGTCGTCCTGGAGGATCCTTCGGACGGTCAGATTCTCGGAGAGCCCAGCGTCCATTCCGTGAGCATCCATGACGACGAAGGTGGCTATGAACTCATGTACCCTGTGCTGCGCGAGAACGATCCCCACGCCGCGGTGCGCCTCATCCGCCGGGGAAGTTACGACTTCGAATCGTCGGTCAGCTACCGCGTCGCGCCGTCCACCAACGGCAACCCCGCCGTCGCCGGCGTTGATTTTGTTCCCAGCCAGGGTCGCGTCACTTTTCCACGGGGTGTCGCGCTGGTGATGCTGCCCGTGCAGCTCATCGACAATTCGAGCCGTGATTTGGATCGGACCCTTCGCATCGAGCTTTTTGATGCCGACGGTGACATTCCCTTGGATGTCCCGGTGATGGATGGAGCCATCACGGACGACGAAACGGAGCAAGAATGGGTTTATTTCTATGCCCTGGAAGGCGGCGGTGACAGTCGACAGGACGCCCCTTTGGTTGTCTTCGAGCAGGAAGGCACGCTTCAGATCTCCGTGCGAAGGCCGACGGGCCTGTCGGTCGCCTCCTCGGTGGACTTCAGCGTTCCCCCCGACGATCCCCGCTTCGAAAGCACGGCGGTGGTTGGGCGGCACTTCGAGCCAGTCCGTGGCACCCTCACCTTCGCCCCGGGCCAGACTTTGGCCAGTTTCTCGATCCGACTCCACGCGGACCCCGAGCCCGGGCCGGACCGCAGCCTCGAAGTGGGATTCTCTAATTTCGTCGGTCCCATCTCCAACGCGGTTTCGTCTCGAGTCGTGATTCAGGATGGCGATGTCGACTTTGCCCGCCTTGACCCGACCTTCCGCCTCGAATTGGAGGATATCCGCGACCTGATTCCCACGGGCACCAACGGATTCCTGGTGGCTGTCACCGAGTACACCGACCCTTTCGGCAACAGCAGGACACGGTTGACCCGATTGCTTCCCAACGGGGCCGTCGACACCACGACGACGCCCTGGACCGAATACACCGCGGGCATTCAGGGTCTGACACCCTGCCCCGACGGCGGTGTTGCCTTCTGCAATGCCGACGGGGTCCTGCGTCGACTCCTCCCCACGCTTCGACGCGACCCCGATTTCTCCCTCGCAGCGGTGGCAGGCCGGAGGGTGTATCAACTGTCGCCAAGAACCGGCGGCGGATTCTTCGTCGTTCTCGAAGGTCGGGACCTGATCGCCCTGCAACCGGATGGGACCCGCGATCCCTCGTTCCAAACCGTTTTCGTCGAAGGCATGGGGGCCACCGTGATTCCGAGACCGGATGGCGGCCTGCTGATCTACGGGTGGGATGTGGCCACACAAAAGGTCGGACTTCTCAGCGCGTGGACCCCCCAAGGCCAGCGCGATCCTGCGTTCCGACAGGACGCGCGACTCGATTCCTTAGGACCACCCACGGTGCTTTCGAATGACCGAATTCTCGTGCAGGGCAACCGGGGGAGTGCGGAATACGGGCTCTTCACCCTCACTCCGCAAGGAGGCGTGGATGAGACCTTCGGATTGATTCCAGGCTATGCCCAACTCGCCGTCGATGACGAGGGCTTCTGGCTCATTCGCTTCTCGGACGAGGTCGGAGTTCACAGGATCGAACGCCGCCACCTCAACGGAACCTTGGATGCCACGCAGCCGGTGGTTCGCTTGGAGCGGCCTTGGCGCCGGAGTATTCCCAATTGGATGCACAGCGATGCGCAGCACCGACTCCTTTGCGCCGCCCGGGTCGCCAACGGCCATCTCGCCGACGGCGTGCGCCTCGATGGCACACCTCCATCACGCCGAATCGATTTCCTGCCCGACGACGCGCGCATCGGTGAAGATGCCGGCACCACCACCGTGACCGTCAGGCGCAACGGAAACGCCGCGGTGCCCCTGACCGTCCAGTGGCAGACCGCCGACGGCAATGCTCGGGCGGGGATGGATTACCTGCCTACTTCGGGCACATGGACCTTCGGAGCGGGGGAACGCCTGGCGCACCTGCCGATCCAGATTCTGGACAACTCCCTGCCGGATGGAGATCGATCGGTGCGTTTGCAATTCATCGCCTCGGACGGAGATCCCATTGCCAACGCGGTGCTGACCATCGTCAACGACGATGCCGGGTTCCTGCCGGGCGGTATCCAAATGGATCGGGAATTCGGCACGCTCTACCTTCGGCCAACCGGACACATGCTTCGGCGAGGAACTCCCGGTGGCGGCCAGTTGACCACTCAGGCGGCACTCCCGGGAGGCGTGTGGACCAAGGACGAGTTTGGGAACCTCGGTTTGGATGGTGATCGATCCCTGTTGACCGTTCCTCTCGCCCAAAGACCTTTGCCGGGTCCCTTCGGGTTCTTTGGATGGGACACCCGGCAAGGAAACCCCCGGGTGCACGATTGATCGCGGTCCTCGGCGCCCCACTCAACCGAGCGCGCCCAAAAGATGACGCAACTCCTCGTCGACGTCCCCGGGACGCGCCAAGGTTTGCGCCACCTCAGACCTCAGCAATTCACCGAAGCGCCGGCGCAAGCGGAACGCGGTCTGTTTGATGGCGACGACGGTCAGGTTGGTTCGCTGGCCAATCTCAGCATAGGGCACCGCCTCCAAGTCACCGTAAAGATGCGGCCGCAACAGATCAAAGAGCTCGACCTTGCCCGTGGACATGAACTCGGCACGCAGCCGCAGTCGCGCCCGCTCCAGCAAAGCGATCGCGCAACGCCGATCGAATTCGCGTTCCGGCCCTCCATCGCCTTGAGGCTCGAGCGCCAGCCGTTCCTCCGCCTCCATGGCGTCAAAAGAAACCACTTCGCGGCCCCCGCCTCGTTTCAAGGCCTGAAGATCCCGATGGGTCCGGTGCAGGTAATGATCGGCCGACTTCAGCAGGAACGAACGAAACCGACCGGCCTCCGGCCGCGCCCTGGCGATGCCATCCCGCCCCAGCAGGTCCGCGAACAAACCCTGGGTGAGGTCGCGGGAGGTCTCCGGGTCGTTGCCACGTCGACGGATGTGCGCGTAGAGCGGAAACCAATACGTCTGGCACAGCAGCGACAACGCCGCCTCCGACGCCTCGCGGGATTGTCCTTCCCTCGACTGGCCCACCGCGAGGACGACACTCCAATGGGTGGTGGCAAAGGCCATCTCCCGCTGCGGTTCGCCTGCCCCGTCAGGATTCATGCCTGGTCTCCTTCAGTGTGGTGACCTTATCCAGGAGGCACTTCCCAGGTGAAGCCCCATGATCCCTCATACTCAGGTCTCTCCAGCCATCAACGCCATCCGTGCGCTCCGATATTTGGCGAGAGCGTGATTTCCATTGAAAACGCGGGAGAGGGCTCCCGCGAACCCTCCTCGTCTCGGAATCGCCGTCGCCGCTATCCAAATTGTTCAACGTCTGCCTTTGCATCCGCGAGGCTGAGCCATGGCTTCTGCTGTCGATGAAGCTTGATGGCGGCGATCTTTTGCTTCGGGTCTTTGGCCAGAGACTGAACCTCCGGCGACAAAGGCGAGACGCCTCCGATTCCGTGGTGCTTGAGAAGGGCATCCAATTTGCGATCGAGATGGCGGAGGGCGTATCGCTGATCATCTCCCCGGGCTGCAAGGCCACCGACGACATAAATGATGAACGCGATAATGGCGTAGTCCTGCCATTCAAGGAGAGCGAGCAGTAGTGTCATTGTCGTGAGACCAGACGATCATTCCGCATTCTGCATCTGGTCGGGGAGCACTATCAGGACCACCAACCCCATGCAACCTGCCAAGCCGACCAGGCCGCCCCATTTGGAATGCCCTTTTCCGTCGGCGGAATTCATGCATCCCCAGAGAAATACCGGGAGGCCGATGAGAATCATCATGATACCGACCGTGATCCTCTTCGTTTCGCCGAAGAGTGGCAGGAGGCGTTCCCAGGCCATATACAATGCCCATGGCAGTGTTCTTTCAGAGACACGCCAGCCCAACGCTTCCCATCATGGATTCCTTCGATCGAGAATCGGCACTGCCCGCGCCCCGAGGCGCGAAGTCGTCGCTTCAATTCGAACTCCCTCCGGACCAGGCGGCACTCCTTCCCCGATTTGAACCGCAGCCGTGGTACCTTCGCGAGGATCGACGATAGCGTTGCCCGTGAGCACGGTTCCCGAACTCCTTTCCACCAGAATCGCGGGACCTTTCCGTCTCAATTCCGCATCCGACCTCGCCACCGCTCGATTGCCGCGAACCGTCGCGCCTCGGATTCCGCCGAGGTAGAGGATCGCCCCTCCGCGGTCGATGAACTCATTGGCCTCGATGAGCATGCCGGCGATCTCCTCGCCACTCGCGGAGGCATGACCCAGGCGCATGGCGCGAACGCCTAACGCCGCACCGTGAGGAGCATCGGCATATCCCAGACAGGTGCCGCCTCGGATGAATTGATTGGAACGGATGGTGACGCTCCAGGGCACCGGGCCTTCCGGCCAGTCCGGTTCGTTCGTCACCATGACCCCGGCCCCCGTGGTGTCTTCGAAGACATTTCCCTCGATCACACCGGCACCAGCCCGAATGAGGCAACCGTAGCGCCGATGGCCCACCATTCGATTACGACGGATCTGAAACCCGGCACCGCATGCATTGAGGTTATAGAGGGTGTCGCCCGCTCGATGGTGGGCTCCGGCGACAGCGCCTTCCAACCCCTCTTCCCAGTCCACTTCCTGAAGGCCCGCGACCCGCCTGACGGCGGCGGCCCGGAGGATGCCTCGCACACGACCCGTTTTCGGATCCAAAACCTGGAATCGATCGCCAACCTGCGCCGGCACCGCCTCGGAAATGCGCCAACGAGTCGGCGATCGAACCTCCCGCAGCACATTGGGCGGGGCGTAAATATTGATGGCGTCGTCAGCCATGCCCTCGAAATAGCAGTCCTCGATGATGGGCCCCGTGCGGTTTTGCTGGCAATGCACCCCATCGGCATTCGTGGTGAGCCAGCCACGGCGGTTGGGCGCGAATCGAACCTCGAGCTGGCGCACCACCATTTCACCTCGATTGGCAATCAACCCCACCGCCAGACCCGGGGAGGCATGCAGGGTGATCCGCTCGATCCGCACACCGTCACAGTCGTGGGCCACCACGGCACTGCCGTGGCCCCGGGCCAAATGCAGATACCCATCCCCCACTCGCATGTAGCGCAATTGGGATCGGTAATGGTCGTCGGCCGTGAAGAACCGCCAGCGCCGCTCCCCGAGTGATTCCCACCGCGGCGTCATGAAATGATCCGGTGTCCCGGTGCGGATCCGGCGCGCCTCGGGATCCATGATCATGCCCCACTTCCCATACGGCTCCGCCGCCTTCAAGAAGTTCTCGGAACCGGGCTCGGGAAAACCCGTTTCGATCTCGACGTCAAAACTGCCGGCCGCAGCGTCAATGCCGCGAACCCACCCCTGGCAGAACGGGACCGGATCATAATCAATGACGAGATCGCGAAGAACGGCTCGGCGGCATTGCCGAAACACGAAGGCCCCTGCGGTCGGGTCCGTCACGATCACCCGCGTCTCCGCGCCAACCCCGCGAATCGTGAGGCCTTCCGCATTTTCGATGTTCACGCAGGCGCCTGTCTTCTCTGCTCGACGGATCCGGTATTCGCCGGCCGGGAGCACGACTTCCGCGCCGGGCCCGGAAGCCCTGGCCGCCGCAATGGCCGCCCGGAGGGCGGGCCCCGCATCGACGGCACGTTCGGCAGACGTGCCGAAATCCGTGACCTGAAAGACGCGCGTAGGTTCGGCGCCTTGCGCCACCCACCCGCAAACCAACGCCAGGCACACAACGGATCCCAGCTTCAGCGGATGGCCGGCAGCGTCGCGACGACCGCCTGGCCACTGAATCTTCGCGATGGCGACTTTCCAAATCCACACTAGCTTGACCGGCGGCCGCCGTTGGGAAGCACCCGCTTCGCCACGTCGTGACCCAACCGGCCACCAACACCCGGCCATCCCCATGCACCGTCTCATGGTCATGCAACAGCTCATGCCGACCCGGCGCCACCAACCGTTTGCGAAAGCATCCATGCGCATCGGACCTACCTCAGTCTGGGCCACCATCGCCTTCCTGGCATTCAATTTCCTTGGCGGGCCCGACTCGACATCCGCCCACTACCCCGCCTCACCGTTTGTCATTGATGTGACGGCGCCGCCCTACTCAGCCAAAGGCGACGGGGTCACTGACGACACGACGGCCATCCAGACCGCCATCAACGAGCACACCGGCCGGCATCGTGTGCTCTACTTTCCGAGAGGCACCTATCTCGTCAGTCGAACACTGTCCTGGCCCAAGCGATGGAATGGCCGGGACAACTGGGGAAAAACCATGCTCCGTGGCGAAGGCCGTGACGTCACCATCCTCCGACTCAAAGACGACACCTTCACCGACACCAAGAAGCCGGCCGCCCTCATGTGGTGCGGCGGATTTGGTTCGGCGGATTGGTTTCATAATTACGTCGAGCACTTCACGTTCGACGTCGGCCGCGGCAATCCCGGGGCCGTGGCGCTGCAGTTCTATTCCAACAACTCAGGCGCCGTTCGTGACTGTCGATTCGTCGCCGAGCCGGGAAGTGGCTGGATCGGATTGGACCTGGCGCATCGCGACATGAACGGGCCGCTGCTGGTGCAGCGCTGTGAAGTCGTCGGTTTCAAGCGCGGGATCGCCACGGGTCACGCCGTCAACAGCCAGACTTTCGAGCACCTGAGCTTGCGGGGCCAAACCGAGGCCGGCTTCGTCAATGAAGGGCAGTCGATCAGCATCCGCGCGCTGACCAGCTCCAACACCGTGCCCGCGCTGCTCACCTACGGAACCCTCGCCTTGATCGAGGGCCGCCTGACGGGGCACGGCGCGGCCTCCAACGTTCCGGCCATCGTCAATTACAACCGCGGCCGCCTGATGCTGCGCGACATCGAGACCGCCGGTTACCGAAGAGCCCTGACCGACGCGGAGACCCCCGACCTGGCTTCGTTGCTCAAGGGAACACCGGCTGACCGCCCTGTGGTCGCAGGCTCGGTCATTTCCGAATACTTTACCCACACACCCACCACCCTCTTCGGCACCTCGGCAACCGGTTCTCTGCAATTGCCGATCCAAGAACCGCCCGTTCTCCCGTGGGACCCACCTGCCACCTGGGCGAACGTGGATCAGTTCGGCGCCGATTCCGAAGGCCAACGCGATTCGTCGGAGGCCGTTCAGCGCGCCATTGATTCAGGCGCCACCACGGTGTTCCTGCCTGGCAGCTATCGGCTTCAAACGACGGTGCTCATTCGCGGCGCGGTGCGACGGATCATCGGGCTCGGCGGCATGATCAGCTACGGCGTCGAGCAGCCCCCCAACTTTCGGCTCGTGGACGGAGAATCGCCCGTGGTTTCGATGGAACATCTGGCGCACGTCGGCGGAGGTTTGGTCCTCGACTCGAAGCGCACCCTGGTGCTCCGCAGTGTGTCCGACTGCAATCTCACCAACACGGCAAGGGCGGAGGGGGGAGATGTTTTTCTGGAGGACGTGGTCACGCATGGACTGATGCTGCGGCGCCAACGCGTGTGGGCGCGCCAGTTGAACATCGAGAACGAAGGGCTGCATTTGAGGAACGACGCGTCCGAACTGTGGATCCTCGGTTACAAGACCGAGCGCGGAGGCACCTTGCTGGAGACTCGCGGCGGAGGAAGAACCGAGGTGCTGGGAAATTTCAGCTACACCACGACGGCCGGCAAGCTGGGCCCCATGTTCGTCAACGAAGACTCCGAGTTCTTTGCCTATTTCACCGAGATCTGCTTCAACGGCGACCCGTTTCAGACGTTGGTCAAAGAATCGCGCGGCGGCGAGGTTCGGATCCTTCGGCGAGGCGAGGGCCATACGACACCATACCTGAGTCGTCCAAAAGCCCGATAGTTACCCATCGCTTCGACGCAGCACTCAACGGCCCGCAGGACTGCCAAACCATTTTAAGGCGTTGCGCAATTGTGCGGTGTCGAGGCGGTGTCCGCCGGGATAGGTTTCTTGGCGCGTGTTGCGGAATCCCGAACGCTCCATCGATGCCTTCACAGCGGCTCCCCACTCCGGCCCGGCAATGGGATCCTGGTTGCCGTTGCTCAGAAACATCGGTGTGGATTGAAACTTGGGTCCGGCCCGATACAGCAGGGCGCCAGTGGTGACCTTGTCTTCATTGCAGCCTCCCATGAAGACGCCTTTGACCTCGTAACCGGACTCCATCGCGGCGGCGGCCACGCACGCGGCACGTTTGGCGCCGCCCGAGAACCCACCAACGGCCAATTGCCACACTCTCGTGTTCGGATCCGCTTGGTGCAGATAATCCAGGGCGCTGCCCACCGTGGCCCAGTTCCACATGACCGAGTCCTTGTCGGCCGGAAGTGGCGGTCCATCCGCGGCGAGCACCGCCCAACCTTCTGCGAAAGCACCATTGGTGTAGCCCGAGACGCCCGGCACGGCAGGCGCCCCGCTCGGCGAACAAACCACCAGCAACGGCAAACGCGGTTTCGATTCCCATTCGGGAGGCAGGGCCAGCACCGCGTTCACGTAAGGCACGGCGGTGCCGAGTCGGCCCAATTGGGACCGGGCATAGGCATTCAACGGCGCTTTGTAAAAGAGCATCCGCCCCGACTCCATGACGTTGGTGCCAAGGCGACGCACCGGAGGCGCGCCCGAGGGGGCTGCTGGAGTCGCCGAGACGGCGAATGAGAGGCTGGTGCCGAAGACCATGAATCCCAAAACACAAGCCGCGGACTCGGCTAAGTGTGGCGCTTCGCAGAAGGGTCTCTTCACAAGACGATAGTGTGCGTCTGGCCGGCATTGAGGGTCAATGCACCGGAGCAGTGGCTTGTCCCTCGACGTCGACCACCCGCTCCACACCTCGCCACGCCAGAATCGATGCGGTCCCGGGAAATTAGCGATCGTTAGAGCTCGAGCGGAGATTCATGGAATCGTTGGCCCAATCCTCACCGAAAGAGCGCGCTAGGGATTGGTCGTTCCCACTAAAAACAATGAATCCCAAGTCAAACCCATGAATGCACCGCTAAACATCGATCCACTGAGCGCCAGCGCTGTGACCATGATCAACGCCGGCGGATATGTCCTGAGCTGGAAAGTTGAAAGCAAACTCTTTGACGGAAAGGTGGTTGCGACTCCCTCCAACAATAACATTTGCGTCACCCAAAAGGACACCATTGTCCTGAGCAGCTTTCCTGGTCTGTTTGCCGAGGGTGTGTCCGTCTGGCCTCGGATTCATCCGGTGGCGGGAGAAAAGCATTCGGCGGATCACCACGTGGTCTACAAGCCGAACGGAGTCGTCGCGCTCTACGAAGCCTCCGGCACGACGTTGGATCCACACCTTGCCTTCAAGGGATTCCTGATTCCCCCTCCGCCGGCGGCGAAGTAGCCGCCTTCAGCGAGTTGTCCCCTGGTCGCTGGACCCGCACGCGGGGCCTGCGCGCGAGCGGAGGCTACTCGGGGGCGGCAGAACTCGGTTGATTCGTGCCTGGTTCGGCGGGGGAGAGAAGCGCGGAGGACTGGCGCTCAAACGCCTCAAGCCCTTCGCCACCTCCCCCGCTTTTCCACGATTCAATCAAGGCGGTCCGGCACAACGCGACCGTCGGAAGAAACTCCGGGCGCTTCGAGCGTCCAATCCGCGCCAGATCCAGAACCAGCGACGCGGCGTCCTCGTGGCGGCGCCGAGGAATGAGCACACTCTGGAACAGCATCACTCGAGCCCCCAGCGTAAAGAGATGGTCCGATGAGGCCGTTCGAGTGCCAATGGCAATGATTTCAAGCAGCTCCGCCTCCGCTTCCGTGTACCGACCCTGCAATGCGAGGATCCGCGCCAATTCACCGCGATTCGCCAGGGCACCGGCGCTGAACGGGCCTTCTTCGTCGACGGTCAATCGCAACGATTCCTCGAACCAACGGTAGGCCGCATCGTACTCCCGCGTTTCGAGTCGACGTAGGGCGAGCGCGTTGAGGATGGCACGCGACACGAAATGATTCGAGCCCACGTGGCGACGCATCTGGTCGAGTTGCATCAGAAGCAGACGCTCCGCCTCTGCTGGCGGCAGTCTCAGCGACAATATCCGCCCGGCTTTGGCCGCCGCCGAGACCGCGTCGCGATGCGTCGATCCCAACGATCGCGCTCGGACGCGCGCTGCTTCCCCGAAAAGCAATTCAGCGTCGTCAAAACGGCCCTGGAATTCCCGCAGGGTCGCCAACTGGAAAAGCGCGTCCGCGGCTGATTCGTCCAACACCGGTTGATGCGTTCGATACAACGTCACCGAACGAACCAGATTGCTTTCCGCGGCCGGGAATTCGGAGAGACCCATGTAGGTCCTGCCGACGGCTAACCGCACGGCTGCTTCCGCCAAGGGATCGTCGCCGAGCCGGTACTCGATCCGGCCGGCGGCGGCGTCGAACGCCTCGCGCAAGGTAACGCCAGAGTTGGTGTGACTCCAAGGGGTCAGTCGCTTGAGAATCTCGCGCCAGAGAAAGTCCGAGACATTCCGGGCCGTCGCCGCCTCCCGAACAGCCGCGGACTGCGCCTGACGCGCGCGCCATGCCCATGAGGAGGAGACCACCGCGGCAAGCCCGAGAAGCACGGCGAAGGCCAGTGCGCTGGTGACCGTCGCGCGATGTCGTCGATACAGTTTCGAGAGTTGGTAAGTGAGTGTGGGCGCGACCGCGGCCACGGGCTCGTGGTTCAGATAGCGCCGCAGGTCCGCGGCGAGGCCATTCGCCGTCGCGTACCGACGTTCCCGATCTTTCTCGATCGCCTTGAGCACGATGAGATCGAGTTCGCGGGAAATCCGCGAGTCGCGGTCTAGGAGCCGAACCGAATCGGTCGCGATCGGGTCGTGCCGTCGCCGCCGCGCCAACCGTGTGCTGGGTCGGTCCGGTTCCTTCTCGCAGATCGTCTTTCGCATGGACTCCAGCCCGGCGGCGCCAAGTTCCCTGGAATCAAAGGGAGGCACCCCGACGAGCAACTCGTAAACCAACACTCCGAGGCCATAGATGTCGCTTCGGGTATCGACGTCGACGGCACCAACCACCTGTTCGGGACTCATGTACGACGGAGTGCCGAGGAATTGCTGAAGCTGAGTCAGGATCGTCTTGTCGGTGAGAGGCTCGCGCAATGCCTTGGCGATCCCGAAGTCGATGATCTTCGGCACGGGACGTTCACCCACGGTCGCCACGAGGATGTTGGAGGGTTTGAGATCCCGATGCAGCACACCCTTCTGGTGCGCATGCTGGACGGCATCGCAGACCTGGATCACCAGTTCGAGCCGGCCCGCGATGTCCAAGTCGCAGTCTTGGCAGTACCGGGTAATCGGGGTTCCAACAATCAGCTCCATCGCAAAGAACGGGCGACCACTCGAAGTCATGCCAGCCTCGAACACGCGCGCGATCCCGGGATGATCCATCAACGCCAGCGCCTGCCGCTCCGCCTCGAACCGGGCGATGACCTGGCAGGAATCCATACCGGCCTTGACGACCTTGAGCGCCACGAACCGCCGTACCGGTTCTCGCTGCTCGGCTCGCCACACGACCCCGAATCCCCCTTCCCCAAGGCGCTCCACCAGCTGAAAACTGCCCAGAACCGCGCCCACACCCTCGCCACCTGACCGGGCGGATTCGCACCTCGGCGCACCCGGCAGAAACGCCGGCATGGTTTCGCTCGCCTGCAACAGCAAAAGAACCCTCGCCGCCAAAGCTTCATTGCCGGCAGCCGCCTCCATGACATAGGCGGCACGCTCGGCAGCCGACGCTAAATCCAGGGCACTTTCGAAAATCTGCTTTTCGAGACTGGGGTCCATCATCGCCTCCGCAATCCGACGTTCCGCTCCAACGACGAGCACAGGGTTGCTTCCTCACGCGGGGCCCACCAAGGCAGTCGTCGCGCCGGGTCGGAATGTCTCAGACCGACTTCCGCATCTCCTCGTACAACCATGCCCGGGCGTATGCCCAGTTGCGTTTGGCAGTACGCTCGGACAAGCCCAGGATCTTCGCGGCTTCGATGTTCGAGCACCCAGCGAAGAACCGAAGCTTGATCAACTCCACCCCGGTCGAATCGTGAAGCGCCAGCCGATCCAGAAGTTCGGCGACCCGCACGACGTTCTCGTCCTCGGTGTCGACCGCGAGATCCAGCGATTCGACCGCCGCACGTTCCAGCCCACCGCCATTCCGCACGCGCATTCGACGTCGGGCTCGGTCCACGAGAATCCGCCGCATCGCCTCGGAAGCGGCCGCGAAGAAATGGCGCCGGTTGGACCATGGGTGGTTCTCGCCGGAAAGCCGGATCCACGCCTCGTGAACCAATGCCGTCGGTTGCAGGGTGTGGTTCGACCCCTCCCGCGCCATCCGCGCCGCCGCCAAGCGTCGGAGTTCCTCGTAAACGAGAGGCAATAGTTCGTCGGCAGACTGCGGATCAGCGACCGCCGCAACCTCCGCGATGGGGTCAGCCTCGGACATTGGCGCATGATTCGCATTAGAGCTGACCAGAGGCAAGCATTAGCATGTCTGAACCATGGTTTTGACTGGCACTGGCTTCGGCACTTCTTCGGATCGCGACGGACTCGGGGAGCCGTGGAAGCGGGTGCTCAAGGCGAGCGAAAGCGATAGACGCGCACGGGACCGCCAACATGGGACGCCCCAAGCGTCAACGCCTGCGGCCCGGCGCTGGGGGCGTTGCCTTCAAACTAAATGCTCTCGATCCCGACCGGGTTGCCGTCATCGCGAAAGGTGAAATTGTCATGAAAGACACCCACACCCAACACGCGAACGCTGGCGGGTATCGCAATGTGCCGCAGGTCTGGGCATGCGCCAAAGGCGTTGTCCCCGATGGATCTCACGGTGTCGGGGATCGACACCTC
>JAEUHG010000083.1 GCA_016795425.1 Verrucomicrobiales bacterium
CGGGGCTGGAACGATTCGGGCGTTGCGGGGGGGGTATCCGGATGGTCCAGGGAGATGGCGGACTTTGATGGGATCACCGCCATCGAGTGTGGCCAGAAGCGGTGCGACGCCCCATCCGGCAGGTGATACGGCGCCGGTTCCGGTGACATAAAGATGCGTCATGGCCACCTCCGAAGGATCAGGGATGCGTTGGAGCCTCCGAAGCCGAAGGAGTTGGTCAGGGCGAACTCGAGCGCTGCATGGGTCGGTTGGCGAACGACGGGGAAGGTGCAGAGGGGATCGAGAAGGCGAATGTCGGTCTGCGGTGGCAGCCATTGGCCACGCAAGGCCATGAGACAAACGAGAGCTTCCACCGCACCGGCCGCACCGAGCAGGTGGCCGATCGACGCTTTGGTTGAACTGACCGGGATACGGGGCGCGTGCGCGCCGGCCCATCGGTGGATGGCCTTGGCTTCGGCGGCATCGTTCAGAGGGGTACCGGTGCCGTGGGCATTCAGGTAGTGAATGTCACCGGGGCTCAGGCCGGCGACCCGACATGCTTCCTGCATGGCCTCCAGCGCGGCGTCTCCCTCGGGTTGGGGCTGGGTGAGGTGGTGAGCATCCGTAGCGGCACCGTACCCGACGATCTCGGCCAGAACCTCGGCGCCTCGCAGGTTGGCTGAATCCAGGGTTTCCAGGCAAAAGACGGCGGCGCCTTCGCCGAGCGCGAGGCCGTCGCGGGTAGCATCAAAGGGGCGGCAGGACGTCGTTGAAAGCGCTTGGAGTGAATCGAAGCCGGCGAAGACCAGTTGGCTCAAGGCATCGTAACCGCCGGTCACCGCGCGCGTGCAACTTCCGGACCGCAGGAGCTCCCAGGCGTGGCCGATGGCATTTGCGCCGGAAGCGCACGCGTTGGCAATCAGGGTGACGGGGCCTCGGATGCCGAGAAGTTCGGCGAGGTCGAGAGCCTGGCGTTGTCCTTGGTAGCCCAGCGAACGCGTGGCTTGGCGGTGCTTGGCGGCTTGCGGCGGCATAGCGGCGCGGAAGAAGGCTTCCCCGCAATCCATGCCACAACTGGTCGTCCCAAGAATGATAGGAGTGGGAGCCTCGGCTTTCCAGGAGGCTTGATGCCAGGCTTCCGCGGCAGCCCAGAGGAGCAGGCGGGAGGCGCGGTTGAGTCGGCGAATGGCCCGCTCCGAGAGGTGTCCGGTCGGTGCGTGGGAGGGGAGATCGACTTCGGCGGCGAGGGAGGTGCGTTGTCGGGAGGTGTCGAAGAGCGTGACCGGACGAGTGGCGATGCGGCCGGTGCGAAAGCCTTCGGCATTGGCGTGCCAACCGAGGCCGAGGGCGGAGACGACGCCAGCACCGGTGATCACCACCCGATGACGAGACGCGAGGCGTTGATGGGGCGGGAGTAGCAGCACCTTGGTGGGGCGTGGGCGGCGTGGACTTGCCGCGGTGCGAAGATTCAGGCTGCGGTCGCGAGAGGTTTGGAAGCGGCGACCGACAACTCGCCGCGGCGGTAGGCGGCCGACAATTTGCGAACGCTGGAACGGAAACCGAAGTTCATGGGATAAAAGAAGTTTTTGTAGGAACCGTTGCCCCAGAGGCGGCCAAAGATGGAGGGCAGTCGGTAGAGTTCCTTGAGGGCGGCGTGATAGCCTTCGAGCAATTGGTCGGGGCTCATCTGTTTGGGGCGATACACAACGCGGGCACCGTCGTACAGCGACCAATCCTCGGTGAGCAGGCGGTTCTGGGCTTTGAACTGCGCATGCAACCGCGTGCCGGGATACGGCGTGAGGATCGAAAAGTAGGCGATGTCCAGCTTGGCGGACTGTGCGAACTCGAGTGTGCGGTCGAAGACCTCGGGGCCATCGGTGTCGAAACCGAAAACGAATGAGGCATCGACACCGATGCCGTGGTCGTGAAGCCGCCGGACCACTTCAAGGTAGCGGTCGGGGTGGTTCACGCGTTTGCCCACACTCCTGAGGGTTTCTTCGGACAACGACTCGAAGCCCACGAAGAGACCCACGCATCCGCTGCGCTGGCAAAGGCGAAGGATTTCGTCGTCGCGCGCAATATTCATCGAGGCCTGTCCGAACCATTTCAGTCCCAGATCCGCAATCCGAGTGAGGAACTGTCTGGCATAGGCGCGGTTCGCGACGATGTTGTCGTCGA
This sequence comes from Verrucomicrobiales bacterium, assembly GCA_016795425.1. Classification (GTDB taxonomy): domain Bacteria; phylum Verrucomicrobiota; class Verrucomicrobiia; order Limisphaerales; family CAIMTB01; genus CAIMTB01. Next base: position 2,158 of record JAEUHG010000083.1, read on the forward strand.
CGAAGAAGACACAGTTCTTGAGTGTCAGGAGGCCATCGAAGGGTCGGAGGCCTGCTAACTCGGCCATCACATCATCCAGCGGTCGATTGCGATAGCGCCCACCGAACGCGCTGGTGACGGAGCAGAAGTCGCAATCGATAGGACAGCCGCGGGTGGTCTCGACGAAATGCACCGGCAGATACGGCTTTTCCCGGTAGCGATTCCAGTCGGGGGTCGGAAGGCCGGCGAGGTCCGGCCAGGCTTGGTCATGCTGGTAGACCAATTCCAGGCGACCGTGTTCGAAGTCATTCACGACGCGCGGCCACAGGCCTTCGGCTTCGCCGACGACCACCGCATCGGCATGCGTGAGCGCCTCGTCGATCATCTTGGAAGCGTGCATCCCGCCGAGAACGACTCGCGACCCTCGGGCACGGAAGTGATCGGCGAGTTGGTAGGCGCGCGGCGCCGTCGGGGTCATGGTGGTGATCCCGACGAGGTCCGCGGCCTGACCGAGATCGAGGGTTTCCACCTTTTCGTCGACGATGTGGACGTCCCAATGCTGGGGCGTCAGGGCGGCGACCCGGAGGAGTCCGAGGTGGGGCATGCGGAAGAAGAAATCGCCGCCCATGAGGGAATGCGCGGCGAGGGGTGAGATGAGGAGCAGGCGCTTCATGGGGGCGCAGAGTGTTGGGTGGATGCCGATTGGGCCAACGGACGGAACTTCTGGAGCAAGGCGAAATAACTCCAGAGTGGTCCGACGACGCCGCGTTCACGCAAGCGAGCCACGAGGCGGGTGTACTCGGGGGACGGGTCGCCGGCTATCCAATTGGGGGTAACGCGCGAGAATTCCTGAAGCCTGGCGAATATCGATTCGGGGTCCAGGCCGGTCGCCAGGTAATAGGTAGGTTGAAGCAAGTCGGTGGTGGCGTCGATGCGCCCTTCCTTGAGCGCTCGCCGATAGAGCGCGGTTCCCGGATAAATACGCATGCCGACCACGGCCATGATGACTGCGCCGTGAAGGCGGGACGCATGGGCGTGGGTTTGTTCGAGGGTTTCGAGGGTTTCCCCGGGTCCGCCGCAGATCAAAAAATGGCAGCGCTCGACCCCCGCCACTCGTGCCGCTTCGTCCGCCTGAAGCACGTCCTCAAAGCGGAACCGCTTGCCGTACTCCTGCAACACGGAGTCGGTAAAGCTGTCCGATCCGAACTCGGCGTGGGTGAGGCCCGCGCGTTTCATGAGACGCATCAGGTCAGCGTTCAGACCTTGCGGGCGAAGGAAACAGCCCCAGGAGAGCGACGGACGACGGCGAAGGATGGCTTCGCAGGTTTCGACGACGTGGGCTTCCGAGGAATTGAAGATCGAATCGACGACGAACAGGTAGCGCGCACCTTGCCGGGCCAATTGGGCGAATTCCTCGGCAATCTGGTCCGGAGGCCGTCGCCGGTTATGGTGTCCTTCGATGACGGGGTAGGTGCAATAGCAGCAGGCGTGGGCGCAGCCGCGCTGGGTTTGAACGTTGAGCGTGCCGCTGGCTTTGAGGTAGTGCGCGACGAGGGGATCGGGGCGGTCGCTGGGGAGAACGGGCAGGGACAAGGCGGCGGGTTGGGGGGGCTCAGCCTGGACGCGGGTGTCCTGACGGTGGACCACACCCGGGATCAGGGATGGGTCGCTTCCGTTCTCTATGGCCGAGATGAGTGCCGGGAAGGCAAGTTCGCCTTCACCCTGGATGCCGTAGTCCGCGCCACTGGCTGCGAGCAAGCGATCGGGGAAGACCGAAAACCCGCTGCCGCCGAGGACCACCAGGGCGCGACTGCAACGCCGAACCCGGGCGCAGAATTCGGTCACGTCCGGAAAGTAGACTTCGCGCACCCGGATGAGGACGTCGTCGATGTTGCGGAGGGAAATGCCGACGATGTCCGGCTGGAACGACTCGATGAGGGCCTCTGCCGAGGAGGCGGCGATCTGAACGTCGAGCCACTCGACCTGGTGGCCGGCGCGGCGCAGGGCGCTGCCGAGGTAGGTGAGCCCGAGTGGGAAGACAGGATCCGGCGTGGTACAGCGATTCAGACTGACGAGCAGGATGCGACGGGGCATGGCATTCTGGGCTCAGGCAGGCAGGCAGGGGGCTTCGACCGCGTTGGAATGACGTTCGCGGAGGTGCTGGACCATGCCGATGGGGGAGGGTTCGATACCTTCGGCCTCCAGAGCACGGAGGATTCGCTGTTCATCCATGATGATGCGATCCCTTCGGTAGAGAAGATAATGCTCGCGCCAATGCGGGGGGGTGAGGTTGATGGTGGCGAGGTTCGCGCCGCAGCGCAGGCCCCGGCGGTAGCCTTCGAGGTTGTCGCGAAGGCCGAGGGCGCTGACGGCGGGGACGATCCAGTCGGGCCGCGCCAGGCGCAACGCCGCCATGCAATTCAAGGTGAGGTCGAGGGAGGCTGGGGGCCCCTGGTGGAGGGGGGTGGACTCACCGGGAATGAAGGGACTGACACTGCACCCCGCCAGGGGAAGGGTCCGGGCGAGCTGGATGGCCTCCCATGATTCGCCGGCGGAGGCGCCGGGCAGGCCGGCGATGAAACCCGAGGTTACCGACCAACCGGTGTCCGCCAAATGCCGAAGATGGGAGAGGCGCTCCTCGAAGGATCCGGGTGCACGAAGGAACTCGTACCGGTCGGCATTGGGCACCTCGAACTTCATCAGGTAGACCTCCGCGCCGGCGGCACGCAGTTCGGCATAGACCCTGGTGTCGAGGGTCCCCAGGCAGACGCTCAGCCCCAAAGTCGTCTCGCGCTTGAGGACCTTGAGCAGCGGCAGGACGACTTCGGCGACGGCCCTCGGATCCTCTCCGCTTTGCAGCATCACGTCGGTGACGCTGGCTGGGCGGTGTTCGAGCAGGAGTTCGGCCAAGGATTCAACGGAGGCTCGGTACCGCGTCACGGCCCGGTTCTCGCGGCGCATTCCGCAATAGTCGCAAGACTCACGGCAATGATTGGAAACCTCGACGACCGCCCGGATGAAGACCCGACGGCCAAAGCGGGAAGCGGCGACCGCGGCGGCGCGTTCATGAAGCTCGAGTTGTTCGCGACCCGTGGCTGCCAGATCGGTTGGCCTAACGGGGCTCATCGGGCAAGAGGCACGGCGGGATTGAAACGTGAGGATTTCCGAGGAGACAATGCAATTCAAAGGGGGGGTGGATAGGGACGTGGGAAGCGGGGAGAGGGAAGGGCGGCCCTCGGCAATCACCCGATGGGGGTAATTGACCCCGGCACCACGGCGTGCGTTGTTGGGCGCACATGTCTCGAACGTTGATTTGTACCGTGGGCGTCGGGGTCGTGCTGGTTGGCGCGCTGGGATCCTGCTTGTTCACCTCCACGGCGACTGCTGCCCAGGCGGCGCCGCAACTGTCGATTCAAAGGAACTCCGAGGGATGGCCAACGGTTTCGGCCGGGGTCGAAGCCGAGCCGCCGCAGGTCCTGGTGATTCAACGTGGCGCCCGCCTGGGAGATTGGTCGGAACTCTGGCGAGTTCACGGTCCCATCGAGGACGTGGCGGACTTTACGCCCGGGGTTGACGGTCCGTCCTTTTACCGGGCGTGGAGTCGCCCGCGGACAGGCGACGATGACTGGAAGAACCTGGTGGCCGGTCGGGGTGAGGAGCCGTTTCTTTCTGAAATGCCGCCGCCGTGGAACCCGGCGCCGCGCTGGATCAAGTTTGCATTCCTGAAATCAGAGCCGGACCGCATCTATTTCCAGGACAGCGCCAAGTATCCGTTTCACTACGAATTTGCGGTGGAACGGTTGCCGGGTTTCAAGGGAATGACGCGCGCCGAGTTTGATGCGGCGACCTTGCGCACCAACTCGCAGGTGGCGGTTTTGGGGGCGGTGCTGGTGCCCTCCGCGGGGAACCAGCGCGAGATTGGCATCCAATTCGTCGGGCAGGATTCCTATCCGCGAGAGTGGATTGTGCAATGGATGAAAGCGGTGGGCCTGCGGGTTCAGGGCAGCCCCGATCTGAAGCACTTCTATTTTCCCACCTTTGAGCAGACCGACGTGGCGCGGCAGAATGAAGCCTGGTTTCGGGATCATGGAGTGACGGTGGGTGGTGTGGGGCGATGGATCATTTCCGATCAGTGCTACGCCTCCGGCTGGGCCCTGGGTCGCCTGCGTTATGTGGCGGGCGCCGAGATCGCGGATGCCTATCGGAGGGGATTCCTTTTGCCTGACGACGTTCTGCTCACCGACGGGGTGCCGGCCGAGGTGCCGCCTCTGGCTGGCATTCTATCGCTGACTCCAGCGACGCCAAATTCCCATGTGGCGCTGCTCGCGAAGTCGTTCGGGATCCCGTTTGTCTTCGTCTCGGACCCGGCGTCTGCGAACGCGTTGCGCGGCTGGGACGGGCGCGACGTTCTGGTGCGCGCCGTTGAATGGTTCGGCGGTTGCGAAGCTTCGGCCGAGGCGCTGGCGGGCACCTTGGATCCGTCGATGCGGGAGGAGATACTGGCGACCAAGGCGCCGCCGGCTTTGGATTTGCCGAGCAAGCAGTCCAGTGGCGTGTGGAGTTTGACGGTGGAGAATCTGGGGCCGACAGACGCCACCAAAGTGGGGGGAAAGGCGGCGAATCTCGGGGTGCTGCGTCGCGCGATCCCGACCAATGCGCCATCGCCGGCCATTGCGTTCACCTTTGACCTTTGGGACGACTACCTCCGCCAAGAGCTGTCCGGTCGGGGCAGACTCGGGGACGCCATCGCGGCGAAGCTCGGGGCGTTTCGATGGCCGCCGGTGATGGCCGACCTGCAGACTGCGCTGGGGGAAGTTCGGGAATGGATGACCGACGATGCGGATTTCCCGGCGTCCACCAAGGAGGCGATCGTGGCGGCGTTGGTGGCGGCCGGGTTTGATGGCACCCGCAAGATTCGATTCCGGAGTTCGACGAATGTCGAGGACAGCGAGCAGTTCAGCGGGGCGGGATTGTACGACAGCTACAGCGGATGTTTGGCCGACGACCTTGATGCCGACACAACAGGCCCGTCGCGGTGTGATCCGGCTGAGTTGCGGGAGCGAGGCGTCTTCCGCGCGCTCCGCAAAGTCTTCGCGAGTTTCTACAATGACAACGCGGTCCTGGAACGGCTGCGCCATCGGGTGGACGAGGCGGCGGTGGGCATGGCGGTTCTGGTGCATTACTCGACGCCGGACGATGTTGAGGAAGCGAATGGGGTGGCCACACTTCGGATGCGGAGCGAAGGCGACCAGCATTTCCTCAATGGGACTTTGATCAGTCAGGCCGGTGCGATCTCGGTGACCAACCCGGATCAATCGGCACTCCCGGAGCGTGTGGAGGTATCGGATTTCGGCGGCGGGCAGCCGTACTTCGAAGTGCAGGCGCGCTCGAGCCTGGTGCCGCTGGGCGGGCATGTGCTGCGATGGCCGAACGAGTACCACGCGCTCCACGCCCTGCTGAAGCGGTCGGCGATCCAATGGGAAAAGGAAACCCCGAAGCGCGACGAATGGTGGTTGGATTTCGAGTACAAGCGGGAGAGTCCGGGAGTTTTGATGGTCAAGCAGGTGCGCCCGCTTCCGCCTCCCCCGGTGGATGGGCCGGTGACGCCGTGGTTGGTTCACGTGACCAATCGTTGGGTGATACAGCAGGGTGAACACGGCGACCTGATGGGTTTTCACCGGCTCAAATCCAGCTGGATGCTGGAGACCCGAAACCTTCGGCTGGCGTCGTCGAATCTCGTGGCGGGCACGGTCCTGCAAACCATGGAGGCGACCTGGCTGGAAGGAACGAACGTGGTGACGACCGCAGGAGCCATCACGAACCTGCCCGGCTACAAATACGTCTTCGAGATGGGCACGGCGAAGGACTCATGGGATGCGGGAACGACCCGCCGAAGCCTTGAGATCGGGACAGAGTTTTTCGCGCGGGCAGCGCGGGGACCGGTGGCGACCTTGTCCGACCTGCGCCTACAGTTCCTGACACGTTATGCCACACCGCAGCCGATCGCCGAATATCGCGAGGGTGGGCGACTGGAGACGGGATCCACCCTTGAGGACTGGGTGTTTCTCGTGCCCCGGACTTCGGTGACGGCTGAAAGCCTGCGGCAGGAGCGTTCGTGGAAGTCAGGGGATCGACGGATCGAGACGTCCTTCTACTGGCCGCCGCCGCCCAAGGGTGTGGTGGCGGGGTACACCGCGCCGGTCCAGGCCTGGGTCGAAACGCGATGGGTGGGGTTCACCACGGTTCCCCTGACCCTGAAAGGCGAATATTCGCAGACCTATCATCCAGGGCATCACAACTTCTTCGAGGAATTCCTGTTTGATCCCTGGTTGGAACCGGGCGTGACCGCGGCTCAACTCGAGGAGCTCCACGGGGCCGGTATCCGGGCCATCCTGTGCACCCACAGCGACGGCTTTCCGCCACCAGTCGTGGCGGTTCTGGGGTTTGACGGGAAGTTCCGGGTCCTGTGAGAGGATCAGCGCGTTTGGGCGGCACCTGATCGAGGATTGGAATCCCGCCGGGTGCTGCTACACTCACGGGCATGTCAACGGACGCGCCACCGGCGCCCCAGAAAATCAACCTGCGACGCCCCGACATCATGGAGGCGGTGCAGGCCCAGGTGCTTTCGCATTATCGCAGCGAGCTGGTCGAGCGCATGCGGAAGAACGGCAACGTGATTTCGGCGGCCGGGGTGCTGACCGTGAAGTTGGCGAAGGAGTTCGGCTTCTGCTATGGCGTGGAACGCGCGATTGACCTGGCATACGCCGCTCACAAGGCGTTTCCCGAACGTCGGATCTTTCTGTTGGGCGAAATCATTCACAATCCCGAGGTGAACGATCAGATCCGCCGCATGGGGATCGTGACGATCGCGAGTCGGCCGAGCGATGATCAGATAGAGGAGATCAAGCCGGAGGATATCGTGATTATTCCGGCCTTCGGCACCGAGGTGGCGACGCGGAAGAAGCTCGAGGCCCGGGGATGCACCTTCGTGGACACGACCTGCGGCGATGTGATGGGGGTTTGGAAGCGGGTGCGGCAGTATTCGAAGGAATCCGTGACCAGCATTATTCACGGCAAGGCGTGGCATGAGGAGACGCTGGCGACCAGTTCTCAGGCGCGCGCCAACGGCAGCGGGCATTATCTGGTGGTCTTCAACCTGGCGGAGACCGATTACGTCTGCGATTACATCCTTCGAGGCGGCGACAAGCAGGCATTCCTGGAGCGGTTTCAAGGCGCCTATTCCGCGGGGTTCGATCCGGACCTCCACTTGAAGGCCGTCGGGGTCGCGAATCAAACCACGATGTTGCGCGGTGAGACCGAGGAGGTGCAGCGCCGTTTGCGGGCCGCGATGGAGAAGAAGCACGGGAAAGAGGCCTTGTCGCATCATTTCCGTTTCTTCGACACCATCTGCGGCGCCACTCAGGACCGGCAGGACGCCCTGGAAAAGCTGCTCAAGACTCCATTGGATCTGCTCATCGTGATTGGGGGTTACAACTCGTCCAACACCTCGCACCTGGCCGAGATGGGGGAATCCCTGCTTCCCACATACTTCATCAAGAACGCCGGGAAGATGGCCTCTCCGGCGTTGATTCAGCATTGGGATCAGCATCGGCGTGAGGAGGTATCGACGGAAAACTGGCTGCCGTCGGGTGAAGTGACCGTGGGTGTGACCGCGGGTGCGAGTTGTCCCAACAACCTGATCGAAGAGGTCATCGAGCGATTGTTTGAGCTGAAAGGGGTCTCCCTGCCGCAGTTGGGAGAGGTTTAGGACCGCATGGGCGGGTCATAGCGGGTATGCCCATTCGACGTGAGGAGTTGGAGGCGCGTGAGCGCAGTTGGCTGGCGCCTTATGCTCAATTGAGTTCGGAAACCCGGGGCCGGGCACACAGCGAAGCGCCCCCGGAATGGCGCACCCATTTTCAAAGGGACCGCGATCGGGTGATCCATAGTCGGGCGTTTCGACGGCTCGAGTACAAGACCCAGGTCTTTTTGAATGGGACAGGCGACCATCTTCGGACCCGCTTGACCCATACCATGGAGGTGGCCGGCATCACGCGGAACATTGCGCGCGCGTTGCGGTTGAACGAGGACCTTGCCGAGACCATCGCCCTGGCCCACGACCTTGGGCACTCGCCATTTGGCCATTGCGGCGAGCACACCCTGAACCGGTTGATGCGCGGCCATGGTGGCTTCGAGCACAATCGCCAGAGTCTGCGAGTGGTGGATGAGTTGGAGCAAAAGTACCCGGGATTTCCTGGCCTCAACCTGACTTGGGAGGTGCGCGAAGGCCTGATGAAGCACGTCACAGCCTACGATATTCCGGGAACGCACCCTGAGTTCGAAGTGCACTCGCCGTCGCTCGAAGCCCAGGTCGCCAACCTCGCGGACGAGATCACCTACTACAGCCATGACCTGGATGATGGTTTGGATAGCGAACTATTGTCCGAGTCGAAGTTGCGCCGGGATGTTCTGATCTGGCGCCAGGCGGCGGCGCAAGTGCGGCGCGACTATGGCCCGTTGCCGGATGATTGCCGGCGCTTCTTCATTGTGCGGACGATCATCGACGGGCAGGTGAAAGACGTGGTGAACACCGCGGAGCGGTTGATCCGATCGTCCGGTGTCCGATCGGCGGACGACGTGCGCGCCCTGGCGCGACCGCTGATCCGGTACAGTCCGGAGCGTCGGCGTGACAATCTGCAGTTGCGCAAATACCTCTACCAAAACCTCTACTACAATCCGGTGGTGCACGGTCCAAACCAGCGCGCCGTGCAAATGCTCGGGGAATTGTTCCGCTATCTGCTGGCGCACCCAAGAGAGCTAGGGGTGGCAACGCGGCGTCGCATCCGCAGGGAAGGACTGGAGCGCGCGGTTTGTGATTACCTGGCGGGAATGACGGACCGTTATGCCATCCAGGAGCACCAGCGCCTTTGTGGGGTTCGCATTTGACGGCCGAGCGGACGTTAAGGCCGGGTGGAGGAACGGGCTTTGAGGAAGGCGGCCAGTTCGGCGAGGTGATCGGTGTTGATGAGATCGACGCCGGCGTCGTGGTGAACGTTCCAAACCTCCTCCCGATCCGCCGCAGCCCAGAATCGAATCCGGCAACCCTGGGCATGGGCCTTGAGCACGAGGGCCTTCAGTTTGGCTGACTCGTCGGCCGGAAACTCCCCCTCGCCGTTCCATCGGAAGTGATTCCTCCAGTTGTCACTGACCCATGGAACGAGGTGAGGATTCAGGCCGGCTTCGAGGTCCGGCAGACGTCCGTCGAGGCCGGCCAGTCGTTCCTTCTCAGCCTCCATGGTCTTCCACGGACGATTGCCCGACAGAACCACCGTGACGGCGTTGGTCCGGGTGGTCTGGGGGGTGAAGACGGTGAGGATATCGCGGTAGCGCTCCAGCACCTCTCGCAGGCGAACATAAGTGGCGTCGGCATCGCCCTTGAAGTCGACAAGAAGACTGAAGGGAGGCCCTCCGCGATGCACGCGTCCGCCATTGGCGCGAACCCGCGTTCGCAGCGGTTCGAGGTAGAGCGCCTCCAATGTGCGCTCCGGTTTCACCTTCGGACGGTCATGGGCGACGAGCAATTGGCCGTCGACGAGATAGATGTCCGCCTCGGCTGAGCAGAACCCTTGATCGAGTGCGTCCAGGAGCGGGCGCGCATGTTCGTAGTCGTTGTGGGCGTGGGCGCGTTCCAGGGGAATCGGTTCGGCGGCAAGGGCCGTTCGCAGGACCGTCCAGACGAGGACAATGACGGCGGACGTGGCTGGGAAGGGAACAACGCGCATGAGTGGATGATAGAAGACGGAGACGGCGGCGGCGAGTTCGTGATGGAAAAGAGTCCCGGCGGTCCCGGTTTTGCGCTTCGCGGGTGGGCGGCAGCCGACCAGACTCCTGTCGTGAGCCATTCCACCGACATTTGCGTCCGGGGTGCGCGCCTGTATCTCCTGCCGGTGCCAACGCGGGTGCCGCTGAAATTCGGCACGGAGACATTGTCGCATGTCACCTGTTTGAGGGTGCGCCTGAGTGTGGTGAACCGCATCGGGAAGACGGCCGTAGGGTGGGGGGAAACCCCGTTGAGTGTGCAATGGGGCTGGCCGTCGCCTCAGCCTTATGACGAGCGGTTGCGTGCGATGGTGGCTTTGGCGCATCGGATAGCGGAGGAATGGGTGCGTTGGGGTGAGACTGGCCATGCCTTGGAATTGGGTTGGGACTTCGTGGAGGGCGTGTTGCCGCGCCTCTGGAAGGCACTGAATGCGGAGCGTGCCGGGGATCCCATGCCGTGGCTGGCTGCGCTGATCACGGCGTCGGCGTTCGATCTGGCCTTGCACGACGCCTTAGGGGTCGCGGCAGGGCGACCGGTATATGAACTGTACGGCCGCGAGCATTTGTCTCGGGACTTGGCCTACTATTTGCGTCCGGCGGAGGGATCCTCAGCCTGCTTTGCCGGGAAGTATCCGGGCGACTTTCTGGCGCCGCGGCGGAATCCGATGCGGGCATGGCACCTGGTGGGCGGAGTTGACCCGGTGGACCGATCGGAGCTGCGTGGGGACGAGCCTTCGGATGGTTACCCGGTGCTTCTGGAAGACTGGGTGGAGCGGGACGGGTTGAAGTGTCTGAAGATCAAGCTGCGGGGGAACGATGCAGGGTGGGACTACCAGCGTTTGGTGGCGGTGGGCCGGCTGGCGATTCGCACGGGTGTCGATTGGCTCACCGCGGATTTCAATTGCACCGTTCGGGAGGCGACCTACGTGGATGAGATCCTCGATCGTCTGTGCGCGGATGAACCGCGGATCTACGGGATGTTACTCTATGTTGAGCAACCGTTCGCGTATGATCTCGAGGCGAATCCGCTCGATGTGCGAAGTGTGTCGGCGAGAAAGCCGCTTTTTCTCGATGAAAGCGCGCACGACTGGCGTCTGATCCGGTTGGGTCGAAGCCTGGGGTGGACCGGCGTGGCGTTGAAGACCTGCAAGACGCAGAGCGGCGCATTGCTGAGTCTGTGCTGGGCGCGTGCGCACGGGATGACCCTCATGGTGCAAGACCTGACCAATCCGATGCTGGCCCAGATCCCGCACCTGCTGCTCGCGGCCTACTCACCCACCATCATGGGAGTCGAAAGCAACAGCATGCAGTTCTATCCGGACGCCTCGGCCCCGGAGGCGATGGTCCATCCGGGCTGCTTTCGGCGGCGCTCGGGGGTCCTCGATCTTTCCACCGTCGGCGGGCCTGGCTTCGGATATCGCCTGACGGAGATCCGACGGGAACTTCCCACTGCAGAATTGGTGTTGGAGCAGGAAAAAAATTCGGACCCGGGATGACACCCGGGTCCGGCTTCAGTGGAATCCAAAACGGCGTGGCTGTGCCGAAAGGGCGAGCAAGCCCGGTCTATTCGGCGAGACTGAGCCAATCCCGGGTGACTTCCCGCAGCCCAGCCTGTCGATAGACGTAGAGCCTGGCTTCGCGCGCCTTTTCATCGAGCAGCGTCGGGAGCACCAGGAGTGGCACGGAGGTGAGCCACGCGAGTGACTCCGCTTCCGCCGCGGCGCGGCGCAGTCCGGCGCGCACCATCGGATTGTCTGACTGTTCCAGAAGTTGGCGCAGCAGGTCGGTGGTGAGTTCGGACAGCGCAGGCGGCTGCGTCGACGCGGAGGTTCCCGGAACAACATGCTGGGACCGACTCGCCCGGCGCAGCGCCTTCGGAGAGGTCGCTTTCATAGCGGACATGTTAGTAGCACATCGGCGGATTCCCGCAAAACCTAAGTCGGTTTATTGGGGTCCCCGAAAGGGGGGGGTGGCGGGCATGGACCAGGATTCAATGGCGTGAGCGTTTCTCGGCGAGGGCTTTGCGCAGTTCGGCGAGGGGCCGGGTGTTGATGATGTCGTCACGGGTAAGCCAGCCCTTGCGGGCCACGCTGGCGCCGAGGCGAAGGTAACTGGCGTGGTCGAGGCGATGGGCATCACAGTTGATGACACAGCGTACCCCCTTCTCGCGGGCATAGCGCCAGTGGCGCCAGTCGAGGTCGAGCCGGTAGGGGCTCGCGTTCAGTTCGATCCAGGTGCCCGTCTCGGCGCAGGCGTCGATCACCGCCTTGAGGTCCACCCGGTAGGCTTTGCGTTCGAGGAGGAGTCTTCCGCTTGGGTGGCCGAGCATGTGCACGAACGGGTTTTGGGCGGCTCGAATCAGGCGTCTGGTGTTCTCGGATTCTTCGGCGGCGGGCACATGGAGGCTGGCCACGACCACTTCGAGTTCCGAAAGCACGTCATCGGGGAAATCGAGGCCATCCTTAAGAATATCGACCTCCGATCCCGTCAGGAGCCGGAAGGCGGTACCGTCATTGGCGAACTGGTCATTGAGTTCACGAATGGCGGTGCGTTGCTTCTGAAGACGAGTGACATCGAGGCCATTGGCCTGGAAGGACGCCTTGGAATGATCCGTAATGGCCCAATACGCGCAGCCGATTTCCTGGGCGTGAGCGGCGACCTCTTCGAGGGTATTCCGGCCGTCGCTCCAATGGGTGTGGTTGTGGAGCGATCCCTTGAGGGCCGTCCATTCGGCGAGGCGCGGCAGTTTTCCCGATTCCGCGGCTTCGAATTCTCCCTGGTCCTCGCGCAACTCCGGGGGGATGAAATCGAGATCGAGCTGGCGGTAGAGCTCCTCCTCGGTCCGGCAGTGGATGCGCAGTTGGGGATCGCGCGTTTCCTCCTGGGACCGAAACAGTCCGTATTCATTCAGACGCCATCCGCGGGCGATGGCGCGCTGGCGCATGACGATGTTGTGTTCCTTGCTTCCGGTGAAGTAGGCGAGGGCGAAGGCGAATTCGGCATCACTGACGGCGCGGAGGTCGGCCTGGATGCCACCTTCGAGAACGACGCTGGCTTTGGTGTCGCCCTTGCCAAGGACCTGGGCAACTCCTGGCAGTTCCACAAAATAGTCGAGGACCTCCTGAGGGGCCTTGGTGGAGACCACGAAGTCGATGTCCCCGATGACTTCCTTGCTTCGGCGCAGGCTTCCGGCGGTGGCGCACTGCAGGACGTCCGGATGCGCGCGCAGGGCCTCGAGGATGGGGTCGGCGGCAATCAGGGCATCGGAGAGATGGTGGCGGTCGGCGAACTGTCGTCGAAACGCGATTCCATCGAGGATCTTCTGCTGGGATTTTTCACCGAAACCTTCCAGCGCGGCGACTTTGTCAGCTTTGCAGGCGGCCTCGAGTTCCTCCACGGACGCGACGCCGAGTTCGTCGTGGAGTTTCTTCACCTTTTTGGGGCCGACTCCGGGGAGATGGAGCATCTCGACGAGTCCCGGGGGTACGGAGCTCTTCAGGTCCTCGTAATAAGGCAATCGGCCGGTGGTCACGAGGGTGGCGACCTTGGATTGCAGTGCTTCGCCGAACCCCTTGAGTTCGCCGAGACGATTTTCGGCGACGATTTTCTCGAGTGGTTCGCTGATCGACTCGAGGGTTCGGGCGGCATTGTGATAGGCGCGTGTTTTGAAGGGGTTTTCGCCCTTCAACTCAAGCAGGACTCCGATCTCTTCCAGAATGGCAGCGACCTCGTCGCGTTTCATGAGGTCACCCTATCTGGCCGGGGTTGAGTGGTCACGCCGGGAGGTCGGCCGCGTGACAAGGAGGAGGCAATTGGGGTATTCACCTCGGCGCCTGGATGCCTATGACGCCGATCTCTGCTCCGCTGACCGCAGCAACAACCGGCTTTTGGCGCCGGGGCGGATGGGTGCGAGCCGTGGCGGCGCGTATCCTGCGGGTCGCCGTGACCCTGGTGGCGCTTTCGCTCTTTTACGAATGGGCTTCGCCCTGGGCCTATCCCAAGGATCGCAAGGTGGATCTGACTTATGGCGCCCTGCATGGGGCGATGATGCCGATGGCGCTGCCGGCACTTCTCCTGGGACGCGATGTCCCGATCTTCGCGGAGGACCACACCGGTCGCTGGTACAAGGTCGGGTACATTGCCGGGATCAATCTCTGCGGCATCCTGGTATTCGGCTCCGCGTTTCTCGGTAAATCGAAGGTGGCGACCGAGCGCGGCAGCGGGAATAAGGAGCGTCCGTCTGGGGTGCCGTCCTGATCTAGAGGAACCAATTCTGGAAGATGGCGATCACGTCGATGCGACCGCCGGGCCAGTATTCGTTGGCCGAGAGGGTGAAGGTCCGATGGGCGTGGGTGTATCGGACGACGACGGGACCGTCGGTGCGATTGGGGTCGTAAGCGATGAAGTCCCAGCCCTCAGGGGCGGGTTGAGCGTCGTAGAGCACCAGGGCGTGGTTGATGGTGAGGCTAGGGAATCGCACGATGTGGATGATACGGGTGTCAGCCTTCTGCAGACTCGAGGCCAGGTGCTGGGCCGTGTGTGCCTGATGGGCGCGGGAGATGGGAAACACCATGCGCCAATGGCTGCGGACCACGTAGGAGCGCCAGGCGCCGCCCCCGGCCTGTTTGAGGCGAACTTCGTGGTCTCGGCTGAAATCACGCAGTCCCTGCCAACCGTGAATCTCGATACGATCCGAATCCGGGCAGCGCCGGCGTGGATCTCGTGCCAGGACAGCGCGCAGCCGTCGATCAAGGTCGGGGGCTGGCAGGGGCGGACGATCGGGGCAAAAGCGGGCGTGGTGGAAGAACAGGTGAACCGCACGGGCGAGGATGAAGCAACGATGGGCGTACGTGGGGGCGGGATCCTGGCGTGAGATCCGGCGCACTTGCGTGGACGGATCGAACTCGTAACGCCAAACCAGTTCGTTGGGGAACGCGACGGTGTCGCGATCGAACTCGAACCGGCGGCCGCCAGGGGTGCCTAGCGACCGTGGTCGGGGCGCAGGAACTCGGTCGCTGGGGGACATCCGGCTTGCGGAACAGGGTAGGGGTCCGATATGAGGCGATCAATGCTTTACCAGCGGTGGCGGGAGGTGGCAGCCGGACTAAGCGGCGAACGCGCGCTCGTGGACTTGGGTGCCGGGCGATCCTGGACGTTTTCGCAATTGGCGGCGGAGGCGGAACGGCTGGAGGTCCCTGCAGGCCGGATTGTTTATCCGCGCGGCGATGGAGCGACGTTCGTGCTGGAGGTGCTGCGCGGTTGGAGGCAGGGGGCCGTGGTGTGTCCGTTGGAAGACGGACAGGCTGAAGCGGCCTTTGGCAGATTGCCCGGTGCGGTGGCCCATGTGAAGACGACGTCGGCAACGACGCGAGTGGCTCGTTCGGTGGCATTCACCGCCACGCAGCTAGCGGCGGACGCGACGAATATCGTGGCGACCATGGGCTTGCGTCGGGACTGGCCGAATCTCGGAGCGATCTCCCTGGCCCATTCCTACGGGTTCTCCAACTTGGTGCTTCCCCTGTTGTTGCATGGAATCCCGCTGGTATTGGTGGGCTCGCGTTTGCCCGAGGCGGTGCGCCGGGCGGGTGAAGCCTTGCCGGGGTTGACGCTGCCGGCCGTACCGAGCCTCTGGCGGGCGTGGCACGATGCGAATGCCGTGCCGACGGGGACTCGACTGGCGATCTCCGCGGGCGCGCCACTGCCATTGCCATTGGAGCAGGAGGTGTTTCGCCAGCGGCATTTGAAGATACACAACTTCTACGGAGCCACGGAGTGCGGCGGAATCGCCTACGACGGCACGGAGGTTCCACGGACGGAAGCCTCTGTCGTGGGGTGTGCGATGTCCGGGGTGCAGTTGTCGACCAATGCCGAAGGCTGCCTCAGGGTGGAGGGGGCCAATGTGGCGTCGGGGTATTGGCCCGAGGCCGATGCGAATCTTGGGTCGGGCCATTTCCAAACGAGCGACCAGGTGGAATTGGGACTCGATGGCATGGTCCGCTTCCTGGGGCGCAACAGTGAAGTGATCAACGTGGCGGGGCGCAAAGTCGTTCCGGAGGAGGTTGAGCGCGTGCTCCAGGAGCACCCGGGAGTTCGGCAGTGCGTGGTGCTGGGAGTGCCCCGCCGCGGTGCCGAGCATGGCGAGCGCATCGTGGCGGTGATCGTGGCGGAAGACGGCGTTCGGCGTGAGACCTTGGAGAGTTTCCTAAGTTCCAGGGTGCCGGACTGGCAGAGGCCGGGGGACTGGTGGTTCGTCGAGGACCTGATGCCAAGCGCCCGTGGCAAAGTCATCCGATCCGACTGGAGAAGGCGCTTTCTGGAGACCACGGACCGTGGTGGCTGAGCTCGGGTCCTGGACGGGGCGGTTCAGGGCCCAAGTGGCTGCGTCACTTTGTAGGTTGGGTCGATGTCGGGCTCAAAGAGCGAGTTCTCGACGGTCGGATTGGAAACCGCATCGACAAAGTCGCTGCGCATGCGCATGCCGTCGGCGAAGGTCACCTCGGTGCCTGCCAGCGAGTAGGTCCGGGAGTCCAGGTGGATCGAGATCCCGGTCAGCAGTTTGCGAGTGGCGGGATGGCGCGGCGTCAGGACCAGCAAATAGAGGTCATTGGTGCGGATGGGCTCACGGACATCGAAGCGCTCGAGCAGAGTCTCACGGCGAGTGGGGAAACCCGCCTCAAGCAGGGCCAACGCTTCCCGCCAGGGCGCCGTCGCGGAGGCCTTCAGTGGATAACGTTCCGCGCGACGGAGCCGCGGATAAAGCAGGACCAGATCGGAAGGAGATCGAATGGCAATGGTCTGTGCAGGGCGACCGAGTTCCCATCGAAAGCGGTCAGGCAGCGCCACCCAGACGTGTCCGGTGGATGTGAGCGGTTGCGTGAAGGTCGGCAGCCAACGTGTTTGATGCACCTCCGCCGACCAGGTCTGGAGGTTCTTCTGAGCGGCAAACCAGGCGTCGAGGACGGCCAACGTGGTCGCCGACGGGGAGTCGCCGCGCGCCGAGAATACCAAGCCTAGGAACGATGCGACGACCCAGCCTTTGGCGAGACGATGAAGCGTGTTGCCTCGTCGGAGGCGATCGGGCCTCAGTGTTGGGGATCGGTGGGAAAGGGGCATGGCAGGGGTCGATGAATCGGGCTGCGAGAGTTGAGGACTTATGCGGAGAGGCGTGGCCCACGCAAGACATGCCATGCCCGAGGCGCACCGAGGTGCGATCGACCCTGCCACTCGTCGCGTCGTCCGCGATCGGCGCGGTTGGATTCGAGGTTCATGGGATTGGCCGCGGCGGGGCCGAAGGTTGACCCGGAGCTTCCGGCGCCATGGGGGGGAGGGAGGTCCAGACTGGAACAAAATGGAACCATTGTGTGGCGTGTTGCCGAATCACGGGTTCGAAGGCGCGGACGATATCCTGGACGAACTGTCGCCGGGACTCGCGAGTTCCGAGTTGCGCGCGATCATAGTGAAATTCGGGCAGGGCGTGAGCGCAGTATCCTTCGTGGGTGCGCACGATGTAGACGCCCACGATGGCGCAGCCGGTGACGCGCGCGAGGTCTGCCGGGGCCAGGGAGGCAGCGAAGGGACGGCCGAACAATTCGACCGTCGTGGCATTGGATGCGGGGCGATCGATCAACATCGCAACCGCCACGCCTTCCTCCAATTTACGGATGAGCGGAATCGATCCGAAGGCGTCCTGTCCGATGACCACGGTTTCGATGCCTTGGCGCGAGCGCGCCTGGCGTCGGAGTTCGGTGAAGTCGTCGCCAGGTTCGGCTTGGGTGACAACGGCCAGGCGGATGCCGCGGGAGGCGAGCAGCGGCGCCCCGAGTTCCCAGTTGCCAAGGTGGGGGGTCACCAGCAGTACCCCGCGACGCTTGGCGAGGGCATCGGTGAGATGGCGCCAGTCCTGGCCGGTGACGAACGAGGGATGCATGGAGACACCGGCCTCGAACCGCCAGAGGTCGACCAGTTTGATGGCGAATTCACGCAGAAGTCGCCCTGCGGTGGCCGTGGCGGCCGCCCCGTCTCCGACGATCGGGGCGAGGTTGGATTCGAGAATGCGCCGCCGCGGCACCGCCAGGGCGCCGTAGGCGGCGGCGCCGAGACTCCCCAAGGCGCAGCTGAGTCCGCGCGGAAGGCGTCGTGCGGCGCCGAGTCCGACCCGCCAAAGGCCGCCACGATAGAGGGTTGATGCACGGCCCCGCTTCATGGCGTCAGAAAGCCTTCCAGGGACTCACCGGTGCGCGGGTTGGATAAGCGGAATTCGCCCGTGGACCGCACCTGACCGGTCCACGGTTTGGGCAAGGTTGCCCCGTCCAGTGCCTCGGTGAGGACGAACCAGGCCGTCCACTGGGGAAGTCGGCCGCGTCCTTGTCGGTGTCGGGTGCCGGCGGCAAATTCGACGCGCCATCGACCGCCTTGGCGTTCGGCTTGGGCAAGGCAGAGCGGGTCCTTGCTGAACCTCACGAGAAAGTCAGGCCCGGGCGGGTTGATGACGATAAGCTCGCCGGCAAGTTCCGGCATGGAACGTCGGGGACACCAGACGGCCTGTCCGGTCCGGACATCGCCGGCGACGGGTGTAAGGGCTGAGACCGGCGCACGGTCCCGTGACGCCATACAGCCGGCCGAGAAGACGAGGCCGAGACCGAGGCCGAGACCGCCGAGAAATCGAAGGGGCGTCATCCGACGGCGGGCGTGGTCTCGGGTTGGGGCACCACCGGGGCATGAGACAGGTGCGGGACAAATCCGATTCGGCGCTGGAGACGCACCATCCAATAGAACAGGTTCAACCGCCATCGCACCTTCCAGCCGCCCTGAAGTTCGCCGGCGAGCATGGCATTGACGGCGGAAGGAATGTCGAGGCGACCGCGGGGTTGGAGGAAGAGTTCGATAAAAGGGTGGGTGTAGTAGAGTTCCACCATGCGCGAATACTGAGCGAGAGCGGCCCGCATGCGGCGTTCGTAGCGTCGGAACTGGGCGAGGCCGTCGGTGCCTTGGCGGTGCGCCTGGACAATGGCTTGGGCGGCGAGCCTCGCGGAGTGCATGGCGAGAAACACGCCGGAGGAGAAAATGGGGTCGATGAAAGCCGCGGCATCGCCAACGCGGATCACTCGCGGGCTCGCGAAGGTGCGGTTGGCGTACGAGAAGTCGGCGGTGACCTCGAGTTCGCCCAGGCGGCGGGCGCCAGCCAGACGGCGGGCCAGGTCGGGACTGGACCGGACCGCTGCCTGGAACGCTTCTTCGGGGCGGGCGCGACTTTGCTGGAAGGCATCTCGATCGGTCACCAAGCCCACCGAGGTTTTTTCGGCGGAGATGGGGATGATCCAGAACCATTGGTTTTCGAGGCGATAAATGACGGTATCGCCGCCAGCCTCCCCGGGGTCGAGTTCGACGCCCGTGAAATGCGCGTAAATGGCGAGCTTCTTGAGTCGCGGATGCATGATCCGCAATCCCTGTTGATTGCCACTGAGATTGCCGCGGCCACTGGCGTCGACGAGAAAACGCCCGCGAAAGGTGTGAAGGGTCCCGGCGGGATCCTTCACCTCGAGGGTGATTGGGTCGGAATCCGCTTCGATGCGACCGGCGGTCCAGCCTTCGTGAACCTCTGCGCCTGCTTTGGCGGCCTGACGGAGGAGGATTTCGTCGAAGCGGGCGCGCTCCACCTGGAAGATCTCCGTTTCCCGATTGAAACGTCCCTGCCGGAACTGAAATCGGGTGCCGGCACTGCCGTTGCCGAGATGAAACTGCGCGCCCGTCTTCCTGGGGAATCCCGCCTTGGCCAAGGCATCGAGGACGCCGAGTTCCTCAAAGATGCCTCGGTTGTAGGGAAGCAACGATTCGCCGATATGGAACCGGGGAAAGACCTCCTTTTCGAAGACCACGACCTTCAGTCCTTGTTGCGCGAGCAGATTGGCGGCACAGCTGCCACCGGGGCCTCCACCAATGACGAGCGCGTCGTAACAAGGCGTATGCACTCCGCGCATCAAAGCGGGGGAGTCGGGGCGGTGCAAGCCGTCGGTCGAGCGAATGGGCGCCGGAGGCGGTTTCGCAGGAAGGGCTTTGGACGGTGGGAAGCGGGCGAAGGATGCCCGTTGGGGGGGCGGTGGAACCGGTTCGCCAGCGATCACCTCAGAGCCGGGCCTGGATCGCCTGCCAGGCTTTGAGGGACGCCTCGTATTCCGCCAGTTCTTCGGGGCTGAGGACGTTTCGATTGCGGGCGATCTCCTCCTCGACGCGGCGAAGGCAACCCTCGACTTCCTCCCGGCGCGGGCGCTGCGGAGCCCCTTCGACCTCTACGAACCAGGGGGCGGTATGGGCGAATCGAAGACGGCCGGTACCCTCCGCCGGAACCTCCCAGCAGCGCACCGCCAGCCAACACGATTCGCCGATCTCGATGGACTCCGAGAAGCGGCCCGAGTGGGTCATGGCATGGGCGGAACGCGGGGCGAAGCTTAGGGTTCGGATCACCTCGCCGTTGCGTAGAATCTCCACTCCACGAATGCGGCCCGGGGCCACCACCTCTCCTTCGATGCGCAGGTGGCGTCGAGCCCCAGCGGCCAACGGAAAAGTAGTGCCGGGATGCTGATCGTCGACGGTGGCGAGCAGTCGTGGTCCGGTGGTCACGAAGCTGCGACCGTCCCGCAAGCCCTTCATCCAGGCGTCGAAATCGAACGGGCCCTCGAGATGCACGTACACCCGCGAGAAGCCGAGCGGGACCGGGTGAACGCCGTGGGCCGTGCCGGCGGTCGGTTGCAATCGGAACCCGCAGTTGAGCAGCACATACCACGTTCGCAGGCCGTACAGAGTCCATCTCTCCTCCGTGTCGGTGCCCGTGCCCGGGATACCCATCCATGGCGGAGCCGGCACCGCCCAGTTGCGGAGGGCATAGTCGACGCGCCAATGATGGTTATTGGCGATCTCGAAGAGATTCACGGGCAACAGTGGCACGATCACCAGGGACCACGGCCAGTTGTGCTTCTCCAGGTCGATCAGAGCTCCTTCCTCGCGGGCGCGCCTCGCCACTTCGCGCAACGGAAACACCGGGATGTCGAAGCGGTTGGTGTGATGAATGATCACGAACGCGCCCAGCGTGTGTTCCTTTCTGCCGGTTCGAAAAATCTCATACTCGGTGTTGCGCGGGTAGATGACGTGGGTCGCGTCGATGGGAATGGGAGCGGACGGAAACGAACCCGGCACATTGCGATCGCTGAGATTGGGCGGAACGGTCGAGACGAGCGTCCAATCGGTCACCGGCAGGACCACGTGGACATCCTCCGCCAGGACCGCCGAACGTAATTCGGCTGGATCCCGATGAACATGGGTATCACCGCCATACCAGCCCCGCGCGGCGAGGTTCGACCATCGTCGCAACCGCAGGCTGAATTTCACCGGCTCCCCCGCAACTTCAATCTCCTGGGTCTCCGGGATCCATTCCTTGCCGCGTTCGGCGGTGATTCGGTATTTCCCAGGCGGGAGTTCGAGTCGGAATGGGTGGGCCGAGAGGATGGTATGCATCTCGACTGACTGAGTCCCAGAGCCGTGGCGCCGCTCATAGCGGACCGCCTGACCGGCGAAGGAAGCCGACCGCGGAAAATGCCAGGTGCCGTCCGGGCCCTGGACGTAGACCCGGGAAGGAATGATTTCGCCCGTGCCGGCGTCCCGGACTTCTCCCTCGACGGTGCGCTCGGTTCGAGCGGCCTGACGGCTTTGGATGATCGCCATGGGATCCTTCGGTTCGGGTATTCCCTCGATGAACCCTCCCAGATCGCGCAGTGCGAGAACGCGAAACTGGTTCGTCTTCAGATACTGCATGTACTCGCGAAATCGAACGGGGTCGGTATGGACCCAGGGATGGTCGCGATCGGGAACGCCGTGGAATTGGATCACCGCAATGCGCCCGTCTTTCGCCTGGTCGACCGCGCGGCGAAAGTCAGCAAGAGTCCAGTCCGGACGCGCGTCGCCGGCGGACGGAATGAGCAACCGATGGTCCTGGCCGGGCTGGTACGCGAATCCACGGCCCCAATCGTACGGATGTTCCGGAGCACCGCCGCGTCGGGCGAATCGAAAGCCTAGTTCTTGGAGAATGGGCAAGGCGCCGGGGTGGATGGCATTGCCTGGCCAGGCGAAGCTGATGGGCCGCGGAATCCCGTGTTCCGCGCAGCGGGCGTTGATGGCTTCGAGTTGTTCGCGAAGGCGTCCGAGCGTATCCGGCGACACCCCGAGGTGATCGCGCGTATGGTTGCCGATCTCGAATCCATCCTCGTGCAGACCTGCGATCTGCTCCCAGGTCATGTAGTCGGCCTTGTTGGTTCGAAATGAAAAGCCCTCGGTGATGAAGAAGGTGGCTCCGAAACCGAGTTCCTTCAGCAGCGGACGGACCACGGTGGCATGCGAAACCACCGAATCATCAAAGGTCAGCACAACGGTGCGATCCGGTATTCTGGCGCCCGGAGTCGCCGCCTGCGAGGGGTGAATGGACAAGGTCGCGAAGGCCGCGGCGATAACGATGAGAAGATGTCGGATCATGGCTTCGTGAAGGGCCTTCGCAGCGGAACAGGATGAAGCCTCACTGAAGCTGGACGGGGTCGGGTCGGTCGATCCCAAAATCACGCCACTTCACTCTTCCGCCGCTGGCGCCTTCGAGGTCAGGCTCGAAAGCGAACACCCGGTGCGACGGAGACGCTTCGCCCGGCCACGACCACGACGACGCCTCGCCATGAACCATCCTGCCTCGCCACTCCGGCTCCATCCACGCCTCCTTGGTACGTCGTTCAATCGCTTATTGAGAATGCTCGTGGTGGGGGCGATGTGTGGGTGCGTCACGGTCGGGTTGGCGAGGGCCGAGACGGTGGCCGAACGCGACGCGCGGATGGCATGGTGGCGGGACGCGCGCCTCGGCATGTTCGTGCATTGGGGTTTGTACTCGGCTGCGGAAGGAGTGTGGGACGGCAAGACGTACCAAGGCGGTGTCGAATGGGTGCAACACTATGCGGGGGTTCCGGCGGAGGTGTACGCCGCGCGCCTGCGGCCCTGGTTCAAGCCCAAGAAGGGATTCGCCCGGGAGTGGGCGCGGTTGGCGAAGAGCATGGGCGCGGAATACGTCGTCTTTACCGGCAAGCACCACGAAGGCTTCGCTCTCTGGGACAGCAAGCTTACCGATTTCGATGCCAAGGACTTCGTCGGCCGGGACCTGTTCAAGGAGATTGTATCCGCCTTGCGCGCTGAGGGACTGCGGGTTGGCGTGTATTTTTCGATGATCGATTGGCATCACCCGGATTTTCCGGTGAAGAACACCGGACTGCCGCATCCGCTCCAGAAGCACCTGGACCGGCCTGGATTCGATCCGGATGCGGGTCGGCAGATGGACCGATACGTGGACTACATGCATCGGCAGGCCGAGGAGATCACCACACGCTATGGCCGGCTCGACATTCTCTGGTGGGACTACAGCAGCAAGGAGACGCAGGGACCTGCCTGGCGCGCGGATGAACTCATGGCGGCCGTGCGACAACGGCAGCCAGGAATCATCATGAACAATCGGCTCTACTTCTCGCCTAATGTCGAAGGTGACAATCTGGGGATTTTCGACGTGCGCCACGGCGATTTCACCACGCCGGAACAGCACATTCCGGCGACCGGCGTTCCTGGCGTCGATTGGGAAGCTTGCATGACCCTGAATGGCACGTGGGGTTGGAGTCAGCATGATTTCAGCTGGAAGTCGGCGGCCGACCTTGTGCGCAACACCGTCGATATCGCCTCGAAGGGGGGCAACTACCTTATAAATGCAGGTCCCCTCGCAGACGGCACCCTTCCGGAAACCATTCAGGTGCGGTTCCGGGAACTCGGCGAGTGGATGAAGGTTTACGGGGAATCCGTGCGCGGCACGACGGCCAATCCGGTGGGAGCCGTGCCGTGGGGACGGATCACGGCCAAACCCGGGAAGCTCTATCTGCATGTGATCGACTGGCCCAAGGACCATCGCATCCTGGTACCGATCCAGCCTCCGCCTGCGCAGGCCACCGGCCGAATGCTGGGCGACCCAGAGAATCAGTCGATCGCCTGCGATATTCAGGCGAATGGCGTGGTGGTGACGCTGCGGCCCGGTCGGCAGAATCCATACGTATCCGTGGCGGTTCTGGAATTGCCAGGAAGGAACTGATGCGCCTCTGAGGTTTGGACACAGTTCCGCGGCATGCTGCCAGCCGTGGGGGGCTCCTGGCATGCCCCAAACCCTCCCGCGATGCTTCGCGGATCGAAGTGACCCAGACCGCGGACCTGAGGCGATGGGTGGCCCAGGCGATGGGATCGGCTTTTTGCTTTGCGCCCGCGTGGTTTGCCGGTTGGATCCTGGGCACACTATGCGATCGTTGTGGCGATACATCCTGCCGGTCCTGTTCCTGGGCTTGCGTGCCGGGGCGGCCGAACGGTTTGAACTGCGGGACGGCGACCGTGTGCTTTTTCTCGGCGACACCTTCTTCGAGCGCGAAGGGGAATACGGCGCATTGGAGACCCAGTTGACCGCGGCGTTTCCCGATCGGTCCGTCACTTATCGCAACCTGAGTTGGTCCGCAGACACTCCGATGGGTCGGTCCCGGGCCAGTTTCGATTGGAACAAGAGCGAGAAAGACTGGCTGGCGCGCGTGAAGGAACAGGTCGGACTATCGAAACCCACGGTCGCCTTCCTGAGCTACGGCATGACGGCGGCATTGGAAGGTGGGGCGGACGGGGCTGCCGCCTTCGCCAAGGAACTGGCGACACTGATGGATGCCGTGGATGAGGTGAGCGGCCAGAAGGTGCGCTTCGTGATTCTTGCCCCGATTCAGCAGCAAGGTGAGCGGCCGGACTCCCCTCGGACCCGGGCACTCGACGCGGTCACCGCGGCACTGGAGAACCTGGCCACCGCCAGGAGCGTCCCGTTCGTCAATACGCTGGAGTTGTCGCGGCAGATTTCGCGCGTGCGCATGGTGCTGTACGAATCCCCGGTGATCTTGAATGCACAAGGCTATCAGATGCTCGCCCCGGGAATCGCCAAGCAGCTTGGACTGGAATCCGTAAGCGGCGAGGGAGTGCAGATCCTCTCCCGTGCGATCCGGCACAAGAACGAGCAGTTCTTTCATCGCTGGCGCCCGGCCAATTGGACGTACCTGTTCGGGTTCCGGAAACACGAACAAGGCCGCAACGCGGTGGAGATTCCCCAGTTCGATCCAAGGGTCGAGGCGTGGGATCAGAAGATCGAGAAGCTGCGGGATGTGAAGAAGCAGGACCCGGCCGTGGTATCCGAAGTGCGCGCGTTGTCGGAACCGCGCCAACGTCCGCGGGACCCGCATTTTCAGGAGCAAACGCGCCCGGAGTTCGAGGTGCATCCGGGATTCAAGGCGGAGTTGTGGGCGGAGAACCCGCAGCTCTTCAAGCCGATCCAAATGAACTGGGACCCCCAGGGACGTCTGTGGGTGGCGAGTTCACGGGTGTATCCCCAGATCCGGCCCGGGCAGGATGCCGAGGACGCGGTGGTGGTGTTGGAGGACACCGACGGTGACGGGCGCGCGGAGAAGTCGACGGTGTTCGTGGAAGGCCTGATCATTCCCACCAGCGTGGTTCCGGACGGCAAAGGAGGTTGTTACGTCGGTGCGAGCCATCAACTGCTCCACTTCGCCGATGCGGATGGCGACGGGCGTGCCGATCGCAAGACCATCGTGCTTTCCAGTTTCGGGACGGAGGATACCCACCACAACCTGCATACCCTGCGATGGGGATTCGATGGGCATCTGTATATGAATCAGTCGATCTACACCCACACGCATGTGGAAACGGCGCACGGCGTGCGGCGGCTGAATTCTGCGGGCATCTGGCGGTTTAATCCGGACACGTGGCAGTTCGACGTTTTCACCAAGGGCGGCTGCAATCCCTGGGGCCATCATTGGGACCAATGGGGCAACCAGTTCTTCACCGATGGGGCCGGCTTCAAAGGCATCTACCACGCCATGGAAGGAGCCACCTACTTCACGTACTCGGATATGCGCCGCGAGGCGGAGAGTATCAGTCCGGGCAATTACCCGAAGTTCTGCAGCCTCGAGATCGTGCATAGTCCGGCGTTTCCTAACGAATGGCAGGGTCAAGCCATCACCTGCGATTTTCGGGCGCACCGCATTGTGCGCTTCGCGTTGAAGGACGTGGGTTCCACCTTCCAAACGGTGGAGCAGCCGGATCTTCTGAGGACAACCAACGTGACCTTTCGCCCCATCGATTTGAGATTCGGGCCGGACGGCGCGCTGTACATCGCCGATTGGAGCAATCCGATCATCCAGCATGGCGAGGTGGATTTCCGGGATCCTCGGCGGGACAAGGAGCATGGGCGGATCTGGCGGGTGACCGGCGAGGCCGCGAAATCGGTGGCCCGGGTGGATTTGTCGCGCAAGGCGACCCGCGAGTTGCTCGACCTCACCCAGTCGTCCAGCGGTTGGGAACAGGAGCAGGCGCGATTGGTCTTGCGCCAACGAGGCGCCGATTCGGTGCTCGCGGAGGCGGTCGCTTGGTTGCCGGACCAGAAATCCGACCGCGCCCGCTTGGAAGTGCTTTGGCTGCACGAAGCATTCGAACGACCCGCGCCGGCGTTGGTAACGGAGCTGGCCAAGGCGTCGGATCCGCGGCTGCGGGCGGCGGCGGCACGCCAGTTGGCCCAGTGACAGGCGACGTCGGCTTCAGGGGCTGGCCCGGAGCCAGTAGTACGGGATGTTCGGGCGCAGCCGAATTTCGCTGCTGGCCTCGAAGGCGGCGCCGGCGATCACCCCATTGAAATCGAGCGGGGTGGCCTTCCATCGCGCGCGGAGCGACGGCGAGTTCCAGCGGACCAAGCCCGAGAATTCGCGCACGAGAAGGGGCGCACTGCCGCGTGAGGTGATGCGCCGTTTGCCCGTGGTCGGTTCCGTTTTCCAGCCGAAAGGCTCTTCCTCGCTCGCCACCTGGAGGAGCATCGACCTGGATTCGGAGAGAGGCAGGCGATCGAGAGGGACGAGCAGCATGGAGCCGTACTCCATCGACGATTCCATGGACACATCGGGCAGTTGACGGCTGCCGGCGGCGGCGAGAAAACCGGTGTAACCCTGGGCCAATGGACTGCGCAGGGTGACCAGGCCCAACCCATAGTCCCATTCCAGTTCCCCCGTCAGGCTGGTGACGCGTTTTTCATCGTGCCGAATCGCGGTCGACAGATCGGCGATGCGGGTCGGGGGCGGCTTTTGGTCGACCCAGTCGACGCGCACCGGTCCGGCGAGAAGCGCGAGCGGATCAAGGGATGCGGGGTCGGTCGGGGTGACCCCTGCCGGCAGGCCCGTGCTGCGCAGGGAGTCGAGGTTTTGGGAGAGTTGCAGGGGCAGCCCTTTCAACGCGCGGAGGTCGTCCATCGACATCGACACGCGCACGGACTCGGGGGCGGCTTGAATCAAACCTTGCCGGAAGATCAGCGCGGCGGCGGGGAATTGACCGGCGACGACAGGCGTTTGCGTGGAGAATTTGCCGGGCACGGAGTCCCATTCCGTCGATTGAGCGACGAACCAGACGATGGCATCCGTGCCGAGCAATCCGCCGTAGGCTGAACCCAGCGGAATCATGTCGGCGCGGAATCGATTGGGAAGCGACCAATTGACCTCGCTGACCATGGAGGGTCGGCGGTCGTATTCGATGTCGAAGAGGGGATTGTCGGGAGCCTTGGGCAAGCCGTTCTCGCCCCTGAGGAGCAAGGCGCTCCGGTCATCGTACGACTGTCCCGGTTCGATGTTCCAGGTGGCGTTGTTTCCTTCGTGGATGCCTTCGAAATAACCGTGGCGATCCAGAAAATCGCCGATGAGATTCGCCTGTTTGTCGACGGGATCCAGGTAGGTGGGCGATGCGGTCTTCCAGTTGGAGCAGTAAATCAGGCCGGGATAGCCGAGTTCGATTCGGAGGAAATCATACGTGCTTCGGTGAAAGGCGATCATCAAGTCGGCGAGGAACGAAACCGTGTCCTGGTCGCGACGGGTTCGTCGATGGGCGATGTCATAGAGCCCGCGAAATCCCAGCCGACCCTCAGCGAGGTTGTCCTGAGGCGAGGTCGTGTTGGTCCAGACCTGGGAGCGAATCTGATCGAGGGAAAAATTCGGATAGTGGCGCCGCGTCCAATCGGCGAAGCGTCGCTCCAACGTCTCACGCTGGGCATCCGGGAGATTTCCCTTGGCGCCGCGATCGGGATTGAAGGTCCAGAAGAGCGTGGAGTCCTCGTTGATCATCTCGAGAAACGCGACGGCGGGTTCGTCGCGCAGGGCATGGCCGGACTCCGGATCGGGCGTTTGAAGCAGGGATATCCACCATTGCCGGTAAATGCGTTGGAACTCCTCGTGAAAGTACAGGAGCGCGAATGGGTGGCCGCCCTGGTAGCCGGCGAAGGCGGGAGTTGAGGCGTCGAACTTGACCCACAGCGGAAAATAGATGCTGAGCGCGGTGTAGATGCCCTCCTGCTTGAGGGCGGCAACCAGGCGTTGCACCTGACGATTCCGACGCATATCGACCCGGCCGAAGTCGGGCCCTTCGGTGGCGTAAATGGGACCATGGATGCGGACCAGGTTGACTCCGCGTTTGGCGAGACTGCGCGCAAAACGACCCGCCTCCTCGCGGTCGATGCGAACTCGGTCCATGCCGACATTGACGCCCCAGAATCTCAACGGCATGCCGGTGCGATGGTGGATGAACTGGTCGGCGCGGCGTGCGATGCGCCCGCCGTCACCGGCGGATGCTTCGTTGAGCGACCTAAGGTCGATGGGGGTGGCGATGAATGGATCGGCGGCGGGTTGGAAGACGAACCAACCCGGGCGTTGAGGGTTCGGGAGTTCGTCGGGATGCGCGAAGCCTCGGGGAACGAACGGGCTTTGGCTGAGGACGAAGCAATCGTAGGCGGTCGTGTGCTGATCCCCAGACAACACCTCGAGTTGGAATTCATGGTTTCCGGCCTTGAGATCAAGCCTTCCGGCTGGCGCCCAACCGATGCGTCGAGAGGAATCGCCATCGAGGATCTGAAGGTCGGTCAGGCTGAGGTCGGGAACTTCCTTCCAGTCGCTGGTTGTTCCCAAGCGCCAGCGGATGCCTTGGGGATTCCAGAACTTGCGAATCCAGAGCGTGTACGTTCCGTCGCCTGGAATGCGTACGGCGGCTTGGAGTTTGCCCCCCGGGGGCAGCCATACCATCCGACCATTGGATACTCCCGATTCGTTGCCGGCCCCCGCCGGTTCGGCTTCGAACCAGACCCAGTCCAAGCCGGCTCCCACGGCGAGGTGGGTGGGAGCGAGCAGGAGCAGAAGCGCGAGAACCCATTCCGGCGAGAGGTGCCGGCGTTCGGAGTGGCAAGGGATTGGGAGCGTCGCCCGCATGGCAGACAGCCTTGGTGCCTCGTTGGCGGCGTCAAGGGTGATGGGTTGGCGGGATGGGGTTGACGCGCGGAATATCGGAAGCCGGGAAAATCCGGGATGCGAACTGTCGAGACGCTGCTAGTGTTGGGTCGCATGCCAACCAACGTCCTGGGCGGGGAACTTCAGTGCTGTTGTCGGGAACCGATGACCGGGTTTTATCGGGATGGGTATTGTCGCACGGGACCGGGAGATCAGGGCGTGCATGTGGTTTGCGCGATGATGACGAGGGAGTTTCTGGAGTTTTCGCGGCGGCGCGGCAACGACCTGGTGACGCCCGCTCCCGCGTTTGATTTTCCGGGCCTCAAGCCGGGAGATCGCTGGTGTCTTTGTGTGACGCGATGGAAGGAGGCATTGGACGCAGGAATGGCCCCTCCGGTGGTGCTGGCGGCGACCCATCTGTCGGCGCTGGAGTTCGTGAGTCTGGAGGAGTTGCGAGCGCACGGGGAAGACATCCGGGAACCCTAGTGGATTGACCCAGGGCTCTGCGGATGCGAATCGAAGGGCTGGACCGTTTGCATGTCCGTCGCATCCACTTCCGCGCCGATGCGCATCTTACAGGTGAACTCGCTCCTGACCGGGGGCGGGACCGACGATCAGTGTCTACGTCTGGCCCACGGTCTGGCCAAGCTCGGCCAGGACGTGTGGTTGTCGGCGCCGTCGGGGAGGGAGCTTTCGGGTTTGGTGGGCGCCCTTGGCATTCGTCATTGCGAGGCGCCCGCCCGCGGGGCGTTGAAACTGGACTTCATTCGGGCGACGGCGCGGCATTGCCGGGCGCATCGCATCCAGATCCTTCACGGCCATCACGGTCGTGACCTGTGGCCGACGATACTCGCTGCCCGGTGGTCCGGGGTGCGACCGAAAGTGGTTTTGACGAGGCATTTGGCGAAGAGTCCCAGTTCATTCCTGAGTCGACGCCTGCTTCTGGGGCAGGTGGATGCCCTTTTGGCGGTATCGGAGTTTGTCGCGCGCGTCTTGCGTGAGGGGGTTGACGAGCCCGATTCCCCGGTCGAGGAACGTCACCGGCGGCCGCCCCTGATTGGCGATCTGTCGAAGATTCGCGTGGCACAGGGCGGCATCGATCCGGAGCGGTTCCATCCCTTCGACGCTTCGGTGCAGCGTGCGGAGTGGGGATTATGTCCGGGGGATGTGGCTTTCGGCGTGGTGGGGGGCTATGACTTCCCACGGGGAAAGGGACAGCGCGAGTTTCTCCAAGCGGCAAGTCGGATCCGGGCGGCCGCGCCGGCCGCGCGATTCCTGGTCATTGGGCGAGGCAGTATGAAGTCGACGTTGGAAGGCGACATCGCGGCGCTGGGCTTGCAGGGGCGGGCGTGGTTGACGCCGTACTGTGGAAACATGCCGGCGGCGATGAATGCCCTGGACTGCCTGGTGCATCCGCAGGTGGCAACGGATGCCTTTCCGACGGTGATTCTGGAGGCGATGGCCTGCAACAAGCCGGTGATTGCCACGGCGTGCGATGGTGCACCGGAGCAATTCGAGAACGGGGGACAGGGGTTGCTCGTGCCCATGGAGGATGTGGGAGCCCTGGCGAAGGCGATGTGCGAAATCGCCGGCAATGCGGCGCTGCGGTCCCGACTTGGAGGCGCAGGGCGCGAGCGGGTTCTCGGTCGCTTCACCCTGGATCACATGGCGGTGCGGGTGCTGCGGGTCTACCAGGATTTGATGACAGTGGACAGGAGGTGACGTATGCCGGATTCGCGATTGCGTTATTATTCACGACTGGCGCCCTTTCAACGCCTCTTTGACCGAGGCGTGCCGATCCTGACCTACCATAAATTCGGTCCTCGCCCGCGCGGTGTGCGGCTTCGTGGGTTGTATCTGCCACGCCGGCTATTGGCGCGGCAGTTGAGGGAATGGAACGACGGGGGATTCGAATCGGTGACGCTGCCGGAAGCGGTCCGTCCGACGAACACGCGCCCAATCATTTTGACGATCGATGATGGTTTTCGGAGCGTCTTGGAGCATGCGCTGCCCTTGCTGGTGAAGCACGGGTACCAGGCCACACTTTACTTGGTGGCGGATCGACTGGGGGGGGATAACGACTGGGAACAGGCGCAGGGCGAGGTGGCGGCGCCGTTGATGACCGTGGCGGAGGTCAAGGAGTGGCTTGCGGCCGGACAACGGATCGGGTCCCACACCTGCACGCACCCTTGGCTGACACGCATTCCATTGGCGGAAGCCCGCGAGGAGATTCAGGCAAGTCGCAAGAAGCTGGAGGATGCGTTTGGTATCGAGGTGAAGGACTTCTGTTATCCGTATGGTGAATGGAACGTGATGGTGCGCGATGCGGTCGAGGCCGCGGGTTATGCGACTGCGACCACCACCGATTTCGGCGTGAATACGACAGAATCCGACCGGTTCGCCCTACGCCGCATCACGGCGCGGCACACCTCCTGGGGTTGGCGGGCGATTCGCGCGTGGTGGCGGAGGTAGTCGGGACAGCCTGAACCTGGGCGATGTGCCTTGAGCCATCGATCTTGTGCCTCAATGTCAGACTGACGGTCCAGAGGCGTCGTCCTCGCCCTCGGTGGCCCAGCGCGGGTAGATCTCGGGCGGTAGTTGGCCGCGGCGGATAAGCTCGTGCAGGTCGCGGATGATGGTCCGGCGAGCCACGTTGAAACGGCGCGCCAACGCCGAGATGTTGGGTCGGGCCGTGACATCCTTGACCTGGCGGAGAATCTCGTTTTGGCGGCTCAGGCGATCGGTCGACCGGCTGAGAAGGTCCTGAATGTCCGCGCGCCGCGAACGCTCGAGGGACTCGAAGGATCGCACGATCTCGGCCTCGCCACACTCGCGCAAAGCCGTCTCGATGGTTCGGCGCAGGTCATCCAGGTCGACCGGCTTCGAGAGACAATAATGAGCGCGGCGGGGTCCCTGAAGCGCTTCGATCTGCTCGTGCACATCCATGGCGCCGCTGATCACCACGACGGGAACGTGGGGAAGGGCTTCCTTCAATTCGGGCAGGTAATCGAGTCCCAGATCGCCATCGTCGAGAATGTGATCGAGGATGATGAGGTGCGGAGGAAACTTGGACAGGTGGGCCAGGGCTTCCCGCCCGGTTCGGGCCCGCGACAGTTCGTAGCCCGACAGGGCATCCTCGTAGATCTCCGCCTGGAGATCGTCGTCTTCGATGATGAGAATGCGGGGTTTTTCCACGGTAGCTGTGTCCAACGTAGGACTGTCGCACGGACTCGGCAAGCCGGGGGTGGCCGGGCAGGGGGCAACGACGGTCAGCGGCCGGCGTCGGAAGGGCCCGGCTCAGGCGTGGTTCGGAAGGAGCGTAGGGCCAAGAGCAAGGCCAGCAGAACCAGCAAACCCCCGAGGAAATACGGTGCACCGGGCAGTTGGATCGGAGTCTTGGGGCCGATGAAGAAGCTGAACAGTCCGGCAGCGATGGGGGGACCGGCGATTCCAGCGACGCTGCCCAGGCTGGCCAGCGCCCCTTGGATGGCGCCCTGTTCGTCGGCGCGCGCGGTCCGCGAAATCAGGCCTTGGACTGCGGGATTGGCGATCCCGCTGAACGAGCCGACGAGAATCATGACGTAGACCATCCATGATTGGTACGCCAGGCCGTACCCGACGTAGATCGCGACGGCGATGGAGAGTCCGATGACGACGGCGCGGCGTTCGCCGATTTTGGGAATGATGATGCGGGTCAGGCCGCCCTGCACGACGGCCGCCATCACGCCGACCAGGGCGAGGGAGAGTCCGGTTTGTCCAACCGACCATTGGTAGCGGTAACTGGTGTACAGGACCCACGTCGCGGGGAATACCTGGTGGGCCAGGTTGCTGAGAAAGTAGGTTCCAGTGAGCCCAAGAACCACCGGGTAACGTCGCAGCGCGAGCAGCGAACCGACGGGATTCGCGCGGGCCCATTGAAAGGCGCGGCGGTTTTCCGGTGGCAACGACTCCGGAAGCACGAACCAGCCGTAGAGCCAGTTGAGCAGGGTCAGTCCGGCGGCGACGAGGAATGGCATGCGCAATCCGATGTCGCCAAGCATGCCTCCGAGCGCCGGGCCGGCGATGAAGCCAAGGCCAAACGCCGCCCCGATCAAGCCGAAGTTCTGCGCCCGCTTTTCCGGTGGGCTGACGTCCGCAATGTAGGCGGACGCCGCCGTGATGTTGGCTCCGGTGATGCCGGCGACGATGCGTCCGACGAAGAACCACGGTAGCGTGGGCGCATACGCCAGGAGGAGGTAGTCGAGTCCCGATCCGAACAGCGAGGACAGGATGACGGGTCGACGCCCGAAACGATCCGAGAGACTCCCCAGCAACGGAGCAAAGACGAACTGCATCATCGAATACAGAGCGGTGAGCCAGCCGAACGTGTGGGAAGCCTGGGGCACCGATCCGCCCACCAGTTCCTCGATGAGCCGGGGCAGGATCGGAATCACCAACCCGATCCCGAAGATGTCCAGGAACAGCGTGATGAAGATGAACCCCAGTGCGGGTTTGCGAGGCGCCATCGGCGGCGCGAATCACACGTCTTTAGGGTTCGTCGGTGCAAGCTCGGATCCGGGGGAGGCAAGTGCGGAGGAAGCTGGCGTGCCGGTAGCACCATCGGAATCAAAATCGGAATCACCATCGATCCGCGCCTCCGCCTGGTTCTCGACCTCGTCTCGAATCGAGGGCAATTCGATCCCGATTGTGTAGTGAATCCGACTCCGAAGGTGAAGGAAGCACAACACGTCGGTGGAGTGTCCTCGCTCCGGCGCACAAAAGAAGTGCATTAGCGTGCCAACTCACCCACGATGTCCTAGTGGTATCCAAGGAGCATTACCACGCGTCATCTCCCCCAGTGATGGGCGCGTTTGCCACGACCCATTGGTCGGTCATTGTCAGAGCGGCGGACAGCCAGACTCCCGAGGCTGCGTTCGCGATGGAACAGTTATGTCGGACCTACTGGTATCCGCTTTATGCGTTTGCTCGCCGGCGAGGCCACAGCCACGAGGACGCGAGCGATTTGACGCAAGCGTTTTTCGTCCGGTTTTTGGAGAAGCATTACCTTCGATCCGTGGATTCGAAGATGGGAAAATTCCGGACGTTCATGCTCACGTCGATGACGCATTTTCTGGCAAACGAGTGGGACAAGGCGCGTGCCCAGCGACGTGGTGGCGGTTGCCAGTTCGTTTCCTTCGATGCCGCCGCGGCCGAGGAACGTTATCGGCTCGAGCCGATCCATCACGCGACTCCGGAGTGGATATTTGAACGACACTGGGCGCAGAGCTTGATTGGGGCGGTGCTGGATAAGCTGGCGGACGAGACCTGCGAGCAGCGGTTCGAAGTTCTGAAGCGATTCCTGCTCGATTACAAAGGGTCCCTCTCCTACGACGATGCCGCCGCCGCGCTGGGAATCTCCGTCGCGGCCGTCGGGTCGGCCATCCGTCGAATGCGCGAGCGGTTTCGCGTCCTGCTCTGCATGGAAGTGGCCAACACCGTCGAAGATCCGGCAGGCGTGGAGCCCGAACTTCGTCACCTGCTGGAAGTTCTGAGCCAATAATCCGGTCCTTTCGCGGACCGGCGACGACCGGGGCTCGGAAGGCCAATGGAACCACGGGAATTGCCGTGAACCCAAGATAGCGACTCCACGATGAGCTTGCAGGCACAACCTCCTGGACGCTGCCCGGAGTGCGGACGGAGTCTGGCTTCGGACGCGCCGCATGGGCTTTGCTCGAACTGCTTGATCGCGGGTGTGCTGGAGGTCGGTTGGACGGATCTGGCCCCGTTTTCAGGAAATCGCCATGGCGTCCCCCTGCCGCGGAGCTTCGGGGGGTACGAGCTGTTGGAGGAACTCGCGCGCGGCGGCATGGGAGTCATCTACCGGGCGCGCCAACCGCGATTGAACAGGATCGTCGCTGTGAAAGTGCTGGCGGCGGGCCAATTCGCCTCGGCGGAGTTCTTCGAGCGTTTTCGCACAGAGACGGAAACGGCAGCGAGTCTGAGTCACCCGAACATCGTTCCCATCTATGAGGTTGGTGAGTGCGAGGGCCAGCCGTTCTTCAGTATGCGATTCGTGGAGGGCGGAACCCTCGCGGAACCCCGATCGCAGGTGGGCACTCGATTATCCGAACGCGAGGCGGCGACGCTGTTGGCGAAGCTGTCGCGGGCGGTTCATTTCGCCCATCAACACGGCGTCCTCCACCGAGATATCAAACCGGGGAACGTCCTGCTCGACTTGGAAGGAGAGCCTCATCTTTCGGATTTCGGGTTGGCCAAGTTGATCGAGAAGGAAAGTAGTTTAACGCACACCCTGGCCTTGCTGGGGACCCCTAGCTACATGTCCCCGGAACAGGCTCGAGGCGAGGCGAAACATCTCACCACCGCGGTGGACGTCTATGGTCTGGGAGCTGTGTTTTATCAGATGCTCACCGGACGACCGCCTTTCGAGGGTCAGACGACGGTGGATACGGTTCGACAGGTGTTGGAACGCGAGCCGCGGCGGCCTTCGACG
The DNA here is from genome assembly GCA_016795425.1 of Verrucomicrobiales bacterium. Classification (GTDB taxonomy): domain Bacteria; phylum Verrucomicrobiota; class Verrucomicrobiia; order Limisphaerales; family CAIMTB01; genus CAIMTB01. The sequence continues at coordinate 37,852 of JAEUHG010000083.1, forward strand.
TTGCGACGGGGAATTGACCGTGATTTGGAGACCATTTGTCTGAAGTGCCTGGAAAAGAATCCGGCGCAACGCTACGGCTCTGCCGAGGCACTGGCCGACGAATTGGGCCGCTGGTTGAGGAAGGAGCCCATCCAGGCAAGGCGAAGCACTTGGCTGGAGAGGATCCTCAAGTGGATCCAGCGGAATCCGAAGATCGCCACGCTGGCGATCCTCCTGCACCTCGTCCTGGCCGCGGGTTTGGCTGGTATCATCCTCATGAGCGTGCGGTTGTCGGCGGCGAATCGAGACAAGGACAAAGCCAATGTCCAAATAGCGAAAAACCTTCGGGAGTTCGAATGGCAGAGAATCGATGAACTGGTGTCGACGTCGAAACGCGGGGTGGCCTTGGCCAATCTCAGCGATTTCCTGCGCCAGGATCCGAGCAATCGAGCCGCGGCGACGAGACTCGTCTCGATGCTGAGTCGATGCCGATTCGTCCTTCCCACCATCGCGCCGCTCCGGCACGGGGCGCCCGTCAACTCCCTATCGCTTTCTTCGGACGAACAGCGCGCGTTGACGTCGTCGGTTGATGGCGAGTGTCACCTGTGGGATCTGGCCGATGGCAAGAAACTGGCGACGCTCCCGCATCGGGTCAAAGTCAACGAAGTCGTGTTGGTGGCCGAAGATCGGATGGCTCTGAGCACATGCCAGGACGGATCGTTTTGGCTTTGGGACCTGAGTCAGGAGCAAGTTCTGTTCGAATTTCCCAAGGCGCCCAACGTCAAGATCGGCGCGGTCGTCAGCCGCGACGGTCGGCGCGCCGCGTTGATCGACTCCGAATCCTCCATGCAGGTCTGGGATTTGCCGACGCAGCAGCGGGTCGGCCCCTCGCTCACCATGCCGTCCGGCGTGTTGCGGGCCATGTTCGGCCGGGACGCCGACACGCTCGCCATCAGCAGCGCGGATGGCACGATCAGGATTTGGCGCCTGCGGGGGGCGGTGCCAATGGTTTCCGAATTCAAAGTCTCCGGCGAACCGACCTGTTTGGAGTTCAGCTTGGATGGCGGCGTCTTGGCGGTTTCCCGGCAGGGATCCGTCACACTCTGGAATGCCGAGGAGGACCGAATGATGCGAGAGTTCGAAGCCTACGACCGACAAATCCTCATGATGGAATTCAGTCAGGATGGTCGGCGGCTGGTGACCACCGCCTTTGATCGGCCCTTAAAGATCTGGGACATCGCTTTGGGGCAGATGATGGGCCAACCGATCGAGGCCGAGGGGCCCTTTTCGTATTTCCAGCTGAGTCCAGACGGAGCGCACGTGGCGACCCGATCTCACAACGGGGTCGCCCGCATTTGGGATGCCTTGACAGGATTACCGGTGACCGAGTCGTTCGAGCATGAAGGTTCCATTAATGACATGAGGTTGACTCGGGATGGCCGGCGGGTGCTGACCGCTTCCCACGATGGCACGCTTCAAGTTTGGCAAATGCAAGAAGCAGGTTTCATGGACTCGGTCGTGAAGACGACGGACAATTTTCCCAGTGCCTGCTTCAGCAGGGACGGCCGCTGGGTCGTGGGGACGACCGAGGATCGGGCTTTGGTATTGGATTGGCGCACCGGTCGGCGGGTGGGCCAACCCATGGCGCACTCCGCACAGATCTACCGATTGTCGATTTCGTCCGACGGAACCAAGGTCGCCACTGCCGGCTGGGACAACGTGGGGAGGATCTGGAATCTGCAGACGGGCGAACCGATGACGCCGCCTCTGGTTCACGAGCGTCGCCTTTACTCGGTTTCGTTCTCGCCGGACGGACGACTGTTGGCAACGGGATCGGAAGACGAGAGCGCCCGGCTATGGGAGGTGCTGTCCGGACGTCCGGTGGGCGCCCCGCTACTCCATCAAGGGGAGGTCATGTGGGTCCGGTTCAGTCCGGATTCGCGCACTCTGTTGACGGCCAGCACGGACGGCACGGCGCGTCTCTGGTCCTGCGAGGATGGCAAGCCCCTCCTCGGCGAACCGCTCAGGCACAAAGGGACGGTCTGGACCGCCGAGTTCAGTCCGGACGGGCGCCGCGTCGTCACGGCCTCGACGGATCGCGCGGCGATCATTTGGGACGCGGCTTCGGGCCGTCGGCTGACGGGGCCTATTCTGCACGAACGCACCGTCTACGCGGCCCGCTTCAGTCCCGATGGACGCTGCATCCTCACCTGTTCCGAGGACGGGACCGCCCGCATCTGGGACGCCGAGACGGGAGCACCCATTTCTCAGCCGATGCGGCATAAGGACCAACTCGCCCAAGGTGAGTTTAGTCCCGACGGTCGATTCGTCGTCACGGGATCCTCGGATGGAGTGGTTCGACTATGGGAAGCGCCCACTGGCTACCCGGTCAGCGATCCGCTGATGCATGCCGGGTCCATCATGTGTGTTGAGTTCAGCTCGGATGGTCGACACGGCCTCAGCGTCGCCGCGAAGGACGCCCTTCGGGTCTGGGAAGTCGTGGATCCCCCGCTGCCCGTACCGGGGTGGTTCTGCGCGTTTGTGGAGGCGGTGGCTGGCCGGCGAATGAATGCGCAACGCAATGTGGAGCCGGTCGGTCGGGAAGCCTTGCAGGAGTTCCGCAACCGACGGTCCGAAATCCCAGATCAGGATTTCTACACGCGCTGGGCAAACTGGTTTCTGAGTGAACGCGTCGAAGGTGCCGGGCCTTCGAGTCCTTAGGAATACTCGACGGCTCTGGTGCCGACCCATCCTGCACGGGATCGGCGCGGCGAGAAGGTCGTGAGCGTTGCTCTCACCAGAACTCGCCGGAGGTCTGCCTTGGCAGCCGGAAGCACCTTCTCGAATTTTTCGAGAATGGAATTCCAGAAATTGCTTCTAACCCGAGGTGAACACCTATGTGCAACCTCGGTCGACGGAGCTCTTGGCGCCCGGCATTACCCAGCCGTCCCTTCCTGTGGTTTCTCCTCGCGCTGGCGGGAGGATGGACCGGGTTGGCGAGGGCGCAATGGGTCACCCAAACCAACGTGCTGACCGGCGGGTGGAACGGTGTGTTCCTGCAGGTGGATGCCTCCCACGCGACCTTGGATGATTTGGTGGGCAACGATCCCGGCAATCCGATCACCGAGGTTTGGTATTGGCAGCCGTCCTTGCCAACGGGGCAATTCACTGACTCCCCGCAAAGGCCGGCAGACACGGCAAGTCAGTGGTCGAGTTGGAAGCGACTCACGGGTCCAACCTCGCCGCTCAAGCGGCTTCATGGCAACGCGGCCTACGCGGTCCGGGTCACCAACAGCGTCACCTCGTACGCTTGGAAAGTGAAGGGCCGCCCGGTGGTGCCGACGTATCGATGGACCATGACGGGCCTCAATTTTCTGGGTTTTCCCATTCCCGCGAATCGGACGCCAACTTTGGAGGCGCTCTTTACACCGGCCCCGGGTCTCTTGGCCAACGCCGAGGTGTACCGATATCAGGGGAACAACCTCGGACCCAACAACCCGAGACTTGTCGACAACGTTCGGACCACGACCGCGACTCGGGATCAGGCTTTCTGGATCCGGGCGGGCGAGAACTACAATCAGTACTTTGGGCCGGTTCAGATCGTGGGTATTCCGTCCAAGGGGATCGGATTCGGAGACACGCGCAGTCAGGTGAATCTGCGCATCAAGAATGCCGCCAACGTTCCAATGGTCGTCGATTTGCGACAATTAGCTTCCGAGTCGCCGCCGGTGGGTCAGCCGAGCATTCAGGGAGCGCCCACCTTGCTCCTCCGAGGTCCGCTCAACACGACGAATCTGAGTTACGGCTATACCAATCTCGCGGCGGGACCGCAGCAATGGAGCTTGGCCGCGGCCGGCCAGCCGGGTTCCGAAGTGGAGCTGGTGGTTGGGTTGAACCGGTCCACGATGTCAGGCAATCCAGGCGCCGTCTTCGCCAGTGTCCTTCGCCTCACTGACTCACTCGGCCTGTCGCAAATCGATATTGCGGTTTCCGCGGAGAAATCATCGGCCGCCGGACTTTGGCTGGGCGGCGCCGTCATCAACCAGGTCAGTCATTATTTAAAGACCTATGCGAAAGCGAGCAACGCCGACGAATTGACGGCGCTGCTGGATCGCCTGCAACTTGCCGAAGGAGCCAATGGATTCCATTACGAGACGGATCCAGCCACCCGTCGGGTGCTCGTGTTTGGCGGGCCTGAGCAGAAGAGCGGCTCCTACCTGTTGGACGGACCCATCAAAGTGGATTCCGGAACCGTCGCCCAACCGTTTCCACTGCGGCTCATCATTCATAACGACGGCACCAACTCCCGCCTGTTGCAGAAGGTCTTCGTCGGGATCGGGCTCAGTTCGAATGCGATCACAACCACGCGAGAGGGATTGCTATTGCCCTCGGCGATCTCGGACGCGCGAAGAATCAGTTGTGTCCATTTGCCGACATCGGCCGGGAATGTGCCATGGGACTTCACTGGCGCGATGGCGGCGGGGCAGGGCCTGACGGTGACGGTTCCGGTTTCATTTGATGATGCGTCATCCAATCCTTTTCTGCACACCTACCACCCCGATCACGACAATCTCGACGCGCAATTTGCGGCGGCGCTGCCGCGAGGCGCGGAGTCTTACGGCATCACGCGTCGGTTGACGTTGAGTTTCACCACTCCCTCGGATGATTTCACCAGTCTGACCCAAGGCAGCCAGGATCTCGTTGGCCAGTATTCCGAAGTGGTCACCTTTCAAGCACGCGGGGTCCAGGCTCGGGAGTTCAACCTTCTCGGGACCTTTCAACTCAAGCAGCTGAATCATATCGGCAACCTGACGACTCAATGAACCCGGTGGCACCGATCAAGTCACGACCCAACTCCCCCCTCTCACCCTCATGAACGACGTCCTGATACGCCTCAATCGAGTTATGAATGTCTGCGGCTTACTCCCTTGGATCCATCGCTACAGCTGGTTCGTGCGGACTTGGGATTTCCCGTTGCTCTGCGGGATGCTTCTTATTCTCGGACTTCGACATGTTCAGGCAGCGCCTCCCGAGTTGATGACCTACCAGGGTTTTCTCGTGGACGCCAATGGCGAGGCTTTGGCGACAAACGCGCCCGCCAATTATCCGGTCATCTTCCGAGTCTTCAGCACGGCGGGGGGTGGAGATCCCTTGTGGGCGGAGCAACAGATCGTGACGGTGGACCGGGGTAACTTCAGTGTGATGCTCGGCGAGGGGACTCCCGTCAGTGGGCAGCCGCGGCCGGCTCTTTCGACGCTATTCGCCGGACCCAACTCCGCCGATCGCTACATGAGTCTTTCGGTGACGATTGGGAGCACCACATCGGAAATGCTGCCCCGACTCCGCCTGTTGCCGGCTCCCTACGCGTTCCAAGCGTCGTCCGCAAGTTCCCTGGTAAATGCCGCCGGGGCGAAAGTGCTCAGCGCGGGCGTGGCTGGATTGGAAGTGGTCGGAGGGATGAGTGCTTCGGGTGGTTTGACTTTGGGCGGCGCGCTGTCGGCGACTGCGCTCGATATCTCGGGGGTGACTACCGTCAATTCGCCGTTTTCAATCAGGCCCCAGGGCGGGAATGAGGGAGCGGAGATCGTGATGCAAGGGACCGGTGCCAGCAATCCCGAGTGGCGTTTTGACACGGCCGGCAACCAAATCCGATTCCACAGCGGCGGAATCAGCAGGTTTTCAGTGGATACCGCAGGCAACGCGCTGGTCGGTGGAAACCTCGGAATTGGCGTGGCTGCTCCCACCGCCCGACTGCACGTCGGCGGGCCGATGAAAATCGAGGGCATCAACACCCTGGAATTCGGCGCCGGTGTTGCGGGCAAGCAAGCGGATGCTGGGCGGGTGGGCTACCAGGTCTTCAGCGGTGATGCCTTGGACGTCGTGGGGGCGGGGACCTCGGGGCTCAACCGCAAGGTCAAGTTTTGGGCGGAAGGCGGTTCAGATTTCAGCGGAAGTGTAAATGTGAACGGCGCCGTCCGTGCCCGAGGTGGCGGGCCCGGGGCTTCCGGTTCGCTGAATAATGGCTTCGCGTTCACCGGCAATGGCGGGGACAACGACGGCGGCATGTTCAGTTCGGCGGATGGCCAGCTGGAGTTCTATGGCAATGCCCAGGAGCGGATCCGGATCACTACGAGCGGCCTTGTCGGTATCGGGACGACCACGCCCGGCGGGCGTTTGGAGGTGAACGGCGATGTCAGGGTCGTCGGCTCCAACCCCCTTGAATTCGGCGCTGGCGTCGGTGGCAAAGAGGCGAGTGCCGGTAAAATTGGCTATGGGACCTTCACCCCTGGCGCCCTGGATATTGTCGGGGCCGGCACCACGTTCGCGAACCGACGAGTGAAGGTGTGGGCCGAGGGCGGCGCGGAGTTCACGGGAAACGTGGGCGTCAGGACGGCGACTCCTTTGGACGCGGTGCATGTGCGTGGTGGCGCGCTACGAATCGACGACGGCGCACCCAATCGGTGGTTCCGCATGTACCGGGTGCCGGAAGGTCTCGTTTTCGAGGGCAATTCTTTGAGAAACCCCAACAACCAACCTTCACCGGGTTTGGGGCGGGCGATTTGGGATGGCGACGGAAACCTCGACAGCTTCTCGGATCGTCGACTGAAGAAGGACATCGTCGATGCGGAGTCTGTCTTGGCGCGGATCATGCGATTGCAGGTCCGGAGATTTCATTGGACCAACCAGCTGGCTGACGATCCCAAGGTGTTCGGCGTCATCGCCCAGGAAGTGGAGCCATTGTTTCCCGAACTGGTTCGGCACGTGACCGATCTTGACGGGAGCGACGAGAAGTTGATGACGGTCAAGCAGGGCGCCTTCGGATTGATCGCCGCCAAGGCGGTGCAGGAATTGAAGGCGGAGAAGGACACCGAGGTGACTTCTCTGCAGCGTGAAGTGCGTGAACTCAAGGAAGAGGTGGCTTCATTGAAGAGTCAGTTAAGCCGGACCGCCCGGGTGGAGTCACTCCAGCAGGAACTTGATGAGCTGAAACAAGCCGTGCGTCAGATGGCGGGAAACGAGAGGCAAACGCCGCCGCCTGACGGTCCTGGGTTCGGCGAGGTGATCGCGGCGCGCTAGGCGGGTAACCGTTCAACCTGACTGCGCCGTGAAACCGTTCCTTTACCGACTGGGACTCGCCGTCGTCCTGACGGCTCATTGGGCTTGGGTAGCGCCCTATGCGGCAGCGCAAGTCCTGCCTCTGGAAATCCGGCAGGATTCCATCCGTTACAATCTAAGTTCCACCAATGGCATGCCGATTAGCAGCACGCGAGGTGTCCCGCCGGGATCGGATGGTAGGGGGCCAACCCTGGCACGGCAGCAGGCCGCCAACCTGACGGAGGTGCCGGCGACCACGAATCAATTCCAGGGATTCGTGAGTTTCGGCGCCGTGGTTCGACCGCGGGCCTCCAACCTCAATCCGTCGCAGAGCTTCGCGGCAAATGCGGAGCGGCTGGATCTGCCGAGGATCAAAGTCAACGGCCAAATCGTCATCACGATGATCCGTGGCCGTGTCGGGGCACCCGCCCTGGGCAGGTCCTTTTCGTTCCAGTTTGGTCAAGTGATTCCCCGTCCCGGCACGGACGAGTATGGGGTTCTGTTGAGCACTGTGAACACCAACGTGACTCCCCATCGCCCTGTGCAGTCCCCCGAGGACTATTGGTTGGCGGAACCCTACAGTACCAACGCGCACGCCGATGCCCGCTATTATTGGAGTCCGCATGCTCAATCGGTCTTTGCGGCAAGCCCGGGCCGGGTGTTCCTCGCATGGCGTCGAAGCACCTCTTCAACGATCACCAATCCGCCGCCGGATGTCGGCACCGTCACCGTCTTGGGCGCTCCCTACGTGGTGATGACGAACCAATACGTGGTGTCCGGTAGCCCGGTCAAACCACCGCGCCTGATGTATTGGACCGAGCGAACCTTCGCCAACACCGGCAAGCCCGTGACGGTTCCGAGCGCGAGGGTCGGCGCGGTGAATGTGGTGTACAACGACAGTATCCCGGGTCGAGTCGCCCAGGAAATTGTAGTTCCCGGCCCGGCGCCCATCGTGACGACCAATGCTCTGCCGGAATTGCGGACCCTGTGGTACGACGAGAGCGGCAGCCCTGCCGGCGGCCAGATCAGGGCCTACAACGCATCGGGGCGCGTGCTCGTCGAACTGCTCGGCGACGTGCGCGGCCCCTCCATCCGCCAGCACTTGGGTTTGGAGATCGTAGACGTCATTCCACAACCCGCTCCCCATGATGTCACCGTCGAGCTGGGAGAGCGACTGACCGCCTATTCCGGCGGCACTCCGGACGACGCCGGCCTCTTTCCGGAACCCCAGCCGCTCGCCGCCCGGACCTTCACGTTTCAGCACAACCCGACCGGTGGATCGAGACCCAATTACTACGCAATCCGCGAGACCATCAATCAGAACGATCTGCAGGTTCATTGGCTCGAGGAAGGTCTCGAGGGTTTGAAGTGGCCGCTTCGGTTTGTCCGCTACAGGCAAATCTGGCCCACAGACGTTGCCCGCTACTCGCACTATGTGCGCCCGCTGGTGGCGACCGAGACGGAAGCCAAGGCGACGGCCGTGTCGTTGCCATCGCAAAACGCGCCATTCATCGACTATCAGGATCCCTTGGATCAGCCCCGTGGAAAACTCACGGAGAACTTCGCCTACTTCAGTTTCCTTGATGTCGCGCATCCAGCGCATCGGGCCTTGCTGCGGTTTACCTCGGGCGAGTTCGTCCGATTCGAGCGTATTTTCTCCTGGCTGGATCAGAGTTTGCGCGATGCCAACCTGACACTTCCGAGTTTCGTGAGCAGTTTCACGACCGCTCCTGGCGGCGCGTCAGCCTACGGCAATACCTATGTCGCGGATGGAATTCTTCACCTGATCGACGCCCAGAATGGACAGAGTGGCGGGTATATCATCGACGACTTCGCAGGTGGCCAGGTAGTGGAGAATTTTCGCGCCACTTTCCGTGCCCGGTTGGGCGGTTCGACTTCGACGGCCCCGGCGGACGGGTTCAGCTTCAATTTCGGGACCCTGCCCGACGTTCCGATCAGCGAGGAAGGCACCGGCGACGGCTTGGTCGTCAGTTTTGATTTGTTTGACAATTCGGGACCGGATGCCGCGCCGGGGATTTCGATCAAACTCAACGGAACCCCGAAGGCGACCGTGGCCATGGAGGGGATCAATCCCAATCCCGATCCTCCGACGACGCTCCCCGTGCCTCACGATCCGAGAACGGGCCTTCCGGTGGCTCTTTCCACGGGTAGCGATTTCGTTCCGGTGGAGGTGGTGCTCTTCAAAGGCGGCTTGATGGACGTTTGGTACAATGGCGTGAAGGTGCTGGAGAGCATTCAAACCGGCTATGTGCCGAGGCTGGGCCGTTTCGGATTGGGAGCCCGCGCGGGCGGAGCGAACTCCACCGAGTGGATCGACGACCTGGCGATCATCGTGAATGACACCCTCGGTTCGAACAGCCCCGCGTTCGCCAATTCCGTCGCGACGAACCTGAATTCCTGGGTCGGCAACCTCACGTTCCATTGGCCCGACGTTTCGATCCGACCCCGAGTTGTGGACGTGACGGTCTTCGTCGGCGATCGCATCACGGCACCGGTCGGAGAGGCGGGGAGTCTGCCTAGCACCAACTACGTCGCTGGATTCATCCGTCAAACCGAAGGGAACCATTTTCATCCCGGCGCCTATGTCGACCCTTTCGTCGGAGGGTTCGAGTCCGCGAACCGTGGGGCGATCATCCCGGTGAATGCCGTGCCCGGGAGAAATCACCTGGAAGTCTGGTGGTTTCGGCAGAACCAGGTCGATGTGGCGCGAGGCTTTCAAAACAGCCTGTGGCCAACGGTAATTGGGAGATACACTCTGCAATGGCCGACGACGCCGGCGGAGATCGTGCTGGCGAGCAACGACGGTTCGGGTCCGTTGACGAGCCTTCAGGCCAACGGGAGCATCTTCTACCAAAACGACTCCAAGCAGCCGGGGTTCAATCCGAATGAGGAACACGCGCTGGTGCAGGGAGGGCAGGCGTATGCCCTCCGCGACGATCTCAACATCACTGCGACCGACGGGTACACCTCCCATCCATTCGTTCTCCTGTCCTACACCGAGGTGGATGGTCGTCCCGCAATCCGGCCTTTCAAGGTTCTTCGTGAAAAGCCGGAGGCCGGCATCACGTTCGACTATTCGAGGGAAGCGGGAACGATTCTACAACCTCCCATGCCGTTGCCGCTCCTGGAGAAACCGGTGGCCCCGAGCCTCGCCGGCCAGCCGCCCAAGAGCCTCAATACCGAGATCGATTCCTACAAGGTGCTTTCCTCCACGAGATCGGTCTCGGGGTTGTTCACGCGTTATGCGTTGGTCACCGCCGGACGTCACTTCGTCAAGCGCCACAACCCGGTCGCTCTGCAAGACTCGGTGGCTCCTGCGGCGCCGTTTTGGTTCTTCCCCACGAACGTCGCGGCGACCCAAATGAACGGCTGGATCAGTGTCCTGCGGCCGCTCAGCCTGAAGGTATGGAGTGGAATCCAGACCACAAATGCCAATCGTTGGCGCTACTCCGCGGACCAGCCTGCCGGGTACTCAGCCAGCGCCACGCCGACCTTGCTCTTGGACGCAAACTCCCCATCGGCATGGCAGGTCACGATCGCCGCGGTGACCGCGTCTTACGTTGAAGTTGATTTCGGCTCGGCAACCCCAGCGAGCGCCAAAACGGCCACGACGATGGTGGTACCCGTGAATAGTCCCGCGGAGAATGCCTTTGCCGGCCATCGGTTGGCGCCGGAGCCTTTGCCGCACCGTATCACGGACTCGCAGCTCCGGGAGTTCTACGGAACGTTTACCCTCCAAGACCGCAAGGCGAACACGTGGTTCTATCGCGGGCCTCACACGCCATCAGAGCCGCCGTCGCTGGTGATGCAGTTCTATTACAAGACCCTTCCTGGCTTCTTCTTTCCGTCGGTCCCAGGAGATCAGCAGCCTCCCGTTTCCACCATTACTCCTTACCTGCGTGCCGTGAATGTGGACGGCACATTCGAGGGGGACCCGATCTACGGCAACGTGACGGGCTCTGATCAGGAGGCCGATGGCAATGCCCTCGCGATCACCTACCGCCCTGTTTGGCCGGAGAACGTACCCATCCTCCAGATGGCCGAGACCTTGACCACGCCTAAGCGCGGTTTGCCCGCCGCGCGTGGCCAGACCAGCCTGGAAATCCTCTACCAACAATCCCAGGTCGAAGGCGACGTCGGTCGCGAATCCGCGGTCTTGCATGATCCGACTCGGGAGAAGTCCTTCGCCCTCGGCGCACCCGCCAATGGCGACACCCTCGACGTCATCCCGCCCTCGGTGAGCACGCAATCGTTCCAGGGCAAAACCTGGTTCCCCACGCTTCCTCCGCACCTGGCAGAACGGTTGTTCTTTGATCCCAATCGAGGGGCCTTCGGTGAACTTGTCTTTCGAGGCGAATTCATCGACGCGCCCCTGGGAGACAAGTACGTCTTTCTCAATGTTTTGGGCCAGGGCGACATGGATCAATTGAAGGCGATCTGCGACGTGAACGATGAAAGCAAGGCTCTGTGGGACGCCGCCATTGAGGGGTTGTCGACCGTCCTCGAGACCTTCATCGAGAATCCCGCCAAGCCCGGAACCTATATTCCCTCCTCGCCGGAAATCGTGGGTGCGGCCGGGATTTCGCGCATCAAGAACGATGATGTCGCGGTCGATTCGTACGCCCTCACCGCCACCGGCCCCGGCACGGGTTTTCTCTCCCTGATCGCCGGCAACGGTCGGGCATTCACGCCCGAAGCCGATCCGATCAGCGTGAACATCGTCAAGGTCGTCAACACTCTCTACCGCGGCGAGGTCAATATCGTCGAATCCTCCAATCCGTTGAACGAAAAGCTGACGCTCCAGCAGGTGGTCGATCTGGCGGCGAAGATCGAAGATTACCGTTTCGATTGGAAGATCGCCTCGCCCGTCGATGGGCTGCCGCCTGCTGTCTATCAGAACACGCGCGTCGCCCTCCTGGCCGACGGCGTGTGGTCCCACCTCCGGTACCCATTGCCGACTGACCATGTCGCTTCGGTCGCCGCCAGCCCCGCGAACCGGATCGTCCAGGATACTCTTGGCAATGTCGCGCCCCTCAGCCGCGTGCACTTCGACACCGTGGATTTTGTCGACGGCAAATTCCGTTTCCGGGTGCAGGCCACTCCCGCCCATGGACTGAGCACGGGCACGAAGCTGGCGCTGCGAAGAGCTGATGGCGCGACCGTGTTTGGCACGGTGCACGCCCTGACTTCGCCGACCAACGTCTTTGTCACCGTGGACCCGAATCAGAATGTCTCGATCAAGGCGAACGAAGTCGGCGACCTCAATGAGCGTGAAATCACCCAAGGTGTTCAGAGCATTGTCTTCCGTCAGTTTGTTGAGCCCCCGGGCAACTATTCCCAGTACTGGTTGAGCCTCGAGCTGGACGGTGCCCTGGGCGCGGTGGTTTATCTCGATGGACAGCTCGCGGTCCGAGTCAATACGGGCGAGAACGATTCCACGCCCACGCCGCCTCCCGGGGGGCTCCACCCGCTGAGCCGCGTCTATCGATTGAGCGCTGCCGATCTTGCCGGCGGGATGTTGAATCCCGATGGATCTCGGACCCACACCATCGCCGTTGAACTCATCTCCGGTGCGTTTCCCGGTCAGTTCCTGGCGTTCAATGCCCGCCTGGAAGCCTTCGCTTCCGTCGATGTCACCACGCAAGGGTGGTTGCCGTTGGATTCCGCGCGTTATGTGGACGGCGTCCGAGCGGTTCTTGGGGGCACCGCTGACGTCCGCAGCCTGGCCGATAACTATCTCATTATGCGGTACCAGCCGAAGAACAGCGATCACGCGTCCTTCGTATCCGATGGAAACGGCGGGAACGCCGTCTGGTCGCAATGGACGACGCCGCAGCTCGCGGAAGGTTGGATCAAGCGCGTGCTCAAAGGCGTGAATCCGTTCAATCAACGGATCACCGACCTGTTCAACAACTCGGTCAACACCGAGGTGAGCCTTGTGGCTCAGGCTGGGGCGCGATGGGAAGGCGATGTCCCGCTGAACCTGGAGGCGCTCAACAACGCCGGTTTGATCGAGATCTATGAGACCGTGCTGCAACGCGGCAAGTCCCTCAGCATCAGCAGCGGCATTAACTTCGGTCCGGCGAACGACGCGCTGCTCCTCGCCGCGGGATATCTGAATGACCTCTACATGGTGCTCGGCAACGAGGCCTGGGCGGATGGTTCAAATCCCACCATCGGCATTGGCACGAAGGACAGCACCTACGGATCAATTGCCACCTCGCTCTTTTCGTTCCGCGGGCAATTGCCGACGCTGCTGGACGAAGAGCTGGCGCTGCTTCGCGGCCGCGATGACTTCCTGTTACCCGGGGTTGAGCTTCGCCCCGTCTACAACCGGATGATCTGGAACTATACCCGAGGCATCGACGCGGGGGAGGTCGTGTACGCGCTCAATTACAACATTCTCGACCAAAACACGGATGGGACCGTGGACGCGGAGGATGCACGCCGCCTTTATCCCCAAGGTCACGGCGATGCCTATGGCCATTATCTTACCGCCCTCAAAGGCTATTACTCCTTGATCCTCGATGCCAACTTTGACTGGGTGCCGCGATCGGAAGCAGTGACCGTCCTGGGCAAGCCGGTGTCCGTCGATTACCAGGATGAGCGGAAATTTGCCGCGGCCGCGGGGGCGTTGGCCCGGACCGGCAAACAGATTTTCGACCTCACTTGGCGACGCGACTACAAGTCCGGCCAAGGGAACGGCTGGTCCCACTTCGAAGCCACCAAGGTCAACACCACGACACGTTCCTTTCCGACCACGCAATACTGGGGCATGGACCACTGGGCGTCCCGCGCAGGGCAGGGCGCCTTCCTCAATTGGGTGGTCGGCAATGCCATCCTGCCAGACCACGACCCGGATCCATCTCACACCGGCAGCATCCAACAAATCGACCGCACCACGGTGCCCGAGCTCAAGGAGTTGGCGTTGACTATTCGGAGTCTTCAGATCGCCATGGACAACGCCGAAGCCGGTCATACTCCGTTGGGCCTGCCGGCCACCACGATTCCCTTCGATCTCAAAGTGACGGCCGGTGAGACGGCCACACACTTTGAACAGGTCTACAATCGGGCCAGGACCGCGCTCAACAATGCGATCGTCGCCTTCGATGATGCCAAAGACGTCACACGACTTCTGCGGTCGGAAGCTGATTCATTGGCGGACCTTCGAACCTCGGTGAACAAGCAGGAGCTCGCCTATACCAATGCCTTGATCGAGCTCTATGGCACGCCCTATCCGGACGATATCGGGCCTGGACGAACCTACCGAACAGGTTTCCACGGACCGGACATCGTCCACTATAGTTACATCGACAACGCCGAGCTGACTTTTGGGGCTTTGCTCACCCCTGAGACTGACTACGATTGGATCATTGACACACAGACCTTTAGTCCCGGATGGGCCGACGACGATCTGATTTCAACCTTCAATTTCATCAAGAACGCGAGAATTGGCGAGGTGGACGGGACGAGTCCGACCGAGGATTACCTCGCCAGCACCAACCTTTACATCTCCTACACTTTGTCCTCTCACGGCTTCTTCGAAAAGCCACGCGAATGGACGAGCCTGCGATCTTCGCCCGGGAAGATTCAACAGGCGATCTCCGACATCGTGAAGGCGCGCAATGCCGCCTACGCGGCTTTCTATTGGGCCGATGCGGCCAAGTACGATCTGGACTGGGTGATCTCGTCCTTCGAGCAAATGAAGGACTCCCGCAGCGAGATTCGCGCCTTTCAACGAGGAATTGTCGTGGCGGATACCGTCACCGAAACGGCGAGATTGGCATACGACATCGTCGAGGAATACCTCGAGGTAGCCGACGAGATCAGTCAAGGGGTCGAGGAAGCCGTGGTCGAAGCCATACCCCACTCCCTCATCTTCGGTCTGGCGGCGGGTGGCGACTTGCTTTCCCTCTCTCGTGGCGCCGTTCGGCTGTCGGGGGTGGGAACCGAATCCGCCATCAAGTCGCCCAGGGCGGCGTTCTTCAGCGTCGTGAAGGCCCTGGAGTTCGCCAACGCGACTGCCAAGCGATTCATTGAGTTCGATGGCATCGCACCCGAGCAGTTCAACCAGGAGCTGCGCGCGGCCACCAGCCAGATCCGGGACAAGGTGTACGGAATGAACAACCTGATGATGACCATCAACCAGCGCCTGCAGGAGCTGGACGATGCGAAGCGCCGGTATCGCTCATTGCTGGCCGAGGGCGAGCGCATTCAGCAGGAACGCCAGATCTTCCGGCAGCGGTCGGCAGCCGTGATCCAGGGCTTTCGGACGCGCGACGCCGCATTCCGCATCTTCCGCAGCGAGAAACTCGAGCGGTACAAGACCCTGTTCGATTTGGCCGCCCAATATGCCTTCATGGCCGCTCAGGCTTATGACTACGAAACCGGCTTGCTGCACACGAGCCAGGGTAAGGATTTCATCAACCGCATGGTCCGTTCCCGTGCACTCGGCGTGGTTCAGAATGGCGAGCCACAATTCGCCGGTAGCAATACCGGCGATCCCGGACTATCGAGCGCGCTGGCGGAGATGTTCGCGGACTGGTCAGTCCTGCGTGGTCGGCTCGGGTTCAACAATCCCGATGGCTATGGAACGACCGTATCGTTGCGTACGGAACACTTCCGCATTCTCCCGGGGACCAATGCCGTGGCGAATTGGAAGGACGTTCTGAATCAGGCGCGGCGAGCCAATCTGCTGGAGGATCCGGATGTTCGCCGATATTGCCTGCAGATGGACGCCGGGAATCAGCTTCCCGTACCGGGATTGATCGTGGAGTTCAGCACCACCATCGCGGACGGCCTGAATTTGTTCGGGCGTCCCTTGGCGGCGGGCGACCACGTTTACAGCCCGAGTTCCTTCGCGACGAAGATCTTCGCGGCGGGGGTGGCGTTCGAGGGTTACATCGGCATGGACGATCCCGGCGCCAACGGCGGCGCCGTGGCGAATTCGGGAGGCTCGTCTCCTCCCGACCCCGACCTCGGTTTTCTCGATTCCGACGCCATGGCCGCGACGCCATACGTTTACCTGGTGCCCGTGGGTGTGGATTCGATTCGCAGTCCGGCGCTCGGGGACCGTAGCGAGGTGCGCACCTGGAGCGTTGACGACGTGGCCATTCCGTTGCCGTTCAACATTGGCGGCTCGGATTACTCCGCGGCACCGATTTACCAATCCAGCGATTCGCTCAGCGAGGAGCCGTTCGCGATTCGGAAGCACCAGGCGTTTCGTCCAGTTCCCACGGCCAATCTTTTCACCTCGAGTATTTACACTTCCATTGGCCTGGGACGTTCGCAGTTCACCAACAACCGTCTCATCGGCCGATCGGTCTGGAACAGCAAATGGAAACTCGTCATTCCCGGTAAGACCCTGCTGGAAAATCCGGACGAAGGATTGGACCGGTTCATTCGATCGGTGAACGACATCAAACTTCATTTCGTGACCTACTCGTACTCCGGCAATTGACCGCTCACGCCAGGCCCTACTGATTATGAATTCGAATGTCAGGTTAATCCGATGCCGCCTCTTGGTTCTGGGTGTCGCCGGCGCGGTTCTGGGGATCTTCAGATCCCTCGCCTTTCCACCCGCGCCGCACCACACGCTTTTCGGCATGGTGCGCAATGAGTGGGGCGATCCGATCCAACTCTCGCGGTGTGAAGTCATCCTGGAGACTCCCGCCAGCGCGCGACTCCAAGGGAGTCTCACCATGGATGTGGAGCCGGGCGTCAACTACCGTCTGGAGGTACCCATGGATTCCGGGGCGACGGAGGATGCCTATAAACCCACGGCCTTGCGTCCCTATTATCAGTTCAAGCTGCGAGTCAAGATGGGCTCGAAAACCTACGTGCCGATTGAGATGACCGGCGATTTTGCGCGCCTGGGAGAACCGGGAGGCGAGACGCGGCTGGATCTGACTTTGGGCGAAGACGCGGATGGCGATGGGTTACCCGACGCGTGGGAGCGGGCCCAACTCGAGGGCCGGGAAGGCGGCCTCGATTCGCTCCGGCCGAATGACGATCTCGACGGTGATGGCATCAGCAATCTCAACGAATACCTCGCGGGAACCTACACTGCGGATCCGTCCGATGGCTTCTCCCTGTCGCTGATCCAAGTGACTCCGGAATCCTCCATCATGGAACTCCTCGCCGTCCCGGGCCGCAACTATCGCATTCTCGCTTCGCCAGACTTGCTGACGTGGATTCCGGTGAAGTTCCGATTGGCCGTACCAGGTGAGGCCGCTTCGCTCATGGAGAATTTCCTCGCGAACGAGGTTCGCATGGTGAAGGTCGAGGTGCCCACTTCACCGGATCACGTTCAACGCTACTTCAAGGCCTTGGTCCACTGAGCCTTCCTTTCATGCCTTCGAAACCCTTTCCCATCACCAGCGATCGTTGCCTTCGGCGACGAATGGTTCTTATCGTGGTTGGTTTCGCCACGATGGTGGTCCTGTCTTTCTTCAGCCGCCGAACACCCGTGCCGGAGGACGTTGCGGATCGCCCGACGGTGGCCTGCGCGTCGCTGTCGCTCCGGGACGGTCGTCTCTTTTTGGATAACGCCACGAATCCATTCAGTGGTTGGATGTGGGACCATTACCCGGATGGAACCCTGCGATCGCGTTCGGAGGTCTCCAACGGCGTGCTCCACGGTTGGTCGGAAGGATGGCACACCAACGGTCAAATCCAGGTACGGGAGCAGTTTTCCCGGGGTGTTTCCGATGGCACACGCACCAAATGGTACGCTTCGGGGGCCAAGCTCTCGGAGGCCGCCATCGTCAATGGCCGGCTCGACGGCCGTTTTCGTCGCTGGCATGAGAACGGGCAACTGGCGGAGGAAGCGACGCTCCGAGATGGGAAGCCTGACGGTGTCGCCAGGGCTTGGTACTCCGATGGGAATCTGAGGGCCGAAGTAAACGTCAACAATGGCGAGGTATTAAAGCGGAATTTCTGACGGCTTCGTGGGATTTGATCTCGAGCACAGCTTTCGCGGAGCGAATCACGTGTCGGAAGGGATCGCGGGTGCAAGCCCGGATCCGAGGGAGGCGAGTTCCGTGGCAATCGCCTTGGCCACCGCCAGGGCACGGGGATGACGGTGCCGGTGTGGGTTCCAGGCAATATTCAAGGGCCGAGTCGGCTGTGGCGATCGCAGGGGAAGGTACGTTCGTTCGGGATCACGGTCGCCCACCGCCATCATGGCGGGAACCAGGGATAATCCCAGTCCGGCCGTGACCAGGCGGGCGATGGTCTCCAGCTGGGCCCCCTGGAAAACGGTGTTGGGATGGACGCGATGTTTGGCACAGACCTGTGCCACCTGGCTGCTGAGACAATGCAGGTCCTGCAGCACCAGGAATCGCTCGGTATTCAGGTGCTGCCATTGGAGGGAAGGTTTCAATGCCAGCGGACTCCGGGCGTGCACCAGGACCACCAGGTTCTCCGTCGCCACCGTTTCGATGCGCAGGGCCACCGAGGGCAACGTGGTGGAGACCAAGGCGAGGTCCAGGTCGCCGATTTCCAGCCGGCGAAGCAGTCCGGAGGTGACGTCTTCGATGGTATCGAGCGCGATTCGGGGGTGCCGCGTTGACAGACCCGCGAGCAATCGTGGCAGGAAGAAGGGAGCGATGGTGGGGATGATGCCGAGCCTGACCGTGCCGGCGAGATCACCGCGAAGACTGAGGGCATTGCGGGCATCGGCAATTTCGGAGAGCACCCGCTTGGCGTGGACCAGGAGTTTCTCGCCGGCCTGGGTGAGTACGGCGCCCCGGGGCAATCGGTCGAAGAGAGGTTGGCCGACCTCGAACTCGAGCTTTTGTATTTGCTGGCTGAGTGAAGGCTGCGCCACGTGTTCGCGGGCGGCGGCTCGGGAGAAGTTGCCCTCGTCAGCCACCGCCACGAAATAGCGCAATTGATGGAGTTCCATAGTCAACGCCCTGGTCTTCGATCAGGAATGGTTGTTCGGAATCTGACCGCATCGGTCGCAAAGATCACGAAGATCGCGCAGGCGGTTGGCCCCATACGTCTCGTCGGGGTCTCTGCCGCTGCTAGGCTGGCGTCGATTCCCGCTATGAAACCTTCGCGCGGCTTCCGACGTTTGCTTCGTACCCAGGTACCATCGGGAGAAGTGAGGAAAACCATGAAGACACCAGGATTGATCCAGGAAACGGACGGTGAATGGACGAGGCGGAATTTTTTGGTCCGCGGCAGCGGAGGGATGGCGGCCGCGATGGCGGTGGGGGCGTGCCTGGGAGTGATCCCAGGCGAGCCAGCGATGGGCGCAAACGGGGCAGATCCCGTGCCGGCCATCGATCCGGGTTACATCGGGCCGCAGTATTTTGACCAGGCGGAGGAGTCGGCTTTGCGTGAAGTCGTGGAATCGGGCTCACCCTTCCGCTACTGGGGACCCGGCAAGCCGCGCAAGGTGCAGCAGTTCGAGGACGCCTTCGCACGGCACATGGGAGTGCGGTTGGCGTTGGGTGTGACTTCCGGAACCGCGGCCTTGGACTGCGCCATGGCGGCGCTGGGAGTGGGGCCAGGCGACGAGGTGATCGTGCCCTCGTACACCTGGTGGTCGGATTATACCTGTGTGGTGCATTCTGGCGCGTTACCGGTCTTTGCTGAGATTGACGGTTCGCTGAATTTGGACCCGCGGGATTTCGAGCGGAAGATCACGGCCCGGACCAAGGCGGTGATCGCGGTGCACCTGCTCGGCGGTCCGTGCGACCTGGATCCGATCCTGGAGATCGCGCGCCGGCGCGGCATCAAGGTCGTGGAGGACTGCGCGCAGTGCGTGGGGGGATCCTATCGAGGGAAGCCGTTGGGATCCCTGGGCGACGTGGGAATCTACAGCTTTCAGATCAACAAGATGATGACCTCCGGGGAAGGGGGCGCCTTGGTCACCAACGATTCGTTGTTGTACGAGCGGGCGGTTCGTTTTCATGACATGGGCTCGATCCGGTCGTTGTTCCTCGAACGACTCGGTGGGACGAGCCAGGGGCAGGTCTTCGCCGGGGAGAACTTCCGCATGAATGAGTTCACTGGGGCGGTGCTGGGGGCGCAATTGCCCAAGCTCGATACCATGGTGACGGCGATGCGGGGTCACGCCGCCGCGGTGTTGGACGGGATCCGTGACCTGCCAGGAATCCGCCTGCGGAAATACCCGGATCCCGCGGGTGACATTGGTTACGCGGTCTATTTCGAGACTTCGGGACGCGCGGCGAGGGACCAGGCCATTGAAGGCCTCAAGCAGCGGAAGATTCCGGCCTCCACGCTGACGGGTTCGGTGCTCCTGCCGACCGACGAGGCGGTGGTTCAGAAGCGAACGCGCCACCCGGCCTGGCCGTCATTCACCAGTCCGGAAGGCCGTGCCATGAAGTACGGCCCGG
Source organism: Verrucomicrobiales bacterium (assembly GCA_016795425.1). Taxonomy (GTDB): domain Bacteria; phylum Verrucomicrobiota; class Verrucomicrobiia; order Limisphaerales; family CAIMTB01; genus CAIMTB01. The sequence goes on from JAEUHG010000083.1 coordinate 58,317, forward strand.
AGGTCTGTCCGCAGACCCTGGGTGTTTACGACCGGTTCGTGCAGGTGCGAATGGGGCCGAAATACACACGACGAATCACGGACCATATCGTCCAGTCGATCCGTGAGGTTCATGCGGGATTGGGATAATGCGGGCCTCGCTGGAATTCAGGGGCGGAACAGATGCTGGAGAAAGAGCGGGTGTTCCGGTTGAGCGGGGTTGATGACCATCACCGGTTCCACCATCAGCGATTCCGCCAGCGTGGCCGCCTCGTGATCCCCGGGCAGCTGTCGGCGCCAGGCGAGGTCGAACTGGAATTCCATGACGCCCGGACTATCGCCCTGGAAGTTGGTGTACCAGAAATTATCGTAGAGGATGGAGACCAGCCTGCCCGTTCGCGGTGGCGGTTCGGTGAGGTGAGATTTCGGATGGGGACCATCCAGGGTGACGAGCGGGGCATCGCGTGTGACCCACAGCCAATGGCCGGCGTCAGTGGCGTAATGTGCCCAGCCATCGATCGCGAAGTAGTCGCGGCAGGTTCCGGGCATCTGGTCGGCGAAGGGAGTGTAACTCATGCCACCACTGCTCCAGCGCGGCAGCGTGCCATCGCAGGGCAGCGAATGGACCAGGCAGAGCAACTCGGGATCGAAGGACGAAATCCGATTCATGCGGAACGTCAGTCGAAGCCGTGGCTCCCGCTTCCAGATCTCCAAACGTCGTGTGGCCCAGCGAACCCGGGGATGATCCAGCGATTGCGTGAACACGATGGTATGCACGCCGTCCTCCCGGGTCGTGGCCCCCTTGGATCGAGCCGTCACGAACTCGAGCTTCGAAGCCTGCGCCTCCCTTCGGCGCGCGGGATCGCCGGTCCCCCAAATGTCCTGCAACGCCCAGCGTGGCGCAAAGGCGTTGACCTGGACCGATACGAAGTCCCCGAAGCCGGCGGTGAAGAGCGGTTGCACCATGCCGGGCCAGAGGGCGGAGGTCGGCCACCCATTGGTGTCGGTGGACATCGTCGGCGAGGCCGCTCCGGACGAGACAGAGTCCTCGACCGCATCCCGACGGAGTTCGAATCGACGCACCGTGTCGCCATTGAGCGATTCGACCCAGAAGCGGGCGAACCGTTTGGGAACGCGGTCAGGGAACGTGGCGGAGACGTCCTCAGCACTGAGGTCTTCCGGCTTCTGGGGCCGCCCCCACAGCGGCCCGGGTTCGAATTCGAGGCGCGCCTGTTCGCCGGTGGCCGGGTCGATGACCGATTGGAAGTCCTCGCGCAGCGCGGAAGCGAGGAGCGTGGCCCAGCCGCGGAACGGCGCGGCGGCGGGATTGGCGAGCCAGAGGCCCTCGCCCTCCGGGGTCAGGCGGGTGCGGGCGCGTTGTCCAAGAAGCCATTCGGCGAGGGCCATAGGGCGCCAGGCGAAGCGGGCTTTCTCGTTGAACTGCCCCTGGGCATCGAGGCTGTAAGGTTGGGCGACGCTCATGCCCGAACCCCAGGTGTGTTCGTCGAAGAGACAGAGGTCACGTCGCAGATCATCGAAGCGGCGCTGGAGAGCCTCGTCGATCGGACCCCACACGGGAGAGCCCGCGGCCGCAAGAAGGCGTTTGGCGAGGCGGCTGGCAGCGACTTCCCGTGGGGCGGAGGCGGTGCCGTTGGCCCACCAATCGGTCCATTCCCCGGAATACTCCGGCGCCTTGGCGCCCGCCGCCGCCTCAAGGTTGCGCATGGCTTGGGAGACCGTTACCAGGCGCAGGCGCGGTTGGAGTTCCAGGCGGTTCCAAGCGACGACAAACTCCGAAAGCGGCGGGAACGGCGGATCGTTGTCGTAGCGCCACATGCTGGTCAGGGACACCGCCAAGACCGGGTAGCGGTAACCGTCGCGTTCGAATTGTCGGATGCGCTCGAGGCAACGTTCATTGGCCTGGCGGAGAGAGGCCTCGTCCGTTTTGAGAATGTCGCCGGCGCGGGGAGGACGGAAGCGGGCGTCGGCGGCGAGCGGCAGCGGACCGCGCCGCCATTCCTCGCGTTCGAAGAAGGAGTAGCCGTCGCCGTAGGTGAGGCTCATCCAGACGAAGAGGCGGCGGCCGTCGGGTTGTTTCCACCAGAACGCGGTGAGGCGCGGGAGAGGCGGACCGCCGCTATCGCTGTTAATGCCGGAGAAGAGGTAACGCACGCCTCGATCCAGCAGCGCCTTGGCTCCGGCGCGCGGGAAGCCGTTGACGTCATTCTGCACGGCGGTCTGGGGTCGGAGTTGGGACCACAGATTGTCGGGCAGCCAACGGGTCATGAGGTTCCATTGATCGCGGTCGAGGAACGGCGTGTTGTTGAGGGGCAGGGCGCTGACTTCGAGTTGGCCGGCGGTGATGGCTTCGAGGAATTGGTTGCGGCGTTCGACGGAGGCGGATTGCCACCAATCCAGGACTGCGATCGTGGTTTCAGCCGTCCAATGAAACCGTGCTTCCTCGGGCAGGCCCGCGGTGGCCCGGGTCATGTCGAGGGCGATGTCGAGGTAGCGGCGCTGCATGTCGCGGCAGACCGCCGGATGATCGGTGAAACCGTAGTCGGTGTGGGAGAAGTGGATGAGGTCGAGTTGCCGGACGTGTTCGGGGGCGGCGGCAGCCATGGACAGGCGGGGGAGCCAGTGCAGGGCAAGGACCAGGGCGAGGTGGAGGCCGTGAGGGATCTTCACCGCGGAGCTTCCGCTTTCCTTCATGGGGACAGCTTGGTTCAGGCAACGGGTGGAAAGAAAGCGGTCGGGGACGACTGGGAGCCGATTCCGCTGAAAGGGTCGCCACGCATTGCGTCCTGCTGCCCAGGCGCATCTGCGTCGCTGGCTTCGTCCCAATTATTCCTTTCTCAGTCGGAACATCCGCCAGCGGTGCTGTGGAACTTGGGAGTCGACCGCTTCGAAGACGCCGGCTTCATCGGTGGCATTGGTGAGCACTCCATGCCACGTCACCCAGTCGGAGGTGGTCTCGAGCGCGACCTTGGCGTTTGGCCAGACGACGAAGCGCAGTTGCACGGCGCCGTCCGGTTTCAGCCAGGCGGTCGCCGATTGGATCACCGGCGGCGCTTGGAACTCGTAGGCCCCGATATCACTGGCGAAGCCGGAGGGGCGTGGAAACCCGCGTGCGTCGGGCGCAGCGCTGAAAGTGTCGTTGCCGGCGTCGATGGCGGGAGAATCCGCGGCGAGCGCCAGGGTCATGACGGGGCCGCCGTTGTCAGCCAAGGGCAGCAAGCGCGGGTCGTTGCCCCGAAGACTCGAAAGGGCGTCCAATGGGGCGTCGGGGGCGGTGGCGAGGTTCGATCCGAGATCGACGAGAGGACCGGCGACCCGACGGAAAGCGGCGTTGCCGGCGAGAATGCAGTTGGCCAATTGGACGTTCCCTCCAGTGTTGTCGAGGTCGGCTCCGGTCGCGGCTTCGTTCCCGACCAAGGTGGCGTTAAGGATCAGCGTTGAACCGCGCGCAACATAGAGACCGCCCCCGGAGGAGGAGCCGGGCAGAGGGGATGGGGTGCTGGACGAAACCGCAGTGCCCCCAGAGCCCGGCACAGCTGAATTCCACGCGAACGTTGAATTGGCGATGACCGTGTCCCCTCTGCTCGCGAGAGCCGCGCCCCGGGCCTCACCGCCGGGCTGGCTGGGCCTGAGGGTCGATGGGGAGGCCGCGGAGGCCCCTTCGTAGTCGCCGGGAATTCCGGCACCGCCGATGATCCTGTTGCCGGCCAGGAGGGAGCCAACCACGAGGAGTTCTCCCTGGCTGTCAATGGCCCCACCGGTGGCCGGCCCGGCCAAGCCGTTCGTTTGACCGCCACCCACCTGTACCCAACCTCTCATCCCCGCCCGGCCTCCACTCGCCGAGTTTGACTCGAGGGTGGATGCCTGCACCCACAAGCGCGTGCCCGCGTGCCAGATCACCCCGCCTCGGCCAGGTCCGCCATTTCCACCAGAGGCGGCCTCAGGCATGCCCGAATTCTCCCTGGCGGATCCGCCGATCCCGCCGAGGGCCTGGTTGCCTAACGCGGTGCATTGACGCAGGAGCAGAGACCCCGAGGCATGCGCGATGGCTCCGCCGAGGGCCTCGCCGCCGGAGGTCGGCGAATAGTCGGGGGCCGAGGTTCCCCAACCGTCGCCGCCCCGGACGATGTTCTGCTCCAGGCGGGAACCGTCGAGCACCAGGAGGCCGGCATTGTGGATGGCGCCTCCCTCAGCAGCCCCTCCGGTCCGGCCCGAGATTTCGGAGGGACCGGACACGCGGTTGCGGAAGAAGGCGCCGTCGATCACGCGAACGGTTCCGCCGGCGTTCTCGAGTCCAGCGCCGCGGGTGGCGCTGAAACCTTCCACCACCTTCACCTGGATCAGCGTGAGTTCGGCGCCCGCCGCGACTTCCAGCACCCGCACAGCCCCTCTGCCACTGATTGAGAGGTCATATCCCTGGGCATCCAGAACCACGTTGGTTGCGATCCGAAGGCTCTGGGACAAGGCGAAGATCCCGTCACACGCCAAGCGCACGTAGCCGCCCGTGGAGACGGCAGCGCGAAGGTCTGATTCCTGGCAGCGGGTCAGTTCCTTGGCCGGGGTGACCTTCTGGATGGGGCCTTCGACCACTCCGAAGGCGTTGGAGACGACCATGCGATAGGTAACCCCGTCGACAGCGGAGGCCAACGTTAGAGACGCCCGGATGGTCTCTGGTTCAAAGCTTGGCGCCACCGGTTGTGCAACCGACTTGAACTCAAGATTTGTGTTCAGTCCGTAGCGAAACCAGCCCATCGACGCGACACCTTGCGGGATTGCCAGACCTTCCAAACTCACTTCCCTCGCGCCCTGCCAGCGAGCCCAGGACGTGAGAATCTCCGGTGGTCCGCTCCCGACCACTTGAACACCCTGGACGACCGATTGGTCGCCGGTCAGGGACGAGCGAAACGTGGCGCCGACGGGATGTTGTCCAAGGCGCACCACCTGAACCGTCAACGGGCGGCGCAGGCTTTCGCCGGGCGAAAGGGTAAGGTTTGTGAATTGCAGGAAACCTTGTTTGAGAAGGAGACCGGCAGGCAGCGAGATTTGTCCGGTGAGATTGGAGATCGCGAAGGCGCCGTTGGGATTCTGAAGCTCCAAATCGAGGAGAAGGATGTCACCGACACCAGCGGTGGTGCTCCTGGCGGAGATCATGACGCGAGGAGCTTCGAGTCCTTCACCTTCGAAGGCCCCGATATCGCAACCTTTGCCGTTGGGTCGAGGTGCCCGACGCTGATCGTCCGCGGGACACAACGCCGGATCCGCCGAGTCCAACGCGGGGCTGTCCGCGAGCAGCGCGAAGGTTGGAGTGGGTCCGCCATAATCGCCGAGCGTCCCCAGTCGCGGGGCGGTGTTCACACGGCTGCCGGAGTTCGTCAGTGCAAGACTGAGATCCGAGCTGAGGTTGTGACCCCCGTCGACGATCGAGCCCGCCAGATTTCCACCCGACATGGAGGCAGCAACGATGGAGTTTGCGAGCGCCACACTACCGGCAGAGCCGAGGATTCCACCCCCTGACGCGGTGTCGCCGGCCGGGCCGTCGGAACCTCTCGATCCGGGAGCGTAGCTCGGTCCCGAACCACCCGTTCCCCCTGGTCCAACGGACGCCCGGTTCTCAGCCACGGTGGCATGGACGACGTGGAGATTTAGACCGCTGCTGAAAATACCGCCCCCGAAGCCATTGCCGCCCCGTCCCCCATCGCCTCCGGGAAGCGGTCTGGAGAATCGATTATCGCTCCACCCGCCCCCCGTACCCCCATCACCACCAAGTCCACCTCGAGCCTCGTTTCGGGCCACTGTCTCGTTGAGCGAGTCACCTCCGGCTCGCATGAACCACGCTCCTCCCCGACCGAGACCTCCGGTCCCCCCGGATCCACCACGACTGGCAATCCCATAAGTGACATGCTGGAACTGAACGGTACCACTTCTCGTGCCCTGGCCACCCGGTGCGCCAGGCCCTCCGGTCGCACGGTTGTCCACCCATGCGTTCGCTTGCGAGGTCACCGGACCGTCGGCCCACAACGCACCCCCGTCGCCGTCACCACCGGGCCCTCCGAAGCCGACTCGGTACGTTGCGGAAGCCGAGGGGTTGTCATTCGGGAAGCTGGCCGTTCCCCCTCGTCCTCCTGCGGCCCCGGCGGCACGGTTTCCACGGATCGAGCAAGCGTCCATGTGGAGGCTGGAGTGTGTGTATATCGCGCCCCCGAGCCCGGCGCCTCCCCGTCCGCCATCTCCGAGGCTGCCAATGTCCCCGTTGAATGTGGGGCTCACGGCGTCGAGATTACCCACGGCGCCACCGGTCCCGCCGGATGCCTCATTCGTGTCCAGGAGGCAGTTCAACCACTCCACGCGTCCTTCCTTGCCAAACACGGCGCCGCCAAAGCCGTCGCCACCGCCGCCCCCCATTCCTGGGGTTCCCGCCCTGCAGGCGGGCGCATCGCCGCCGGCACCTCCTCGCGCGACATTGTGTTGGAACGTGCAGTTCAGAAATCGGGCGAGACCGGCCGCCAGATAAATGGCTCCGCCTCCGGCCCAGCCCCCCTGTCCGCCGTCACCCTGAATCCCTCCCAAGAAAGAGGTCCTCCCGAAATAGTTCGTTTCGTGAGCGGGAACGCACCGGCCTCTTTCCCCCGCACCTCCCTGGGCGAGGTTGGCGACGAACAGGCAGTTGCTCGCGAGCAATGGACCGATGGAGAAGATTGCGCCCCCCATGGCGGGTCCACCGGTGGCTCCCGTGAGCGTCGTCGCTTCGGCCGAGTCCAAACCATTGGAATTCGCGGATCCCAGGATCCCACCGACTCCCAAGGCCTGATGATTGGAGAAAGTACAGGAGACCAGTGTAACCGAACCCCCGTCGTTGATGAGGGCGCCCCCTCGATCACTCAGACCCGCCGTGAGGGTAAGGTGGTTGAGCGTCAGATGCGCGTTGGTCCGCACCTCGATCAACCGCACCTGCTGATTGCCGCTGAGTGTCACCTCATAACCGCTTCCATCCAGAACGGTGTCTTGGTCGATCACCAGCGGTTGGCTCAGCCAAAGTGTCCCGTCGAAGGACAGCTTGACCTCGCCCCATTTCTCGATGGCAAGGCGCAGCAAGAGCTCGTTCGGAACCGTCAATTCCCTGGGAATGGCTACAAACCCGGAAATCCGAATCTCGCGCAACGTGTGGGTGCCCGCATCCGCGACATACAGATCCCCCGGCTCGGAGGTTCCCACGCCAGACGGGTAGGTGAATCTCGCTTCCCGGCCCGGCCCATTCACCAGGCCTGCCTGGCCGGTACCGGCCACGGTTTCGACGAGCCCCGCCGGGGTGATCCAACGCATCGCATGATTGCCGTTGTCCGCGACCAGCACCAAACCGTAGTCATTCACCACGATCCCGTCCGGGTTGCGAAACCGTGCCCGCGCCGCTTCGCCGTCCCTGTAGCCGGCCTCCCCATCTCCCGCCAGGGTGCCCACGATCCCAATCTCAGAAACCTTGCGGATTCGATGCCCGCCCCACTCCGCGAGGTAGAGTCTACCTCTTCCGTCGATGGCAATGCCGCCGGGCGCGTTCAGCCGCGCCTGCGCCCTCGGGCCGTCCAAGGACCCGGCAATTCCATCACCCACCCAAGTGCTGACTTCGCCGTTCGGGGTGATTTTGCGCACCGTGTGATTGTTGAACTCGGTCACAAACAGGCACCCGGCGCGATCCACCACCACATCGTTGGGGAAATTGAACCGGGCCGTCGCTCCAGGCCCGTTGACCAGGCCCGCGTTCCCGTCGCCGGCCACCGTGCTGACGTCCCCGGTCGCACTGATTTTCCGGATCCGGTTGTTGCCGGTGTCGGCGACATACACATTTCCGGCATCGTCGACGCACACACCCAGCGGAGAGGAGAACCGACTGCTCGCCGCCGGTCCGTCCGAGTACCCGGCAACGCCGGAACCTGCCACTGTGGTCACGACGCCTTGCGGTGTCACCCTGCGGATTCGGTGATTGCGAGTATCGGCGAGGTAGCTGCGGCCTGCGGTGTCGGCAAAACCCGCGTTGGGTGAATCGAACCTCGCCTCCTGTCCCTGCCCGTCGGAGAAACCGGCGCTTCCGCTCCCGGCCAGGGTCGTGACCAGGACTTCGTTGGTGGGGAATCGCACCAGCGGCAGCACGGTGAGTTGTGCGACGGTGCTCGTCACGGCGCGGTAGGCATCGGAAACGACCACGTCGTAAGCGCCTTTGTCGACGGCTTGAACGTTGGTCAGGAAGAGGGATGACTGGGTCGCTCCCGGCACATCGCCTCCGTTCTTTCGCCACTGATAACGGAGCGGCTCGGAACCAAGGATCGTCACGGCAAAGTTGGCATCGTCACCGGGATAGACCGACACGGGTTGTGGATGGGACACAACGGTGAGGCGGGGGATCACGCGGATGATTTCCAGACCGCTGGCCCCGGCAGCCACGAAGATATCAGGAGCCGAGACGGCCAATCCCTGGCGGTCGGTGGCTGCACGATGTCCGCCCGTACGCCGCGGCTGAGCAGGGTTGGAGATGTCGATGACGTGAAGGTCGCTGTAGTCCACCTGGTAAACCTGATTCATGTGAGCATCGCTGACATAGGCCCGTTGGCCGGAAACCACGGCATCGGACGGCTGCGTAAACGCGCAGCAACCACCCATCTCCTGGGGATGCGTCGGATCCTTCAAATCAATCACGCGGAATCCTCGGTCGTGAAGAGCGAGGAACGCGTGCCCTTCGGAAAGTCCGAATTGACCGTAGTCAGCGTCATACTGGCCCACGAGTCGGGGTTCGTTGGGACGGGAGATGTCGAACACGCGGAGCCCACCCATGGATAACAAGCCGCAGAGGTAGCTGCCCATGACGTCCACTGAGCCCATTGTGTCCCGGGAGGTGGTGCCGCCGAGGCGACTTGGATTCGCGCGGTTGGAGAGATCGAGGACGACGACGCCAAAACCCTGGCCGACCAGGTAGCCATAGTTGCCCACCACGACCAGATCGCTTGGGTAATCGCCAGTGTGATAGATCCCAACGTTCTGCAGATGGATCGGATCCGCCGCTGACAGAATGACGACACCCCGTCGGGTCAGGTCACCCCGATCCAAAAGGTACACGTCGTCGTTGTGGACCACGACCCTGGAGACATGGCTCTGGCCCCCGGTGCCGAGTCGCAGGCGGCCGACGCGTTGCGGCCGGGCTCGGTCCGAAATGTCGATGACCTCAACGCCTGAATCCATGTCGTTATCCCCATAGACATAGCCCACGTAGGCATAGCGGCCCGAGACGGCGACCGAGGTGGCGAACCCGGGCAGGTCGCTGACACTGAGGGGTATCAGTTCGACCTCATCGTCCACCGCTCGGGCCTGGCCCCAAGCAAACCCAAGGACAGCGGCGGCCAGTACGGCCCAAACGAAGGCGTTCGAAGGTGGGTGACACGGGCTAGGGGTACGGTTCATAGCGCCCCTGGAATGGTTTGCCGGACCGATTCTCCGACGGCCAATCCGTGACACCAGGACAGATGGACGGGGGATCGAGCTCCGGAGAGAGGAAGGAGGCATCGGTGGTTCTCCCATCCACGCGCGCTAGGGAGGCGGAGTGCCAGGAACCAGGATCACGCGAAATCCCAGGATGTCGCCGTAGCTCTCCGGTGTGTCCAGAAATCGGGAAGCCGAACGGCAATCCCGCCCATCATTCATCCAATGGCCTCCACGGACCACCCGCCCACGGCCTGAGGCTGGGCTCGGGGGATCCGTCACCCGCCCGCCCGGGTAGGCGTCTTGATACCAGTCCTGACACCATTCCCCGAGGTTGCCGTGCATATCGTAGAGACCCCAGGCATTCGGCAAGTAGCTGCCCCCCTTCACGACGTCCATAACGAATGGCCCGATGTCGGCGTCCCCCAACGGGGCCTGTCCATTGAAGTTGGCTTGCGCCGAACCCAAACGATCGCCGAAAGCGGTGGCCGTCGTTGTTCCGGCGCGGCACGCGTATTCCCACTGTGCTTCTGATGGCAATCGGTACGCCAATCCCGCCGGTAACCGGCCGGCGAGGCGCTCCCGGGCGGTGAGGGCGCCACAATAATTGGTGGCTTCAGCCCAGCTCACCATGGCGACCGGCAATTCCATGTTCCTGCTGAAATACGCCGGAATGGTTCCCGACGGGTGGCTGCCGATCACGTCTTTGTATTCCTGCTTCGTAACCTCGTATCGCCCCATCCAGAAGCCACGACTCAGGGTCACTTCGGTCATTGGGCCTTCGCTGGGGCTGCGGCTGGGTTCGGTTGGGGGACTTCCCATCATGAAGGTGCCGGCGGGAATCCAGGCCCAGCGGTCGGGATTCGGCTGAAAGGGAGTCTGCTCGCCCTTCCACAATCGGAGGAATCGTGCGGCGTCCGAGACCATCATGGTCGTGTCACCCAGACCCTCCGTGCCCGGCACATCTATCCAGTCGGCTGCCTGGAATCGAGTGGCGGATTGCAGGCGCAACCCGGGTTCAGGGTGCCAGGACACACGCACACCGTTCCCGTCGCGCGCGATCCGCAGTGGCGACGGCTCAGCCTGTGGCAGTACCGTGACTTCCGCCTCGTTCGACACCAGCACCACATGGGTCGGGTCTGCCGAGTCGACCATCACACAACGATATCTGGCGCCGGTGTCGAGTGGGTCGGCTCCCGGTTGCAGCAACAATTCGGACGCGGTGGCGCCAGGAACATCGACGCCGTTGCGTTGCCATTGATAGTTGAGACGCCTGGGCGAGTACGTCGCGGGTTGCACGTCCACCGAGAGCATGGCCGGAGCGTACTGATACCGGACCAGATGGGCGGGTTGGCGAACAAGGGTCGGATAGAGATGGCGTGGATCTGTGCGCAAGCGGAGGTGGGCGCCGCTGATCACCTCAACGGAGTCGGAGTTGGGACGCACCCAGCCCACGGCCAGGTTGTCGCCGCCGCCATCTTCGACCATCAGGGCCTCGAAGAAATAGGTGCTGCCGGAGGTCAAGGGGATAAGAGCCGACTTTTGGCTGGCGTACTTGTTCCATTCCCTCGGGTTGGTCCAACCGTCATGTGACGCGATCAAGCGAAGGCCCGCGGCCGACTCATCGCTGCTGAGGGAAAGGCGGCACGTGTCGTCGGCGGCGATGAAGAAGACAAAGTCGCCGGTGGCGGGAGCCACGAGCCACCCGGAGACTCGTTGGCCGTAGCGATCCATGACGTCGGTCGGTGCCTCCAGATTGGTGAGCGTCTGGCTGTAGCTGGGTTGGTTGCTCGTGAATCGGGGCAAACGGAGCAGGGTATCGATCGAGGTTCCCAGCCATGTGCTCTTCCAGACCTCGTGCAAGGCGAGCCCTGAAAATTCCGCGAAAGCAGGGAACGTGATGCGCGTATTGGGGCTGATTTCGTTCCCGGCCAAATCTCGCACGCCACGGACGCTCAAGGCGTACTGCGCCCCGAGGGTTTGTCGGCTGGTGGCGAGAATGACGGTGTGTCCGTTGGTCGCCCGGGTGGCACCGAGGACCGCCAACCCTTCACTCAGTTCGTAGTGCGCGATCTGGGTGCCGGAATTCTCATCGACGACCTCAGAAAAGCTGACCGTCACCGTCCGGCCATCGACGCTTCCCGAGACCCGGGAGATCTCCGGCTTTTGGGAGTCTGGGAGGACTCGGGGGCGGATCGCAGTACTGACGGTGTTTCCGTAGATGTTGGTGATCTCGAGGAAGAACTCGGCGCCCTCATCGGCGGGGCCGACCCACGGCAGGCTGAGTTCAACTTGGGTGGCCCCGATGATGCGTTGGCTGTTGCGGTACCACTGGAAGGAGTAGGGAGGCGATCCGTCGATGTCGGCGAGCGACAGCCCGAGGGTCAACGCCTCCCCAGAGGCGACGGTGGGATCGCGGAGAGAACGCAGGATCCTTGGTGGACCCGAGGTCTTGTAGGCGGAGAGGAATTCCCCGGAAATGGGTGGATCCCCGGCGGCCGGCGCCGGTGCTCCGGGGAGTTGCCACGCCACGCCGACGCCGTCGCCGCCTCCCGATTCCTTGTAAACGGCCTCAAGATAGTAAGTGCGGCCGGCTTCCAAGTGGATGGGTTCAGAGGCGGCTTGGTAATCACGATAGGCTCCCCAGACGTCTTGTCGGGCGATCAGGCGTTTGTGAAAGGCCTGGGCGTTGGTGCTGAGGTACAGCAGGCAGCTGTCATCGGCGTAGAGCCAAAACCGGTAGGGTCCGCTAACGGGCGGAAAGAGAAAGGCCTGCAAGCGACCGGTCAATTCGGCGCCATGCTCGTATTCAGGGAATTCGAAGCTCGTGAAGAAACCGGCGCGATCGGGTGCGCTGTCGAGGATCCACGCGTTGGCGAGGATGTCCTCGGCGCTGCCACTGGGGCCGGTTTGATCAAAGAGACTCCAATTCACCCAGCCGTCGGTCAGAGCGAAGCGAACCTCGGTGCCAGGGGCCACCGGTGTTCCGGGAGTTCCGGCTCGGCGTACACCGTTGATCCCGAGGGTTTGCCACCCGGGTTGCTTCATTCGGGTGGAGATCACCACGGTGTTCGACGTCGTCATATGAACGCCGTTCACCGGACTACCATCGCCGAATCGGTAGTTCGCCGACTGCGACGCGGTCACCGGGTCCATGGGTTCCGAGAAGGTCACGGTGACGCTGAATCGGTCGTTCAAGGTCCGGACCGAGAGGACCGACGGTGGAGCATTCGAGACAGATTCGTACTCGATGATGTAGCCCCTCGCCAATGGGAAGGGTTGACCCTTGTCCGAACCCCAGAGCTGGCCAGAATCGCTTGATATCGTGGACACGAATGCGTGTTGGGTGCCGGTCGACGCTCCGTTGGTTATTGAGGCCTGCCAATTGGCGTAGCCGAAAGGTTCGCCGGTGACCCACTTCCATGTCGCTTTCGGCATGGCACTCTCTTGGACCCCGAAGGCTCCGATCCAGTAGCGATCAAGCAGGTTTGACGTGCCGTTCCCGAGGCTGGGATGTTCCGTCAGGAACCGATCTTCGTCGACGGTGGTGATCGCGACCAGGTGCCCCTTCCTTCCGTTGTAGGTCATGCCCTCGGCCACATGGTTCGCTTGGTCCCAATGGAGACTCGGAGCATCGATCCGCTGGTAAGCGTTCCCGTTTGCCGACCAGACGACCGCGGGCGCCTCCTCTCGCGGGAGCACCTCCGTGCCGACAATCGGCGCGATGGTGATCGCCCCGAGACCTTGCAGGTAGGCCGGCGGCATCGTGTCACCTCCGGTCGTTATCGTGATCACCTCCGATTCGCTGCACATTCCAATCCCCAGAGCCCGGGCCTCGCCATAGGTGGCGCCATAAGCTCGGAGCCAGACCACCAACTTCACCTGCGCCGGTTCGCCGGCCGTCACATCAGGCACGATCACAACGCCGCCCGCGGTGATATAACCCTTCCCGGCATCGCTGCGGAACGGGAGCGCTTCTCCCACCGGCTTGAGGTCTTTGCCCGGAGCGCCCGCAAACAACTGGCCAACGAATCGACCGTCCGCTAGCTCGCCGCCGTAATAAACGGGAGCGTCCACCCCCGCACCTGCCTTGGTCGAAAAGAGGAGGGTACCCGGCGGCGTTGACTTGATGGACAGGGTCGCTACCCGGCTGGTCACGGCCCCCAGCGCATTGGCGACGACGACGGCGTATCCGCCGGCCTGACCTGGCTGGACTGCAGGCAATACCAGGGACGCATTGGTGGCACCGGAGTAGGTTCCGTTGGTCCACCAAAGGTAGCGCAGGATGGGCGCACCGGTCGCGACCACGTTGAATGTCACCGTTTCACCGGCTGCCACCGATTGATCGGCGGGCTGGGTCACGATTCGTGGCGGTCCGTAAGGGAGCACGGCACCCGTGTTTCGCGGATGACCACGGAACTTCGGCCACGTGCTGGTGGCGAGCCCGCCGCCGGCACTGGCCGTGGCCGCGTAGATCTTGCCGTCCTGCGACCCGAAATAAACCGTCCCATTGCCGACGGTCGGTGACGAAACGACCGGTCCGCCGGTCACCAGCTTCCACCGCGCCTGCTCGCGAGCCGCTTCGAAGGCGTACAGGGTGCCGCTCTGAGAACCGGCATAGACCGTGCCGTCGGCACCTACCGCGGGGGATGCGGACGCCGGATTGCCCGTGTCGAACGCCCATCGCTTCACCCCGGTCTTTGCGTCCAGGGCGTAAACGGACTGGTCACTGGAACCGACGTAGACTGTTCCATCGGCACTGACCACGGGCGACGACTCCACTTGTGCGCCGGTCTGAAATTGCCAGAGGCGGCTGCCAGTGGAGGCGTCGATGGCGTAGATCCTTCCGTCGAAGGACCCGACATAGAGCAGACCGTTCGGTCCGAAGGCCGGGGAGGATCGCAGGCTTCCCAGAGCTGAAAAGGACCACTTGAGAGCCCCGGTCATCGCATCGAGGGCATACAGGTTGGAGTCGTCCGATCCGACAAACACCGTGCCGTCGTCACCGATTGCCGGAGAGGAGCCCACCGGTCCACCGGCTTCGAAGGCCCATTGGCGAACGCCTGTGATTCCGTCCAAAGCGTAGAGTCGTCCGTCGAGTGACCCGATGAAGACTGTCCCCCAGGCACTGACGGCCGGCGACGACACGACCCCGGCGCCGGTCGCGAATTCCCACCGAAGCTGTCCGGTCCCAAGATCCAGGGCGTAAACCTTGCCATCGTCGGATCCGACATACAGAAGCCCGTGGTCGCCAATGGCGGGTGAGGACCGCACCCGGTCATTGGTGGTGGTTTCCCACTTTTTGGCGCCGGTTTGGCCGTCCAAGGCATACACCTTTCCGTCATCGGAACCGACGACCAGCGTGCCGTCGGCAGCGAGGGCGGGGGACGACCCCACCGGGCCACCGGTCTGAAAGGTCCATTTGACCTTGCCCGGCTCGGTGGGTTCGGTCACGCGATAGACGAGAAGCCCCTGGAGCGCGTCGGCCACGTACGCATAGGAGCCGGAGACGACGACTTCGAAGGCACTGCCGCCGGGAATCGAATGGCCCACCAGGCGGGGTTCCGTTGGCACTGTGACATCCAGGACCTTCAGACCTTGTTGCGCGGCGGCGACGAACAGGAGCTGGTTGGTGATCGCCACGCCCCACGCTTGAATGTCGGGAACCGAAGCCACCTTTCGGGGGCGAGTGGGATCGGAAACATCGATGATTCCGAGGCTTCCTTGATTGGCCATGTAGGCATGTGAACCCGACACCGCGACATCCCATGGGTAGCCTCCCGTCGCGCAGCCACCGACGCGCTGCGGATTCTCCGGATCGGCGATGCTGATAATCTGCAGGCCAGCCGCCGCATCGGCGATGTACGCGAATTTGTCCATCACGGTGATGCCCATGGCATTCCCGCTCGTGTCGTAGCTCCCGACCCAACGGAATCCGCGTGGATCCTCGATGTCGATGATCTGCAGACCTGCCTCATGGTCCGCCACGTAGGCGTATCGACCACGGACTGCCACACGCACCGCGCTTCCGGGGGTGAGCACCTGTTCGATCCGCTGGGTCGCCGCCGGGTTGTTGATGTCGACCCTCTCCAAGCCGGTGCTCCAGTTGGCTACCAGAGCCATGGCCCCGGAAATGGCTACCCCGTAAGCTTCACCGTCCGCGATGTGGACCCCTGCCAAGCTCGGATGCTCGGGGTCCGCCACGTCGAAGATCGCCATGCCACCCCATAAGTCGGCGAGGTACAACTGTTGGCCGGACACTGCCAGGTCGCGTGGCGCGCCATGGGTGGGAAAGCGAGAGACGCGTCGCGGCATCTCCGGAGTGGAGATGTCGATCGTTTGAAGGCCCAGCGGGCCATCCGCGAGAAAGACGCTGTCGTTCACCTTGGCGATGCCCGATGCGCTGCCCCCAGGTCCGGGACTGAATCCTCCCACGACACGCGGCGCGCGCGGGTCCAGGAGGTCGACGACTTGCAGACCTGCGTCGCCGTCCGCGACATAGGCACGGCCTTTCCCAACCACCAATGCCACGGCGACATGTGGGGTATCGCACCCTCCCACCCGGGCTGGGAAAGCCGGATTCGAAAGGTCGAAAACCTCCAGGCCTTTGTCAAAGGCTGCCACATAAGCGAAGGCTCCGTCGACCACCACATCCGAGGCGACGCTTTCCGTCGAATGACTTCCCACCAGTTTTGGTTCGGCCGGATTGGACACATCGAGGATGACCAAACCAGCCGTCCAATCTGCGACCAGCGCCAGGTCGCCGGCGACAAAGACTCGTTCCGCCGAACCGCGGGTGTCGTAGGACCCGATCCGATGCGGATGGGCCCCGTCGGCGACGTCGAGGATCTGGAGACCCGCGCTGCCATCGGCGACGTAGGCGAGCGATTCGACAACGTTCACAGCCCGGCATTGACCCGGAGTATCGTAGGTGCCGAGTCGGCCGGGGCGGGCCGGATCGGAGGCATCGAAGATTTTCACTCCAGCTTCGGAGGCGGCAACGTAAACAAATCCGTTGGCGGCGGTGACATGGACCGCGTTGCCCTCCGTGTCGATGCCGCCGAGGCGGCGAGGATGAGACAGGTCGGAGAGATCGGCGATCGACACGCCGGCGTTCCCCAGCGCGAGGTAAGCGCGGTTCTCCTGAATGGCAACGCCTAGAGCGGATCCGCGCCGGTCGTCAGGCCACTGCGCCACGCGCGTCACCTCGAGACCGGTGGCGTTGGGAACCGTGAGCATGGCCAACCCAACGGCCACGGTGACTCCAAGGCTCAGCCAAACAGACCTTAGAGCCGCGCTCGCGCGTGGGGAACCAGAACCGAAAGGCTCGTGGTCAAAGAGACGTCGCGTCGCGGAGTCGAGGCGCTCTGGATTCTTCTCTCCGGGCCTCGATGCCTTTGTGGTGGTGGCGTGGTTCATGGGTAACCTCGCTCCAGCCTCGTTCGATGGATGCCAATCCCGAGCTGTGTCCGGGATCGCGGAGTCATGGATTCCGTCGCGAGTTCATCTGGCGCCGGACCTGGCGTTCACGCAACGGATTTGGGACGAAATGACGGTCTCAGGGTTCAACGTGGGGCGGCGGAGCCCTGGAGGAATACGTCCACGGCATCCGCGACCGACGAGGAGTTCGGGGCCATGCCCAGTTGCTCGTCGAGACCTTCGGTGCGCAGGCGATCGCGGACCGCCGATCGCGCCTCGACGACCACGAGTCGGATCCGGCGAACCGCGAGTTCCCTCGCCAGAGCCGCGAGGGTATGAGCACTCTGCCAGTCGACCATGGGCGAGGTCGAGAGATCCAGGATGACCTGCCGGGGACTGGAGACTTCCTCATCAATCCGGTTGAGAATGAGGTCCCGGACGTGGTCGACGTTGAAATACAACAGCCCCGATTCCGGGCGGAAGATCATGAGACCCGGAATCAATTCGCTCTCGCGGCTTCGATCATGATCCGCGTATCGCTGCGTTCCCGGCATTCGGCCGAGGAGTGCGACAGGAGGTCGCGCGGCACGGCGGATGAGTTGAACCATCGAGATCACGGCACCGATCAGGACCCCTCGCAGAAGGCCCGATCCCAGCACGCCGAACAGGGCGGCCATAGCGACCATGAATTCGCGGCGGTCACGGAGGAAGAGGTGACGAAGCGTGGAGACTTTGAAGAGGCCGGCGACGGCAACCAACACCACGGCGGCCAGGACGGGCTGTGGCAAGTCCTTCAGCAGCGAGGAAAACACCAAGGCGACGGCCACCAGCACCATGGCGGCGATGGCGCCGGAAAGCGGTGTTCGGGCCCCGCCTCCCTCGTTGACCAGGGATTGGGACAGCCCACCCGAGATCGGGAATCCACGCCCGAGGGCGGCCGCTAGATTCGACGCGGCGAGGGCGAGGAATTCCTGCGAGGCGTCGAAGCGATACCCGTGTTTGGCGGCAAAGGTGCGACCAACGGCGGCGCTCTCGACCGCGCCGAGGAGGAAGCACGCAAACGCCAGAGGAAGCAGGGCATTGACGTCGCTCCAAGCCAGAAGCGGCAGCGCTGGGAGCGGCAGACCATTGGGGACTTCGCCGAGGACCTTCACGCCGCGCGCCTCGAGTCCAAGGGAGGACGAGGCGAGGATGCCTCCCACGACGACGAACAGAGTCACGGGTTTGTGCGTCAGGAAGAACTTGCCGAGGATGAGAAGAACCAGGGCCGAACCTCCCGCCGTGAGCGCCGCGGCATTGGTATCCGGGAGGCGTTGCAGGAGGCTGCGACTGTTCTCCCAAAAATCACCGTGAGCCCCTTGGATGCCGAGTAATTTGGGAAGTTGCGTGCTGGCGAGATACAAGGCGACCCCGCACTTGAATCCCACCATCACACTCTCGGAGATGAAATTGACGATGGAACCGGCCTTGATGAGCCAGGCGACGAAGGCGATGGCGGCCACCAGCAAGGCCGTGCCGCTGGCCAGAACCGCCAAGCGCCCGGCATCCCCACCGGCAATTTCGCCGAGGGTTGAGCCAATGAGCAGAGAGATCGCCGAGGTGACGGAGATCACGGTGTGGCGCGAACTGCAGAAGAGCCAGAAGACCAGACCGCCAAAAAGACAGGCGTACAGCCCCGCTTCCGGGCGAAGGTCGGCCAAGGAGGCATCTCCCAGCGCGGCCGGCAAAAGGTACGCCGCGAGGGTCACGCCGGCGATGGCATCCCCTCGGAGCCGCGATTTGTCATAGGTCTTCAGCCACCGCAGCGCCGGCATGGGAGTCGTGGCCGGATCGCGGGGCAAATCGTGGGCCTTCGGGTTGACTCGCATGGGTGAGGCGCGATGGGGGACCGATGGGTGGACCTATCGCGGAGCCGAGATGGGTTCAGTATCTCTCGGGCACGAACTTGCGACCCTTCAGCACGGCCTGATCGTCGTAGGCGCCCTTCATGGACCGTTTCGGGATGCGGACTTCCTGGCGCGGCGCCTTTTTGTAGGGGATCTGGTCGAGAATATGGCGCAGGCAGTTGAGACGCGCCCGCTTCTTATCGTCGGATCGCAGGATATACCAGGGGGCGTGCCGTGTGTCGGTGGCTTTGAGCATGAGGTCCCGGGCGCGCGAGTAGTCGAACCAGCGTTCGCGCGAGGGCAGGTCCATGGGGCTCAGTTTCCACTGCCGCAGCGGATCGGCGAGACGGGCTTCGAAACGGCGCTTCTGCTCTTTGTCGCTGACTTCCAGCCAGATCTTGATGAGCTGGATGCCGCTGTCGATGAGGTGCTGCTCGATCGCAGGGCAGAGCTCGAGAAACCGCTGGTGCTGCTGTTTGCTGCAGAACCCCATCACGTACTCCACCCCCGCGCGGTTGTACCAACTGCGATCGAACACCACGACTTCCCCGGCCGCCGGGAAATGCTGCATGTAGCGCTGAATGTACAACTGGGTCTTTTCGCGGTCCGACGGTGCGGGCAGCGCCACCAGGCGAAAGACGCGCGGACTGACGCGCTCCGTGAGGGCCTTGATCGTGCCGCCTTTGCCGGCGGCATCCCGTCCCTCAAAGACGATGATCACCCGCAAACCCTTGTATCGAACCCACTCTTGAAGCCGGCACAGTTTGACCTGCAGCCGGTGGAGCTCCCTTTCGTATTTCGCGCGTTTGAGTTTCTTGGTCTCCGTAGGTTTCGCGTGGTTTGGCATAGGCAGGTCTCCGGTTGGCTAGGACACGGCGCGGTTGGCAAACACCCATTCGGTGGGCAGATCCCTCGGCGGGGAAGGGCCGTTCCGAGAGGAGGGGTCCCCAGGAGTGCCGATCGCGATAAGCGCGCAGAAGACCGTCCGGGCTCCGATTTGTCCTGTCGCGACCGGTTTTGACCGCGTCAGCGCCATCGGACCGGCAAACTGCCATGGAGTTGGCCTTATCGCCAAACGGTTGGTGGCGAAAGCCGATTGGGGAGAGGTGAATGGGAGATCGGAGGGGGTGCGGCGTCGGCGCGGGGTCCCGCGGAGACCGGTGCCGCGTCCGACTGCCGCCGGCGGAGTGAGGGTGAAACCATCGGCCCGATCGCCATCAGGGGGTGCTGGCGTTGGTGGTCACACGTGTACGTCCTGACGATGAGTGATCCGGATCGGAGTCTTCCGCGACTCTTGGCCCTAATTCGCGGCCGGGACGGCGGGTGTGTCGGAGGACGGGGCGTCGACGGGATAGCCGAGTTCGCGGTAGCGCTGGAGTTTGTAGATCAGGGCGCGCCGACTGATGCCGAGAATGCGGGCGGTTTCGGTGCGGTTGAACCCGTGTTCGTGCAGTGTCTGGATGATGCTCTGTCGTTCAATCTCCTCGAGCTTGACGGCGTCATGGGATTCGGCGGACAGGACCGGTTTGGTGGCGGCGTTGGTGGCGATGGTTCGGACGCGGGCGGGCAGGTGCTCGGGCAGGACGACCTCGCCACGGGACAGGAGCGCGGCGCGTTCCATGGCGTTGCGAAGTTCCCGGATGTTACCGGGCCAGGCGTAGAGTTCGAGGGCCTCGGACACCGCCGGAGAGAGGCGGGCACGGTTCTGCGTCAATTCCTCGAGAAACCGCAGGGCCAGGGGCAGAATGTCTTCGCGGCGCTCGCGCAACGGGGGAATGCTGAGTTCGACCACGTTGAGCCGGTAGAAGAGGTCATCGCGGAACCGACCTTGCCGGACCTCCTCCTCCAGGTTGCGATTGGTGGCGGCGAGAATTCGGGCGTTGGCGTGAATTTCGGCATTCGAGCCGACCCGTTGAAATCGCCCGTCCTGGGTGACGCGAAGGAGTTTGGCTTGGAGATTCGGGGACATGTCGCCGATCTCGTCGAGGAAGATGGTGCCGCCCGAGGCTTGTTCGAAGCGTCCGATCCGCTGTGCAACCGCACCGGTGAACGCGCCCTTCTCGTGGCCGAACAACTCGCTCTCGAGCAACGTTTCGGGAATCGCGGCGCAGTTGACTTTCACCAGAGGGCCATTGGCGCGGAGGCTCCAGGCGTGGAGCACATCGGCGAGAACCTCCTTGCCGACGCCGCTCTCGCCGGTGATGAGCACACGGCTTTCCGACGCTGAGATCAGGGCGGCATCGTGGAAGAGCGCCTGCATCAGCGGGCTGCGGGCGATGATCTGCGGCGGCATCGGCTTCTCGGCCATGAATTTCGGCGCGGAGCAGCGTGCCAATCCCACCGCGGTGCGCACCGAGGCGAGCAGTTCGTCGAGATCGATGGGTTTGGCGAGATAGTTGACCGCGCCGTCGCGCATGGCGCCAACGGCCTCGCGGATGTCGGCATAGGCGGTGACGAGAAGCACGGGGAGGATGGCGTGACGTTCCCGGGCGCGGCGCAGGGTTTCGAGACCGGAAATTCCGGGCATACGCACGTCGGAGATCAGCATGTTGATCTCCTGCGATCGAAGCGTCTCCAGGGCGGCTTCACCCGAAGGGACCGGGATGGTGTCGAAGCCCTGACTTCGCAGGAAGGAATCCAACAGCCCGCGCTGGCCGGCGTCATCATCGACGATGAGAATGCGCGGGGAACGGGCTTTGGTGATTTTATCGGGAGGCATAACGGCACCTCGGGTCAGGTTCGGGCGGCGATCTTGAGATGATCCAATCGAAAGATGGCACCCTTTGGTTGATGGGCGAGGCATTGGATCTCCCACCCATGGGCGAGGACAATCTGCTGGACGATGGCGAGGCCGAGCCCGGTGCCGACTTCGCGGGTGGTGAAATAGGGTTTGAAGATCTCGAGGCGCTGCTCAGGGGGCACGCCTGGACCGTCATCCCGGATCTCGAGCCGGAAGTCGGACGTGCCCGTTCGTTCTCCGACGATTTCGATGTGGCCGCCGCGCGACACGGCTTGGACGGCATTCAGGAGCAGGTTGAACAGGGCCTGCCGCAGCAGTTGCTCGTCGCCACGGATCACCGGCAACTCGGGCATGACATGGACCCGCACATCATGGTCCTCGAGATCGGAGGTCAGCGCGCGGACGACTTCGGCGACGATGTTGTCGAGAGGCAAGGCCGACCACCGGACTTCGCGGGGTCGGGAATAGTTGATGAACTCGTTGAGTTGCGCGGTCACGCGGTCGGTCTCCGCGATGATGTCGCGGGAACGCTCATGCGTTTCCGGCGAGACGGCGGGTTGTTTGGAAATCAGCTGGGCAAGTCCGCGGATGATGTTGAGCGGATTGCGGGTCTCGTGGGCGAGCCCGGCGGCGGCGAGGTTCATCTCCTTGAGCCGGGCGTTGAGTTCGGCCGCGCGAGCCAGGCGCACCTCGAGGTCGGCGGACCGGATGAGATTGGACCAGGCGAGAGCCAGACCAATGGCTGAAACCCCGGCAAACGCGCTCAGAATGCCACGCAGCCAGAGATCCTGGCGGGTCGTCGACGTCATGGACTGGGTGGGGAGGACCAGCACGAAGCTATGCACACCCTTCTTCTGGACCAGGTCTTTGTATTCCTCCTCGCTCATCCAATAAGGGCGGTTGAAGGGGAACCGACCCTCCCCGCGACGGGGGCGTCCACGGGGTCTGGCCGCCGCATTGGTGGTGCTGGAAGTTGCCCCATCGGCGAGTTCGGAGGTTGGCGCTTCGGGGCCGCGCTGTCCGGGCTGCGGCGGGCGGTCCGGCATCGGTCCGGCCGGCGTTTCAGGGCGGGGACCAACTTCGGGTGGTGGTTCGCGGCCAGGTCCCCCGGGCGGAGGAGGTCCGGGCGGGCGATTGGAGCCGAAGGGGGACATTTCATTCCAAGGGACGACGATCGTGGCGTTTCGATTGTCGGTTTCGGAAGTCAGGTTGGTGCCGAGATCAACCAGGTTCATGAGGGCGACGGAATGAGCGCCCCAATACTCGGCACTCGGGACCATCGCCTTGATTTCGGGTTCGAGGGGGGCTCCAGCGGAGGCGATGATCTCCCCGGCATCACTCAGGAGGGCAATGGCGGTGACGTCGCCCGGTTTGATGAGCAGGTTGAGTGCGGACTCGATGCGATCGCGGGAGACAAACCCGCCGAAGCGGCGTTGGGAACGGATGACGAGGCCGAGGGTGGAGGAGATGTCCTTCGCGCGATTGACGAGCTCGGTGCGCGCGGCGCGTCGGACGCGCTGATGTTCCAGGGATTGCCAGGCCACCACGAGCAGCCAGAGGGCGGCGAGGCCGGCGTAGATGAACCGGGTGCGTTGGCTGACCTGGGCGCTCACTGGGGGTGTCGGAGGTTCGAGTCGGCGGGGTGCCGCCGGGATCCGTTCATTGGGATTCCGTACTCCTGGAACGGCGCTTCTTCTTTTGGGGCTCGGGGGCCTTGGGCGGGAGATCGCGCAGGAAACGGTTGAGGTCCTCCTGAGAGAACGCCTGGGGGGTGATTTGTTGATTGGCTTGTTCCTTGGCGGTGACGGAAGTCAGCAGGGTGGGGTGTTTGACGATCTGCGGCGTGAGAAAGATCAGCAGCTCGGTTTTGACGTCGCTGGTAACCTTGCGACGGAAGAGAGCGCCGAGCCCGGGGATATCGCCGAGGAACGGAATCTTGCTGGTGCTGGAAGTCTTGGAGTTTTGCATCAGGCCGCCGATAACCACGGTCTGGCCGTCGGGGGTGATGACCACCGTGTCGGCGGAGCGCGTGTTGATGACGGGGGCGCCGACGGAATTGGTGCCGGTGGAAATGGCGACTGTCTGATCGGAGAGGTTCGAAATCTCCGGGCTGACGATCATCTCGACCATGCCATTGGACGTGATGAAGGGCGTGACGCGAAGGATGATGCCGACGCTTTGGTAGGTGATGGCGTTGATCTGATTCCCGAAGTTGTCATAGCGCACGTTGGTGATCAGGGGCACCTGTTGACCGACCGTGATGGTGGCCTCCTGGTTGTTGCGCGCGAGGATCGTGGGACGCGAGAGGACCTCCAGTTTTCCGGCTTCGGCGATGGCACGCAGGGTGACTTGGAACTCGCTTCCGGCGAGTTGATAAAGTCCGGACCCGGAATTGATACCGGGCAGCCCGCCGAACGCCTGGCCCAAGGTGGCGACGTTGCCATTGCCGACATCCTTCTGATAGGCGCCTTCAACCCCGAGATCCATGCCATTGCGATAGGTGACTTCGAGGAAGACCACTTTGATGAGAACCTGGGGAGCAGGGCGGTCGAGGTTGGTGACCACCTGGCTGACATAAGCCGCCGTTTCCTCGTCGGCGATGACGATGAGTTTGCGGGTTTCCTGGTCGTAGGTGACCGTGGCACCACCGATCTCGGTGCTTCCCGGGTAGACGGCGCTCCCAGTGCCCGAGGTGCGAGTGCGACCGGCGCCCGTGTTTTGGGCCGACGCCGTGAGTGTCAGGAAAGCGAGCAGGGCGAAGAGCAGTCGCGGGACCAGGCCGGATAGGAGCGTCTTCAATGGAGGCGGGAGTTTCATGAGAGATCCGGGAGTGGCGGGAGGTCAGCGAATGCCCTGGTTATTGCCGCCGATGGCGGCACCGCCGAAGCCCGAGCCGGTGTTGTTCCGGTTGCCTTGGTTTTGGGTCTGCGTCTGGCGGTTGTTCAATTGATTGTTGTTTTGGCGCTGAGTGTTTCGGGTGTTGCGTCCGGTGGTGGTGTTCTGGTTGGGGAAGAGCGTTTCGAGGACTTCCTGGACGGCCTGCGGATCGGAGTTTTCGACAGAATAGACGAAGACCTTCTGTTTTCGGGCGGGATCCGCGTCGAGTTGCTCGATCATCCGACCGATCTGCTCCATGAGATCGCGAGCGGCGCTGACGACGACGGAACCGGTGCGGAGGTCGGGCACGGCGACGACGCGTGTTTGCTGGCGCATGCGCACGCTCTGATCATTGGCCGCATTGGCACCGCGATTGCCGCCGAAGCCGCCGAAAGGCCCGCCGCCGAAGCGCAATTGGCCGCCGCGGTTGTTGGCGTTCTGTTGGGAGGAACCGGTATCCTCGAACAGGCTGGTGAGGAGATCGGCCGTTTCCTGCGGATCGGCATACTTGAGACGGAAGACCCTGAGTTCGGTGATGTCCTCCACGTTGGTATCGATCTGGGTGATGACGCCCACGATGACGACCATTTGTTCTTCCGGAGCACTGACCACGACGGAATTGCTGCGTTCGTCCGCGACGGCATTCACCTTGGGGGTGGGGGCGCGACTGCTGCCGGTGGAACCCGTGTTTCCGCCCGCGTCGCCGCCGCCACCACCGGGACCACCGCGGAACTGGGCAAGGAACCGGCCGGGGCCTCCCTGGTTGTTGTTTCCGGAGCGGGAGGTGTCCTGCTGCTGGAATAGGTCCTTTACCACGGTGGCAACGGCCTTGGCGTCCGCATAGCGGAGGGTGAAGACGCGGACGGAAGAAACGCTCGAGACGGCTGTGTCGAGGGCTTCAACGATCTCCGCCATTCGCCGAATGTTGGCTTGGGTGTCGGTGAGGACGAGGGCATTGCCGCCTTCGTTGGCGGTGAGCGTGGCGGAGGTGGAAAGGAGGGGTTGAAGATCCTTCACCAACTGGACCGCACCAATGTAACGCACCGGAATGATCTGGGTGACGATGTCGTCGCTGCGCGGGATTTGGTCGGGGTCGTTGCCGCTGATGACCGGGATGTCGCGCTTCTTGGCATCGTCGCGGCTCACGATGGTGAGGGTGCGCCCATTGCGGATGGCGGCGTAGCCATTCTTGTTGAGCACGGTATTGAGCAGCGTCACTGCCTCCTCCTTGGAGAGTGGCTGGTTGCTCCAAACATCGACGCGGCCCCGGACCTCGGTCTCCAGGTTGATGATGAACCCGGCGGCATCGCTCAGGTAATCGAGGACCATGTCCAGGGACACGCCGCGGAAGTTCATCCGAAGCCCCTTCTCGCCGTCGGGAAGCGGCGGGTTGGATGCGGGGGGCTGGGACTGGACGTTGTCGGTGGGCGCCGGGGCCGTCGCGGCGGGGGTAGGCGTGTTGTCGCTGGCGGGGGTGGCGGGTTCCTGGGCGGCGAGGGCGGGAGCCAGGACGAGCCACAGAGCAGCGAGGGGCCCGCGGATGGTGGGGAAGGGATTCATTTCAGTTCCTGTTCTCGTTGCTGCATCAGACGTTTCAAAACTTCGCTGGGATCGCTGGCCGGTGCGGAACCCGAAGTCGCGGCGGCCGTTCCACCGCCTTCGGAGGACCGGGATTCGCGCCGGTCCCGACCGTTGTCGGCGGAGGCGTCACGGTCCCGACGGGAACCGCTGCTGCTCGAGGTCGGGCTGGCCGACGATTCGGTGCGGGCAGTGATTTCCCATTCGCCATCGTCCTCGCGCCGCAACTGGCTGTTCACCTTCAATTGAAGGGTCTTTTCACCCGACTGCAACTGGACGCCGGCGGGGGTGATTTCGCGGAGCGTGTAACCGGCGATGGTGCCGCCGGTTTTGAGCACCTTGCGGAACTCCGAGCTGCTGCCTTCGAAGAAGGCGAAGGTGCCCTTTTCGTAGCTCATGGTGCCGACGAGGGCGACGGTGTCGACGCGGGGAGGACGTCGTGTTTCGCGGCTGGCAGCCGGGCCGGTGCGGCCGGAGCGGCCGGCATTGAAGATGTTCCGTTCGGCGATCACGCGGTAGGTGGCGAAGTCGGATCGAGAGGCCGGGGTGGTGGGAGCCGCCGCGGGCGAGTTGGTGGGCTGCGCGGACGCGCCGGGGTCGCGGAGGATACCGGCGAGCAGGGCCGGCAGCAGGAGGCGCCGGAGTGCGGAAGCAAGCGTGGTGGCGCGCGGGTTCATGATCCGGAGCCGGGGAGATGCAGCATCAGACCGCTGATCTGGAGACCGAGCGTGAGTTGCTGGGCTTCGTTGTCCCGGGTGCCGATTTCGATGGCCTCGATTTTCACAGCCAGGGGATCCGTTTCGATGAGGTACAGGAATCGGGTAAGGTTGGCGAGGCTGCCGAAGGCATCGACACGGCACTCGAGCGTGGTGTGGTCATCATCGAGCCGTTTCCACTGGGGTCGAACCGAGCCGACGCCCACGCCGCTTTCCTGGGACCAGCGATCGAAGGCTTTGAGCAACTGGCCTTCGGCAACGGAGATCTGGCGAGAGAGCGTATTGGTGCGGATCTGATCCCAGCGCTGCCGGATGCCAGTCTCTCGGTCGAGCAGGATTTGCCCCTGGGTCACCTGCTTGCTGAGGCGAGCAATGGTGTCGGTGCGGGACTTCCAACCCTTGATGAGGGGGCCGAGGATGAGTTGGTCGCCGATGAGGATCCCGAGCGCGGCGGCGGCGAGCCAGCCCAGCTTCCGTTGGCGGTCCTGAGGGTTCATGGTCATGGCTGGGCGCCTTCGTTCCACTGGAAATTGAAGGTGAATTCGACCGGTGCTTTGCCTCGCATCTGCTCGACTTTGACGTCGGCGACCTCGCGGGCCGCCCGCAGTTTTTCGAGAGTGGCGAGGAGCGCCTGACGGTCGCGCGCTGATCCGGAGCAGATCACCGTGGCGGGCGGCCGAATCTCGACCGATTTGGCGGAGACTGTGCCGTCCTCGGGAAACGACTCGGTCAGTCTTCGGAGCACCGCAAGGGATCGGAAGGAGTCGTCATCCCACGCCCGGAACTTCCGAATGTTCTGCTGGAGGGTCTCCAGTTCGGTGACTCTTTTGGCGACGGCGTTCCAGCGCGACTGCCAATGCCACAGGCGTATCTCCTGAACAAGGAAGGCGTTCCCGACGAGGACAGCGACCGCGGCGGCAACCGCGCCGATAGCGGCGACCTTTCGGTTGGAATAACGCGCCAGGAAGGCGGACCAGGGACTGACGCGGGGTGGAAGGAATTCGAGAGGCACCCTGGCATCCGCGATGAAGCGGAGAGCAGGGATCAGTGCGCGCGAGACGGGTGTGTTGTGGGGAACGGTCACCGCGAACTCGCCGGTGGGAAGGTGTCGAAGATGCTGGGTCGCGGGGCCCCAGAAGTCGGCAGCCGTCGGCAGCGTCTCGAAGAGTTCCGCGGCTGTCTCATTGTCTCCGACAACCATCACCTGGTGGAGCGCGTCACGCAGGTCGGCCGGGATCTGGCCGAGAGTCACCCGCAGTTCGCGGCGGAGTTGCTCGATGTCGAGCTGTTTGGCACCGCTTTCGAAATCGTAGACGCCATCCAGGGTGCGAAGCAGGGCCAGACCGCCTTCGGGGGCGAGGACGACGAGGTCGATGTTTCGGTCGCCGGGCATCAGGGCCAGGATGGGGGGTTGGGACTTGTTCGGGCGCCAGAGGGAGGGCAGTGCCGGCGAGAATGAGACCGGCCGGAGGCGCGCGGCGACGAGGGCCTTTTCAAGTCGGTGGACGTGGTCGCGCGGAACCGCGACGAGGGTGGCGTAGGCATCGCCGGAGGGAGTGCGGAGGCGCGTTTGTGCCGTGATCAATGTCTCCGGGTGGAACGGGAATCCTTGCTCGGCCTCGAGTTGAACCAGGCTTTCGAGGTCTTCGGGAGGAAGCTCGGGAAGTCGGACCTGCAATGTCAGGAGCCACTGGATCGGCAGGCTCACCGTGCAGCGGCGTTCCTTGATGCCGGCTTCGTCCAGTGCCTTGCGGATGGCGAGGCCGAGAAGCTCAGGGCTATCGGAGAGCGGTTCGAGGGAGAGCGGGACGGTCAGCGTCTTCAGAATCTCGACCGAACCGTTGGTCCGGCGCAGCAGGATGGCTTCCAGGCGGTCGGCATCGAAAGCGAGGCCGAGCAGGGTCGTGCCGCTGCGAGTTTTGGGGTGGGCTTTCATCGGCGGTTCTGCAGGGCGAGGAGGCGTTGGGCACGCAACGGGGCGCCCAGAGGCCAACCGCGGTCGGTAAGATCGCGCCGCGCGGCGATGCGTGGGGTCGCACCGGCCAGGTCGCAGACATAACGGCTGCGG
The DNA here is from genome assembly GCA_016795425.1 of Verrucomicrobiales bacterium. Lineage (GTDB taxonomy): Bacteria > Verrucomicrobiota > Verrucomicrobiia > Limisphaerales > CAIMTB01 > CAIMTB01. The sequence continues at coordinate 87,059 of JAEUHG010000083.1, forward strand.
CGAAACCCGCGGTCGTGATGGCCCACGCCAACGATGTCCGCGGTGAACTGATAGGAATGACCGGTGAGATAGGGGCCGGCCTCGATCGCCTGTTCGGTGTCGAGAATTTCGGTGACCCAGGCGATCGAGGGGGTGCGCGGATCGTTGGAGGCCCGGCGTGCCACCAGGGAAGGGGCGCGCTCGGTGCCGATGCCGGGGATGCAGGCGAGAACGGGTTCCGGGGCGGTGTTGACGTTAATGAGACCGGCGAGGGAATTAGTTCCGGCGACCATGACATTGGTTTCGATGAGCGCGAGTTCCGCGGCGGTCATCTGGCTGCGAATATAGAACTCGAGCACGCTGCGGAAGCCGGTCGCGGGGTTGCCCAGCTGGCGCAGAATCGCGTTGGCGCGATCCGTGGAGAGCTTTTCCTGGAGCAGAGTGGCGAGCGCTTGATTGTCGTTGGAAGCGAGATCGACCCGGTTGGACCCGTCGCCGGTGGTGGTGGGTTGGTAACTCCACACCGTGGTGTACTCGATCAATCCGGGATCGAGACGGCCGTCGCGGTTGTCGGCGGGCGGCGATTCGTCACCATCGTTTTCGTTCGGATCCAGGACCCCGTTGAGGTTCGAGTCTTCGCCGTACAGAATCTCGGAGGTCATGCCGTAAACCAATCGAAGCTCCTCCACGGATTCGAACGGCGAGTTTTTGCACCGGTAGGGCATGGGGAGGCGCAGGTAGAGGTCGTCTTCGGCACCGCCCTCGGAGGCCGTGCTGTCGGAGTCACGCCAATCCACGATGGCCGCGGCCAATTGCGGCGTCATTCGTGGCAGCCACTGCAGCATTTCCGCGGTGGCGGTGTTGAGATTGATACGCGACGTTTCGTCGGTGAGTCCGAAGACGGGTGTGGTGGGGGTGGATCCGGAGGAGGTGGTGAGAGACCGGCCGACGATCCAGAAAGTGGCGTCGCCCACGGGTGCGCCGTCACTGCGGTAGGTGATGGGATCAGGCAAAGCCCCCGGGGTCTCGGCGGTGGCGAGAATGTTGGTGAGGTAACGCACGGCGCCATCGATGGCGAGTTGGGCGCTGGAAGCGGCGACGCGGTTGTCGGCGGTTCGGAGGTTCAGACTGGTGGTATGCGCGAAGTACAGCGCCATGCTGACCAGCCCGAAGGTGACCCAAAGCACGACGATGAGGACTGAACCCCGATTGGAAGGCGGTGCCAGGATCATGGCGCACCTCCGGCGCTCCCGCCATCGGCGGAGGACTGGGAGGTTTGATTGGTCTGGGCTTCCACCAGTATGGGGACGACCAGTTCCACCGGTTCTGGCAGGTCGCCATAGCGGGTCGTGGCGGAGGGTTGGAGTTCGACTCTGATGGCCCGAGGAAGCGCGGGGGTCTGCGACGAGCTGTCCCAGGTTGTCCACCATTGGGTGCCGTCATAGAAACTGAAGGTCAGGGAATCGACGCCATCCATCAGCCATTCGTCGTTGAACTCATCCATACCGGACGGGAGCAGATTGCGGACCACGGATCGGACGAGGGCACGACCTTGGCCGCGGTTGGTGCTGCTGCTGGTGGCATCCGTGAGCAGGTAGGAGACCTTCTGCACCTCGGCCCATGGCGTCGTGTCGTCGATGCGTCCGGTCGCGGTGCGGAATTCCGGACTGGCGAGGCCGGGGCGGACGGCGGTGTTGGTGGGGGTGGTTTGGAGCACGCCACCCAAGGTGCCGCCGGGAGGCACGAGATTGGCGAGGTCCCGTTGGATGATGGTCAGCGCGCGTTGAAGGGGTTGAGCGGCTTCGAAACTTTCGATGGAACGTTCACGAAGGCGCAGGGCGGAGTAGAACAGACCGTTCACGGCCACCAACACCACGGCGGCGATGGCGAGTGCCAGGATGACTTCGATCAGCGTGAAGCCTCCTGGGGGTTGGCTGGGAGATGAACGGAGCGGCCTCATAGACTATTCGGGCCGACCAAGGTGCTCAGGCGAAGATCATACTCCTGGCCCTGGATTCGGTACTCGACCGTGACCGTGATCACGCGCATGGAGCCGTCGAGCCAGGCTTCGGATCGGAGCGACCAATCGTAGTCGCTGCCATCCTGATGGGTGGAACCGCGAGGCAGTCCGGCCCCACCCTGGTTGGAGACCAGCCATTCGTTGAGCACGCGTTCGCCGATGCGGGCGGCGACGGCTTTCCGCTGACCCACCTGGCCGGCGAGCGACGCGACGCGAAGACCGCCGACGGCGACCGGGATCACGATGGCAAGAAAAGCCAAGGCGGCGAGGACTTCGGCCAGGGTGAAGCCACGGAGGCGGCCCCGTTGCTGTTGTTGCCAGGAGGAGCCAGGGCATCGATGGGAAGCCCGGTTACCGGAGAGGGTCACAGGGGTTCCTCCGATCGAAGTTCATACGCCAGGCGGTTGGTGGCCTGGACGAGCCAGGTGGTTTCAAGCTCGCCCTGGCGCAGGGTGATCCGTGTCGGGCTGTCGGGATCAATGGAACCATCGGGTCGGAATCCGATACGTTCCACCCCGGCGAGGCGCGAACCCTGCTGGCTGACGGTGGGTGCGCGGAGGGTGGGTTCCGGAACCGTCACGGTGGTGGCCGACTGGACATTGACCTGTCCGAAGCCGGATCGCATGGACGCGCGCCGGTCGGTGTCGGCTTCAAGGGTGAGGTCGTCGTCGAGTTTGTACTCACGGGCGAGGCCGTCATCGTCGAGGGCGAAGCCGCTGGCGGGTTCCAGGCCGTAGCGTCCGGACCGTTCGTCGATCCACAGAATCATGGGAATGCCCTCGGAGACCGCGCGGCTTTGGCCGTAGCGGGTGAGGGCGAGTAGGCGACGCGCTTCGGCATCGAGAACGCGACCTTGGAAGAATCGCTTCAGGGCGGGAAACGTGACGCCGAGGGCGACGACCAGGATCGCCATGACGAGGATGAGCTCGATCAAGGTGAACCCCGCAGTTCCGAGGAGGGAACGACTGGGTCGAAGTGGCGGCATGGTGCGCATGAAGGCCTTCCCTCGGCGGGCGAGGTCCTACTTCGAGGCGGTCTGCCAGTTGGCGATGTCGTCGTCGGTGCCGTCGCGTCCATCAGGTCCAATCGAAGACAGGTCGTAGGACTTGTTGTTGCGACGGCCAGGGCATTCGTAGAGGTACGGTTGATTCCAAGGATCCACGGGGATCTCACCCTTGAGATAGGGTCCTTTCCAGTTCTTGGAATCGCGGGGTTCCTGGACCAGGGCCTGGAGGCCGTCCTTGCCCAGAGGATACGAACCCATATCGACCTCGTAGGCATCGAGGGCGGTGCCGAAGGTGGCGATCTGGGATTGGGCGGCGGTGACGCGAGCCTGCTCGGTGCGACCGGAGAACTTGGGTACGACGATGGCTGCCAGGATGCCGAGAATGGCGAGGACCAGGAGCAGCTCAATGAGGGTGAAACCGGCGGCGGCTGTGGACGCGCGGCGGCGGACCGGAGGGGTGGGGAGGAGGGAGGGGAGTCTCATAGGATGCGTCTGGGGCAGTTTATTTGATGTAATCCTGCAGGGTGAAGATAGGGATGACCATGCCGATGAAGATGGTGCCGATGAAGCCTGCGATGGCGAACAGCATGAGCGGTTCGGCCAGGGCGACCACGGTGCGCAACTGACGGTCCAGGTCGCCTTCGGTGACGTCGGCGATACGTACCAACTCCTTGTCGAGGCGGGCGCTTTCCTCGGCAACGGCGATCATTTCCAACACCGATCCCGGGAACAGGGTTCGGCATTCGGATAGGCTGGGTCCGAGGGCTTTGCCTTCCTTGACGCGATCGATCGAATGGGCGACCGCGTCGACGAGGATCTGGTTGCCGATGGAACGTCGGGCGACGTTGAGACCATTGATGAGCGGCACCCCGGCGCCGAGGAGCGTTCCGAGCATGCGGCAGAAGCGGGCCATGGCGAACTGGGCGACCAGTGGCCCGATCATGGGGAGCCGGAGAATGGCGCCTTCCCAGGCTCGCCGACCGGCGGCGGATACCAGCCAATTGCGAACGAGGGCCACGCCGACGACGATACCGACGGCGAGAAAGAGTCCGTAGTGGCGGAGCAGGTCGCTGGTGGCGACGATCATCTGGGTAAGCAGCGGCAGATGCCCGCCGAATCCCGCAAAGATCGTTTGGAAACGAGGGATGAAGAAGACGAGCAACAGGACCAGCACGCCAATGGCGAGCACCAGCAGGATCACCGGATAGAGCAAGGCCGCCATGACCTTGCCTTTCATCTCCTTGTCCCGCGCCTGGAAATCCGCGATCTGCGAAAGGACGATGTCGAGAAAGCCGCCGGTTTCTCCGGCTTCCACCATCGCCACGTAAACACGCGGAAAGGTGTCGGGAAACTTGGCCATCGCGTCGGCCAGGGACATGCCATCGACCACTAGATCGTGGATCTCCTTCCACTTGGCGCCCGCCGTCGGGGTGGAGGATTCCTTGTGCAGAATCACCAGCGCGCGACTGAGGGGAACTCCGGCGGCCAGGAGACTGGAGAGCAGCCGGGTGAAGTTCTCCAACATCCGCGCCGTGATCTTGGTGGATTTCCCCCAGAGCAGTCCCGCGCCCACGTTGGCGGGTGTGGGCCCGGGATTGGCAGGGGAGCCGGAGGGGCCTGCGACGGAGGACGGTTTAGGGGAAGGGCTGGACGGGGCGGTCGGCGCTGCCGACGCGGGTGCGCCATTGGTGCGACGGTGCGAACGGGCGGTCGGGGCCTTTCCGTGGGCGCGTTCCACCAACCGGATGGTGCGCAGGCGGCGGGCCTCCATCTGACGCAAAGCCTCGTGACGCCCGCCAGCCTCGAGATGGCCCTCGGTGATCGAGCCATCCGACTGAAGTGCGCGGTAATCGAAGACGGGCATGTCTTTGGGGCGTTAGGCGGAGCCGCTGGTGGCGACTAACTCGGGGACGGCGCGATCCGCGTCGTCGGTCGGCGCCTGTTCCTTGGTGACGCGCAGCACCTCCTCCGGGGTGGTGACGCCGAGACGCACCAGGCGCCAGCCGTCCTCCGCCAAGGTTCGCATTCCAGCCCGGCGCGCG